>NZ_BIMH01000134.1 GCF_004000985.1 Paenibacillus validus NBRC 15382 | reverse complement strand
GCTTGGCGACGTTCTACTCTCCCAGGACCCTGCGGTCCAAGTACCATCGACGCTGGAAGGCTTAACGTTCGTGTTCGGGATGGGTACGCGTGGTTCCCTTCCGCCATCATCACCAAACGG
>NZ_BIMH01000133.1 GCF_004000985.1 Paenibacillus validus NBRC 15382 | reverse complement strand
AAACCTACTCCCAACCACCATTGTCGCGTAAATAGTACGTGAGTGCGCCAAATGTCAGTCATGTTGCGGCGTGCTTAGACAATCAATTGATAGGCTTGTTCGATTACATGATGAATCTGATTTTCGTCCACCGATGCCACCCCTTTCCGTTATCCGGATACCGATCATTTTTCATTCGATATGTGCCTGCTTTGCCTCTTTATATACGCGAGTTTCCATACAGTATATTCGACGTTACAAATACACCAACCGGCGGCAACGAAGTTGAAGGCGGTTGCGGTGGGACATAGCCGCTATACCCCGCCAAGCTTATATCAGTTGTCGCTACCCAGGTTCCATATTCGCCCGCTTGTAAAGAGGGGGGGAGCATCTGCAGACGTCCGGTGAGAACCAGATGCCGAAGTTGAATCTGGACATCGTCATAGATGGTTAAATGGCCGGAGTAGGAGGCGTAGGGGGAATGAAACATGATCTGCTGCGCGCTTTCATTCCAGCTTCCTTCAATTGAAA
>NZ_BIMH01000132.1 GCF_004000985.1 Paenibacillus validus NBRC 15382 | reverse complement strand
GGCTTGCAAAATAGAAAAACACCGCTTCGTTTGGTAAAGTGAAAGTGCGAGCAATCACTATCAAACAGAAGAGGTGTCTTCCATCATGATAGACCATCAGCCCGATCTTAATCAACTGCCAAACGAATTAAAGTCTGCTTTTCAAGAACTGAACGTCATGAAACATCTTCGACAAGCTGGGTTGCGCAAGCGATTTGGTTTCAGCTGTGCCCGACTGTTCCAACTCGTCTTTGTCCTGTTGTTTCATCAAAAGAACTGGTTTCGTCTGCTCGAGAGCAGCAAGGGAGAATCGTTTCCCGGCAAAGATGCGGTGTATCGCTTCCTCAATCATGCCGGCTTTGCCTGGCGTCGCTTTCTGACATCACTCAGTGTCGCCACGGTACGGAAGGTCAGCACTCTTACGTCTGTCGACCGGGACACCGTCTTCATCGTTGACGATTCGATGTTCGAACGCAATCGCAGCAAGGCTGTTGAGTTGCTCGCCCGATTCAAAGATCATGCCACCGGCGCTTATTACAAAGGATTTCGTATGCTCACCATGGGCTGGTCCGACGGGCATACCTTCTTGCCGCTCGACTTCGCGCTGCTCAGTTCAAGCAAGTCTGCCATCAACGGCATGAGCGAGAACATCGACAAACGATCGCACGGCTACAAG
>NZ_BIMH01000131.1 GCF_004000985.1 Paenibacillus validus NBRC 15382 | reverse complement strand
AAGGAATCAGCCTTGTCCCACAAGGAAGGCAAATTTTTTCCAGCTTATCTGTCCGTAAAAATCTTGTATTAGGTATGTATCATAACTATCAAAAAACGAAAAAAAACTTAATGAAATCAAAAATAGATAAAATGCTAGAAATTTTCCCCTCTCTTAAAAAACATCTTAATAATATGGGGGGAAACTTAAGTGGTGGGGAACAACAGATGCTTGCTATTGCAAGAGGATTGATGTCGGATCCAAAGATTATTTTGTTAGATGAACCCTCGATAGGCCTTGCACCAATAATTGTTCGTGAAATACTTGAAATTCTACAAAGTGTGAGAGATGAATTTGGAATGACCGTTATTCTCGTTGAACAAAATGTGAAGGCCGCTCTCAAAATAAGCGACCGTGCATATATAATGGATAAAGGCAAATTTGTATTAAGTGGTCATTCATACGAGTTAATAAATAATCCTATGATTCAATCTACCTATCTGGGTCTCAAAACATAGCATAAGAGAGGTGCACGAAATGGTTGATGCAATACGATTGGCTATTAGCAAGGATTAATTGAACTATCTTGAAAATAACTTATAACGTAAGTTCAAAAAAGACAACACGAAACTAGGCGCAGCTTAAACGGTTTTTAATGGTTTATAAAAAGCGTATTGCGCTTA
>NZ_BIMH01000130.1 GCF_004000985.1 Paenibacillus validus NBRC 15382 | reverse complement strand
TAAACTGTACCCTATAGAGTAGACACTTTAAAAAAGTCTCTCTGTAGGGTATTTTGTGTTTATTGAAGAAAATTGGGGACGGGGAAATGATCATGAGTAAAAAGACATTTACAGAAAACGAAATCAAGCAATTAACCAATAATCCGTATGTGAAATCCGTTAGTTCGAAAGGAATCACTTATACCGATGCATTCAAGCAACTCTTTATCACAGAAAATAAGAAGGGCAAGCTGCCAAGGGAGATATTTGAAGAATGCGGGTTCGACGTAAACGTCATCGGACGTCAAAGAGTAAAATCCTCTGGAAACAGATGGCGCGCGAGTTACCGGGAAAACGGTGCCCTGGGTTTGCAGGATACGAGAAGCCAATCATCGGGCAGGCCTCTTACCAGGGAACTGACGCTGGAGGAGAAGAACGCCAGGCTGGAAGCTCAAAACCGCTTATTGAAAGCGGAGAACGAACTGTTAAAAAAGATCCGCTTTGCGGAAAGGGGGCTGAGCGACAACTAACATTGTCACCTGACCAGAAATATATCCTGATCCGTTCCGTTATTCAGAGATATCAACTCGAGCGCATGGTGAACAATTTATGTAAGATGGCTGGGGTGTCCAGAAGCGGCTATTACAGGTACTGGTCTGCCGGATCAGAGGAAAAGAGGAAGCATAGAGA
>NZ_BIMH01000129.1 GCF_004000985.1 Paenibacillus validus NBRC 15382 | reverse complement strand
AACAGCGACGAACATGCTGAGCATTACCAGAGCTGCGTCAGGGATGAACGGTTACACGTATCGCGTCGTTGTGAGCGGAGCGGGCGGTCTGTCTACGCCGTCGACCAGCGCGACCTTGACGGTGAATACCGTGCCGACGATCACAAGTCAGCCAAGCAATCAGTCGGTTAACGAAGGCAGCAATACGAGCTTCAGCGTTGCTGCGACGGGAACGGGTCTGGCGTACCAATGGCAGGTAGACACGGGTTCGGGCTTCACAAATATTACCGACACGGGTGTGTATAGCGGAACAGCAACGGACACGCTGAGCATTACCGGAGCCGAGGCAGGGATGAACGGTTACGCGTATCGCGTCGTTGTGAGCGGATCCGGTGGTCTGTCTATCCCGTCGACCAGCGCGACCTTGACGGTGAATACGGCGCCAGCGATCACAAGTCAACCAAGCGATAAGTCGGTTAACGAAGGCAGCGATACGAGCTTCTCCGTAACCGCAACGGGAACGGGTCTGGGGTACCAATGGCAGGTGGACACAGGTACGGGCTTCACGAATCTTACCGACACGGGTGTGTACAGCGGAACATCAACGGACACGCTGAGCATTACCGGAGCCGAGGCAGGGATGAACGGTTACACGTATCGCGTCGTTGTGAGCGGAGCGGGCGGTCTGTCTACCCCGTCGACCAGCGCGACGTTGACGGTGAATACCGC
>NZ_BIMH01000128.1 GCF_004000985.1 Paenibacillus validus NBRC 15382 | reverse complement strand
TCAGAAAGATGAACAGGTAAAAGAAATAATCCTAAAAGCCTTCCATTTCAAAAGACGCAAAAAAGGGGCCCGTTCCATCAAGATGACACTGGAGGGGCAATTTAAGGTTGTCTACAATCTAAAACGCATCCGGAGAATCATGAAGAAATACGGCATTGTGTGTCCGTTCAGGAAAGCCAATCCCTATAAACGGATGATGAAGGCAACTCAGGAGCACAGGGTGGTTCCTAACCTGCTGAACAGGGAATTTAAGCAGGATGTCCCCGGCAAGGTATTACTGACGGATATCACCTATTTATATTATGGCTCAGGAAAAAAAGCCTACTTGTCAACGATCAAGGACGGTTCAACCAATGAAATCCTGGCTTATCATGTATCAGACCGAATCACGATGGACCTGGCGATCGACACCCTGCGAAAGCTGAAGACAAATCGAAGGTGCAAAAAAGCAGACGGTGCCTTCATCCATTCTGATCAGGGAACCCATTATACGCATCCGGATTTTCAGAAACTGGTTAAGAAGATGGGATTCAGACAGTCGATGTCCAGACGCGGAAACTGCTGGGATAACGCACCCCAGGAATCCTTTTTTGGCCATTTCAAAGATCAGGCCTCCATCAAACCTTGTGCGACTTTGGATGAGGTAAAACGGGAGATCAAGGAGTACATGACCTATTACAACCATTTTAGATACCAATGGAATTTAAAAAAGATGACCCCTGTTCAATACAGAGATCATCTTCTTCAATCAGCCTAGGCTTTTTTAAAATGTCCTTTACAAGGGGTACAGTT
>NZ_BIMH01000127.1 GCF_004000985.1 Paenibacillus validus NBRC 15382 | reverse complement strand
CGCCGTCAGGAATCGCTCCGATCGGCTCCGCAGGTCATTGCGTCCATGCTGGATCGCGCTTTGGCAGCAGGGGCGACCGCCTCCTACGTCTTGATGGACAGCTGGTTTACGCATGCGCCTCTCATTGGCGAAGTCATTGCCCGCGGGCTCGACGTGATCGGCATGGTCAAGAATGACAATAAGCGTTTCCTGGTTCAAGGCCGGAAGCTGTCGCTCAAAGAACTGTACGCGGCAGCGTTTCCTGTGGTGAGCAACAAGCGTGGCATTCTCCGCTGCATTCGAACCGAGCTTGCCCCAGACATTCCGGTTCGCGTGGTGTTCGTTCGTCATCGTACGAAGAAGAATGAATGGCTCGCTATTTTGACGACAGACCTTTCCCTTTCCGTAGAGGACGTGATCCGCATCTACGCGATTCGCTGGGACATTGAGGTCTTCTTCAAGTGCACCAAATCACTGCTTCGTTTGCAAAAAGAGTTTCAAGGCCGCTCCTATGATTTGCTGATCAGCCATACGACGCTTGTGTTTTCGCGCTACATCCTGCTGGCTTGGCAGCATCGGCAAAGCACCGATGCGCGCTCCTTCGGAGGCTTGTTTTATTTGCTATGCGACGAAGTCGGTACGCTCGATTGGGCGGTTGCCTTACAACAATTGCTCGATCTCATCAACGAAATTGCCACGAAGGCCGGCAAAAAGCTTTCGGCTCTGATACAGCGTCAACTCCAGCAATGGATTGCCGTTTTGCCCAGTTACATCAAGGCTTGTTTGCCGATTTCATGCTGCGAAAGTTGAGTTAA
>NZ_BIMH01000126.1 GCF_004000985.1 Paenibacillus validus NBRC 15382 | reverse complement strand
TTGCCAATGAACTCAAAATCAATAATTCTGCTCAAATTGCAAGATGGGTACTGGATTATCGTGAGAATGGCGAATTTTCCTTTTCTAAAACTCGAGGAAGACCTAGAAAAGAGCCTAATTTGCCTCTAAATAATAAGAAGACTTCAGAGTTAAGTGATTCTGACCAAGAACTCTCCAAGATACAAAAAGAGAATCTGAGATTACGCATTGAAAACGAATATTTAAAAGGACTGAGGAGGTTGCGACTGGAACGACAAGTGAAGGAAAATCCCGACTTGTTCAATACCTCCAACGACGATTCAAGTTCCCCCTCAAAGTACTCTTAAGCATTACAGGACTTCCTAAAGCAACCTATTACTACTGGGTCGCTCGTTTTGAACGTCCTAACAAAGACAAGGAGATTGAACAAGAGATGATTCGTATTCGTACTGAACACCCCAATGCTGGCTATCGTCCAATGGTTGAATTGCTTAAGCAACGTGGATTTCATATCAATCATAAAAAAGTACAACGATTGATGAAAAAACTTGGACTTCGTGTGACCTCATATTGGCGTAAATCACGAAAATATAACTCTTACAAGGGAAAGGTAGGAACAGTTGCTAAAAACAAGTTACATAGGCGTTTTAAGACCTCTATTCCTCATCAAAAAATCACAACGGATACCACAGAATTCAAATATTATGAGAATGGTATCCAGAAGAAATGTTATCTTAATCCCTTTTTAGACTTGTTTAATAATGAAGTACTGAGCTTTGAAATCTCTAAACAACCTACTTATCAAGCAATCTCAAAGGCACTTACTCAAGCGTTAGAAGTGACCTCTGAT
>NZ_BIMH01000125.1 GCF_004000985.1 Paenibacillus validus NBRC 15382 | reverse complement strand
ATGGATACTTTTAACGAACAGGTCAGAGATATTGCGCATCTGGGGCATGTTGAACTGCTGACGCCGAAGCCAAATGAAAGCGTTGCCTTTTTCACGAATATTCTGGGTATGCAGGAAGTGGCACGTGAGGGGCAATCTGTATTTCTTCGCGGATTCGGGAATTATGAGTCTTATTGTATGAAATTGACCGAGTCCAAGGAACCGGGGATCGGACATACCGCGATACGCACGACATCGCCGCAAGCGCTGGAACGGCGTGCGGCGGCCATCGACAAAAGCGGTTATGGCATCGGTTGGAGTGAAGGCGACTTCGGTCATGGGAAGTCCTACCAATTTCGCGATCCCGACGGGCATGCTATGGAGCTTTACTTTGAAACGGAAAAGTATAAAGCGCCTGAACATTTACGCCCCATCCTGAAGAACCAGCCGCAAAAATATACCGGCAACGGGGTAGGCGTCCGCCAGCTGGATCACATCAATTATCTGGCACAGAAAGTCGAGCCGACGAGCAAGTTCCTGCAGGATCATTTGGGTATGAAAGTAAGCGAGCAGATTGTGCTCGACAGCGGGGAGCATGCCGGTTCATGGCTGTATTCGGGGCAGAAATCTTATGAGCTGGTTTACACGGTTGATTCCACGAACAGCCGGGGAAGACTCCACCATCTTGCCTTTCTCGTTGATACGCGGGAAGAAATCTTACGGGCCGCAGACATTTATATCGACAATGACATCTATATCGAAGGCGGACCCGCAAAGCATGCGATTCAGCAAACCTTCTTCCTGTACTGCTATGAGCCGGGCGGAAACCGAATTGAGGTCTGTACCGGAGGCTATTTCATTTATGCGCCGGATGCGGAGACCATCACCTGGAGCCAGGCAGAACGCGCCAGAGGGCAGGCTTGGCTGACGCCTACGATCTCCACATTCCATACATACGGCACACCGGTAGTGGACAAATAGTACGGACCCAACCATGTAA
>NZ_BIMH01000124.1 GCF_004000985.1 Paenibacillus validus NBRC 15382 | reverse complement strand
AAATGACTTTGGAGGGGGATTTATTTATGTTGACGGTTCAAATCGTGCTTTTTGATGGCTTCGACCTTTTGGATGCCATTGCACCCTACGAGGTTTTTTGCGCCGCTGCAATGAATGCAGAAAACGCATTAAGCGTAGAATTCGTCACCGCGGAAGGGCAAAGATCCGTGACTAGCGGCATCAACGGATTAAAAATTGAAGCGAGCGGCAGACTGAACCCGGAACGTGCGGACATCATTCTCGTGCCTGGCGCATCGGGTGACGTCGAAGGAGATGGCCCGGATTCGATCCCGGCTATTCTAGCTCGGGCAATGAATACAGAATTGACCGGTATGATTGGGCAGGCACTTGGGCAAAAAGACAACGTAGTCGCAACGGTATGCGGCGGCTCACTGTTGCTGGCCATGGGAGGGTTGCTAGAAGGCAGACCGGCGGTAACGAATCATCTAGGCATGGATTTACTTGGAGCAACCGGGGCCATTCCCGTCTCAGCACGCGTAGTGGACGACGGCAACTTGGTTACCGGCGGCGGCGTAACTTCGGGACTCGATGTAGCTCTGTATCTGCTGGAACGTGAACTTGGACCACGTATCGCACACGTGGTAGAACGGTTGTTCGAATTTGAACGGAGGGGAACGGTTTGGCGATAAACAGGAATTGCGCCTAGCACTTATAAGTCCTTGACGGGTGCCGAACTGAGCATCGCGGCGAACAAAGCGGCGATGACTTACGGCACCCTGCATGAAATCACACAGGCATCTGTCTTCGACGGGGATTGGGATACGACAATCGCTACGCCGGTTGGGAAATTGCAAGTCAAGCTCTCAATATCAACAAGTAATGGGACGATCCAAGGCAAGGCAACACAAGGGGAGGAGACGGTCGAGTTTTTGAACCCCGTACTTCAGGACAACAAGCTTACCTGGTCGCTGCGAATTACGAAACCAATGCGCTTAAATCTGAAATTCGAAGTTGCCGCCGACGGGGATCACATGACTGGAATCGCCAAGGCCGGCGTGCTGCCGGCATCCAAATTAACTGGCAAACGGGCTTCCTAACCAAGAATTGTCTATTGTT
>NZ_BIMH01000123.1 GCF_004000985.1 Paenibacillus validus NBRC 15382 | reverse complement strand
AAATGGATTGCGCGGGGTTATAAAGCTGCAGTGGTGCTGCGAATCGTCGGCGTCAGTGAAGCGACGTACTATTACCGGAAGAAACACTTCAAGCAAGAGCGAGTGTATAACGGCGGACGGCCGATTCCCGGCTTTTCCTTGGATCATAAGCGGCGTCCCGTCAGCGATGAGCAGATCAAGGAATGGCTGATGGAGCTTATTGCCGGGGAAGAAGCGACTTACGGTTACCGTAAATTAACCGTATGCCTGAAACGACAGTATGGGCTGATCATTAACAAGAAAAAAGTATACCGGCTGTGTCAGGAACTGGGCATCCTGCAGCCACAACGCCGGAAGCGAATCCAATATCCCCGAAAGCTGGCGAACAACCGTGAGATTTGCGCTTCGAATCAGCTTTGGGAGATGGACGTGAAATACGGCTATATTGCAGCTGAGCAGCGTTTCTTTTTCTTGCTCAGCCTGATTGACGTCTACGACCGATCGATTATCGACTACCACATGGGCCTCTCTTGTGAAGGGAAGCATGCTGCGCAAATCCTGCAGAGAGCGTTATGGAAACGGCGGCTCTTTGAGAAAGATCAGCTGCCCGTGGTTCGTACCGATAACGGCCCGCAATTTATCAGCCATGCTTTTGAAGAAGCATGCCTGGAGTATTGTGTAGAACATGAACGTATTCCTCCGAAAACGCCGAATAAAAATGCGCATATCGAAGCATTTCATGCCATTTTAGAACAAGAGTGTCTCTCCAGGCATGAATTTGAGAGTTATCAGGATGCATACCGTATCGTATCTGACTATCTCTTGTTTTATAATCAGCGGCGGATCCATGGAAGTTTGTATGATCTATCCCCGCAGGAATTTCATCAAGCTATGCATCAGCAAGCCGTAAAACCGCTTGTGATTAAGGTATGATGGATAAAGCCCTTTACATGGAGGGGCGGGCATGATAGGCTTGTTAGCCTCGCGATGCATGTGTTATCCGCATCGCCCTATCGCGAAAAATCATGCCCGCTGGAGGCTCCATGTCAAGGGCGACAACGAGCGACAACGACGTAAATCAATGAGAAATTACGCAATCGTGTGAATAAGGGTGTAAGACTCTAAAGTTACGGGTTTAAACCG
>NZ_BIMH01000122.1 GCF_004000985.1 Paenibacillus validus NBRC 15382 | reverse complement strand
GTCCCGTGCCCTTGGCGCTCTGCGCCGCCGCGTCCCGGCCGCTCCGCCGCTCCGCCAGCATCCGCCTGCTGCCCGCGGCCTGAGCGCTTGGACAGCGTCGCCTTAATTCCGCGCTCGATCAGCTCCAGATAAGCCCCGTCTCGCGGAGCGGCGAACGTCATCGCCTTGCCGGTCTGACCCGCTCGCCCGGTGCGGCCGATGCGGTGAATATAACTTTCCGCGTCATGCGGGATATCGTAGTTGATGACATGGGTAATGCCTTCCACATCCAGCCCGCGCGCAGCCACATCGGTGGCGACGAGCAGCTGAATTTTGGCGTCGCGGAACCGCTTCATCACCTGTTCGCGTTTGGCCTGCGTCAAATCCCCGTGCAGCTCATCGCAGGAATACCCTCGCTCGGCAAGCTCGGTGCGCAGCTTGCTGGCCCGCAGCTTCGTCCGGCAAAAAACCATCGCGAGATACGGATTTTCTTCGTCAATAATTTTACATAACGCCTCGAACTTCCCGCGGTCTGTCGTTTGAATAACGACTTGTTCGATCTCATCCAGCGTCACGCGTTTCGCTTTCACTTCGATTTCAACAGGCGGCCGCATATATTCCTTGGCTAATTGCCGGATACGCGGAGGCATAGTGGCCGAGAATAATAACGTTTGTCTCCTGGATGGGGTAACGGAGATAATTTCCTCCACTTCCGACAAGAAGCCCATATGCAGCATTTGGTCGGCTTCATCCAGCACCAGCATCGACAGCTTATGCAGTTTAACGGTGCCGCGGCGGATATGATCGAGCAAGCGGCCGGGCGTTGCAATTATAATATGTACGCTGCCCTCGAGCTTATGTATTTGTCTTTCCACGTCTTGTCCGCCGTAAGCCGATAGCACGCTCAGCTCTTTAAAGGACGCCCAACGCTTGACTTCATCCGTTATTTGAATCGCCAGCTCTCGGGTCGGCGTTACGATCAGCGCCTGCACGTTCGGGCTTTCGGGACGTACCGTTTCCAGCATCGGCAGGACGAAAGCGAGCGTTTTACCTGTTCCGGTTTGCGCCTGCGCAATCAGGTCGGCGCCTGAGAGAACGGCGGGGATGGCTTCCTTCTGGATAGGGGTGGGCTCAGCATACCCGAATTTGTGCAAAGCTTCGGCGAGGTTGTCCTCGATACCAAGAGCGGCGAATTCATTTTTCTTCATTATAATATC
>NZ_BIMH01000121.1 GCF_004000985.1 Paenibacillus validus NBRC 15382 | reverse complement strand
TGTAATGCTCCCCATTGTCAAGACACGATTTTTTGAGGAATAAGTTATGTCCTCCAATCTCGTAATCTATTAAATTAGGATGCGATTTTTTCGACATTTTGGGCATAAAATTGACAGGGCTTATCCCCATTAAGAGACTGATGGGGACGATCCTGATTGTAAAACTGGACATAGCGAGCTATCCCTTTGCGCAGCGCGCGAGGGTCTTCAAATTCATTGAGGAAGATACATTCGTATTTGAGCGACCGAAAGTAACGCTCCGTGCGGCTGTTGTCCGTTGCCCGGCCCTTACCGTCCATCGATACTTTGACGCCTTCCTTTTCTAACAGATCCAGATAATCCGCATTAGTAAAATGCGAACCTTGATCGCTGTTCATGATCTCCGGCTTGCAGCGGCTGAATGCGCGTTTAAGGCATCTCATAACAAAGCCCTTTTCGAGCGTACTGGACAGCTCATAATCAATCACCTTGCGGCTGTACCAATCAATGATGTTGAACAAGTACATAAATCCTTTGCCCATCCTTAGATAGGTGATATCGATTCCCCAGACCTGATTGGGCCTGTCGATCGTTAAGCCGCGAAGTAGATAAGGACGCGTGTACTTGGCATGGAGGCGTTTGCTCAAGTTTGGCTTCGGATAGATCGCCTCCAGACCCATGAGCTGCATCAGACGGCGTACGCGCTTACGATTGATCTCGGAGCCCTGGTCCCGAAGAAAATTTGTCATGCGTCGGTAACCGAAGTAAGGGTGCTTCATATAGATCTCATCGATTCGATGCATGAGCTGCACATTCTCTTCGCTTTCTTGTTGCTCCTTGCTCGGACGGTATACGCTCGTTCTGTTCACACTCAGCAGGTTTGCCTGACGCTTCACTGTGATCTCGGTATGGTCGCGCTCTACCATCGCTTTCCGGGCTTCCAGCGGTTCATTTGAGGCCAGATTTTTTTTTGAGCCAGTCAACCTCAACTGTGAGTTGGCCGACCAGCTTTTCTAGATGCTCTTGCTTGCTCTCGTACTCCTTTTTCAGTTTGTCGGCTTCACTGGTCTTCTTCTCGAACACCATGGAGGCACGCTCAAGGAATTCAGCCTTCCACCGGCTGATCATGACTGGGCTCAATTCATATTTGGCTGCGATCTCGTTGACGGTCTGCTCCTCTCGAAGGACCTCCAGGACGACCTTTGTCTTAAACTCTGAGGTATATCGGTTCCGTTTTTCCATAGCTTCATTATAACTTATTTTTCACTCCCCTGTGTCTCAACCTATGGGAGCATTAT
>NZ_BIMH01000120.1 GCF_004000985.1 Paenibacillus validus NBRC 15382 | reverse complement strand
TTGTTCCTTGAAAACTGGATAAACGAAACAAAGCAACAATGCTGAATCAAAATCCGGTGCGACTTCGGTCGTACAAGTGATAGCTGGATAAGCTATAAAGAGCACACGGAGGATGCCTAGGCACCAGGAGCCGAAGAAGGACGTGGCGAACAACGATAACGCCTCGGGGAGCCGTAAGCAGGCATTGATCCGGGGATGTCCGAATGGGGGAACCCGCGTGAGGTAATACTCACGTACCATGCAGTGAATACATAGCTGCATAGGAGGCATACGAGGGGAACTGAAACATCTAAGTACCCTCAGGAAAAGAAAACAAAAGTGATTCCGTCAGTAGCGGCGAGCGAAAGCGGATTAGCCCAAACCAAGGAGCTTGCTCCTTGGGGTTGTAGGACGCCGTCATGGGTGCAGCAGGTTAGGCGAACAGGTCTGGAAAGGCCGGCCATAGAGGGTAAAAGCCCCGTAACCAAAAGTCTGCGAACACCCTAGGCGTATCCTGAGTAGGGCGGGACACGTGAAACCCCGTCTGAATCCGGCAGGACCATCTGCCAAGGCTAAATACTCCCTGGTGACCGATAGTGAAGCAGTACCGTGAGGGAAAGGTGAAAAGAACCGCGGGAGCGGAGTGAAAAAGAACCTGAAACCGTGTGCTTACAAGAAGTCAGAGCCCGTTCATGGGTGATGGCGTGCCTTTTGTAGAATGAACCGGCGAGTTACGTTTGCAAGCAAGGTTAAGGTGAGAAGCCGTAGCCGCAGCGAAAGCGAGTCTGAATAGGGCGAAATAGTTTGTAGGCGTAGACCCGAAACCGTGTGATCTACCCCTGTCCAGGGTGAAGGTGCGGTAACACGCACTGGAGGCCCGAACCCACGAATGTTGAAAAATTCGGGGATGAGGTGGGGGTAGCGGAGAAATTCCAATCGAACTCGGAGATAGCTGGTTCTCCCCGAAATAGCTTTAGGGCTAGCCTCGGGAGATGCGTCGTGGAGGTAAAGCACTGATTGGGTGCGGGGCCCGCCAAGGGTTACCAAGTCCAGTCAAACTCTGAATGCCACAGACGTTATCCCGGGAGTCAGACAGTGAGTGCTAAGATCCATTGTCAAGAGGGAAACAGCCCAGATCATCAGCTAAGGTCCCCAAGTGTGTGTTAAGTGGGAAAGGATGTGGAGTTGCACAGACAACCAGGATGTTGGCTTAGAAGCAGCCACCATTGAAAGAGTGCGTAATAGCTCACTGGTCGAGTGACTCTGCGCCGAAAATGTAACGGGGCTAAACACACCACCGAAGCTATGA
>NZ_BIMH01000119.1 GCF_004000985.1 Paenibacillus validus NBRC 15382 | reverse complement strand
TAATAAAAAATGTACTAGAAAAACATTTCTGATTTTCTCTTCTTGTGCTATCCTACATAATAAACAACTTTTTGAGGTGAATTTATGCAATCTTCTACTGTAGTGCCAACAACATATTCAAGAACAAATCCATTTCAAGCGAAAGTTCTCAAAAATGTAAATTTAAATGGAGCAGGTTCTAATAAAGAAACGAGGCATCTCGAGCTATCGTTAAAAGGATCTGACCTCTCATATGTCCCAGGTGATTGCCTTGGTATTATCCCTGAGAATGATCCGGAACTAGTGGCTTCCCTTCTTGAGGAAATGAAATGGGATGCAGAACTGTCTGTTTCAGTTAATAAGCAAGGGGATACACTTCCCTTAAAAGAAGCGTTAGCAAGACACTTTGAAATTACGTTATTGACGAAAAAAATTATCCAGCAGGCAGCGGAATTATCAGAAAATGAAGAGCTACAAAAGCTGGTATCCGATGAAAATCTAAATCAACTGAAAGAATATATCGACGGACGTGATTTGCTCGATTTGTTACGAGATTTTGGTCCATGGAAAGCTTCTGCCCAAGAGATTGTCTCTTTATTAAGAAAAATGCCGCCACGGCTATATTCAATTGCTAGCAGCATTACCGCTAATCCCGAGGAAGTGCATCTAACCATCGGTGCTGTGCGCTACACAGCTCACGGACGGAAGCGCAAAGGAGTTTGTTCTGTTTTATGTGCTGAACGTCTTCAAGAGGGAGATACGCTTCCAGTATTTATTCAACAAAACAAACACTTTAATCTACCAGAGTCCCCAGATAAAGATATTATTATGGTTGGTCCTGGGACAGGTATTGCACCATTCCGTTCGTTTATCCAGGAACGTGCAGTGAATGCAGCATCAGGTAGATCATGGCTATTTTTTGGAGATCAGCATTCAGCATCGGATTTCCTGTATCAAAACGAGCTGGAAAAATATCAAAAAGATGGGGTATTGACAAGATTAGAGGTTGCGTTCTCCCGTGATTCGGCGGAAAAAGTATATGTACAGCATAAAATGCTTGAAAACAGTAAGGAATTGTTTGAGTGGCTAAATAATGGAGCATACTTCTACGTTTGTGGAGATAAGCAATATATGGCGAAAGACGTCCACAATACTCTAATTAGCGTTATTGAAAAAGAAGGTTCGATGACCCGTGAAGCTGCCGAAGCGTATTTAAATGATATGCAAGAGCAAGGGCGTTACCAACGTGATGTGTATTAAAATGAATATTAGTGAGCAGCACTAAAAAAGAGTGACTTTATTTCGCAATTAGCGGTCATAAAGAAACAGGCCATCCTTCTTTA
>NZ_BIMH01000117.1 GCF_004000985.1 Paenibacillus validus NBRC 15382 | reverse complement strand
ACGGGGTCTTAGCCCTTATTGAATGTAGTACTTCGGCTTCTCCGGTGCTTCCGTTGTCTAAGTTGTACACATGTGAATAAGCGATTTACAGGCTGTCTGCTTCTTTGTTTTAAGCGGCCACTTGCTGCATCTGGATCTGCCGCGCAGGGCCTATTACGTCGATTGCATTGTACTCTCTTTGTTTTGTCCCCAACGTATGCAAAACTCGAATCAGTTTCCCACATAAGGCTATTAGGGACTGCTTTTTCTTCAGTGGATTTTGACTCCGCGTCGTGTAGTGCTTGTGAAGCGCCTTGAACGCTTCGTTCTTTGCTACCATCGGCATCACTGCCCGAAACAGCAACGCACGTAACCGTGAGCGTCCGCGCTTGCTAATTCCTGTCTTGCCTTTCCGCTTTCCCGAGCTGTTTTCTTTGAGATTCAGCCCAGCGAGCCGGATAATCTGTTGACCATGGTCGTAGTTGTTCAGGTCACCAACTTCAGCTAGTAATCCAGCTACGGTAATGGCTCCAATCCCCGGAACAGAGAGCATGTATGCCGCTCCCGGGATGTTCTCAAGGATCTCCAGGACCTTAGTCATAATCTCTTCCAATTGCTTACTAAATAGATCATATTGACCCAGCAACGTGCTTAATTCCATTCGAGCCGCCATACAACCTTCCGTCAACCCAATGGAGACCGTTGCAGCGGCTACTAACTTCTCCGCGCGCTTGATACCCACGCCACGCTTCACTTCTGTCTTCCAGTGAGCCAGGACGTCTCTAGCTCCCTTGGAGACGATGTCTGATGGCATGGGGAACGCCCGCATCGTCATCAGCGATGCCTTACCTTCCCATTGCTTGAACACGTTAGCGTACTCGGGGAAGAACCGGTCAAACCAGTTACTGATACGGCCCTTTACTTGCGTTAGGCTGGCCGATACCTTTTCCCGAAGATTCATTAGGATCCGCAGTTCCGCATATTCCTTCGTTGGCAGTTTCGGTTCGGAGTATTTTCCGTTTCGAATAAGATCCGCGATGACTTTAGCATCCTTATAGTCGCTCTTCGTCTGTGAGTTATCCTCAAGCTCTTTCGTCTTGTTCACATGATGCGGGTTGACGACAACGATCTGAATATTTTGCTCTTGTAGATATGCAGCTAACGGAAACCAGTAGTGTCCAGTAGGCTCGATGCCAAACACAATGTCTGTTTTCCCATGTGCCTGCTCAAGCTCCTTCATCCACGTTACCAGCTTCGCCAACCCATTCTGATCGTTATGGAAAGTGCAATCCTTCCCGAGTTCAATCCCGCGAAAATCTACGGCTCTTGCGACGTGTACCTTCTTCGCGATATCTGCGCCAACTACCAGTGTCGATTCGGTAATTCGTGTAATTCGTTGATTCTGCTTCTGTTTCAGTTTATACTTCATATTGAGCGTCCTCCTTCTAATTAGGGCAGTGAATGGCCACCATTCCAAGACCCAGCATACAGGAGGCGCTTTTTCTTTTCAAAGAGCAAATTACTTCATTACAGGAATGG
>NZ_BIMH01000116.1 GCF_004000985.1 Paenibacillus validus NBRC 15382 | reverse complement strand
CTCAACTTTCGCAGAGCGAAAACCGGCATAGAGCATTGATGTGACAGTAAAAATTGCAGATTGAATATGAAGGTTGCAAAAATAGAAAAACACCGCTTCTTTTTGGTAAAGTGAGATTGTCGAGATCATCACTACCATACAGAAGAGGTGTCCTCTCTATGATAGGCCAAACCGTAGAGCCGAATCAACTTCCAAATGAAATCAGATCTGCATTTCAGGAATTAAAGATGCTACAGCACTTGAGAACAGCGGGCTTCAAGAAAAAGTTCGGCTTCACGTGCTCATACCTGTTCCAGCTTGTCTTTATCCTCTTATTCCATCATAAGAACTGGTTTCGTTTGCTAGAAAGCCTTAAGGGCGAGACGTATCCCGGCAAAGACGCGGTGTATCGCTTTCTCAATCACAGCGGTTACGCATGGCGCCGATTCTTATCCTCGTTGAGTTCTTTCACTATTGGTAAGGTGCATCCTTTGACCGGAGAGGACCGTATATCCGTATTTGTGGTCGATGATTCCATGTATGAGCGCAATCGCAGCAAAGCGGTCGAGCTACTTTCCCGATTCAAAGACCATGCAACCGGTTGCTACTACAAAGGCTTTCGAATGCTCACGCTCGGATGGTCGGACGGCCATACGTTTATTCCCGTTGACTTTTCCTTGCTTGCTTCACTCAAGTCACAAGTGAACGGCATCATGGAAAAGATCGATAAGCGTACGTCTGGCTACAAGCGGCGAATGGAGGCCCTCTTGCCTGCGCCGGAAGTGATTCCCGCCATGATTGATCGTGCGCTTTCTGCTGGCGTGCAGGCATCGTACGTGCTGATGGACAGTTGGTTTACGCATGCTCCGCTCATTCATGCGATGCTTGCTCGCGGTCTGGACGTCATCGGCATGGTCAAAGCGGATAAAAAGCGTTATCTCATCCATGGACGTCGACTCACTCTGCATGAGCTTTACTACAAGGCTATGCCTGTTGAGGGGAACAAGAAAGGCATTCTGCGATCGATCCGTACGCAGTTATCCCCGGGAATTCCCGTCACAATCGTCTTCGTGCGCCACCGTTCGAACAAAAAGGAATGGCTTGCTATCCTGTGCACCGACCTGTCGCTTCCTGTGGAAGAGATCATCCGGATTTATGGAATCCGTTGGGACATCGAGGTGTTCTTTAAGTGCACAAAATCGCTGTTGCGACTTCAAAAGGAGTTCCAGGGTCGTTCTTATGATCTCTTGATCAGTCATACGACGATCGTATTTTCGCGATACATCTTGTTAGCATGGCAACATCGTCAAAGTACGGACAAGCGCACTTTGGGCGGCTTATTTCATCTGCTCTGCGATGAAATCGGTCAAATCGATTGGGCCATTGCATTAAAACAGCTCATTGAGATCCTTGAAACTGTAGCTAAGGGAGCAAGCAAAAAGATCACAACATTAATCGAAAAACAACTTCAACAATGGATTGCCGCTTTGCCTAGTCACATCAAGGCTTATCTGCCCAAATTAAGCTGCGAAAGTTGAG
>NZ_BIMH01000115.1 GCF_004000985.1 Paenibacillus validus NBRC 15382 | reverse complement strand
TCGGTTCCCCCGGATTTCTATTTCTACCTTAGTTTTGAAGCATTTTTGCTGCTCTTTGCAGATTGTGGGTCAGGATTCCGAAGCCGACCCAGCATTTTGAGCCAGCAAAGCCCCGGTACCTGCTGCGGTTCAAACCGTACTTGCGCTTGAGAAGACTAATCTTCGCTTCTCCGGCTGCACGGTAACGCTGCAAGTCCTTAAACCATTTTTCGTTTTCGTACTCCGTGCGGGCAATGCCTTTCTTGCCCTTTCGCGGCAAGCTGGCTCGCTTTACACCAAGTTCAGTAATGGCTGCTTCATTCTTCTTGCTTGAGAAGCCGCGGTCGGTGGCTACGGCCTGCGGTGCTTTGCCGAACTGCTTGATATGTGCTTCTATGGCGGGAACAAGCAATTCGTCATCAGAGGGATTTCCCTCATAGACGGCGTAACCGGTGACGAAGCCGCTTTCCGTCTCGTCGATTCGCACCTTGTATCCGAACTCCGTGCCTTTGGCTAGCTTGCCCTTCTTGATCGGCCTGGCTTCGGGGTCAAAGAAGCTGACGATACGATCGGCGATGATACGATTGCCGGAGACGACCTGTCTGGCTTGTTCCAGCAGTTTCCCGGTAAGCTCGACCGCCGCCGACAGTTTTGCTTTGCTTTGCTGAACGGCCGTTTTGCCCTTGTCTTGCAGTTTTTCTACGACGCTTTGTGCACCCTTTACGACGCTGTCGGTTACTTCGATTACGCTTTGCGTAATCTTGTCAACTTCTTCCCACGATTCCCGTGTGCGACGCCGCAGTACTTTGGCGATGGACAGAATCTTTTCTTTAACTTCAGCCGTACGATCTTCAAAGCCTTGAACGGCGTGGGAAGCGACCTTGCGGATTTTCTGAATCATTCGCGTGATGACCTTCACACCATCCTGCAATAGCGTAGCATCTGTCGGGTGATGAATGTCGGATTCCACGACAGTCGTGTCTGTACGGAATTTACGGGTTTTCAGAATCGCTTTTTCTTCACACTGTTTGATAAGCGCAGCGTTGATGTCCTGGGCGATTTTATCGCCGTAGCGTTTGCGGGCATAGATGAGCGTGGACGGATCCGGCATCTTCTCATCGATGGCAATACGGCAGAACATTCGCCAGGTGATGCTGTCGCCAACTTCCTTCACGAGCGACTCGTAGCCCAAATTATATTTGTGTTTCAAGACCATAAGACGGATGTACTTCTCGATCGCCAGCGTAGGGCGACCGCTCTTCTTGCCTTTCGGATGCAGCTTCGCGAATGGTTGAAGAAATTTTTCGTCGTCCAGCAAGCGATCGATGATGGCAAGTTCGGCCGGCAGCGTTCTAACAGCTTCCGGAAGAATCGCATCCCACATCGTTATTTGCTCGTCACGAAGTTTCAACATTTTCATCACCTCAAGGAAGGATTCCCGAGGCTCTGCGTTGAACTCCTTAAACAAAGGAATTCTTCCCTCGGGGATGGATGGATTGTTATCTGGACAATAACAATTTCCATTTTGAGGTGCCGAATTCCTTTTTATTTTGTCAAAATAGCCCGACTTTTTCAGGGGTAACTA
>NZ_BIMH01000114.1 GCF_004000985.1 Paenibacillus validus NBRC 15382 | reverse complement strand
ATCGGGTAGGAGGCTACTCATTATTTGAGTAGCCGACCTCCCACACCACCGTACGTACCGTTCGGTATACGGCGGTTCCTAAGTTTACACAGTGACTTGCCGGTAATAATCTGAAAAGAATAGGAATCCCAGATTCTTAATTGTGGTGTTGTTGAGGGATGTTGCGAGGATCGGGCTGTTGGACGTTCGCCAATAGCCCTTTCTTGTGTTTGCGTATTCCCATGCCTTCTGATCATGGATTCCAAGTGACTTCAATCTATCGAATCTTGTTCTCACCCGTTTCCATTGTTTCCAGAAAATCATTCGAATTCGCCTTCGCATCCATTCGTCCGTCGTTTGGAGCAACTTCTTCATATCGGCAATCTTGAAGTAGTTCACCCACCCCGTGATGTACCGTTTGAGTTTCATTGCCCGGTCATCGTTCCCCATACCGTTACTTCTCGACGTCAGCTCTTTTACTTTGGCTTTCATCTTGGAGATCGATTTAGGATGTATCCTGACCTTTGTTTGTCCCTTTCGGCTATAGAATGAGAAGCCAAGAAACTTTATTCTTTTCGCTTCATCCACAACCGTCTTTTCTCGATTCACCCTGAGGAGCAATTTCTGTTCGATGAAGGGGAGGATATTTGTCAATGTTCGTTCCGCGCTCCTTCTGCTCTTGCAGAAGATGAGCATGTCGTCTGCATAACGAACGAAACGATGTCCTCTCTTCTCTAGTTCCATATCCAATTCATTTAACATGATGTTGCTCAGGATTGGACTTAGGTTCCCTCCCTGTGGCACGCCGAGTTCCGTTTCTTCGAATTTGTGTTTAACGACCACGCCAGCCTTCAGATATTTGTGAATGAGCGATATGACTCGTCCGTCCTTTATGGTTCTAGACAGCACTTCGATCAGCTTACTTTGGTTGACCGTATCGAAGTATTTCTCCAGATCCATGTCGACGACATGTTCATAGCCATCATCAATATTCACCTGACTTTTCCGGATCGCATCGTGTGCTTTCCGTTTCGGGCGGAAGCCGTAACTGTTCTCCGAAAATTGCTTTTCGTAGATCGGTGTCAACACTTGGGCAATAGCCTGCTGGATGAATCGGTCCACCACCGTTGGGATTCCCAGATTTCTTTTCTTTCCGTTCTCTTTCGGGATTTCGACCCGTCGAACGGGATTTGGACGGTATTTGCCGTCCAGGATTTGTTGTTTGATGGTTTCACCGTTTTCTCTGAGATATTGTAGAAGTTCATCTACTCCCATCCCGTCGACTCCGTGCGTTCCCTTATTCGCTTTGACTCGCTTGAACGCTTCGTTCAGGTTGTCTCGGCTCACGATCTTCTCAAGCAACTTATCCCCCGACTTGCTTGTGTTGGCATCGTCCTTTTCAGCTATCCTCTCAGGAATGTGCACTCCCGCATATCCTTCGTGTTCCGCACTATCTTTCTGCGTGGAGCCTTCTTTTCGAAGTTGGCTGCCCTTTGCTCCTGTTCTGGTAACATTCATTGATGATCACCTCCTAAGGTTCAGCCCTTCCCTTCTGCTGTCGACGGCAGAAGGTACTATGGCGTCTGCTGACTTCTCATGATAAATCTTGTTTCAACCGTGATTCGAAGTCCATCTCCTCACGTCCATGAGACCTCCCACGGTAAGACGACTCACTTTCCTTCCATGCACCCGCATCATTTACAATGGTACGTCCGTGTAGTTGATTGGACTTCGCTTTGTTTTGCAAGCTCATCCCATACCTTATGCCTGATGATGTTCGTG
>NZ_BIMH01000113.1 GCF_004000985.1 Paenibacillus validus NBRC 15382 | reverse complement strand
GTCCAGCGGTAAGATGTCAAGTCCCTGATTCGCGGTAATTGGAAATTCTTTTGATGGAAAATCGCTTTGAGTCAGGAAAAATGGCATCACGAAATAAACCCTGAGTAAAATCGAGTGATTTTTCCAGGATATACCTCGATTTTACTGGGAATTCCCAATGGGCTTCGCAGAAAGTAGGTGAGAAGCTTTAGGCGTTAGTCACCTTCCTCCGCGGCGTGTAGACTTGGTCGTTGCGTAGCAGCACATCGACCAGACGCACAAGTTTTCTTGCGGTTAAGACGAGGGCGCGTTTGTGTTGGTGCTTCGTGACTTCGTTGTATTTTTTCCGGTAGTACTCTCCGAATTCTGCGTCGCGGTTCTTTACCAAGTTGGCAGCTTCAACCAGGTAATAACGCAGAAACCGGTTGCCGGATTTAATACGGGACGTTTCTTCGGCTTCAAACTTGCCAGACTGATTCTTTCGCCAAGTAAGCCCAGCGTACTTCGCCAGAGCGGCTTGATCGTCAAAGCGATGGATGTCACCGATTTCGGCGATAATACCAGCGCTGTAGATCGGGCCGATACCGGGAATCGTCTTCAGGACGTTTTCACCGGGTAAGCCGGCGATAATGCGTTCAATCGCCTTGTCGAGCTCCTTGATTTGCTTCTGCGTACTTCGAATGGCTTCGATAGAAGTGCCCAGGATGATATCGATGGAGTCCTCGACGACTTTTGAGAGACGATAGGAAGCACGCGCGGCTTTCTGGATGCACCTCGCTACACCCTCCGGATCAGGGAATCGATTACGGCCCTTATCCTTGAGGTAGTCGGCTAAATCCGCCACATCCATCGAGCTGATCTCATCCAGGCTGTATTTCTCAAGGAGCAATTCAGTGATGGCATGGCCGAAGGCGGAGCTCTCCACCTCCGCGGAGAACGCACTGCACTTGTAGAACAGGTGCTGGAGAAAGTACTGCTTCTCTCGTGTCAGGTTGTGGACGAGGTGAAACCGCATGCGGGTCAGTCTTTGAAGAGCGATGTACTGCTCTTGGGCGACAACGGTCATCGGCAGCCTTCCAAAACGCAGCCTGTCTGCAATAATCCAGGCATCGATGCGGTCGTTCTTATCGAGGTCCACATAGGCTTCCTTGAACTTGCTAATGAGCTTCGGATTAATGGTAAATACCTTCGTATGCCGCTCGCTGAGAAGCTTGTCCTCATGCAGGAACATGGCGGGGTGCCAACTGTAAACCGATGTTGATTCCAGACCGATGTGAATCTCCGATGGCTTGATGCGGTCAGCGTGGGCAAGGATCTGATCCCGCAGGTGGCAGGCACCGTGGTAGTTGTTGAGCACCGTGAACGCTTGGAGGGTATCGCCGCCACTATCCATGATGCACACCTTTAAATCTTGCGAACTCACGTCAATCCCGACAAACAACTTCACGTGGGATTCCTCCTTTCTTTATGGGATTCAGGGACTGGACCTTTCGGGATGCCCCCAGCGCACTCGCCGTTCAATCACCCTCGCATATGAGAACTCACTTCGGTCCATGAGCTGCCTCGAAGCTGCTATCTTCGAGCATGGGTTGCCGAAGGGGACAGCCAGCGGGTTAGAAGTTCAAGCGAGAGCCGAGGAAGCAGACTTTAAGAGTAGTCGATGCTACAGGAGAGAGAAGGATTTCCCCGAATAACCCTAAGAATTATTATCTGGAAGCATCTCGAAAAGTCCAGTCCCAATTCAATTTTCAAAGAGCAAGCTGGAAATTTTGAAGGCGTCCTCCAGTCCCCTAGGGGACTGGAAATCGGCCAAGTAACTGCCTTCAAGAAATACTATACGAGGA
>NZ_BIMH01000112.1 GCF_004000985.1 Paenibacillus validus NBRC 15382 | reverse complement strand
ATAGAAGCTCGGATTAAATTGGGGGATTCGAGTCCGAACGAGGGGGATGAGCGCAAAAAATGAACGATTTCCAGAAAGTGAAAGTGGTTTTCATGAATGCGCATGCCAAAGAAGCCCAAGGATCTCCATTTTTTGAAACTGGGGCTTAAGCGGCAACCGATTCGTAAAGCCATTGCTGAATGGCAGGCAACTGTTTTTGTTTCTTTGCTTGTTCGAGCCAAGCGTCAGCGTGCTGACACATGGCGATCAGATAGACTCGAAGGTTCCAGTGACGTGAACTGCGACCGTGCGAAGTTTCTAATTTGTAATCCACCTTTTGGCGCTTGATGCAGCGCTCGACACTGGTTCGCAGCGCGTAACGTTTTCTCCATTCCTTGCTGTCGCGGCGGATGCGCGGAAATAGGCGCGGGTTATCCGTCGTGGATGTGTAAAACGTTCTTCCATAATCGGAAGTCGAGCAGGGTGTGGGACATTCCCACTTTCCGACTTTGGCGGGACAGCGCCATTTGATGCGCGGTCGCCCGGAGTCCCTGCCCCAGCAGACCATCTTGCGTCCGATAGGGCAAACGGGAACGCCATCGGTAGTGAGCTTCATTTCGTTATATACCAACTGCCCGGAGCGTCTGAGATTCAGGTCGATGATGGCGGAAACATCATCATGCTCCAGCATGGTATAGATCGGGAGGGCGTCGTGGGCGGAATCCAAGATCGCCTCTCCCACCTTCCAATCCGCGTACCAGTAGCGAAGTTCGCGGTAACCGCAAATCCACGATACGGCATCGTGTTGGCTGGCGCGAAACAATCGCGGATACACGGGTAGATCGTAGCTGCTATCCGCAGCGGTAAACATGTAGAGCGTGCGTCCGTAATAATACTTTTCACGGTAGCTGTCCCAGCCCCAGTCAGCATCGGGATCTGAAAATTTCCGTTTGCAGGTACATTTCCAGTTCCCCGACTTGCGGCAATCACAAAGGAATTTGCCAAAAGAACGCGCTCCGGTTTCAACCGGGGATCCGTCGCCGATGACACGAAAAGCGTTCGTATCGCCAAGCAATCCTTTGGCCGCAGAAGGCAGGACAAACAGCGTTTGAAACAACTGCTGCAGCAGGTCGTGCTCCTTGGGAGCGTAATGGATCTTGTCCTCGCGCAGGATGCGGGAGACGAGTTTTTCCGTAGTCTTGGGATTTTTGGGCGCTTGTTTTTCGTTCTTTTTGCCTTTCTTTCGCGGCTTCTTCAAGCGGCGTTTGACACGCCCGGTTTTATGTGGAGTGGATGCCCGCCAAAGTCGGTGGAAAAAGTCGTAGAATGTCCCGACACCCGGCGATTCACCAGGGTTGAAGCCGCTGAGAATCGCATAAACCGGCGTCGTGCGAATGGCGACGACTCCCTTGTCAACGCTCAGCTCGAGCTTGGTCATCAGGAGCAAGCAGCGGAGCATGTCGGCGGGATCGTGAGGCTTGCGGCCTCTTGGCTTGGAGGAGTAAGTTGGTCGCAACAAGGAAGCGGCGGCGGACAGATCGATCGCCGTGATCCAGAAGATCAGGTCGCTGTAGTAGCGCTGCAAAAACAGCAGGGCTTCCGGTGAGTTGTACTCCTTTCGTAACAGTTCGCTGACAAAGGCGAGGTAGTCCTGATGAGAACGGGAAACATGCATCATTACAATCACCCAATTTTCTAAGAGATAGGCAAGGAAAATACCTTCTCGGCGATTATTGGGGCGATTTCAAAATGTCAAGAGGAAAGTTTGTTCGCACCCGCTATTTGGGGGTGAAACGAATAAAGGCCCTGGCCGTCAGGCCAGAGCTGATGCGGAACGATGAATTCCGAGAGACTT
>NZ_BIMH01000111.1 GCF_004000985.1 Paenibacillus validus NBRC 15382 | reverse complement strand
CTCTTGAAAATCTAAGTATGTTGGAATTAGCCTTTAGACAATACGAAGCTAGACCCTTGCTATTCCGGTTTTTGAAGGGCCTCGGTTTGAACTATATGTATCAGCGTCAAATTAGGCCGGTTGTTCGATGCTGACTTTAACTCCCAGAGACTCTAATCGTTTGATCGACTGTTTGATCACAATATCTTTCCGGCGTTGGTCATAAAAATCGGCGCCCAGTTCAACATAGTCTTGTTCGCGAGTTAAAAGATAATAGGCGATCGTTAATATGGTATGGCCTACCGCTACGGCGGCACGATTGGCACCTCTGCGAGCGGCAATGCGATGATACTGAGCAGAAAGATACGTGTTTTTGGTTCTAGCGGCAGCTCGCGCCGCTTCGACTAGCGCATGGCGCAGCTTCTTGTTTCCTTTACGTGTTCGACCGGACTTTCGTTTTCCGGCACTTTCGTGGTTCCCTGGAGCCATCCCGGCCCACGAACACAAATGGGCAGCAGATGGGAATTGATTTCTTACGTCGGTACCGATTTCAGCCAAGATCTGTTCAGCGTTACGTCGACCGACACCGGGAATCGTATCCAATCGCTCCAGGTCTTTCTCAAAAGGGAGCATCCGCAACTTAACTTCTTCATCCAATTTGGAGATTTGCTCGTCGAGGAAATCAATGTGCTTCAATTGGGCGTCTAGCATGAGCTTCTGGTGCGGTCCGATCAGCCCTTGTAACGTACGCTCAAGGTCATCTTTCTTGTTTTTTAACCGTTTCTTGGCTAACTTGGATAACTCCTTGGGATCCTCCATCCCTTGGATCATAGCTTCAATCATAGCCCGCCCGGATACACCAAGTGTGTCCGCAGCCACCGAGGAGAGCTTGATATTCGCTCCTTCCAGTACCTTCTGAATCCGGCTGACTTCTCGGGAGCGTTCCTCAATCAAGCTTTGGCGATAGCGGACCAGTTCGCGCAATTCTCTCTGCTCTCGATTGGGAATAAAACTGCCTTGCAGCAGACCGTGCCGCAATATATTCACAATCCATTCGGCATCTTTCACATCGGTTTTTCGTCCCGGTACTGCCTTAATATGCTGAGCATTCACCACCATTACTTGAAGTTCTTCAAGCTCGAGAATGTTGTACACGGGCTTCCATAATACACCGGTACTTTCCATTGCCACATGAGTGCAACGATGACTTTTGATCCAGTCGGCCATCTGCATCAGATCATCTGTCATTGTACCGAAAGTCCGAATCTCTTTGCCTTTCGGTGTAAGAACGCATGCCGTAACGTTCTTCTTATGCACGTACGTTTCGATATCGAAAAAATGGAGATGGCTGTGAGTTATTACCTATGGTTAGGCCGACTCATTGATAAGTTTGAATCAGGAGAGATTTATAAATTTTTGCCAAAACATCCCTCAGACTGATAATTCGAAGATTAGGAGAGCCCACTTCTCGAGAGGACTCTTTGACTATATCGTCTTCTGGTATCGAATATAGGCTTGATGCATTGCTGGAAAATAACATTTCCCGTCAGTGCATGGACAATAACGGATTGAACTTTGGGCTCTTCCTGATCGTTAATGTGAAATGTTATCACGTGGCATATGATCAGCAAAGGTATCGGTAAATGGCCGAATTGAATTCATACAGGAGTACGCCATAATGTCTTCCAAAGGGTGCGGCAAGTTCGTCCCGTTGATAATGACCGCGCCTGCTTATTATAGCCTATCCAGTCTTTCATTGTGAAGTATATAAGGAGCTTGTTCATTTTTCACTCTATGAATGATTCTTACATATTCCCTCGGAGAAAAGGGATAGGAGAGGTCCATCGTAATTGTAGAATATCTGGTTGAATAGATGTTAAACGTGTAATTGTAGGGAGGCATATAAGTTCCATTGGAGCGCTGTTTGGTCATACGATGGTTCCATGCGCCTCCCGCCATGAGGATGAGTACAAATACGATAGCTGAAACGGTTATTTTTCGCGTTAGCATGAGGTTCGTCTCCTTTCTTTCCTAAGAGTAATCCCCTATATCTCCATCTTTCATTCCTCAAACGTAAAGATTTTTTTGACAACACGAGGTTGGGACGATATACTTAGCAACAGCAAATAAAAAATTAAATATAAGTTTTAATCGGAGGAGCCTGCCAACAACGGGCTCTTTTTGCGTTTTTTAGCTGTTCGACAATAATATAGATTTACTTTTCCTCAAAGCTGGAAATGATAAATACGTATAACACGCTTGATTAAGGAG
>NZ_BIMH01000110.1 GCF_004000985.1 Paenibacillus validus NBRC 15382 | reverse complement strand
TTCTACCAATGGGTGGCTCTCAACACTAACATGATGGCTCTATTTTATTAATACAGTGGCTCTCACACATTGATCAAGCGGCTCTTTGGGACCGTAATATTCACTAAAGACGTTACAAATGTTGTAGAAGTATCACCGTGTACCAAAACTATATCCGGCTTAACTTCTTCCAACACATCTCTCACTTTTTCTAAAATATTTATAGTCACATCGAATAATGTTTGTTTTGCTTTCATGATAGATAGGTCATAATCTGGAACTATATCAAATGCCTCCAAGACCTGGTCTAACATTTCTCTATGTTGTCCAGTAACACAAACAACAGTTTCTAATTTATCTCGTGTTTTTAATTCTTTAACTAGGGGACACATCTTAATAGCCTCTGGCCGAGTCCCGAAAACTACCATTATTTTTTTCTTCACATTTATCTACCAACTTTACACTATTTACTTATATTTATGCCTCATAATGAAATAATCAGATAATTTTTTGTTCTATCATTCTATTTAACAGAAATCAATTCAATCTTACATTTACTAAAAAAAATAAAATGAATTAACCTTGTAATAAATATCAAGATTAAAATAGGAAGTGGACCACTAGATTTATTATTTATCCAGTTGGTTGTTTTTGAAGAGTATTGTGTTTTTCCTATCTTCAATCCTCTTAATAATTTAAAAATATAATAGTTTCCCTGTAAAAAAACTGATCCACAATTCGGTGCAATATTATCTTGGTATGCTTTCGACCATTTAAGACGGTCTTTAATTGGATTTCCTTCACCGAAGTCATTCTTAGGAAATCTAAAAATTGCACCAACTATTAATTTATCGTGGCAGCCAGTAAACATCGTTTTCCTGTAATCAATAATCATATCCCTACGATTAATTTCCTTGATTGAATGATCACTATCAATATAAGTGACACTTTCAACATAATCATAAATTGACTTGTTTATTTTCTTACCTTCTCCTGCATTCATAGCTAATGCTCCACCAATTGTGGCTGGTACTGAAGATAAGAAATAAAAGGACTCAAGTGAATTTTTATAACAGAATGATAAAACCTGATTCATCATAACCCTTGAAGAAATATAATATAAATTATCCTCTTTAGAAATACACTTAATTTCTTCTGGCAGACTATTTTTTAAAACTAGTGACTTAATATTTTTACGTGTGAATAAAGTATTAGAGCCATTTCCTAAGATGTATACTTTTTTATTGTTTTGTCTAGCCCATTCGATATAATATTGGTAATCATCTAAAGACTTGATTTCGCCATAATTCTCAAAATAGTGAGATGTTTTATATTTAGATAAGGAATCTGACTTAATACTATATATCTTTCTCTCATTACTCATTAAATATCCTCCCTAATTGTGAGAAACTTAATTCAGAAATCTTATTTTCTTTTATTTTTTTCACTAATAATTAGGTAAAAAAATACGGCTTATAAGATTTTATAAAAAATTATATATGAAAAACCATGATAAGCAGAACTCACTGATACATTTAAAACCTGTAATTACCGCTTCAAAATACTAATAATCCTATTTACTGAACTCATAACATAAACTCGCTCAAATATTAAACTGATAATAAGTACAATTAAGACGGCAAATATAAATATGATAAATGCAAATGAAAACCATGAGGCATAACTAACCGGATTAATTTTAATAAACACAAAAGGTAAGTAAATAATACTTATTGTTGTAAATATCCTTATAATCCTATATGCTGTCTGCTTAACAGGAAGTTTGGTAAGTTTCTTAGGTATAAAAAACATCAAATCAATATCTCTGTATAAATTAGATAGTATTGAACCTAATAAAACTCCCACAATACCGAAATGTGGTGTTAAGATAATACCAAGAATAACTGCAATTGCACCTTGTATTGTTGTCTGTAGTTTCGTTTCTTTGAACATTCCAGCAGAAATAACTAACATACCTTGTGGTGTTTTAATATTATATAACAAATCATTTAATACAAATAGAAACCCGATAAATGGCAGGTAGTAATTAATATCGTTAATCCCACTAGTATAAATTTTTATAAAAGGCATAATTGTAATAAAAGCAACAGCATAAATTATTGTAATTAAACAATAGTAAATAAATTCAAATTCGCTATAAACCTTTTGTAATTTTTGTTCTTCCTTCCTAGCAATTATATCTCCAAAAGAAGCTGATAACCCACTAATAAATATACTTGATAAACCATTTATACCTGTAATGACTATATTGAAGATAGTATAAACACTAAC
>NZ_BIMH01000109.1 GCF_004000985.1 Paenibacillus validus NBRC 15382 | reverse complement strand
GTAAGCGTCTAATAAGTTAGTGTATAGAAACCTCCCTCAGTCTTTGAGACAATTCCCTTAATTGGAGTTTGTAGAGTTTTTCGACTTCGATCGAAAAACTCCAAAGGGAGGTTTAGAGTTGAATACCAGGGAAGTTACTAACCAGTATCGATTAAACAAATGGACTGAGATTGTCCGAGAATGTCGCAGTAGTGGACAAACGATCTCTGCCTGGTGTGCTGATCATGACATTAATCCTAAAACTTATTATTATTGGTTGAGGCGCGTGCGCGCTGCCGCATGCGAAGCCCTCCCGTCACTTTATTCTCAAAACAACCCAATTACCAATCCATTCGTACCAGTAAACATTCCAGTCTCTACAGCTGGTACTGATTCTGGTGATCAAGAAGTATTGTCAGATATCGTAATACGTTTTGGCGCTGTAACACTGGAGATTCGCAACAATGCATCAGCAACCTTGATCGAAAACACCTTGAGGGCATTGCAACATGTTCGGTGATATCTCAAAAGCGGAGAAAATCTATGTCGCCTGTGGGTATACCGACATGCGGAAGTCAATTGATGGACTTGCCGCAATCGTCCAGCAGAATTTTCAGTTAAACCCTTTCCAAAACAGTCTGTTTCTCTTTTGTGGCCGGCAACGTAATCGAATGAAAGCACTCTGTTGGGAAGGAGATGGATTTGTCCTCCTTTACAAGCGACTGGAAAACGGAAGTTTTCAATGGCCAATGAATGCCGAAGCCGTTCGCTCCATCACCTACCAGGAATTTCGTTGGCTTCTGGAAGGCCTGTCCATAGATCAACCTAAGGCCGTAAAAAAACTCCATATTACGGCCTGTCTTTAACGGTGAAAAACTCCGAAAATGCGCATAATTACTGGGTTTTTCGGCATTTTTATGCTATAATGGATACAGTAGAAAACGGTAAAGGAACTGTATTCATGAGCGCTGCGGAGCAGGTAAAAGTACTCGAAAAACGCATAGGCGAACTGGAACTGGAGAACAAACGGCTTCACGATACGGTTGAATATCTAACGCGCAAACTCTTCGGCAGAAGTACCGAGAAGACATCGTCCCTTTCTTTGGGGCAGATGTCTCTTTTTGATGAAGCAGAAATCGAAGCGGATCCGACGGCGCCAGAGCCTGACCTTAAGGAGATACAAGGGTACCGGCGAAAGAAATTTCAAGGTCAGCGGATGGAACTCTTGAAGGATATTCCTCACGACAAACGCCTTTGCACCCTTGATAAACAAGACTGCTTTTGCGAAGCATGCAGCACCGCACTTGTATCGGTTGGCGAAGAGTTCGTCCGAACTGAAATCGAGTTCATTCCTGCCAAAGTCAGAGCCATCGATTATTACCGTGAAACCTTTGAGTGCCGTACCTGTCGTAAGAACGGGAAACCCTACATGGAAAAGTCACCCATGCCTTATCCGGTGATCCAGCACTCCATGGCTTCTCCTTCCACAGTGGCATGGGTCATGCATCAGAAATTCGTCAACGCCCTTCCCCTGTACCGTCAGGAAAAGGAGTGGCGGACACTGGGCGTAAACCTTAGCCGTGCGACCATGGCCAACTGGATTCAAGCTGCGTCCCGCGACTGGCTAGCTCCATTGGTGGGGCTAATGCATCAAAAACTCCTGCAGGAAAAGTATTTACATGCGGATGAAACTGTCGTCCAAGTCATGAATGAAGAGGGGCGAAAGAATACCACCGATTCCTATATGTGGGTATACAGCAGCGGCCAGCATGGCAAACACCCCATTCGAATTTTCGAATACCAACCTGGCCGAAGTGGCAAATACCCTCAGAAATTCCTAAAGGGGTTCAATGGGTACCTTCACTCGGATGCATACTCCGGGTACACAAAGATTCCGGGTGTCACAAGATGCCTCTGTTGGACACATCTTCGAAGGAAATTCGTAGATTCCCTTCCGAAAGATATACAGAGCCCGGAAGCCACCCTTCCAAGCCAAGGCATTACATTCTGTAACAAACTTTTCGAGATTGAAAAAAAGCTTGAAGACCTTTCGAGCGAACAACGTAAATCTGAGCGTCTGGAACGAGAAAGACCCGTTTTGGAGGCTTTTTGGGTATGGATCGATTCCACCAAAGGTAAGGTGCTGCCCAAATCCAAACTAGGTGAAGCCTTGACCTATGCCCTAAATCATAAGGGAGAGTTTATGAATTATCTTCAGGATGGCAACTGCTCCATATCCAACAACCTTGCCGAAAACAGTATTCGACCCTTTACAATTGGAAGGAAAAACTGGCTCTTTAGCGGAAGTCCGAAAGGAGCTTCGGCGAGTGCCGCCGTTTACAGCATCATCGAAAGTGCTAAGGCAAATGGTCTTAATCCGTTTAAATATCTTCAATTCATCTTCAGCCAATTGCCGGAGGTTC
>NZ_BIMH01000108.1 GCF_004000985.1 Paenibacillus validus NBRC 15382 | reverse complement strand
TTTTACCATAATTTCTTCCGGGAACATGATGCCGGAGAATTAACCGTGATCTTTTACGGGCTGGATAACATTTGGGGCTATTTGCTGAAACCTGGGAATCCGCACGGCGTTCATTTTGAGAGGCCTGCGATGCTATCCACAGGTCAGCCTGCCTGCTCGTTTGAATTCGAAAAGCTGAACACCAACTATTAAAAAACATGATATAATAGGAGAACGCTAGAGGGGGTAACATAAAGATGAACCTGTTCCTATCTGGGCTATTTTTGAAGTAATAAGTCTAGGTGAATTCGGCAACTTTGTTTCTTGTGATAAATCCTTGAACCTGCTGGCATACAGAATATCTCCTTCAATACAATAGTCGACTATTTGATTTTGGTAGTGTACTTGCAAAAAAATCTCAAGACGCCAAAACTCGACTTGTTAAAGGTAGTGTCACGCTTTGAAAGCATTATTAACAACTTTCGAAACCAGATTCCCACTAATGTATACAACCTAATTCTTTACACGGACACAAGAAACAAGATAAATTTACTTAAAGCATTTATCCGCCTTTAGCTTCTTCCATAGTTTGGCTGGGAAGTGTATAGTATATATACGGAATAGCGGTGGATGTCTTCGGACTACACCTAAGGGAATTGGATGAGTCCAATTCCCTTTTCATTTTTTCAAACTGCAATCTCGTTTTTATTAACAATAACTTCCACTCCACGCTTTACCACTATTCGTGATACGGTTCACAATATACCACTCTGCAACTTTTCTCTGCAATTTCAAGCCGTCTTGGGTCAGCTGTTTCCGAAATACCGTGACATCTTCGCCTGATCGAATACAAAAAGCCGCAAGCCCCCAATTATTGAAGGCCCACGGCTCTCGATACTAACCGTTATCTAATCTCTTGAAGTCTGCGTATTGCAGGCAATGGATTATTGCAAGTCAGAAGCGTGACCCCGCAATCGAGCGCATATGCCACCTGCTCCTCCGTATCGGGGCAATAGCACCAGGGAAGAAGCCCCTTTTCTTGAAAAGCCTTCACTCTCTCGGCGGTCAACAAGAGCATCGGGAAGGCAATCGCCCACATTTTCGAATAAGTCCCCTGTTCGCCCGGGTCGAAATTGTACATCTCGTCCGCCATGAAGCCTTGTGTCTTCACGTTGTACGTATCATGAAGATAAGCAATGACGGCTGCGTCGAAGCAGGTGAATACACAGCGGGGTAAGTACCCGCGTTCCTTCAGCATCCCCATGGCTTGATCCACCACTTGTTTGGCATGAGGGCTTGACTTCACCTCCACGTTCAGCAGCAGCTCCGGATAAGGTTCGATCAAATCGCATAGTTCCTCGAAGCTTGGTATTTTCAGGCCCTCGAACACTTTGCCGAACCATCCGCCGGCGTCCAATTGTCTCAGCTCCGCCCAGGTGTAATCGCCGACCGGACCCGAGCCGTTTGTCGTACGATCCACGGTCTCATCATGAATCACAACGACAACGTTGTCCTTCGTCAGGCGCAAATCGAATTCCAGCATACCGACGCCCGCCTCCAGAGCTTTCTGAAAGGCCAGCGAATGGATCCATGGAAGTGAGAAGAAATGAGAGCCTTGCTCTTATTCGCCTATGGCATCGTTGAATCCATCGATGAACTGGAAGCATTCTATACCCATATTTTTAACGGCAATCCGCCATCGTCTGCACGGTTACTAGAAGGAATGGATCGTTATCGGAGCATCGGCATCAACGACCCTCTAGGGAGCGTTACGCTGAGGCAGGCATCTGCGTTGGAGCGCCGTTTGGCTCATCTTGGCATTCAAATCTTCGTCGCCTGCAAGCATACGGAGCCTCTAGTAGAAGAGGCGGTAAGCCAAATCGTGAAGATGAATGCGGAGCGGTTATATGCCTTATCGCTTGCCCCTCTTTATACAAGGACGGGAACCGGCGCGCGGCTTGTCGTCTAGGACTTGATTATGTGCGCACGGAGTTCTTGAACGATTCCGATGAGTTCATGGAAGCGGCGGCAAACTGGATTGAACAGCGCGTTGAACCATAAATAGGGGCTATCCCCGAAGCCAGGAATATGGCTTGGGACAGCCCCGCGTCTGTAACCAATAACCGATTACGGCTGCCCGGCTACATTTCTATTCGGTTCCGCTTGTACCTTTGGTTTGGCTGTCAGCAGCTCGCTGCCTTTCGCCGAGACGTAGCCTAGAAGGGCGCCCACGATTAACCCAACGGCACTGCCCGTAAAATTTAATCCGGTTCCGAAGTAGGTGGCCGTTCCAAGAAATACGCCCGGGACGTACGATAAAATAGCGGCCTTCGATACCAGACACATGACGCCGGCAACGATGCCTAACGCCACACCTAAGGCGACGGTTGATTCCAAACCTGCGGAAGAGGTGATGACATTCGAAAACTGGATGATCAGGAACCCCCAAACGACACCGCTAAAGTTCGTAATCAACGTCGTTTGCAATCCTTTCCCTCCGCCGCCTGCGGCAAAAAAGCATGCCCATGATACGAAGGCCGCAAACGTAACCCATCCCCACATGATGCTCAAGGAAGTCCACACGCCTGCCAAAACTGCGACCACGACCGCTAATGCGATCCGTGCCGGCATATCATCACCCCATCATCATTCATAATGATGAATCAAATAAGACTTACGCAATTTTATTAGCGCTCGCGATCATCTTCGCCAGTTCGCAATGGCGCAGCTTT
>NZ_BIMH01000107.1 GCF_004000985.1 Paenibacillus validus NBRC 15382 | reverse complement strand
GCCCGTCAGCTTCCGCGCGGGCGGCGCGTCCGCGGCAGCTTCTTCGCCGGCCGCCGCGGCGCCGGCCAAGGTGCTTGACTTCGCCATGGGCGACAAAGTCAAGCACGGCAAGTGGGGCACGGGAACGATCGTGGCCATGAAGGGCTCGGGCGACGATACCGAGCTGCAGATCGCATTCCCGGCCCCGGTCGGCGTGAAGCGGCTGCTTGCCAAGTTCGCGCCGATCGAGAAAGCGTAATTTAACCCATGAGAGGACGGAACCCCAATGGCTTTGCCGATGCCGGATGCTTTGGAGACCATGCAGGCCCTTATCGAAGAGATCTCCAAACATAACTACCACTACTATACCCTTGACGAGCCGACTATCAGCGATGCGGAATGGGACGCGCTTTATGCGAAGCTGATGGAGCTTGAGGCGGAGACGGGCGTCGTGCTGCCGCATTCTCCGACCCACCGCATCGGGGGCGAGCTTCTGAAAGGCTTTGAGCCGCACAAGCATTTGGCGCGGTTGTGGAGCCTGGACAAGGCGCAGAACCATGAGGACCTGATGGCGTGGCATACGCGCGCTCAGAAGCTGGTCAATGACTATAACGCGAAGCATCCGGATGAACCCCTTCCTCCGCTTTCGTTCGTGGTGGAGTTGAAGTTCGACGGACTAACGTTGAATTTAACCTACGACGGAGGAGAACTCGTGCAGGCGGCGACCCGCGGCAACGGACAAGTGGGGGAAGGCATTCTGGCTCAAGTGAAGACAATTAAGTCGGTGCCTCTGCGCATTCCTTATACCGAGGGGATTCTTGAGGTGCAGGGCGAAGGCATAATGAACCTGTCGGTGCTTGAGAAATATAACGAGACGGCCGCGGAACCGCTCAAGAACGCCCGGAACGCGGCGGCCGGAGCGCTGCGCAACCTGAATCCGAAAGTAACGGCGGAGCGCCGTTTAAACGCCTATTTTTATAACGTCGGGTATTCGGACAACGTTCAATTCCGGGATCATCGGGAGATGGTCGAGTTTTTGCGCGCGAATCAGTTCAGGGTCAGCCCGCTCGTCGAGTTTTTGGATAGTATTGAAGCGGTTGAGGAAGAACTGCAGCGGATCGCTTCCATGCGGAACACGTTTGATTTTCTAATTGACGGCTTGGTGGTCAAAATCAATGACATGCGTACGCGCGAAGTGCTCGGCTATACCGATAAGTTCCCGCGCTGGGCGGTCGCTTATAAATTCGAGGCCGAAGAAGCGGTGACAACGCTGCTAGGGGTGCAATGGAACGTGGGCCGTACCGGCAAAGTGACGCCGCTTGCGCGCGTTGAGCCGGTCGATATTGCCGGGGTCACGGTGCAGAACTGCACGTTGAACAACATGGATGATATCGCCCGCAAAAACTTGACCCACGCACTCGGCAGTCTCATCTACATCCGTCGCTCGAACGACGTCATTCCCGAGATTCTCGGCAAGGTGACGGAGGACGCCGACGGTCAGGAGATTACGGCTCCTTCAGTCTGTCCGTCGTGCGGACATACGCTTGAGCTGCGGGGCGCACACTTGTTCTGTCCGAACCGGCTGGATTGCCGTCCGCAGCTGGTGGGCCGGATTACGCATTTCGCTTCGCGCGATGCGATGGATATCGAAACGTTCAGCGAGAAGACGGCGGAGCAGTTGTATGACGAGTTAAGCGTGCGCGACCCGTCCGACTTGTATGACTTGAAGTTCGATGACTTGGTCAAGCTCGACCGCTTCGGGACGAAGAAGGCGGAGAATCTGCTGGCCGCGCTTGAGAAAAGCAAGACACCGGACCTCGCGTCCTTCCTGTTCGCCCTGGGCATTCCGAACACCGGCAAAACGACTACCAAAGAGCTGGCCGACCATTACCGCAGCCTGGACAAGCTGATGGAGGCGACGGCGGAGGAATTGATGACGCTGCCGGATATCGGCGGAATCGTGGCGGACAGCATCGTTCGCTTCTTCCAGGACCCGGCTATGCGGCGCAGCATAGAGCGGATGCTGGCGGCAGGTGTCACTCCGATTGCGGAAGAAGCGCCGGCAGCCGTGGACGAGAGCAATCCGTTTTTCGGCAAAACGGTCGTCCTCACGGGCACGCTTACGACGATGAGCCGTGACGATGCGGCGAAGAGGCTGGAGAAGCTGGGGGCGAAGGTGACCGGCAGCGTCTCGAAGAAGACGGACATCGTCATTGCGGGCGAAAGCGCCGGCAGCAAGCTGACGAAAGCGCAAGAGCTCGGCATTCGGATCATTGACGATGAGCAGGAGCTCATTCGTCTGCTTGGCGAATGAGGAAGACATGGAGACGAGGAGACTTCTTTGTATCGGTGCAAGCGGACAAAGAGGTTCCTCGTTTTTTTTGTTTGTTGATTGGCCTGGGGCAGGCGGGGCCCCGAAACTTTTCTCATCGGGCGGTGAGATTTGGATATCTGACGACGGAACAACTCCTGTCTGGCGATGGAGCGAAGCGTTCGGGCAATTAGTAAACACGTAATAAAAATAAGGAGTTGCAATTTATCTATGACTTGTGATACATTATTGCTTGTCGCCGCAAACGGGTTAGATCGAAATCGAAGCCGAATGCGATGGCGGTAAAAAAATAACAGTTGCAAAGTTCGTCGAAAAATGATAAGATATATTCTTGTCACGACAAAAAGTGCAGCCGTGATGAAAGCTCTTTGAAAACTGAACAAATGAGACAAATGTTATACAT
>NZ_BIMH01000106.1 GCF_004000985.1 Paenibacillus validus NBRC 15382 | reverse complement strand
TGTTTCACCTGCACGCCCGTGCTCGAAGTGAATTAATGCAAGTACCCAACCAGCGCGGCTGTACCCATAGTGCTAGAGCATGACTCCCGCAACCTCGGCCGCGCCTGTGCTCGTTATGCGACGCTCGGCTTCCCGGACAGCAAAAAACGTATCGATTCGCATCGATACGCTGGACTTCTCGCTTATACGGTCTCCTCGGATTTGGCGGCCGCTTCGCCCGGGGCATCCTCGGTTTTTGCGCCAGGCTCTTCGTCCACGGTTTCCGGCTCCGCTTTTTGCGGCGTCAGGATGGTGGCCAGGACGTCGTGCTCGTTGGTTTTGATTTCGATTCCAGCGGATAGCTGTAACGAGGAAACCAGCAAATTTTCTCCGATGCCCAAGGAGCTGACGTCCACTTCGATCACGCTCGGGATTTGTGTAGGCAAGCAGCGTATGTCGAGCTCATGAAGCTGAATTTGCAGAATGCCGCCCTCCTGGACGCCGATCGCCTCGCCGGTGTACTCTAATCGAACTGTAGTGTTAACCGGCTCATCCATGTTGATTTGATGGAAATCGACGTGCAGCAGCTGACGGTTAATCGCATCGCGTTGGATTTCATTGATCATCACCGGCTGTTTGCCGAGCTGCGGAACATCCAGTTCGATAATCGCATGCCGGTTTGCTTTGATCAGGGCAAGGAGCTCCTTTTGATCGATGGCAATGGATGTTTGGGGCACCTTTTTACCATAAACGACAGCCGGCACTTTACCTTCTGCGCGCAGACGGTTGCGGTCACCCTTCGTTCTGCCGCTGCGAGCTTCCGCCTTCAATGTTGTAGCCATAGGAATACCTCCTTCATTTGGGGACAAGCCCTAACTTCTACTACTTTACCCAATTGAAGGAGGTCTGAAACGTCTTTCCTCAAGAAAACGCTCCGCCCCGGCGGATCGCTATTCGTCTCCCATTCACGCCTCCAGAACAAATAGCGGAACTAGAGTTCGCTCATTGCTCCAAATCCGGCAATTTTCGCCGAAAAGGGGCAAATCAGATACCCTGGCTCCGCTATTTCCCTTCAAAGGGAGAATTATCGCTTAATAACACATCACCGTTCCGCTATTCGCAGAACAACAGGGAATCGATTACTCCCGCCGCGAATAACAACTCAATCGTCCGCTTCCCTAACCATGAACCGTAACTTCGACCTGTCCCCGGCTAACGCCAAGTCCGAACCGATCCGCCACCGCAGGGGATCGGCGGCTGCCTTACGCCTGCCGCTACTGCTTCTTCGACGACGCCTTCTTGGCGGCGAATTTAGCACGCAGCTTATCGGCATAACCCGCCTTGTTCACCTGCCGCTCACGGGCGATCGCCAAATCCCCGGGCTCTACGTTGTTCGTAATGGTCGAACCGGCAACGACATAAGCGCCCTTGCCCACCTTTACCGGCGCAATCAGGTTCACATTGCTGCCGACGAAAGCGTCGTCTTCCACTTCCGTCACCTGTTTGTTGAAGCCGTCGTAGTTGACCGTGATGGCGCCGCAGCCGACATTGACGTTACGGCCGATTACCGCATCGCCGATGTAGCTCAAGTGGGACACCTTCGTATCGTCTCCGAGCTTGGCGTTCTTAATCTCGACAAAGTCGCCGACCTTCACGTTCTGACCGAGGTCCGCGCCCGGCCGCAAATAAGCGAACGGCCCGACCGAAGATCCCGCGCCGACGACCGCATCCTGAAGCACGGAATGCTTCACGGTCACTCCGGAGGCGAGGCTGCTGTCGGCGATATCAGCCTGCGGCCCGATAACGCAATCTTCGCCGATAACGGTGCTGCCGCGCAGCACGGAGCCCGGGTGCACGACCGTATCGGCACCGATCCGCACGTCGGCTTCAATATAAGTCGCAGACGGATCGATGATCGTAACGCCGTTCAACATATGCCCGCGGTTGATGCGCGCGCGCATCGCTTGCTCGGCCTCCGACAGCGCCAAGCGATCGTTCACTCCGATCGACTCGACCGCATCGTCCAGCACGTAACCCTCTACCCGTTCACCTTGGCCATTCAGGATGCTAATGACGTCTGTAATATAATATTCGTTTTGCGAATTATCGTTCTTCACTTGCGCCAAAGCCGCGAACAGCTTGCGGTTGTCGAAGCAGTACGTGCCCGTGTTGATTTCCTGTACCCGGCGCTGCTCCGGCGAACAATCCTTGTCCTCCACAATCTTCGTCACATACCCCTGCTCGTCACGGATAATGCGGCCGTAGCCTTTCGGCTCCGCCACATTCGCCGTCAATATCGTAGCGGACGCCCCGCGCTCCTGATGAAGCCGGATCATCCCCTCCAGCGTTTCATTCGAGACGAGCGGCGTATCCCCGCAAATGACGATGGCAAGGCCTTCCTCATCGCCAAGCAGCGGCTTTGCCTGCAAGACGGCATGACCGGTCCCGAGCTGCTCTGCTTGCAGCGCATATTCGGCGCGTTCTCCCAAATAGGATTTCACCGCTTCCGCTCCATGCCCTACGATAACGACTGTACGCGATGTATTTAAATTTTCGAGGGTGGACACGACATGACCGACCATCGGTTTACCGCAAACCGGATGCAGTACTTTGTATAATTTCGATTTCATTCGCTTACCTTGGCCCGCTGCGAGCACAATGCCTATAATGTTCAAAACGATTCAACCCCTAATCCTTATAAAAAATAAATCCACATCATGTTATGCGAACGCTATGCACAAAGCGCAATGAAATAAATATGCCATAATCCCAATATAGCTCACTTACCTGTA
>NZ_BIMH01000105.1 GCF_004000985.1 Paenibacillus validus NBRC 15382 | reverse complement strand
TAAAGTTCTATAAATCTCCCCGCGAAAGCCACATTATAGTAAGTATTCAAATCATTATTTCTATGGTAAAGATCGTTATAAGCTTCATCATCCTCCAGAAGCGTAGAAGGGCGAGCTCTTGCAAAGTCAGGCTTTTGTAGCAAAACCGACATCAAGCATTGCGCAAGAAAAGAAACACTCACAATATCCTTAGGTTTCTTACCCTCGTTTTTGTAATAATTTTTTCTGCGATCATAATATAATCCTCTAGGTTTTAAATAGTCCTCAATTTGCCTATGAATAGAGTCAGTAGCTCTTAATGAAGACTTAGGAATAGGTGTCTGACTATTTGTTGCTCTTATGATTTTGTCTCTAGTTTCCTCTGTTTCAGGAACAATCACTCTAATGAGAATATTCCTTCTCTCATCTTTTTCTCGACCAACTATGCTATTAAAATATTTATAAATTTCGCTTGATGTTTGCAATCCATTAACTACCTCGGGATTATGAATGATTAATTCTTTACCTCCCGGTGCTGAAGCAGCCGAAGCTACAATTGTAACCCCATTATTCAACCACCAGAATTCTTCATTACCAGCATTTTCGAGAGTTTCTTGAATCTCATTGTTAACATTCGTTTTACCCTGATAATCTCTGACATTTGACTCGAATATATGCTTAATTAGATCACCGTTCTCATCGGTAATAAAGTTAAAGTAGTCTTTTAAGTTAACCAAAGCAATAAAGACTTGACCTGAAGATGACATTGGATTTTCAGTTACTTTAAGTCGATACACATCATTTGTTCGAGCTTGAACAAGCTTTAGTAGATGTTCTGCACCAACAAAATCCACCTCAACAATAGAATCGGTTAGTAACCCTTTGACATCCAATTTCAAGTCCTCAGCTTGTTTGATCACATTCGGATGAACGTCAATGCCTTTCGAAGCATATATAAAGGCAATTTTTAGTTTTGGTTTTTTAGTAATTAAGGATATATATGTATTTTTAAATCTTTCGAATGCATCAAGTACTTTAGTATTATAGCGACCTTCGAACTCTTGCCTCTCGAAATCTAGTGGAAATAAATTAGTACTAAGTCTTGAAAGCTTTAATAGTGGCTCTTCTGAGAAAGAATTCGAATTTTTTGACTGAATTATGATAAGTTCAATGTCAACATTCTTCTTATACTTCCCTCGTATATCTGTATCATCTTCTTTTACTAAATCACCGTTGACAAATAAGTATATCGCATCAGCACCACCATCATGGCTTTCACCAGTAATCCCCTCTTCGATTTCTTCATAGCTCAATTCATAGTTTTTTAAAAGTTGTGAACATGAAAAGAATTCAAAAAATTTATCTGAAGTACGAGTGTCATCCATATTTTCTTTTTCTTGTTTAATAATTTCTTCTAATAATATCTGATTATTCTTTGACATTAAAATTTCGCCCCATTCAATAACATATCGCATAATCCAAAATATAACAATTACTACTGTATCATAAGAATTCAGTAAATTAAAGAAATTCACTCTAAAGCAAAATCCACAACCAAATGGTTGTGGATTTTGTGGATTTGGCATATGGAGACGAGGGGAGTCGAACCCCTGTCCGAAGATAACGCCACACAGGCTTCTACGGGTGTAGTCACAGTTTTGATGTCACCCGAGCGTCGCCCCGTAACCGGCTACGCGTTGGGTCAGCCTGATTGTCTTCTTCAGCTCACCGCAGGCGGAGATGAGACAGCGTATCCCACTAAAGTTGAGCCCCTAGCCCGGCACATGGGCGATGCAGAGTAGGAGCACGCTCACAGGTTATTAAGCTGCGAAAGCGTAGTTTTGTTGTTGTTTGCCATTTAATTGGCTTTAGCGTTGATGAAGTGGACGCGTCCCCACTACCCGCAACCCATGCTCGAACTATCCCCGTCGAATCCAAGAACGTCCCCGCATAGGAAGGCTCCGGTTAAGGAGCCTAAAAGTGAAACAATGTAAAAATATGAATTCAAGGAAGTTATGAAAAAAGGTTTATCAACAAAGCTGTTGATATGCTGACTTCATAAGATCTGATTGATGCTGATGTCCTCTGGCGTACTCTTATTATAACACACATGCTCTGAAAAGGAAGGCCAACCTATTGGGAGCAAATCCAGCACTCGGTAAAGCTGGTAACTGTGCGCCCGCCTACCGTGCAACCTTCTGCTTCTCGCGAAGCGCACGTTGGATGTCGCGTTGGGCGTCTTTCTTCGCGGCGGTTTCCCGCTTGTCGAACTGCTTCTTCCCTCGGCCGAGGCCGATGAGCAGCTTGGCGTAGCCGTTGCGCACGTAGATCTTAAGCGGCACCAGCGCGTAGCCTTCCTGCTTGGCTAGACCGAGCAGCTTGCGAATCTCCGGTTTCTTCAGCAGCAGCTTGCGCGCCCTGGTCGGATCGCTCGGGTTGTGGCGGTTGCCTTGCTCGAAAGGGCTGATGTGCATGTTATGAATGAACGCTTCGCCATTCCGGATCAACGCGAACGCATCGCCGATATTGGCTTTACCGAGGCGGATCGACTTGATCTCGGTTCCGGTCAACACCAAACCGCATTCGTACGTATCCTCTATAAAATAATCATGCGACGCTTTCTTGTTCTGCGCCAGCACTTTCCCGTCCGCTTTCTTGCCCATTGTCGCAGCACCGCTCCTTCCCATCAAGACTCCAAACCAAACCAAGGGATGGAGTCCATTGTACCAAACTCCATCCCCGGAAATCAAGAGGCGCCTAGTGCTTCACGGTCTTTTTGCGCTTCTTCTTGGCGAAGCCGACGCCCGCGCCGCCACCGGCGCCGAAGGCACTCGCGCCGCGCTTCCCGCTGCCGCCCTCCGC
>NZ_BIMH01000104.1 GCF_004000985.1 Paenibacillus validus NBRC 15382 | reverse complement strand
ATAATAAGAATTAATTTAGGAAGTGGTTTTTTGAATAGTACATTGCAGTCTGACTGTGAAAATTGTTTTGGGTTATGTTGTGTGGCATTACCCTATACAAAATCAGCAGATTTTGCTTTTAATAAAGAAGGCGGAGTCCCTTGTCGTAACTTGTGTCCAGATAATCGTTGTAGCATACATGAACATCTAAGAGATAAAGGTTTTCATGGGTGTGTTTCCTATGAATGTTTTGGTGCAGGACAACATGTTTCACAAGAAATTTTCAAAGGTAATGATTGGCGAAGGAATCCAGAGTTATCAAAGGAAATGTTTGCAGTATTTCCTATTGTTCAACAGTTGCATGAGATGCTTTGCTACTTAAGTCAAGCTTTAGATTTAGAAGAAACTCAACCCATCCAGAATGAATTGCAAAGCGTTTTTGATAAAACTTTATCTCTAACTAATCTTAATCCGAAAGATATTCTAAATTTAGATGTACCCGCCCACAGAGAAATCGTGAATAATTTATTACTCAAAACAAGTGAATTAATTCGAAAAGAATTCATTCAAAGTAATAAGAAAAGCAAGATACGCAAGGATTTTATAGGTGCGAATTTAAAAGGTGCTAACCTGCGAGGTATGAATTTAAGAGGGGCATTGTTGATTGCATCTAATTTGAGGGGGGCTGACTTAAGAAAAGTGGATTTTATTGGTGCAGACTTAAGAGATGCTGATTTATCAGGTGCAAATCTTACCGGATGTATTTTTCTTACTCAAGCTCAAGTTAACTCGGCTAAAGGTAATAAAGATACTAGATTACCTCATTACTTAAAAGTTCCTGCTCATTGGTTAAAAAATTCAAACTAACTTAGAATAATGGGGATGGCATGGATAAGTTCAGTGAACTAAAGCAAAGACGAGAAGCACTAAGTCAGAAGAGTAATATGCGCCTTGAAAATATGGATACAATCATTCGGGAGTCTGACAGGGTCGCGCAGGTTGCGAGTAATTCGAGAGCCATTTTGGATGATCTGGAACGTGATTTTGAAGCCGTTACCGGGTTAGACAGTCTGGATGTAAAATTTCTTTTTTTTTGCAACGGCTCTGCAGTGTGCCAGACAGTACTTTTTAGCGAATGACAAGTTTAGATTTGACAAGGCAGCGGATGGGGACAAGTTTATGCGTAAATTAGTTCCCAAAAGCTATGAACACATTTTACTTGGGTCGGTCCCTTATGATGCCATTAGAAAGTACGAGGGCTTTGGAGGGCTGAATACCGGAATTAGCGGGGCGAATCACCGATATACGACTTTAGGGCACGACCCTTTAGCATCCCATTTAGTGCTTATCTTACCTTAAAGCCGAATTCCTTTTTGAGGAAATAATCGCCAGCGATAAAAACGGCGTCAATATCATGATTTTTAATAAACCCGCCGTAATCAATACATGTATTTCCGCGCCAAACTGAAACCGGTACTCTCAAAAACATGGCGTTATCAAAATCGATTTGATGGTCAAGCCATTGATTTTGTGTGAACAAGATAGATCACCTCATGTCATTCATTGTTTTGAGCTGCACAAAGAAAAAAATCACACCTTATAAAATGTATCCCTTTAATTCCGCGATACGTTTTATAGGGCATGACTTAGTTTTCCATATAAACCAATAATTTATTATATCACAGATCTTAGATGAAATCTAGGATCTCCAAATGGTCCAACTGAGTAGTAACTGACCATCCCATGATTAGCATGGAGAGGTGGCGCATCATACCGAAGGTTTTTCATTGACCACTTTCACCTTGAAAATGTTGCCCAGCTTGCCGTCAAACCGTTTGTTCAGCGGATTTTTCATATCCCTTCCCAACTCGCGAAAAAACATGTCCACTTCCACAGATTTTGTTTGCACCAGCACATTCAGAACACCCGCGGAAGCGATATCCTGATTCTCGTCGAGGGGCACCGAAGTGAGCACCATATACTTCTTCGTTAGTGTTTTCATATGCCTTGTGAAGGACTCGATGATCTCATGGTTCTCGAATTCATTGATCGCTTGCTGTCCCTGTGGCGTAAACCATAATTCCACCTTCATGTTTATCTTTCCTCCCAATCCTTAATTCCGAGAAATCTCTGATCTTCGCTTCTTCATTTCTCATACCTGTTTCTTATCCCTGGGCTTGCCCCAGGAATTCTCCTGATTTGTTTCCTGTTTATTTTCAAATTCCTGTTTGGAAATCCCCTGATTTCTAGCACCCCTTGCCATGGTCAGCTGAAAATCATTGAGCGCAACCAAGCTGGCTTTGGTTATATAGGCTCGTCCATTTTCCTCTATAAAAAGAATACGATCCCCCGCATCGACTTCTAATAATTCACGAATGCTCTTGGGAATGGTGACTTGTCCTTTACTGCTGATTCTGGAAATTTCCAACTTATTCACCCTTCTTTTAGTTTCCTGCGATTTAGATATTTGTATACGCTTGGAAAATTTAAGTTCTTTACTTTCTTTACTTTCTTTACTTCAATTCATTATATCCCTATTTATTCAAAATGTATATTATTTTCATCGGACCGAATATGAGGTTGCGCCTCAAATAAGGACATTTTATGATGGAATTATTTTCAAGGTATAATTTTTTTTATTTTACGGAAAATGATCATGTTACAAATTTGTTTTTGGAGGAACTACAATGCAAACAGGTACAGTAAAATGGTTTAACGCTGAAAAAGGTTTTGGTTTTATCGAAGTTGAAGGCGGAGACGACGTATTCGTTCATTTTAGTGCGATCCAAGGTGACGGTTATAAATCGTTGGATGAAGGTCAACGTGTTCAGTTTAATGTGACACAAGGTAACCGCGGACCGCAGGCTGAGAACGTTACGAAAATTTATTAAGATGCGCATCAAGCTGCTCCTAACGTTGTAGGAGCAGC
>NZ_BIMH01000103.1 GCF_004000985.1 Paenibacillus validus NBRC 15382 | reverse complement strand
TAACCTGAAAGGGTATCTTCGAACGAATAATGCGTATCGGACGAATCAAATGCCGAACATTTGCGTATTACTTTCCGATAGGGCATATTTCATCCTGATCGAAGGAGGCTAGCCTATGTACGCAGCAGCCGATAAAACCAGCGAACCGTGCTTCATCCGCAGGTTGATCCTATGGCTTGCGCTTGTGGCAGGCGTCGCGTTCGTATGCTTGCTGCCGGGTGCGCACGCCGCGTCCGTACCGCAAGCTCCGTCCGCACCGCCGCTTGCCGCCCCGGTTGTCGTCATTCCGGTGGATCGGACGATCGAAAGCGGGCTTGAACGGTTTATGCAAAGAGCGTTTGCCGAGGCGCAAGAGCTTGGCGCCATGCACATCATTCTGGACATCGATACGCTCGGAGGAAGCGTGGAATCGGCCGAGCATATCGGGCAGCTCGTGAAAGAAAGTCCGATACCGACAATCGCTTACGTGCGGGGGAAAGCGATTTCGGCCGGCGCGTATATCGCATTGAATGCGAACCGCATCGCCATGGAGCCCGGCAGTTCCATGGGAGCGGCCGCCGTAGTGGACGGGACCGGCAGCGAGATCGAGAACGTGAAGGTCGTCTCGTATTGGTCGGGGCAGATGAAGGCCGCCGCGGAGCTGCGCGGCCGCAATACGCAAGTCGCCGAGGCGATGGTGGATAAACAGGTCGGGCTTTCGCTGCCGGAGCTTGGACGCGAAGTACCGAAAGGGCAAATTTTGACGCTTACGGCGGGAGAGGCCGTGAAGGTCGGTTATGCCGAGACGACGGCCGCCGACGTGCAGGAAGTGGTGCGCTTTATCGGCGGCGCGGATCATCCGCTCGTCACGATTGAAGCAAGCGCTGCGGAGCAGGTGGCGCGTTTTGTGACGCTCCCCTGGGTGTCCGTGCTGCTGTTGTTGATCGGCATCGCCGGGATCGCCATCGAAATGCTTGTAGCAGGCTTCGGCATCGCAGGCGTGCTGGGTATTTTAGGGTTTGGACTTTACTTTTTCGGGCATTATATCGCTGGATTTGCGGGGGTGGAAGACGTGGCGCTGTTTATTGCCGGCATATTCCTGCTTATACTGGAAATTTTCGTGTCCAGCTTCGGCATTCTCGGCTTCCTTGGAGCGGTTTGTCTATTCAGCGGCGTCGTGCTGTCGGCCTATAACATGAAGCTGGCGGCGCTGAATCTGGGCATCGCGTTCCTCGGGGCCGTCGTCGTTGTAGCGATTGTCGTGAAAATCTTCCAGCACCGCGGCGTTTGGAACCGGTTCATCTTGCGCGATAAGCTGACGACCGAAGAAGGCTACGTTTCCGTTGTTACCCGGCGCGAGCTGGTCGGCAAGACCGGCACGTCGGTTACGCCGCTTCGGCCTGCGGGGACGGCCGTCTTCGATGAAGAGCGGCTCGACGTCGTCGCCGATGGTGAATTTATACCCGCCAACCGGACGGTGACAATTACGTTCGTCGAAGGATCGCGTATCGTTGTGAAGGAAGTAAAACAATAAGGAGGCGTTGTGTTTCATGGATACGAGTTTGATTTCGGTTTTATTTTTAGCGGTTGTGGTCATTATTGCGCTGTCGGTGTTTTTCACGTTTGTGCCGGTCATGTTGTGGATTTCCGCGTTGGCGTCCGGAGTGAGGATCGGCATTATCACGCTGGTCGCGATGCGCCTGCGCCGCGTCTTACCAAGCCGCATCGTCAATCCGATGATCAAAGCGACGAAGGCGGGAATAGAGTTGACGATCAACCAGCTGGAAAGTCACTTTCTGGCGGGCGGTAACGTCGATCGCGTCGTCAATGCGCTGATTGCCGCACACCGCGCGAACATTCATCTTGAGTTCGAACGCGCGGCGGCGATTGATCTGGCCGGACGGGACGTGCTGCAGGCCGTGCAAATGAGCGTCAATCCGCGCGTTATCGAGACGCCTACCGTATCGGCCGTGTCGAAGGACGGGATTGAAGTAAAGGTTATCGCCAGAGTGACGGTACGCGCCAATATCGAGCGGTTAGTCGGGGGCGCCGGGGAAGAGACGATCATCGCCCGTGTCGGCGAAGGCATTGTCACGACGGTCGGCTCCAGCGGCTCGCATAAGGACGTGCTGGAAAATCCCGACTTGATTTCACGCACCGTGCTTGGCAAAGGATTGGACGCCGGTACGGCATTCGAGATTTTATCCATTGATATTGCGGACGTCGACGTGGGCAAAAATATCGGCGCCAACCTTCAAACGGAGCAAGCGGAAGCCGACAAGCGCATCGCCCAAGCGAAGGCGGAGGAGCGGCGCGCGATGGCTGTCGCGCAGGAGCAGGAAATGAAAGCGAAGGTCGTCGAGATGAAGGCCAAGGTGGTCGAAGCCGAATCCGAAGTGCCGCTTGCGATGGCCGAAGCGCTTCGCGAAGGCAAGCTTGGCGTCATGGATTATATGAACTTGAAAAATATCGATGCGGATACGCAAATGCGCTCCAGTCTCGGCAAAATGAACAACAACCCCGGCCAACAGGGCGAGGACGCGTGAAGCGGGAGCGACGCGCGGTAAAGGCGGTGAATAACCCGTGAACATCATCGGTTTTTTATTGGAAAATTGGATCGTTGTGGCGATTGTTTTCTTCGTCTTCAGCTCGTTGTTCAAACAGATGAAGCAAGGAAACCCTGCTAAGCCGCAATCGCCCGGCAAGCCGGTTTCAAGCATGCCGCCCTTCGGGGGCGGAGGTTCCGGCTGGCCGAAAGGTTCGGACGCCCGGCCGATGCGCAAGGCGGCTCCTGGGCAGCCGCAGGCGGCTTCTGCGGAGCGTGCAGACACGCGCGGACACGCGAACAAGCCGCCCGTCATTCGCGAGTCTGCGGAGCGCCAGGCCGCAGCTGAAGACCCGTACGCGGCTCAGCGCGAGCAGCGGGAGCGCCCGCTAGCCGTGGGCCGCGGCTTGGGCGA
>NZ_BIMH01000102.1 GCF_004000985.1 Paenibacillus validus NBRC 15382 | reverse complement strand
GTTCGAGTAGACCCTCTAGAGTGATGAAAGGGGCATGTACTGTTGTGTAATGGAATATAATATTAAAATGAAGCGAGGTGTTAAGAATGAATCGAGACGATTTAATAGAAAAAGTCGCAAAATCAAGCGGTTTTTCAAAAAAGAATGCAGAAATGGCGGTTGCCTCTGTGTTGGATTCGATTTTTGATGCTTTAAAACAAGGTGAAGACGTTCAGCTCCATGGTTTTGGTAATTTTGATGTACGTGATCGTGAAGCGCGTATGGGAAGAAACCGTAAAACAGGTCAAGAAATAGAACTGCCTGCTGGTAAAGTTCCGGTTTTCTCAGCAGGAAAAGCTCTGAAACAAGCTTTAAATTAAAAGTGTACGGGTAAGCAGGGAAATGAATTAACCCTCACAGATGATCTGTGAGGGTTATATTGGGGCGCTTCACGTAAAACCTGGATAAATGACTCTATCACCTGCAATTTCTGACCTTATACCAACTTGTATACTTTTCCTTGCTGTAATAAACGGTAGGCACCAATCTCTTCGCTTGGATTCTCCGTACTGTCACTATAGGCTGTGTCTGCATAATGGCACAGGAGCGTTTTCCGTTGAAAATCCTCTGGTAGTGTTAACAAATCAGCAATCGGCGTGTGAAGATTACGAATGTTTCCTCCTAATGCTTCCGTTTCGCCGAACCATGCATCGTGGATGATTAAATCGCACTCATTAAGCCAAGCAATTAAATCATGATCAAATCCTGTATCCGGGGCATAACCAAGCTTGAAATTACCAAAGTCGAATTTGAAAGCTAGCGTTCGCGGGACGTGACGCGTGTAGGTATAGCTGACTTTGAAGTCCCCGAAATCATGGAAATGATCAATCGGAACCGGGTCAAAAAACCAGTCAAAGTTAGCAAGCCCGCCTCCTTCACGCACAGAAGGCTCAAGTGCTGGACGTAAATGAGACCAAATGTCTTGAAGCAGCCAGTCTGGACCATAGAGCTTAACGGGGTTCTCGGTTTTGTAATACTGAAAGTATGCGAGTTCCTCGAGTCCGCCGACATGGTCTGCATGCATATGAGTAATGAACAGCTCGCGATAACGATTAAGCTCGAGTTGCTGTTCCCCGTTCTCATTGTTATAATGAAACATTTTTCCTAGATAAGCCGGGCAGTCAATGAAGAACTCACGACCGTCCACGTTGATTAAGCAGTTCACAAAAAAATGTCGCGCAGTGAAGGCATCTCCGACGCCAAGTGGATAAAGTGTTACCGATTTTGCCATATTGTTACCTCCATCTCTTAGTTGTTTAAATTAAACCAAATCCAAAAATCAAACTAACCTCCATTGAGGAAGCATACAACCTCCAAATGAAAAAAAGCCTTCTTAACTCTCATGAAAATACGAGAGAAGAAGGCTTCCATCCATATGGTCAGCATTCCTATGAAATTACTTTGTTTTATAGTTAGTAATTTAGCATATACGAGCGCGGTTGTCAAAGAAAATTCTTGTAATAACAGCTACTCTGCTGTTCTAACCGACTCCAATCCTATGCGAATATTGGGATTCATGCTCGATGTCTTCGCTATACTCGTCCATAATATGGGTGCGCCCCCGTTTAAGCTGAGTTAGCCTAAATCGGGTGCGCTTATGAATTAAAGTTCTTAGTCTAGATGGGGCAACAATAACCCGCTTACGGCGTCAATTCCGGCGCTTTACGGTGATGCGTGTTCTGTTCGAAGGAATAGGCTAGTTTGAGCAATGTCGCTTCACTAAAGGCACGGCCAAAGAAGTCCATCCCCACTGGCAAGCCATCCGAAGTAAATCCTGCTGGAACTGTTACGGTTGGCCAGAAAGTAAAGGAGCTGAGTTTAAAACCTTCACCAATATTTTGATACTCTTTCATTTGAGTATTGTCAATTTTAACCGGCGGGTTTGCTGATGTCGGGAAAATGAGTGCTTCCAGCTGGTTGTCCGCCATCATTTTAAGGATGGCTTCTTGCGCAAGCTTCGTTCGATGAAGCAAAATATCTTTGTACTCTTCAGAATTCAATGATTCACGACTGTTGCGCTGCTGAAGCATTTGCTCGTTGGAAGGGTGGTATTTTCCTGATTTGATGATATCATCCAAAGAATGGAATGGCGCTTCTGCACCAAGGGATTTTAAATAATCGTTGAAATTGAATTTAAATTCCCAAGCGCTTAAACTTCCGTATTTGTTTATTTCGGCGAAGTTTGGAATTTTCACATCGTCTACAATAATGGCTCCTGCCTTCTTCATATCCTCGATTGCTTGATTCATTACTTGGTTAACCTCGGAATTCGTACCGAAAACTTCGCGGACGATACCGATGCGGGCGCCTTTCAAACCTTCTTTATCAAGGTATGCTGTGTAATCCTCAGGGACAAAGCCGACACTCTTCGCCGTTGAAACGTCATTAGGATCGTATCCCGCTGTGGCGTTCAGAATTAAAGCGGCATCCTCGACAGAGCGGGCAATCGGGCCTCCTGTATCCTGCGCATGAGCAAGCGGTGCAATGCCGTCAACGCTGGAAAGCCCAACCGTGGGACGAATGCCCACAAGACTATTGAATGAAGAAGGTACGCGTATGGAACCTCCGGTATCAGTCCCCAGTCCTACAGCTGCAAAATTGGCTGCGATGGCAGCACCCGTGCCGCCGCTTGAGCCGCCAGGTACACGAGTGAGGTCATACGGGTTTAATGTCTGCCCGCCAAGAGAGCTTACAGTCGTGTATCCGAATGCAAATTCATGGAGATTCGACTTCGCCAAAATAATCGCACCGGCATCTTTCAGCTTTTTCACTTGTGCTGCGTCATCCGGAGCCATCGCACCTTCAAGGCAAATACATCCGGAAGTAGTTGGCATATCCACTGTATCGATATTATCCTTCACAATAATGGGGATGCCATGCAATGGTCCCCGAGGCCCTCTCTCGGCACGCTCCGCATCAAGTGCCTTTGCAATATGGATCGCCTCAGGATTTAACGTAAGGATCGCATTCAAGGCAGGTCCCTTATCGTCGTATTTTTCGATCCTGGTTAAATACTGCTGTACAAGCTCCTCGGATGTCAACCGACCGGATTCCATCGCTTTCTGCATCTCTGTTATGGAAGCCTCGGGAAGCGTGAAAGGAAGTAAGTATTTGTACACTCGATAGGCGAGTACGGCTGCGTCTTCGTTGGTGAGTGGTTTTCCATACCCAAATGATTGGGATGATATGCCGTTCATCAATTCCGCTTGTCTGACATTTAGAATTGAAGACTCATAAGGACTATTCAGGGGGATATCGTTGTAACCGAATTTCTTAGCATAAGGTACGTTAATGATTTTATCCAGCAAGGAAGCCGCTTTCTCGCGAGAGAGAGACTCCTCGGCTAGTGAAAAAGTCATGTCCAAGGATGCTCCGGCGGCTTTACTTGCGGCAAACAGTGCATCGTTGAAATCTTTTTCCGTTACAGCAGAATAGGAACCGGCCTTTTCCTGGAGTGCTTTAGGAATCCAGTTTTGCGCTAAAGCTTCCTTTACTTCGGACGATTGGACGGAAGCGATGGGTAGCGTAGCGACTTTGGGCGCTGCATATGCAGACAAAGATCCGACTACAAGAGTTGCCGCAGTACAGGCCGAAAGAAAAACATACTTAAAGTGTTTCATCATTCTACCTCCAACAAAATTATGTATACGATTACTAGAAAGTAAATATAAGAAGTTCCTGATAGATCGTAAAATAGACGTAGTTTGGATCATGTGATATTTTCGCGAAAATGATAGATGTTCGACGTAGTAGTAGTTCAACTAAGTGTTATATTCATAACTTCAACCCCTATAATGTTATATTAAATAACAAATTCATGTTAATATATATATCATTATAAGCGATAAAGATCAAGAGTTAATAAAATAAATTTATATCAATAGATTTGGATAAGTTTGATAAGGATTGTGTATAAAAACTCTGCAAAGATACTGGCTGTATAAGGTTTGACTAGTATCTTCCGTCTGTAGAAGCAACTTTATTACTTTAATATGATGATATTAATAAACGATGTTATGAAAGTTAACGTGTTTATTTTGAACTATTTTATATATAATTTGGTTGCATTTATAATAAACCGATCGCAATAAATGAATTATTACATAATAGGAAATATATGGGCTCTGTTACTGCAACTCACCGTTCTACGTCAAACAAAGTGGAGGACTGGTGCAACAACAAATATAGGGTTAAGGACGATAAGCTGTAGTTTATTTTTATGAAGTACAGGCACGGATAGGCAGAGGCCCACATATCATGATAGTAATCTCGTCTAGGGGGTGGGTGGAGTGCCTGGTTTTTTCTCAGCGATTGCTTTCTTTATTAAAAACTTGATGCTTCTTGTATCGTATGTAAAAAATAATGCATTTCCTCAACCGTTGTCTGAACAGGAAGAGGAGAAGCATCTTCGATTAATGTCTGAAGGCAATCAACATTCCCGTAATATGTTAATTGAACATAACCTGAGACTTGTCGCCCATATCGTC
>NZ_BIMH01000101.1 GCF_004000985.1 Paenibacillus validus NBRC 15382 | reverse complement strand
TGCTTGTAATAATTCTGGTTGTTGGCTGCTTTGCAAAATCGCAATATAAAAAAGCCCGATGATAAAAACACACCAGTTCCAGGTTTATTATTTATCAGATCGATCAAAGCCCGTTTAGACATGATCACTTCTGGATTAACTCTCATCATAATACTAATTTTGGCAATATGCTTGTCATTTTGAAAAATAGGATTATAGAGGGGATATACATACAGTCCTGAGACCAAGGAGTTTATCATCGAGCATGTAAGTATCTTCGAGGATAGATATCATTTGTTGAGCATCTATCGACCCTCGAAAAGCAAATAGATGCTGATTATCCAATCCATCCCCGGTATCGGAGAAAAATCGCGGCAACGATTATCTCTGAGGTTGGTGAGATCCAACGGTTTAATCACCCCCAAAAGCTCGTTGCCTTCGTTGGCACCACCTGACGTCTGCTGCAGGTATTATTGTTCTAACAAGTCGACAACTTCTAACTTGTGCTGAGAGAACTTTCACTTTGCGGTCTACATATAGTCCATTTTTTTCTACAAGGAGTATCTTTATTCCCTCCTTTCATAAAACTACCATAATCTATAGCTTAATCAATCCTCGATTTATTCCTGGCAGCAGGCCGCTCTCATGCAGACATGAATCTGCATCGGGGCGGTTGTATTTATTTGCGGGTGATTTTATCTTCTTGCGTTTTCTTATATTGTTTATTTGCCTTAAATGCGAAATACAGATATGTCATTATCATAACCGGAAAGATTAGCCAGAAGAAGCCTCTAAACAGGGAGAATGGCGTTTCGAAGAGAAAGCCCCTCCAGAAAGCCGCTCCGTTTAAATCCCATAATCCCGGAGTATAATATAGCGATTTCGGATCAAGCAATACTCCTGGATCGATCGCGTCAGTAGAAATGAGTGCCGCCAGTATAGGAATGAAGGAACAAGCTAACGCAGCCCACATATCCGACAGCCGCTTATACCGGCCGGCTTTGGAATCGACATCCGAAAAGATCTCTTCACTTCCCTGTTTGTCTGCTTTCTTAAAATATTGATATCCCGAGCTTTTCGTTCCCGTGATATGTTCCCAGCCACTGTCCTCAAATAAAGCACAGTAATCCTCGAAATCCTCCCGCTTTTTAAAGGTGCGGTAATCCATTTTTATCGTTGCATTCTCTGGCTTTTCAGGTTCAAATTCATAACCGAACGACGTCTTTTTTGTGAATCGGTAACCCTGCCTTGCCATGTCATTCAACCAGTTTTCTTCTTCGTCGAAGTTAGTAAAGAACTTATATTTTTTCATTCGCGGTTCCTCCATTCTCATTTCAATCGATCTGTCGTCACAGCAATCATGTGCTTCATTCGCTCAAGGTCAAGGAGCAGAATCTCCAACCCTTTGTTGGTAATGGCATACACCTTGCGGCGGCTGTCCTCGCTGGCCACAGGCTGAATGAAATTCAGCTTTACCAGATTCTCAATCGCGCCATACAGGGTACCCGCGGCCATTCGAACTTGCCCGCCGCTGAGCTCCTCCACCTTCTGCATGATTAGATAACCGTGCGCCGGTTCGACCACGGCCAACAGAATGTAATAAACGGTTTCGGTCAACGGCAAGTGTTTATCTCTTTCCATGCTTACCCTCCTGGTAAAAAACTTTATATCGCATGACTATATATCGTCAAACTATATAGTTATACTATATACAGTTATACTTTATATTGCAACACAAAAAAACGGCAATCGAATCATCTACACGATTAAGGATCTATGTTCGTTTCGCCTTACACCATTGACACAAATTAACCCTCAATAATGAAACAATACTGCCCCCATCATTTTCCTGACACAAAAGCCCCCTCAATCCATTCATGAATTGAAAGTGTGTGTTCGTTGACACAGGGTGTTATGATACTCGGATTCACTTGATTTTTAACTTAAGCTGAGACACATTTTCAAATAAAAAACCTCTCGGTGCAGCTTGAGGTTAAGCAAACTGCTTCCCGAGAGGTTTTTCCACATTATTTGATTCAATTAGCATCCTTCAGCAAGCGGTAGATGACCGCAGCTGTCCCAGCACGAGTTATGCTCGCTTTCGGTTTTGCGCGCTCAAGACCGCAGGTTCGACGGTCTGGCAGGCGGCTTCGGTTTGCGGCCGGAGAAGACAGCATAGATGATTCGATGATTCGACAGCTGTTGACAATGAGAATCATTATCAAATATAATGTGGTGAAAATAAGCGTTCCTACGCAAGATGCTTGACGAGGTGGATACTTGTGAAAACAATCGAGAGGATGGAAAGCTTTCTGGTCCTCGCCGAATGCGGTTCCTTTACGGAGGCGGCCAAGCGGCTTCACTGCTCGCAGCCTACGATTAGCCACCATATTTTGCAGCTGGAGGAGCAGTTCCGCGCGCCGCTGTTCCAGCGCAAAGGCAGACAGGTACAGCTGACGGAGCAGGGGAAAATCGTGCTGGATTACACTAGACAAGTGACCCGCCTGCTAAGGGAAGCCGGCGAGAAGGTCCAGCAATCCCTTCGAAGGCAGGAAAGCATCCTGTCCGTCTATATCAGCCAGTACATTGCCAACTACTACCTGCCGGACATTTTGTCGCATTATCACAAGGCGTTTCCGGAGCAGCTTCTGGAGGTCTATGCCAGTTGTTACACCGATTTGCAGCGGGCGCTGCTGGAGGGCAAAACCAACGTCGCCTTCCTCCCCATCTATCCCGAGGACGAGGCCGTATACAGCCGTTTCGACGCCTACGAGCTGTTCGAAGACGAGCTTCCGCTCGTTATACCGGCCGGCCATCCGTGGACCGAACGAAAATTGCTGTACAGCCGCGATCTGCATCAGACTACGGTCCTGCTGCCGCAAAGCTTTTATATCAGCGAATATATTCAAACCCATCTGGAGCGTTTCAACGTCCAGGTGCGTTTTTTGCAAATGAGCAATTTCACGGTCATTTTGCAGGCGATCAAGGCCGGACTCGGTATCGCGTTCCTTCCCTATCCCGTCATCCGGGAGGAAGTGAGGCGGGGCGAGCTCGCCGTCAGCCAGGTCGCTTCCATCCAGATTCGCCGCAAGAACGGCTTTGTGATCCGCAAGGACGCCCGGCTTACCGAGGCTGAGGAGTCGTTCTGCCGCGAAATGCAGCAGTACTTCGCCCCCAAGCAGCTACGGGTATAAGCAGGCAGCCAGCAACTGCTTCGTATAGGCTGATTTCGGCGCCTCCAGCACTTCCTCCGTCTCCCCTGTCTCGACCACCCGCCCGTCCTTCATGACCGCCAGACGATCGGCGAAGCCGCCGATCGTCTCCAGCCGGTGCGTGATATACAGGATCGACATCCGTCGTTCGTCTCTTAGCGCAAGAAGCAGCTGCAAAATCTCCCGTTCCGTCCCGGGGTCCAACGCCGAGGTAATCTCGTCGGCGATTAACAACCGCGGGGACAAGGCCAGCGCGCGCGCAATCGCGACGCGCTGCTTCTGGCCGCCCGAGCATTCGGCAGGCTTCCGATCCAGCAGCGCCTGCGGGAGGCGGACCTGCTCCAGCAGCTCGCTGGCCCTGGCCGCAGCCTCGGTCCGGTTTACGCCATTAAGCAGCAGCGGCTCGGTGACAATGCGCTGTACACTCCAATACGGATTCATCGATCGATCCGGATTCTGGAACACAATCTGCACCCGGGACCGCGCGTTTGCGGATGCCGCTCTTCCGGCGTACAGACACGCAGACCGTTCGGAGCAACGGCCTGCCGCCTGGCTGTCCGGCGCGCGCTCCGCCGCTGCTTCCTCCCGCCAGCGGACGACGCCGCGGGTCGGCTGCTGCAGACCCACGATCAACTCGGCCAGTGTCGACTTGCCCGAGCCGCTTTCCCCGATCAGCGCGAAGATTTCCCCCCGCTCCACAGACAGGGAAACGTCCATCAGGGCGTCCGTGCCCTGCTTGCGCCCCTCAAAGCGCTTACTTACCTCGATCACATCCAGCATCGTCTTCCGGACTCCTTTCCTTTTACTTCCGCCTGCACTGTCACACTGCCGGAAGAAACCGCGCTGCGCGCGCCTTCCCCTTTGCCTGTCCTATCCCCGTTTCCAACGGACAGGCGAGGAAAGGCGGACACCTCCGGCCCGGCGGAGGAAGGAGCTTCATGCCTCTAGCCGAGCTTCCGTTCCACGCGCCGGTCTTCGGTCAGCTCCCCGCCGGCAAGCGTCAGGATGCGGTCCGCTACCGCTTCCGCCGCCTGAAGATCATGGGTGATCAGCAGCAGCGTCATCCCGTGCTCCCGAACCTTCGCCGTCAACAGCTCCAGTATTTCCCGCTTCACAATCGGGTCGAGCGCGCCTGTCGGCTCGTCGGCAATGAGCACGCCCGGCCTGTTGATCAGCGCAAGCGCGATGAGCGCCCGGCTGAGCATGCCCCCGCTCAGCTCATGCGGGTAGCTTCCCAGCAGCTTCGGGTCCAGCTGTACCTCGCGCAGCGCGGCGGCAGCGGCAGCCTGCGCCGCCTTCTTCCCTTCGCGGCCCTGCGCCGGATTCCTCCGCATCGCCTCGGAAAACTGCGCGCCGAGCGTAAGCAGCGGATTGAAGCTTTGGCGAGGGTCCTGAAAGATGAAGGCCGCATCCGTCCAGCGCTTCATCGCCGGCCCTTCCGCGATTCCGTAGATAGGCCTGCCGGCGATCCAGGCCTCCCCCTTCAACGCCTCAGCGGGAAGGAGGCCATACAAGGCGCGGGCCAGCGTCGTTTTGCCCGAGCCGGATTCGCCGATCAGCGCGGCGACACTTCCGGCGGGCAGCGCGAAGCTGACGCCGCGCACAATCGCGCGGCCTCCGGCCTCGACGCTCAGCCGGTCCGCGGCGAGCGCGCAATGCCGCCG
>NZ_BIMH01000100.1 GCF_004000985.1 Paenibacillus validus NBRC 15382 | reverse complement strand
TTTAGAAATACTTGTGAGGGACAACATATTTTTTTGGTTTTGGAATAACTTCAAAATTTGCAAAGCATTGGAAACTGTAGACAACATAACATCCCCCTAAAATGAAAGAGAGTTAGCTTTGCGAATGGGCGCCATCCATAAACTCAACAATCCCCATGCCTGTGATCCATTCCGCAACGGGCTGATACTCTATAACTTTAGCTTGATATCCCCCCATGATGCCCATTAACGTAATCCAGTTCCGAATTTCCTGTCCCCCGTTACCGCCGTTTGTTTCAATTTCTTCGTAACTCATTGAGAGTAAATCCTCAATTTTATTTCCCAATATCCGATTCAAAATCTGTTCATCCCAACTTTGATTTACACGCCCAGAAGCAATCTTCACTACCCGGCTCTTTCTGAATTCTTCATCTTCTGTTGAGGTGGTTTTTCCATTGATCATGATATTCTTCATCCGAAGACTATCCTCATCATTTGCGTTCACATCGATTTTAGGGATAGGCGGCCAATGTGAAAGTGCGCCTGAGGCTATAATGGCGATCCGTTTTTCATTGGAGTATTTGTCCAGCGCTTTTCGGATCATTTGTCCTAATTGATAACATCTTCTCAATGTTGGCAGTGGTGGAGCACAACAATTGGTCACGATAGGGACGATCGGAATATCAAACTCAGGACGAACATAATAAAGCGGTTGAATATGCCCGTGATCAAGCTGTAGTTCAAACGAATAACTGAGATCAAAACCTTCTACTATGGCCGTATTGAGAATATCATTGGCCAGTTGTTGATCAACCGGGATTTCCGTTTGCGGCAATCCAAAGTCACCGTGTCCCTTACAGGTATGAACGCCGATACAGAACATAGGCATATTATCCAAGAAGAAAGATTTGAAATGATCGTCTGAGATGACGATAATGACATCCGGCTTTTGCTCATCCAATTGTTGTTTAATATAATTGAAACCGCTCAAAACCAGGTTAGCTTTGTCCTGATCGGCTTTACCAAATGAGGTTAACATTAACGGACTGTGGGAAGCTGCATATCCACCAACAATATGTGCCATTACCTATCACCTTCATTCAAAAAGTTAATATGAAGTTCATTGAATTCATTTGCTTGTTCATATTGAGGCCAATGTCCCGCGTTTTCAATTACCTTCATTCGGGCATTAGGAATAGCATTGGCAAAACGTTCTCCTACTTCGATTCCTGCCGTCGGATCATGGGAAGTCCAAATAACAAATGTCGGCGCTGTTATTTTTGCTAAATCCTCCTCAGAGAGCATATTCTTAACCCTAACTTCCATCTCCTGCAGCACTAATATATTTTCAACAGCTTTACGCATTTCCGGCTGGGCATATATTTCGTAGCGGATATCAATCAATTCATCTGTAACACTCGTCTTACTGAGCATTAAAAACTCCAATCTAATTTTTATAAACTCCCGGGTTGGTTGTTCAACCGCTTGCCTTGTAAGCGTTCTCAAACGTTCCATGACTTTAGGATCTGCAATAAGCCCACCCGCCGTATTTAAAACCAACTTGGCAACGCGATGCGGATGATGAATCGCTAGCCACGCACTTACCCATCCGCCCAGAGATTCACCCGAAAGATGCGCCTTTTGAATGCCTAAAGCATCCATAAATTTCAATACATGATCCGCATATACCGGAATGGTATAAGGCACATCCGGTTTATCTGAATACCCATGTCCAACAAAGTCAATGACATAAACTTTAAAATGTTTCGCATGTTCTTTAATATTTCGACTGTAAGCTTCGGCGTGACCTCCGGTGCCATGTAAAAAAATAAGGGGATCTCCCTCTCCGTTCCCGGCCTCAATGACTCGGGTACGAATCCCTTCTGCATTTACATACCGTTGCGAAAATTCAAGTCCTGATAAATTCGTCCATACCGTACTCATGTTTTTTCATTCCTTTACCTGTTTATAGTGGAAATTTCAGCGGTTCGTTTCCTATGAAATGAATTACTTTGCGGCTCTAAGATTAGATTCTCGACGATATTGCAATTGACGCGTTTCATCCAAAAAGTCCCGAACAATATCCATATAGGGTTCCCTGTCGTAAGTCAAATAGGAACGGGCTGTTAAACGGACCGGATCGCCTGCATAGTAACGCTCATATAATAATTGACGTGATCCAAATCCGTCACCGACAAGGTCCCAAGCCAATTTAAACAAACCGATTCGATCTTCAGCGCTTACATGAGCTCCACGGTAATACTTTTTGATATCTTCCGACATGATACCTGTTAAATCATGTTGTGATGGCGTCATCATCAGTCCACCTGCACCTATTAACTGTAAGATTTCAATCATTCGGGGATAAAATTTCGGAAACCAAATTCTTACCGCTTGTAAGGCCTGATCACTCGGTCTGATTAAACCGTTTTTTAAATACACCGCGTCGGATTCGGAAGCCCGTATACAAGCATTAATCGTTTCACGCATGGTTATCATTTCACCGAGTTTTTCTTGCACATGCAGAAAATCTTTGATGTCAATATATTCCGCAATCAAAAATGCTATCCCGAGTAAAAAGTCGGTCTTTGCTAAGGCGCGAATACTTGTCTGGTGAGCAGTGAAAGTTGGAAGATGAAGCGCAATTTGCATACGAGTGCTTAAATCAACATTACCTTTAAGAAAAACGCGTTCCCAAGGCACTAACACATCATCGAAGATCAGGACGGCGTCCATTTCATCGAATCTTCCCCCTAATGGGTGATCAATTAGACCACGACTAAGGTCTAACGGTTCTCTGCAAATAATCTTCAGGCCTGATGTGTTTAGCGGAATTGCGAAAGCCGCTGCATATTTTTCATCCCCCTTTCGTAAGTTAGGGAACGGATAAACTATGACTTCATCTGTATACGGAGCAAGGGTTGCCAACATTTTGGCTCCGCGTAATATCAATCCATCGGACGTTTCGCGTACGACTCCAAGATAAGTATAAGGATCAGCCTGTTCGTGAGGTTGTTTTGAACGATCGATTTGAGGGTCGACAATAGCATGGGTTAATGAAAGATCATTTTCGCGAACATATTGATAGTACTCAACAATATTTTGGCCAAAACGCGGGTCACACTGATTAAAATATTCAGGATATGAGGCTAAGACCATTAACGTAGTATTTAGGAAATCAGGACTTCTCCCCATCATTCCATGTGTGGCATCTGCCCATAATCGGCATGCATTACGGCGACGAATTAAGTCTTCAACACTTTTGGGTGCTAAAAAGGACATACCTACTCTCTCACCAGTAACCGGTGACTCATAGGTCAAAATATCCCGATATTTCGGATCATGTTGCATGTCATACAAGTTTGCAATGGATTCGACTCCATGTTTTAACGCAGGGTGGGTAGTGACGTCTTTGACTCGTTCCCCTCCTATCCAAACTTCACGACCATCTCTTAAACCATTAATGTAATCTATTCCACTACGGATAGCCATAAATCATCTTTCTCCTTTTCATTATCAATTTAATTACAATTACAATTTATACCTTTTAGAAACCTTAAACAACGTCCAAGTTTCATTTATTAAAACAACTTCAAGTATTTTTTTATATTGTTTTTAATCTTCTGCATATTTCCTCGGACACTTCAACTGTCTTACATTTTCCACCAATGTCCGGAGTACTAATGCCATCCCTGATGACTCCTTCAATTACCTCCAGTAATGTATTTCCCATTTCTATCTCTCCAAAATGGTCTAACATCAATTTGGCTGTCCATATCTGGCCCACTGGATTGGCAATGCCCTTGCCACAAATGTCAGGGGCGGAACCATGGACAGGTTCAAACATGGAAGGAAACTTTCCGTTTAAATTTATATTGGCAGCCGGAGCAATACCAATACTACCCATGATTGCTCCACCCACATCAGTCAAGATATCACCGAATAAGTTACTTGCTACAATAACATCAAAGATTTGGGGACGAGAAACAAAAAATGCAGTTAAGGCGTCAATATGATAAGACGCAGTGGCAATATTCGGATAATCATCTTTGATTTCATTAAAAACACTATCCCAATACGGCATTGAATGAAAAATACCGTTAGACTTGGTAGCGCTTGTTACATGTCCTTTTCTTTTCAGAGCCAGTTCAAAAGCATAACGCATCGCTCTCTCCACCCCTTTACGAGTGAAAACAGCATTTTGAATCGTTATCTCGTCCTCACCTTGGTGTATTCGGCCGCCTATTTCACTATATTCTCCTTCACTATTCTCCCTTACCACAATTAAATCGAAATCGTTTGGATTGAGCAGTGGAGATTGCAATCCCTTAAAATATTTAGCTGGGCGAATATTAATAACTTGCTGAAACTCACGGCGTATTTTAATTAAAAGTCCCCATAATGAAATGTGATCGGGAACAAGTTCCGGATTGCCGACTGCCCCCAGAAATACGGCATCAAAATTTGATAGCGCTTTCAATCCATCGTCCGGCATCATTATCCCATTTTTTACATAGTACTCACAATTCCAAGGAAACTCAGTAAATCCAAATTTCAATCCTCCATGCACCTCTGCTACCGTATTCAAAACATCCATTGCAGGAGGCACTACTTCTTGACCAATCCCATCGCCGGGTATTACAGCAATTTTGATGGTTTTCATTAAATCCCCTACTCCCAATTAAAATTGTTAATGCTTGCAATTTTGTATTTCTGACAATACGTTCTTGGTTTGCGCGCATAACCAACAGACGGTGCATGCAAATTATCGATGATGCCCCCAAGCTCTCACGCGCTTCGTTCAGTAGATTCAATTCCGTCGGATACGACACGCCGACGGGTGTGCACGTGTATCAAGCAGGAGCACATCCGATTTCCTTGCACATGAATTCGACAAATAGGGCTGAAAACACTTGTGAATATGAGGTTCTTCTAACATTCAGCAAACTCTATGTAGGTAATAATTATGTTTAAAAATAACAGTATCCTATTTAATAATTGGTTACAACATAATGATTTCACTATCTAAAACAATTAAAAATAGTTTTACCATACGAAAGCAGAATCTATGATCTACCCAATGT
>NZ_BIMH01000099.1 GCF_004000985.1 Paenibacillus validus NBRC 15382 | reverse complement strand
TCTCGAACGGGCATCGGTGAGCAGCGGCATCTAAGCAGGCGCGTGCGACGGTGCGCGTTGCAGCGATGGACGAGAACGAGTAGCGCTGAGCCGTCCGAAGCATTAAGCGGTCTGCAAAAGCCCAATGAGTCTATGGAGATTGAAAGAGGAAAACAACCATAACCCGCGAAGTCGATGGGTTAGCAGCCATAACCATCCATTTCGCGGGTCCAAGATTACGACTGGGCCGGTCTGATCCCTTTCCTCAAGGAAAAGCGAGGGCAGTGCAATGAAGATCACCGATGTAAGAGCCCGCTTGACCAGAATGACTATCTGCTGGTTTCCTCCGCTTAGGAACCTGACCTTTTGATTCATAGAAGGTGTCTTCATACGTAAACGTTTAACAAAATCTAGGAACGTACAAAAATGATAAAGGATAGGAGGAGGATTAGATGGCGGTTGCAGACGATCAAGTACTCGTATCATTAAAGGGAATTACCAAGAGATTCCCTGGTGTTCTGGCACTTGATAACGTTTCCTTTGATGTGCGTAAGGGGGAAGTGCTGGCCCTGGTAGGTGAAAATGGTGCGGGCAAGTCCACGCTGATTAAAATTCTCTCGGGGTTGTATCGTAAGGATGGCGGGGAGATTCAAGTGCGAGGGGAAACGGTAGACATACAAGATACCAAGGATGCTCAGAAGCTTGGCATCAGCACCATATTTCAAGAACCTACACTAGCTCCTCATTTAACCGCCGTGCAGAATTTATACCTCGGACGAGAGATTGTTACGCCAGTACTGGGTCGTGCATGGCATTCGATGGATGAGCAAGCCATGTATCATGAGACGGAGAAACTTTATCGCAATTTCTTCGATACTTTAGAGGATCTGCAACGGCCCGTAAACGAACTGGGTGCATTAAAAAATCGTGTCATTGAAATTGTGAAGGCACTTTCCGTTCAGGCATCTGTTGTGATTATGGATGAGCCAACGGCAGCGCTCGCTGAACACGAGCGGGAAGTTTTATTTGACTTTATCCGAATGTTAAAGGAACAGGGTGTATCTGTGATTTACGTATCGCATCATCTTCGCGAACTTTTTTTACTTGCAGATCGTATGTGCGTTATGCGTGACGGGAAATATGTGGCTACCGTGAATAAGCATGAAACTAGTGTTGATGAACTGGTCTCTATGATGGTCGGCCGGGAAGTAACGAATTATATCGTAAAAGAGACCGTGCCTGTCGGCAAAGAAGTTCTACGAGTCTCAAACTTAAGCCGCAGCGGAGTTTTGAGCGACATCAACCTCCATATTCGAGAGGGAGAAATTGTAGGGATAGCGGGTCTCGCTGGGTCAGGGAGAACGGAGACCTTACGCGCTGTCGTGGGGGCCGATCCGATCAGTTCAGGAACCGTAGCCATACACGGACGAACATGTCAGATTCGCTCGCCTCACGATGCCATCCGAGCAGGTATTGGATTTTTGCCGGAAAATCGAAAGATGCATGGAGTGCTGCTGGAACTGTCGGTCAGTCAAAATATTACCATGGCTAATCTAGAGCGAGTGGTATCAAGGAGGCTGGTGTTAAGGAAAAGGAAAGAAGCGCAAATTGCCGAGGAATTTGTTAAACGTTTACGTATTAAGACGCCTTCTGTGAATCAAAAAGTCAGGTTCCTGAGCGGAGGAAATCAGCAGAAAGTAATCCTGGCCAAGTGGCTCTTCACACAGCCGAAAGTTTTGTTCTTTGATGAACCGACCCAAGGGATCGATGTTGGGGCCAAGGTTGAAGTGTACAGCTTAATTGCAGAGTTTGTGCGCAAGGGAGGAGGGGTTCTCCTGGTGTCATCGGAACTTCCCGAGTTGATGGGGCTATGCGATCGCATCTATGTGATGCACAAAGGGGAATTTGTTAAGGAATTTACCCGTAAGGAAGCTACCGAGGAGAATATAATGCTGTATGCTTCGGGAGGACATAGATGAGTACGATTACAAATAAATTACTGCCAATCTTTCATCGCGAAGGAATTGGCGTGTCGATGATTCTTATCCTGTTGTTTCTGTTTTTGTCCGTGTCTTCTCCGTACTTTTTAACTGCCGAAAACTTGTCTAACCTGCTGCTACAATCCGTATTTATCCTGATCGTCGCCTTCGGTACCATGTTTGTTCTGACCATGGGAGGCATCGATTTATCGGTAGGTTCGATTCTTGGTCTCTGTGGCGGTGTCAGCGGCTGGCTGATGGTACACGGCACAAACATGTGGCTAGCTATCCTGGCCGGGCTTGCCTTAGGTACCCTAATAGGTCTATTTAATGGGATCATCATCACGAGGTTGCGCATATCACCCTTTTTGGCGACCTTCGCGATGCTCTATATCGCACGAGGATTGTTATTTCTGTTAACTTCTAAAGAGCCGATACGCAATTTTGCCTCGCAGGAATTTAAATTTATTGCTCAGGGATATGTTCTGGGAATACCTAGTCCGGTCTGGATTGCTTTGATCATTTTTCTATTGTGTTATTTTCTGTTCAGTTTTACCAAATTCGGACGTTTTGTTGTTGCAGTAGGCTCTAATAAAGAAGCGGCTCATTTATCCGGTATCTCTACTAATAACATCAATATAAGAGTGTATGCGCTTTCCGGTTTGCTTGCCGCTGCTTCAGGTATTATGCTGACTTCTCGTCTAACCTCCGTGCAGCCGCTTATGGGGACTAACTATGAGTTGGATGCGATCTCGGCAGCAGTTATTGGCGGCACGAGCATGTTTGGAGGCAAGGGCAGTGTTGTCGGTGTGGCGGTCGGGTCCACAATCCTTGCACTGATTTCCAATGGATTGGATCTACTTTCGGTTAATCAGTTCTATCGATTGATCATCACCGGTTTGATTATCCTTATTGCGGTAGGTGCAGAACGAATGACATCTTCAAGAGCGGATTAGGCCCGGTATTATCGCCATAATTTAAAATCATGAAAGAAGGAGGTTAAGAAGTTGGCCAATAACAGTCAAGAACCTATCCGACATTCGGTTCGAGAACCTATGAGGTATTCGGTTTCTGATAGGCTGCTAAGAATGGATCGACAAATACTAGGTCTTCTCATTTTTATAGGCACCATCTTTGTAGCCATGTCCATTGTCTCGGATCGTTTCCTCACCTACACCAATCTGTTAAACGTGCTGCAGCAATCTGCGTTTGTCATGATTGTCGCATTGGGTATGACCTTTGTTCTCACGACGGGCGGTATTGACTTGTCGGTCGGCTCGATCATCGGTATTTCTGGTGGGACGACTGCTTGGATGCTTCACCATGATGTCAATATTGTTCTAGCTATTCTATCTGGTTTAATCGTTGGCGGAGTAATAGGTATTACAAATGGACTCGTCATTACAAAATTAAAAATATCACCATTTATTGTAACCCTGGCTATGATGGTGATCGTACGCGGCATTCTCTTCGTCTGGACGGAAGCCACCCCTTTCCGGAATTATATGAAGAGTAATTTCGGATTTCTCGGTCAAGGGCGTATTTTGAACGTACAGTTTCCTGTTATCGTAGCGGTGGTTCTGTTTGTTATCCTCCTGTTCCTCTATCGCAGAATGAAGTTTGGCCGCCACATCCTGGCCCTTGGGAGTAGCGAGGAATCGGTACGTGTATCCGGACTCCATGTAGATAAGTTGCGGATAAAAGTCTACGCGTTATCTGGCGTGATTGCTGCCCTGGCCGGTATTCTTCTTGCCTCGCGTCTCACCACCGTGCAACCGGAAATGGGCAAGAACTACGAGTTGGAGGCATTAGTTGCCGTCATCATCGGGGGAACAAGTTTAGCGGGCGGTAAAGGAAGTCTGACCGGAACTGTGCTCGGAACCCTTATATTATTCTTGATTAAAAACAGCTTGAATCTCTTAAACGTAGATCCGTTCTGGGAAACGATCGTTATAGGCGTCATCATTCTGGTTGCCGTATCTGTGAATTTTTGGGGCGAATTATTCCGAAGCAAACATGTGAAAAGTACGTAGGACGTTTGTTCGCAGCCACTAGCTAAAGCTAGTGCCAACGATGTGAAGGAGGTGAAGTCGTTTTATTGAAACTTGGCCGGATGCAAATGGTTCAAAAAATTGAGGAGGTCGAAAGCATGTTCTTAAAAAGTATGATCATGAAAACAACAATGATCATCGCACTGGTAACAACCATGATCCTGTCTGGTTGTACCGACAATGAGGAAGCATCGTCCAAGCCTGCAGACCAAGCCGATGACACTTCTCCCAGCGGTAAGTATTATCAGTGGGGAGATCAGAACTTCGAGAATTTCGTGAAAAAGGTAGCGGATGGTAAAACGCTTAAAATTGGATTTACACCGCCTTACGCTACTGAATACTACGAGATTATGACGGGCGGAGCCTATACGATGATCAATGAATTAAGCGATCGCTTTGGCGTCAAGATTGAGTTCGAAGCGGCTCCGCCCAAGGATTTTCAGTCCGTGGAAGCACAAGTGGCAAGCATTGAAAACTGGACTGCCAAAAAATTCGATGCCGTCCTGGTTTGTTCAGCAGGGGATTTTGATTCGATGAATGCCGTCTATCAAAAGGCTATGGATCAAGGAACCTCGATTTTTATGTTCAACATGCCGGCTGAGATGTGGCCCGAAAGCGCTTTAAAGGCGACTTCTGTCATTACTTATAACAACCATTACCAGTCCGGATATGCAGTAGGGAAGTATGCGGCAGAAAAGTTGAAAGGAAAAGGTAAGATTCTATTGGTTTGGGGCCTGCCGGGACACTGGTCTACTTCACGGAAAAACGGATTTCTTGAGGCAATAAAGCAGTATCCTGACATGCAAATCGTTGGGGAGCAACGTGGCGATTATGTTCGCGACAAAGGGATGCAGGCTGCAGAGAACCTACTCCAAGCCCATCCTGATGTGAATCTGATCTATGGAGAAAATGAAGAAATGGCTCTTGGAGCGGTATCGGCTGTGGAATCGCGTGGCCTGAAGTTTTGGGATGGCAAGGAGGGAATCATGGTCATCGGGGCAGACGGTCTTAAATCAGGTTATGACTCCATTCGCGAGGGAAAGCTGACCGCAACGGTTAACGTAAATCCGGTTGATAATGGCAGGGAGCTGATTAAAGCGGTCTTTTTGACTAAAATTCTAGGGTATAATATCGCTAAAGTTCAGAATATTCCAACTAATGTCGTTGATAAATCCAATTTAGATATTACGCTAGCCTATACAGATTGGGCCCTTGGTACAAAACGGAAATAACAACGTAAAGCACAACGAGAACCGTCAAGATCCGGACACAGCCATCCAGGCTCGCAGCCCATAGGCGGCAGGCAAGGACGCTATAGACAGCTCGATG
>NZ_BIMH01000098.1 GCF_004000985.1 Paenibacillus validus NBRC 15382 | reverse complement strand
GAGTCTGTAAAATAAAATGTGTAAACTCTCAAACCTGATAAAATGAAAGTAATAGAAAGGTTGGGGAGCACACATGGGATTATGGACAAAAGAGCAGCTTAGGGCCTTCATTAAGGAGAACAAGCTGGTGACCGCACAGGACGCGCAGAATGCTTTGAAAGACTTATTTGCCGAGACGCTGCAAGAGATGCTGGAGGCCGAGATGGAAACGCATCTGGGCTATGAGAAGCATGACGTGAAGAACAAACAGACGACCAACAGCCGCAACGGAAAGAGCAAGAAGAAGATCACCAGCGAATACGGCGATCAGGAGATTGCCGTGCCCAGGGATCGTCTGGGCGAGTTCGAGCCGCTCGTGGTAAAGAAGCATCAATCCAACGTCACCGGCATCGAAGATCAGATTATCGCCTTATACGCCAAAGGCGTGAGCACGCGGGAAATCCAAGATCACCTGCAGAATCTGTACGGTATCGACGTTTCGCCGACGATGATCTCGAACGTCACGAACAAAATCGTTCCGCTCATCAAGGAATGGCAGAACCGTCCGCTGCAAAGCGTGTATGCCGTCGTCTTCCTTGACGCCATTCACTTTAAGGTCAAGCAAGACGGCGCTATTGTGAACAAGGCCGCCTACATGGTCATCGGCATCGATCTGGATGGTAACAAGGATGTGCTGGGCATGTGGATCGGCGAGAACGAATCGGCCAAGTTCTGGCTCAGCGTCCTAAACGACCTAAAGAATCGCGGCGTACAGGATATTCTCATCACCTGTGTCGATAATCTTACCGGTTTCTCTCAGGCCATTGCCGCCTGCTATCCGAAGACGGAGATTCAAAAGTGTATCATTCACCAAATCCGCAACTCGACTCGCTATGTGTCCTATAAGGATCTGAAGAAGGTAACAGCTGATCTGAAGCCGATCTACAAAGCGGCGACGGAGGAGATGGCGCTTGTGGAGCTGGATCGTTTCGAGGAAACATGGGGCGCTAAATATCCGCTCATCATCCGTTCGTGGCGCAGCAACTGGGACGAGCTCGCTACCTTCTTCAAGTACCCTCCCGAACTGCGCAAGCTCATCTACACCACCAATATGATTGAGAGCTATCATCGTCAGCTTCGCAAGGTAACGAAGGGAAAGAGCATTTTCCCCAGCGACGAGGCTCTTCTGAAGATGCTTTATCTTGTAACCATGGATGTCACCCGTAAATGGACGGGGCGCGTCCAAAATTGGGGACAGATGCTGCTGCAGCTATCCGTTTTCTTTTCGGATCGAATCGGGCAGCACTTGCCGTAAGGGGCCAATCTCCCCTAGGGGAGATTCCTTTATACATGAGTTTACACAAAATTATTGACAGACCCTGCAAGCCATGTATCTGATTGCTTAGTAGCCCTGTGGCTGCAAGGATTTAGGCTAGTTTTTGCTCTGCGAAAGTTGAGTTATTATGTGCAAGCGCCCATTTTTCATGTAACGCCTATATTGTGATCTCACAATTCATTTTAATGAAACTGCACATCAATTTGCCGTTGGGTATCGGCTTTTAATTTCGGCATGCGAACTTCAAGGACACCGTTGCGATACGTTGCTGTCGTTCCTTCCGTTTGAACGCGTGATGGCAAAGACACCGACCGTTGGAACCGTCCGACAAACCGTTCTTTGCGATGTATTTGTTCCTGTTTCACTTCATTCGCTTGCTTTATGGTCCCACTAATTGTAAGCATGTTTTCATCCACATCGATATGAAGGTCTTCTTTTTTATCCAAACCAGGGATTTCACAAGAAGCAATCACTTCATGTTCAGTCTCAAATACATCAATACGAGGGGTTGCAAATCCCGGACGCGCGCCGATTTCAGGAAAACCTTCGTTAAAAATTTTTTCCAAATCCCTTCTCCATAGATCGGTATTGCGAAACGAATCCCAAGGAATGAGCGGCATGTAATTTCCTCCATTGTCACATTATCTTTGTTTCAGCTTTGTTTTGTACTCTTCGGAAAATATTATTCTTTGCTACCCTGCATAGTTGATTGGAATATGCCTTTGGTCGGATACTCCCGGCAATAGCCCCCGAAAAGAATTTTTGAGGGTTTGTTGTGTAGCCATTGGCATTTACAGCAATGTTACCGACAATTTTAAGTTGTTCCCGTAAATGTCGGTAATTGAACGATAACATTTGTGCCGATCTCCGAGCTTTCGAAATTCAAAGAGCCCCCCATTTTTTCGATCATAGCATGACTGAAACTAAGCCCAAATCCGATAGCGTCCGGTTTACTTGTAACAAACGGTAGGATGATTCGGGACTGCAGATCTTTTGGAATTCCTGCTCCTTGATCGCGAACAATGATGTGGATATAATTATCCGTAATGTTTATTCGGAGCGTTAAGACAGAACCTGGGGGACTTGCATCTAATGCGTTGTCAATGATTTCTTGCAGCGCCGCTCGCAGCAGCTTGGGGTCTCCTAACACAAAGCCGTTTCGCTCCGGATATTCCAAAGCGAAACGCACTTTTTTGTCTAGTGCTTGGATTTGTATACCGGGAACCCATTCCTGCATGAACGAAATGACGGAAACAGGAACAAATTTCAATTCGGAAGGCTTTCCAAAGAGCAAAAACCGCTGCAACGCTTTGTCGATCGTCTGAATTTGCTCATCGAGCAGCTTAAAGTATCCGGTCATTTTCTGATGAGGCAGAGATGCCGCAAATTGCAAAACGGAAACATGATCCTTCGAACTTTTTTCCAGAAGTTGAAGCGTCCCTTTGATTACCGCTAAAGGATTTAAAATGATATTGGCTGTGCCCGCCGCCATATGCCCAATCGTTTCCCTTCTTTCTTTCTCGCATTGAATTTGCACGTACTGTTGAAAATCTTGGATATCGGCCATTAGAACAAAACATTCCCCTTTTAACTGAGGGTATACATAGGCGATCATGGATCGCACTTTGCCATCTAACTTCTCTTGTACGAGTACTCCCGGGTAATTCTTTTTATCCTGCAATACTTGCCCCACGATCGCTTGTATTGCCGAGTGTGCAGGGAATTCTTCTTCGGGGGTTACTGAGTACCATGTGTTCATGGTTGTATTTAACCATAAAATTCTGGCTTCTGAATCAACGACAGCCAGTCCAATATCCATTTGATCGGAATTCATAAGGAACTCTACGATTTGCTTCATCTCTATTAACGTCCTCCATTTGCTTCCTCCATTAACTCCCTTCCCGGCCACTTATCATGTGCAAACTGCAGTAAACAAGCGAGCGAATTTCTCGTCACGAAGTGGATGGGTTATGAAGAAAATTAAACCCACTTTCAAAGAAGTTATTAAATTCGCTGTTACAGAGCGACGGGAAACGATACGGTGAAAGTTGTACCTTCACCAACCTCGCTTGCAACCTCAATATTCGCATCGTGATACTCTGCAATCTGATAACAAATGGATAGCCCGAGACCCGTTCCTGTCTCTTTCTGTGTAAAAAAAGGTTGGCCGATCTTTTGCAACAATTCTTGCGGAATTCCAACCCCGTTATCCCTTATGCTTACTTTAACCCATTCATCGCATCGCATTTGTTCGATCCAGACAGTTCCCCCTTCAGGCATCGCTTCAATGGCATTCTTAATCAAATTAATAAATAACTGTTTGATTTTATTTCCATCGCACCGGATCTGCACGGATTCCTTGGTTGGATGAAAGTGAATTTCAACATTATGTAAAGTGGCCTGCGCCTGAAGCAGCACGACGATATCCTGAATCAACTCGGAAAGATCATGCCGCGTCATGTTCATCTCTTGCGGTTTGGCTAAGGCCAGCAGTTCATTTAGAATAAGTTCGATACGAGTTAATTCTTCCTTCATAATATCGTAGTACTTACTTCCATTTTCGTTGCCGGCGCTTAACAATTGCAGAAATCCTTTCAGCGCGGTAAGTGGGTTTCGAATTTCATGCGCAATTCCCGCGGCCATTTGACCCGCTATGGATAATTTGTCTGCCTGATGAGCAGATTGCTTGGCTGCATCAAATTCGGTAATATCGTGCATGACACAAATGCCGCTCACAATTTTATTGTGAACAATGATCGGCTTCCCATGACAGAGAACGAGGCGATGCTCGCCATTCGACTTTTTAACGACCATTTCCAGATCGCGGAAACTTTCGCCCCGATACGCCCGATAAAGCGGGACGCGTTCCTTGCTCAACGGCGTTTTTCCATCCGATTCATACAATCCGTATGTAGAACTCCAGTGTTCGGGTGAAAGAGGTATCTGTACAAATTCGTGCAATTGTCTTGCGGCTCTATTCATGCTTGTCAATATCCCATGTTCATCACAAATCACAACGCCGACATCCATCATTTCGACAATACCACTCATGACACGTTCTTGAGTAGCCAGGACGTCTTCCAGTGTCTTTCGGCTCGTGATATCCCGAAAAACCTTTACGATTTCACGAACATTGCCCGAATCGTACCGCAGCGTGTTGCTTACGACCTCCACCCAAACAAAGGAGCCGTCTCTTCGGCGCAATCGCAAAATGTTGACATGACCGTCTTCATTCATCCACTCTTGCGAGTTGTCCAATTTTTCTATATCGGGAGGATAGAACAGTTCCCAGACAGGTCTTCCTATCAATTCTGTTGCATCATAACCCAGAAATGGTTTGCACGCCGGCGATATGTAGTAGATAATGCCATTGATATTCAGTGTAGCGATCATTTCCCCCGTGTGATCCGCTAACAAACGATACTTTTTCTCGCTGTGCTTCAGGGCCTTTTCCATACTGGATTGCAGGGTAATATCCCTTGCGATGCAATGCAGCCCTACGAGTTCATTCTGAATGAAATTCGGAATATGCAATACGCTGAATTTTAATATTTGGCCGTCTTTCGCTTCAATTGAAGTTTCCATCTCAAACGGGGCATTGGTATACGTTTCCGTCACGTGCTCCAGACTTTTCCGAATGATGTCTCCAAGTGTTCTTTCCAATTCGTATAAGTCATAGCCCAATAATTTCGTGCAGGCGCGGTTCACATAGCTGATACTTCCATCCAACATGACGTCGTAAACAAGATCGGAATGATTGTCAGCAAGCATTCTGAATTTATCGGCGTATTCCTCGTTCAATTCAACAAGCTTTTTGCGATACGTAATCTCCTGGATCTGGATCAAGAATACCCTTTCCGGATGTCCCTCCACTTCGATGATCGAAAGGGTTGTCGTTCCCCATTTGTGTCTGCCGTCAAGACAAATATAGCGATTCTCCATTTCGACATAATCGGAATTACCTCCTAACAAGTCATTGATGGATCCGTTGTATAATGGAACGTCTTCCGTATAAATGATGTCATGTATTCTCATTCGCAGCAGTTCTTGTTCTGTATAGCCCAGCATGTTGCATAGCGAGCGATTGACCATTTCCACTTCCCCGCCGAGCCGAACCAAAGCTTTTCCGACAAGTGTATAATGAAATGCGTGGTGGGCGACAGGATGCGAAAGCAAATCTGAAATATCCATTGTGCAAGTAACCTCCGACTGTGCAATAAGCGTATAGGTTTGCATACTTAACGTTCTTCTGCAAAGCACCTACGTATGTACACCATTATATAGGCAATTTGTAACAGTTGGAACACATTCCGAGACTAGCTTAACTTGGAATCCCCCCGAGCGGCTAGCCATA
>NZ_BIMH01000097.1 GCF_004000985.1 Paenibacillus validus NBRC 15382 | reverse complement strand
AAGAATAGTCCACTACGGTGGTCTCAAAGTGTGGAGAAAGTCTTTTGACTTTCTCCACATTTTTTTTTATTTGGTGAATCTCATCATATTCCTCACATCGTCCCCATTGAGCCCTGTGATTTTGCGATACGTCCAGTCTCCCTCAATTTGTAACCGAATAATCTCTTTCTTTATCTCTTCAGAATAATGCCTAAGCTTTTGACCTTTGATCGCCATAACAAATGCCCCCCTTAAAATTCATCTGATTAACCAAGGGGGGCCAATGTCTATTCTATGGGGGCACGCTAAGCCCAATGGATTTTTTATCATCCGTTTAATATAGAAGAATATGGCTATTGTCTAATCGTCTGGTCGTATTGTATTATATTAACAGCTTGCCCGACATCATCCTGAACACGCTTACAAAATCAGTGTTTTTAAGTCATGATTTGAACGCTGTTTTGTATATGTCGGAAGTTGTTGTTAAGCACGCTAATAACAACTTTTTGTAAAGCGATTACATACATTTTGTATCATTCTTAACTCTAAGTGGGGGGCGTTTTTGGATGGTCGCTAAGGGCAAAGTCAGGAAAACAAGTATTACAGTCTCGGTCATGCTGGTATTCATGCTGTTAGTTCTTACTGCTTGTAATAGCAGCCAACCTGCATCCGGGGGTGGTGCATCCGGGGGTGGAGGAGATAAGCCGGTGAAAATCGGCGCGATTTTATCATTTTCCGGTAACTTTGCTCCATTATCCGAAAGTATTAAGGAAGGAATGGAACTGTATTTCGAACTGAACGGAAACAAAATCGGCAATCACCCAGTAACCATCAAGTACGAGGACGACGAGGCAAACCCGCAAGTCGCTCTTCGCAAATACCGTCAACTGGTTGAAAGCGAAAAGGTTGATTTGTTGGTCGGCCCAATTTCCTCAGCGGTCGTTTATGCGCTGCGTGACGTCATCGAGAAGGATAAAATCGTATTGATCGATGCCAATGCGGCTGCTAACGATATTTCTTGGGATAAGAAAAGCGATTACATTTATCGGGTTTCGATCTCGAACTGGCAGGACGGCGTTCCGGGAGCCGAATATATTTTCAAGAACGTTGGAAAAACGGCATATGTTATCGCACCTGATTATCCGGCGGGCCACGAGACGATTGACGCTTTCAAAGAGGCCTTTACTAAAGCAGGCGGCCAAATTGTGAAGGAAGCATACCCTAAGCTCGGGACTAACGATTACGCAACTTACTTGACAGAAATATTGAATACGAAACCGGATCTTGTCTTTCCATTTTTGGCCGGTACAGATGCCATTCGATTTGTTCAGCAGTACGAACAATTCGGTGTAAAGGGTAAAATTCCGCTAACCGGCACCCAGGAATTTTTGGATCCGCTCGTAACGGATCCGGCGGGCAAAGCCGCTGAAGGCATCATTGGGGCAACGATGTACAACTATTCACTCGACAATCCGGTTAACAAGAAGTTTGTTGAGGATTTTAAAAAGAAATACAACAAGGTACCTAACTATTTTAACGTACAAGGTTATGATTCCGCGCAAGTCATCAGTAAAGCGATAGAAAAAACAGGAAGCACGAAATCTGAGGATTTGATCAAGGTGTTGAAAGACATTAGCTTCAGCAGCCCGCGCGGCGAGCTTGCCATGGATCCAAAAACGCACAACCTGGCATTAGATATGTATTTGGCCAAAAATGTATGGAAAGACGGAAAGATCGTACAGGAAATTATAGGAACCGCAGTCAAGGGACTGAAAATACCTGATGCTCCACCTGAGAAAAAATAAATAAGAGATGATAAGGAAACGGGAGGCTTGTCCTCCCGTTCCACCCATGTTTCGCTTAAGAAAGAGGAGGATACAATGGCTGGAACAACATTGCTCATGCATATTTTAAACGGTCTAGCCTACGGGATGCTTTTGTTTATGATTGCAGCCGGGCTATCAATTATTTTCGGATTAATGCATGTCGTCAACTTGGCGCACGGCACTTTTTACTTGGTGGGCGTATATGTAGCGTATTCATTCGTGAAACAAGGAATGGGATTCTGGCCATCCTTGCTAGTTGCCATTGTTATAGTAAGCATACTTGGCATCCTAATGGAGAAATTACTGCTTGAACGTGTTTATGGAATGGAACTGGAGCAGGTTCTACTGACGTTCGGGCTTTCATTTATATTTGCCGATATCGTAAAGTGGATATGGGGTTCCAGCCCTTTAACGCTTCCTATTCCGATGAACTTGGATGTTTCCATGAATCTTGGGGTCATGATGTTTCCTGCGTATCGTATTTTTGTCATTTTGATCGGTTGTTTACTTGCGGTATTTCTTTGGTATATGGAAAATAAAACGCGAATTGGCGCCGTGATCAGAGCGGGAGTCGACGATCGGGAGATGCTTTCGGCTCTTGGTATTAATATTAAGGGCGTATTCACTTGCATATTTGCCGTGGGCGCCGGTTTGGCCGGATTAAGCGGAGTTTTGGGCGGACCGATTATGGGTATGTACGTCGGCATCGATTCGGAAATTTTGATTTCATCGCTTGTTATTGTTGTGGTGGGCGGTCTCGGAACCTGGAAAGGTGCTTTTGTCGGGGCCATATTAGTCGGAGTCGTTGATACGCTTGGACGCGTTTATTTGCCGTCATTAACGATGGCCATGGTGTTTGCCATTATGATTGTCGTCTTGTTAATGAAACCAAACGGTCTGTTCGGTAAGGGGGCGCACGCGTGAAGAAACCTGCGTTCGTAAGTATCGCTTTTGTCGCCTTTATGCTGCTGTTACCTCTCATCTTAACCACGTATGGTATCAAACTGACGAGTGAAGTATTGATTATGGCAATATTTGTTATGAGCCTAGGACTAATCATCGGTTATGCTGGCCTTGTATCGCTGGGACACGCCGCATTTTTCGGATTGGGCGCTTATGCGGTCACCTTGATTGGGGAGCATGTAGAAAATAGTTATGTGCTGCTCCTTGCAGCTGCCCTTATAGCGGGAATCGCCGCTTTTGTATCCGGTTTGCTGTTTATCCGTTCATCAGGCCCTTACTTCCTCATGATTACTTTGGCGTTCGGGCAAATGATATACGCGATCTTTTATAAAGCGCAAAGCGTCACCGGCGGTGCAGACGGAAAATCGGTTAGCGCGGCCTTCAGTTTGGGCTTTGGCCCCATCGAAAGCAGGTTAGGGTTTTATTATGTAACGGCAGTTTGCTTTTTACTTTGTTATTTTTTGCTTCGTATTTTTATTGTCTCTCCTCTTGGCAAAGGCATAAGAGGAATAAAAGAGAACGAAGCCCGGATGACGGCGCTTGGTTATAATACACGTTACTATAAGCTGATCGTGTATTCACTGTCCGGGATGATGGCCGGATTTGCAGGCGGACTTTATGCTTATTTCAATGAATACGTGTCTCCTGATCTGCTCAATTGGATGTTCTCTGGGCAAGCGCTGATCATGGTTATTGTCGGTGGAGTCGGAACATTAATAGGACCGGCTATAGGTGCGGGCTTCTTCGTAATTTTGCAAAATTATATCAGCTCCTACACGGACCGTTGGCCGATCGTTATGGGATTGATTTTTGTTGCCATTGTGCTTTATAGACGCGGCGGGGTCATTCATATTGCTTTGCTGTTATGGAACAAGATAAACCTAAAACGGCGAAAAGACCGGCACCCTACAAAACTTCATAAGGAGGCGAACGGTCATGAGTCTGCTGAAGGTTGAGCATTTGCATAAGTCTTTTAAAGGCTTACAAGTTTTGAAGGACGTTTCTCTAGAAGTGAAGCAAGGGGAGCGTCATGTCATCATCGGACCTAACGGAGCCGGCAAAACAACCTTATTCAATTGTATTACAGGAACATTGCCGATTAACCAGGGCACCGTTACGGTGAATGGCAAACAAATCAACGGCCTTCCCGGATACACGGCTGTACGTGTCGGGATGTCGAGAACGTTTCAAAAAAACAATTTGTTTGGTGCTCTGACCGTGGAAGAGAACGTGCATCTAGCCATCACAGCATGTCAACCATATCGGTTCAACTTTTATAAGCCATTTTATAAAAACACACAATTGCTGGAAGAAACGGAGGAGCTGCTTAAGGAATGGGAGCTTTGGGAGCGGCGTACCCGTATTGTTAATGAGCTTTCTTACGGCGAACAAAGGTTGCTGGAAGTGCTTCTCGCCCTAGCTTCCAAACCGAAAGTGCTGCTTTTGGACGAGCCGACGTCAGGTATGTCACCTGCTGAAACCATCCAAACGACGAAGCTTATCCAACGCATGCCTCGTTCTATTACGCTATTGGTCATCGAGCATGATATGGAGGTGGTCTTCTCTATCGCTGACCGCATTACGGTATTGCATCATGGCGAAGTGTTCTTAAGCGGAGCTCCGGAACAGATCAAAGGCGACGAGAACGTGAAAGCCATCTACTTCGGAGGAGGGACGCTGCAGCATGCTCAAGGTTGATCAGGTTCATACGTATTACGGAAACAGCCATATTTTGCAGGGGCTTTCTTTTGAAGTACCTACAGGGAAGTGCGTTGCACTTCTCGGGCGTAATGGTGCGGGAAAAACGACAACGATTCATTCCATTGCCGGGTTAACTCCTCCGCGCCGAGGAAACATTACGTATATGGGCAAATTGATCTCCGGGCTTGCGCCTAATAAAATCGCTCGTGCCGGTATCGGATTAGTCCCCCAAGGAAGGCGCATCTTTCCTTCCCTTACGATTCGCGAGAACCTTATTGTTCCCGCAAGAGATAGAAAGCAAACGGGAACGGGCGATAAAAGCTGGAGGCTGGAAGACATCTATGATTTATTCCCTATTCTTAAGGAAAGGGAAAACAACATGGGGACCCAATTGTCCGGAGGGCAGCAGCAAATGCTGGCGATCGGAAGAGCATTAATGACCAATCCTCAATTCATACTCATGGATGAGCCTTCGGAAGGGTTAGCTCCAGTCATTATCGAGCAAGTGGGAGATATTATAAGGAAATTAAAGCAGACCGGGTTATCGATTCTTTTAGTTGAACAAAATTTTTATTTGGCGTGCGGCGTAGCTGATACCGTGCTTGTGATGAGCAAGGGTCAAATTGTATGGCAAGGTACACCTGAAGAACTCCTGATCAATGAGGAAATTCAACATCAATATTTAGGCGTATAAGATATGGGGGCTGATAGCAGCCCTTGTTACATTATTGGTCATGCGGGAAACGTTCGTGAGGAATAAGCTTGATCTGAGTAGACTCGGACTAAGCTTATTTCTTTTTGTTGCATGCAGCAGGTGTCAATTGAGCTGCTTCCTCATGAAATGATTCCTCCAACGGTTTTCTTTCATGGCTCATTGTAAATTGTTGAACGAAAATGTTTTTATATGATTTCTGCTTGCAATAGTAAGGAGATCGTGATATATTACAAATCCGGTTGTTCGAGAGAACACCAAAAGCAATGAAGTTGGTGGATCTGAGCTTGTGGTTGCGTACCTAAGAATGGAAAAACAACACAGTTGCATGAAGAGTGCTGAATATGATATATTACAACTCTGGTTGTTCGAGAGAACACTAAAAGCAATGAAGTTGGTGGATCTGAGCTTGTGGTTACGCACCTAAGAATGGAAAAACAACACAGTTGCATAGAGTGAGTTGAATATGATATATTACAACTCTGGTTGTTCGAAAGAACACCAAAAGCAATGAAGTTGATGGATCTGAGCTTGTGGTTACGCACCTAAGAATGGAAAAACAACACAGTTGCATAATAGATTTGAATATGCTATATTACAACTCCGGCCATGAAAGCCGAGTAAAGCAATAAAAAAATT
>NZ_BIMH01000096.1 GCF_004000985.1 Paenibacillus validus NBRC 15382 | reverse complement strand
CCCTGGCTTTCATTTCTACTGCCATTTGGATATCCCTCCGTTTACATATGTTCTTATTTGTTACATTTGTAATATCATACTACTTCTGTATTCTTGTTTTTGTCAAGGCTCATTTGTTTATATCAACCGACATATTCATATAAAATATGTTCCTGACTGCAACATTTTTTACAATTGTTATTGTATAATACATATGTAAGAGGGGGTGCTTATCCAATGAACAAGGAAAAATGATGTCGGCATGCACGCAATAAATTTCCAGAATCAGTTAATAGCATTCAGGGAATTGGGGTACTCTATAGTATCATTAAACAGGAGGTTCACTAGATGAATGAATTGCTGAAGAAAGCTTTGTCGTTAGGACTCGGCGTCACGATCCTGAGCAAAGAAAAACTTGAAAGTGCAGTTGATGAATTAGTAAAAAAGGGAAATATTTCAGCCAATGAATCCAAAGAACTTGTCAACCGATTGATAGAAAAGGGGGAAGCCGAACAGGCACAGCTGAAGCAGCTCATTCGAGAGCAATTGAACAGCCTGTTAGCAGAGCTGCACGTGGCGACCAAGGAAGACATTGAAAATCTGAGCAAGCGTCTTGAAAAATTGGAAAACAACAACGAATAAGCTCTTGTTGCCTGAAAGGATGGTTTCACTTGATCGGCAAACGGATTCGCCATTTTAACCGTTATCGGGGCATTGCAATGGCCCTTACTCGCCATGGCTTTGGTTTTATCGTAGAAGAATTGGACATTTTCCATCTGTTGTCCTTGCCCGGCAACATTCGAAACGGAACAAAAAAGGACGAAAAAACATCTATTGGCGAGCGAATCCGTCTCGTTGTTCAAGAATTGGGTCCGACTTTTATTAAGCTGGGCCAAATTGCCAGTACACGGTCCGACCTCATACCGGAGTCTATCATTAAGGAATTGGAAAAGCTTCAGGATCAGGTTACCCCCTTCTCCTATCAGGAAGTCAAACATATCATTGAATCCGAATTGAACATCGATCTGGACCAAACCTTTCTCAGCTTTGAGGAAACGCCGCTGGCTGCCGCTTCGATCGGGCAAGTTCATCTTGCCCTTCTAACCACAGGAGAGAGGATCGCTGTTAAAGTCCAGCGCCCAACGATTGCCGAGACGATCCGAACGGATCTGGAAATCCTGCAAAATTTAGCAATCATGGCTGAAGCCCGCTTCGAATGGGCCCATCGCCATCAGCTTGTGCGGTTGTTCGAAGAATTTAAAAAATCGTTACTCGATGAGCTTGATTATACAATTGAAGGGAAAAATGCCGAAAAAATTGCCAGTCAATTTAAAAACCAGGCTCACATCCGAATTCCGAAGGTGTATTGGGAATTTTCCTCCAAGAAGATTCTAGCCATGGAGTTTATGGATGGGATCAAATTAAATTCTCCCGAACTGCTGCATGCCAAAGGCTATGATTCCAAAAGAATAGCCGAGCGGTTAATGAATGCCATTTTGCATCAAATTTTTATTAAAGGCTTTTTTCATGCGGATCCTCATCCCGGCAATATTACGGTGCTGCGGGGTGAGGTGATTGCATTTATGGACTTTGGATTGGTAGGCCGGTTGACGCCGAAGATCAAGCGGCAGCTCGCCAAGCTCATCATCGCATTAATGCTGCAGAGCTCGGAGGGTGTGATTAGAGCTTTGCTTGGGATGGGGCTTGTTACGCCGCAAGTGAACATGACAGACCTGCGTCGCGATGTCGATCTTCTTCGTGATAAATACGTTGGCGTGCCTTTCGGGGAGATGAGTCTTGGAGAAGCGGTAAACGATCTTCTGGAAGTAGCCTATCGGCATGAAGTCCGGATTCCCGCCGATTTTGTTCTATTGGGCAAATGCTTGATTACGGTAGAGGGTGTGGTTAAGCAGCTGGATCCCAAGATCAGCATCCTCCAAATCGCAGAGCCGTTCGGCAAAAAATTATTGCTCGAGCGTCTTCATCCCGGTTCGATACTGGAACATGTCAAAGAAGAATGGACGCAATACAGCGACATTCTCTTTGAATTCCCAAATCTGGTCAAAGAGCTGATCCCTTTAATTAAGAAAGGACAACTGGACGTCAGCATCCCTCAATTTGATCTTCTGCTTAGACAACTGGATCGGATCAGCAAGAGGATTTCGCTCAGCATGGTTTGGCTTTCTTTCTGCATCATCCTGACGGGAATCATGATCGGCTCTTCCCAGAGCAATCAGCCTGGCTTATTTGGGAGCATCCCTGTACTGGAAATAGGCGCCCTGATCGCCGTGTTCATACTCGTTTGGTTCATTCATTCCATCTTCAAATCGGGTCGATCTTGACAGCAGGACGAACAGCGGCTCGATGAGCCGCATGGGGCCAGCTCTAGCTTGGCTGGCCCGAATCCTGCTTGTGGCTCTGTATTTTCATGAGTCTAACCATCTCTGAAGCCGTTTGTTCATCTGTAATCAGCGTATGAATATAGCCCCCCCGCAGAGCCGCCAAGACGCTATCTGCTTTATGGCTTCCTTGAACGATGGCGATTACCTTGCTCACGCTCTTCAATTCAACCACCTGAATTCCGATGACCCGCTCGTTGATCGAATTTTTTGCGATCGTGCCGTCCCTGCAAATAAAACAGGAGTTGATATCCCCCACAACGCCGGAGGCTTCCAAACTCTTCAACTCATCGTCCCCTATATAACCGATTTCCTCCAGGGTGGATTGCATAAAGGGATTACCGATCCCTACAATGGCCAGATCAATTTTTTTCGCTTCTTCCAACACATCGGCAACCGTCGGGGTTTGCAATAGAAGATCGCGGAAGCTTTCACTCTCCACAATGGCCGGCGCATACAAGGATTCACAGCTGCAGTTCAGCTTTTTGGACAATTCGTAGGCAATTTGATTCGAATGAAGCTCAATTCGATTAGAGCCCATGCCCCCTACGAGCGGGATTATCTTCAAATGCTCGTGAGCCTCTTCGGGGAATTCCTTCACCAGGTTGTGTAAGGTCGTCCCCCACGAGATGCCGATCTTCGTTACATGCTTGAGCTGCTTCAGCACATAGGAGGAAGCAGCCTTGGCAAGCGCACTATTGGCAAGCTCGGTTGACATATCGGCCGTGGGTACGACGATAACTTCTTCTAATGAAAAAGCGCTTTCGATTTCCTGCTCCAAATCGATCGTAGGCGCCGCTTGGTCATGTATAATAATTTCAACCAGCTTTACGTGGAGCGCCTTCTGAAGACCTTTAGATATGATAGGTCTGGAAACTCCGACTTTCTTGGCGATTTCCGCTTGTGTACAATCTTCAAAATAATACATGCGGCTAATCTTAAGCAGAAACTTTTTCTCCTCATCAGTCATCATCGTCAATCAACCCCACCCATACTTCATCATGATTATCAAGTCAGCTTTCACTAAAAAGGTGGATGTTATCGAAAGCGGATTCATTTGCTAAGATTACAGCGCCTTACCTTTATAGGCTCCCGGCGAGAAGTGCTTGATCCTGCAGCTTGCGCAGCTCCCAAATGACCGAAGAAGCCGTTTGCTCCACGTCATCGTACGTGATGATTTCACCGGCCCTTACCGCGCGTTTTACCGTCTGTGCTTGAACTAAACCGATCGGTAAGGCGTTTAGCGATTTCGCTTCGGCCGCAGTCATGATCTTGCCGTACACCGTGAATCCGCCGATCCCGTCCAGACGATCTCCCGGCTGCAGATCCTTCTTGGCGATGGTCACGGTTTCAGCCACCAGCCCTTTCCACGGTGCGATGGTTTGCTCATTGTAGAAGTAGGCACCAGCCACCGACAACGGGGTCTCCAGGCTCGTTAAATGGTACGGCCGGAATAACACAAAGTTCGGGCCTTTGCCCATCTTCAGGTACTCCATCTCATGCCGGACCTCTTCCTTGCCCGAGGTGACGATAACAAATACGCCCGGTGCTACACCGTTCACATATTCAACGACTCCTGTCCGCGTCAGGATGCCTCCATCCTCCCGCAGACGAAGCACCTGTGTCAGCTCCTCCACGGTTGCTACCGGCCCGTTCATCCCTGGTTGGTCCGGTACAAACCCTGTCGCGTTAGCCACCGCTGTCATCTCGATCATCGTCTTGGTTCCGTCTTGGAATGAAGCGATCATCTTCGGATTCGCCCCTACGCTTTGCGCATATTCACGTGCCGAATCCGGCGTTGCCTGCACATTAAGCGGGTTGTTCTTGCCTTTACCGATCGCCAGAACCTCGAAGCCGATAGCATCCGCAAAGTTGTACAGCTCCATGACCGCCCCTGGCTCGTCACCGGCCGAGCCCGTGTATACAACGCCTGCCGAAGCGGCCATTTTATTAAGCAGCGGGCCAACGGTTACATCCGTTTCGACGTTCAACATGACGATATGCTTTTTGTTCAGGATCGCCTTCCAGGCAATCTCCGCACCAACACTCGGTACTCCGGTCGCATCAACGATCACATCCACATTCGGGAGCGCGAGCAGCATGTGCATGTCATCCGTAACCACAACCGAACGCTGGTCTATCGCCCGCTCCGCCTGCTCCAGCTCGCGTGTTTGCACGATGTGCTCTGCGCGGACACCTGCAAACAAGTAAGCGTTTTTGGCCTGCTCAACCCTTATATCAGCAGTGGCTACCACACGCATTCCCTTCATGCTTTCGATTTGCGAGATCATGCCGCGTCCCATTTGACCCGCTCCAATTAAGCCGACACGGATCAAACCGCCCTTACGCTCCAGCTCCAACAGCTTTTTATTCATGTTCATATGGCTTCTCCCCGATCCTCTTCAATATTTGAAACTTCATTCATCACTCAGTTTGATAGGGCTGCCGCTTTAATCAAGCGCCTTATTTACATTTGTATCGATCGCTTTCATTTGTAATTCTAAACACTGCTTACGGTTCTGTCAACAAATAAATACCCGCTGTTCCACAAGGATAAAGATACTTCAACCAGCCGGCAATGATCGTAACCCTTCACGAGTTGCTCTAAGATAACATCGGCGTGTGTACGAAAAAGGCTGTCCGTTTCGAGACAACCTTTCCGATTGCATCTTATCCTGTATTAATGATTGACTCCCATGCCCAGCCATCCGTTAGCCGCCTCATAGAAAGACTCCGATACGGTCGGATGCGGATGGATCAGGTTTGCCCACTCTGCCACCGTGCCCTCTAAATGCATGAATGAGGAAGCTGTCGTAATCATGTCGGTCACGTGCGGCCCGACCATGGTTACGCCAACAATCTCGCCGTATTTCTCATCGGCGATCAGCTTCACGAAGCCATCGGTTTCTCCCATGGACAGCGCCTTCCCGTTCCCTCTCATGGAATACGTCTGGACTTTAACCGCAAGACCGCTGTTCTTCGCTTCCTGCTCCGTCATCCCTACACTGGCGATTTCGGGATGGGTGTAAATGCAGCGAGGTACGACGCGGTAATCGATTTTCTCTTGTTTTCCGGCCGCATTCGCTGCCGCTATAAGCCCTTCGGCACTAGCCACATGCGCCAATTGATATCCCCCGACAAGATCCCCAATGGCGTATACATGGGGGATGCTCGTTTCCATCTGTTCATTGACCTCGACAAATCGCCCGTTCATCTTGAGCGGCAGCTCCTCCAGCCCGCCAAGGCTTGGAGTCCGACCGACTGCGACCAGCAATTCCTCAGCCGCATGCTCGGACGTCTGGCCGCCGTGCGCCGCCGACACATGGAATTGGCCATTGTCGTAGCGAACCTGCTCCACTTTGGTCGCAGCCTGCACCTGAACGCCCCGCTGCTTCAACGCCTTGGCCAGCGCTTGGGAAGCCGCTTCGTCCTCAGTCGGCACGATGCGGTCGGTCGCTTCAACAACCGTCACCTGCGTGCCGAACGCCGAGAAAATAGCCGCGAATTCAACACCGATCACACCGCCGCCGATAATCGTCGTCGTTTTCGGTATACGGTCCATTTGGAAAATCGTATCGCTCGTTTGATAAGGCAGCCCGTCCAATCCCGGAATCGGGGGAACGAAAGGCTTGGAGCCTGTAGCCAAAATAATCTTGTCCGCGCGTACGCGGGTCACTCCCGTATCCGAAGCAACCTCGATCTCACGGTTCGGCAGCACCTTGCCCCAGCCGCGGAGATGGCTGATCTTGTTTGCTTTCAGCAGCCCCGCAATGCCGGTGCGCAGCGTCTGCATCACTTGGCCCTGACGGGCCAGCATCGCATCCCATGATAGTTCAACCGGGCCCGTCTTGATTCCCCAGGCTTGAACCTTCTTGATCGTTTCAACCGCTTCCGCCATATGCAGCAGCGTTTTGGACGGAATGCATCCGCGGTTAAGGCATGTGCCTCCAAGCTCGGAAGCTTCGATCAGGGCAACCGATAGCCCTAGCTTCGCCGCACGGATCGCAGCCACATAACCGCCCGGGCCTCCACCGAGCACTACCAAATCGTATGAATTCAACGTTGTCACCTCAACCCTCATAA
>NZ_BIMH01000095.1 GCF_004000985.1 Paenibacillus validus NBRC 15382 | reverse complement strand
TTATGTGTCTCCAATTTTATAATCTGATAAAGACCTGTACATGCAACCGAATTCATGTTGTTTTGGGGGAGGATTTTAAGATGAAAAAGAGACTGACGGCAATGATGACAGTTATGTTGGCTATACTCCTCACAGCCTGCAGCGGCGGTTCCGCTGCGACGACGCAAAATTCAGAAAGCCCCTCTTCACCAGGAGCCTCAACCGCGGCCGCGGATGAAAGCAAAGACCCTATTATCGTGGGTGCACTCCTCAGTCAATCAGGCCCTCAAGCACAACCCGGAGAAAGTGCCAAAAAAGGAATCGAGCTTTATTTCTCGCAGCATAATTACATGATCGGAGACCGCAAGGTCGAAATCAAGTACGAGGATGATGAAGGGAATCCTCAGACGGGGTTACGGAAGTACCGCCAGCTTATTAACAGCAGCAAGGCGGATGTCGTGCTCGGTCCCCTTCTAAGCAATGTTGTGTATGCGCTTACAGACGAGGTGCAAAAGGTCAAGAAACCCATGATTATCGTCACCGCCGCCGCCAATGATATTTCCTGGTCCAAGAAAAGCGACTATATGATCCGTACCTCCCTCTCTAACTGGCAAAGCGGAACGCCCGGCGGCAAGTACTTTGCCGACAAAGTCGGCAAAACGGCATACATCGTAGCGTCCGACTATCCTGCAGGACACGAAGTGGCTGCCGGGTTTAAAGAGGCGTTTATCCAGGCTGGCGGCAAAGTCATCGAGGAAGCCTACCCTCCGCTCGGGGCAAACGATTATGCGACAAATCTGAATCAAATCAAGCAGGCTAAACCGGAATTGGTATTTGCATTCTTGCCTGGGGCAGACGGAATCCGATTCATTAAGCAATATAAAGAGTTTGGCCTGAAGGGGAACATCCCGCTGACTTCTTCCGGCGAATTCGGAGACGTCCTCATCACGGAACCGACCGGTGCCGATTCAGAAGGAATTTATAGCACCTTCCACTATTACCCTGCACTCGAGAATGAGACGAACAAAAAGTTTGTCGAAGAATTTAAAGCGAAGTATGGCAAAATACCGGATTTCTACTCCGTATATGGATATGATGCCGCTCAGGCCTTCGCGGAAGCGGTGAAGAAGACAGGCGGAAGCGTAAAAAGCGACGATCTTTTGAAAGCGCTTAAAGGAATTACGATCAATAGCCCGCGCGGCAGCATTACCATCGATCCCCAAACGAATAATCCGATTCAAACGTTTTATGCCGGCAGAAATGTAATGAAAGACGGCAGCATCGTCTTCGAACCATTGGCGAATCTTGGAGAAATGGTTATGCCGGAAAAGGATCCCGCGGCAAAGTAATTTCTAATTAATTCACATGAGGAGGCAGGAGAATTATGAGTACTGTTTTGGACGAAGACAGATTGCGGAAGATAAAAGAAAAAATCTCGCAGGGGATGATGCCGCAGTGGATTTTGAACGACCCCGCTATATTCGACGAGGAGATCGAGAAAGTATTCGCTCATGCGTGGCAGCTTCTCGGCCATGAGAGCGAGCTGAAGGAACCGGGAAGCTATATCACCAGATGGCTGGTTCATGATCCGATCTTGGTTGTCCGGACGAAAAAAGGAGAAATCAAAGCATTTCTTAATTCTTGTCCGCACAGAGGCATGCAGCTGTGTACAGCCGATTTCGGCAAAAAGAACACGTTTCAATGCCCGTATCACGGCTGGAGCTTTAATAATGATGGCAAGCTGATCGGCGTCGTCGCAGGGGATAAGGTTTACGGCGAAGGCATGGACAAAGAGCAATGGGGTCTTAAGCCGGTGCCGCAGGTCGCCACCTACAACGGTTTGATATTCGGCTGCCTGGATGCAAATACCATGCCGCTGGAAGAGTACCTCGGAGGAATGAAATGGTATTTTGATATTCTTCTGAACCGCAGCGATGGCGGCATGGAGGTCCGAGGCGTTCCGCAGCGCTGGATTCTTAACGCCAACTGGAAGCTGACATCGGAAAACTTCGGAGGGGATCCGTACCATGTGGCGACCGTACACCGCTCGACGGTGGAACTTGGCATCAGCCCGCAGGATCCGCTGTTCTCGGGCTATGGTTATCAAGTGGTGCTCGACCATGGACACAACGTTAACATCAATACCGGCGTTCCGGGTTTAGACATACCGCCGTATCAGGGAATGCCCGAAGAGATGTGGCCGATGTTCCAAAAGAACCTGACGGCCGAGCAGCATGATATTTTATCGAAATGTACCGTTATCGTAGGCAACTGTTTCCCTAACTTGTCCTTCCTGAGTCCGCTTCACGGAAGCGAAGGTCATCTGCACAATTACTTGAACATGCGTGTGTGGCGTCCGATCTCAGCCGACAAAATCGAAGTGTGGTCCTGGTTTATGATCGACAAGGCGGCGCCGGAAGCATACAAGCAAGCCTCGTACAAAGGCTACATCGCATCCTTCGGCCCGTCGGGCACGTTGGAGCAGGACGATGCCGAAATTTGGGCGCGCGTGACGCAGGCGAGCAAAGGCATACTTGCCCGTGACAAGGATTTGAGCTACAACAATGTGCTGAACTATATGATGGGCGAGGGAAAAGTAGAGCCGCTGGACCATTGGGACGGACCGGGCGTAGCTTATCCGACTTGTTACGTCGACTATGCCTCAAGGAACATGCATGAATTCTGGCTGTCTCTGCTCACCGGTGACGTCAATCTGCGGCAGTCCGCGGTGCATTCGGAAATAAAATAATTGAGGAAAGGAGCCATCATTATGAACTATGAACTTCACTATGAGATCACGAATTTCCTTCAGCGCGAAGCGTACATATTGGACAGCTTGCAATTCCAGGAATGGCTGGGCCTGCTGACGGATGACATTATTTACCGCATGCCGCTAAGGGTCACCCGCGAGAAAAAAGACGGCTCCAACATTGTGGATGAGATGACTTACTTTGAAGAAACGAAGAAATCGCTCATCACACGGGTAAGCCGTATGGCAACAACCTCGGCATGGGCCTGGGATCCGGTACCACGTACGCGGCATTTCATCAACAATATTCTGATTGAGCGGGAAACGCGCAAAGATGAGCTTGAGGTCAGAAGCGCATTTCTGTTTATGCGGAGTAGAGCGAAGGATGAAGTCTCCGACCAGGTTTATGGAGAACGGCTGGACATACTCAGACGAGTGGATGGACAGTGGAAAATAGCTGCGCGAACGATTTACCCGGATCAAACGGTACTGACGTCCATTAATCTTAGCTCATTCTTTTAAGAATAGACCGAAACCTCCGAAACAGAAGTCGGTTTTGTTGCACTTATTAATCACTCCATGTTCACTTTCGGTAGGGAGGAAATGTCTTGAATGCATCCATTCTGTTTTCACATATTTTAACCGGTTTGGCTTACGGGATGCTGCTGTTTATGATTGCGGCGGGGTTATCAATCATTATGGGGTTTATGAATGTCGTTAACCTTGCCCATGGTTCCTTTTTCATGATCGCAGCCTATGTCGCATTTGCGTTAATGAAGCAGGGGATGGGCTTTTGGGTCGCGCTTATGGTGACGATTATCCTCGTCGGTCTATTCGGATGGTTTATGGAAAAGGTTTTCCTGGCCCGCGTGTACGGGAAGGAATTGGACCAGGTACTGCTCACCTTCGGTTTGACATTTATTTTTTCCGATCTGGTGAAGTGGGCATGGGGCACGAGCCCGCAAAGTATCCCGGTTCCCGGGGAACTTAGCCAATCGATCCATTTGGGAGAAACCGTATTTCCCGTCTTTCGTCTGTTTGTAATTATGGTCGGTGTGCTGGTTGCCGTGCTTCTCTGGTACTTCGAAAGCCGCACGCGTGTCGGGTCGGTCATCAGAGCCGGGGTAGACGATCGCCAGATGGTATCGGCGCTCGGAATAAATGTAGGCTTGGCCTTTTCCGGCGTTTTCGCTTTCGGTGCTCTGCTTGCCGGCTTCAGCGGCGTTCTTGGCGGTGCGGTAACGGGAATTTATCTGGGAATGGATGCGGAAGTCCTCATTTCTTCCTTGGTTGTCGTCGTTATCGGCGGACTCGGAACATGGAAAGGCGCCTTTGCAGGAGCGATCCTGGTCGGGATGATCGATACGTTAGGAAAAGTCTGGTTCCCCTCGGTTTCCATGGCCTTGGTGTTTATCTTAATGGTTATCGTGCTGCTGGTTCGTCCGACCGGGTTGTTCGGAAGAGGGGTGCAGCTGTGAGGAAACATGCCTACTTCTTTTTAGCCATGATTATTATGGTTCTCGTGCTGCCGTTGATATTAAGCAGCTTCGGCACGAATCTCGCAACGGAAATTTTCTTTATGGCTGTGTTCGCGCTCAGTCTGGGACTTATTATGGGATATACCGGACTCGTTTCACTAGGTCACGCGGCCTTCTTCGGAACCGGGGCGTATACGGTGGCGCTGCTCGGCGAGCATATCGGCAATACTTATGTGCTGCTGCTCGCTGCGCTTGTCTTCTCCGGATTGTTGGCGCTTATTTCCGGCGCATTGTTCATCCGTACGACGGGCGGCTACTTTCTGATGATTACGCTTGCCTTCGGCCAGATGCTGTTCGCTTTCGCGTTTAAAATGAAATCATGGACCGGCGGTGCAGACGGCATGCAGATAAGCGTGTCTCCCGATTTCGGTTTCGGTCCGATCACGAGCACGCATGGCTTGTATTATTTGGCCGGGGTTGGCTTTTTACTTTGCTATCTTCTTCTGCTGCTCTTTGTGAATTCGCCGATCGGGAAAATCGTCAAAGGCATCATGGAAAACGAAACACGCATGAAAGCTCTCGGCTATCAAACCCGCAATTACAAATTAATCGCTTATTCGCTTTCCGGTACGCTCGCCGGTTTCGGAGGCGCGCTCTACGCCTTTATTAATTCATTCGTCAGCCCTGACCTCATGTTTTGGATTTTTTCCGGGCAGGCGCTCATTATGGTCATCGTCGGCGGAGCGGGAACGCTGCTGGGGCCTGTAGTCGGCGTCGTCTTCTTTATCATTTTGCAAAACTACGTCAGCTCTTACACCGAACGCTGGCAGCTTATAATGGGGATTATTTTTGTGGCATTTGTGCTTTACGGGCGCGGGGGCATCGTGCAGCTTGTTTCTTCTCTCTGGGAGAAAAGGCCGGGAAAGGGGGAAGACGCAAATGTCGCTGTTGAAAACGCAAAAAATAAGCAAATCGTTTAAGGCGCTGCAGGTGCTAAAAGACGTTTCTCTCGAAGTGCAGGAGAATGAACGCCACGTTATTATCGGTCCGAACGGTGCCGGAAAAACGACCCTGTTTAACTGTTTAACCGGATTCCTGCCGATCAGCAGCGGGAAAATATTTCTCCAGAATCAAGATATAAGTACGATGGAAACCCATAAACGGGTCGGTCTCGGGATGTCGAGAACGTACCAGAAAAACAATCTGTTCTGGAACCTTACGGTAAAAGAAAATGTTTATCTTGCCATTACATCCAACAAGCCTTATAAATACCGTTTTTTTAAACCGCTTGACAGCTATGCGGATATCCGGGCCGAGGCCGACGAACTGATTGAACAATGGAACCTTCTGGAGCGAAAAGACAGAATAGTAAGTGAATTGTCATACGGTGAACAGCGGGTGCTGGAAGTGATGCTGGCTGTTGCGCTGAAACCGAAAGTTTTGCTGCTGGATGAACCGACGTCAGGCATGTCACCTGCGGAAACAGCGCATACGACCAAGTTGATTCAGCAGCTGCCGCGCTCGATGACCATGGTGATTATCGAACATGATATGGACGTCGTCTTTTCCATCGCGGACCGCATTACGGTGCTGCATCACGGGGAGCTGCTATTAAGCGGAAGCCCGGACGAGATTCGCAATAACAGCCAAGTGCAAGATGTGTATTTCGGCGGGGGGGCTTTATCGCATGCTGACGATTGAAGGCGTACATACCTATTACGGCAACAGCCATGTGCTTCAAGGCGTAACATTCAACGTTCCGGCGGGCAAAAGTGTAGCGCTTCTGGGCCGAAACGGAGTGGGAAAGACAACGACCATCCATTCCATTTCGGGACTTACGCCGGCGAAAAGAGGGGAGATCCGGTTTCTTGGCAAGACCATCACGGGCAAAACGCCCCATGAAATCGCACGGACAGGCATCGGATTGGTGCCCCAAGGCAGACGTGTATTTCCTTCCCTGACCATCCGTGAAAACTTGACGATGGCGGCGCGTTCGCAAACGCAGGACGCTCTGCCGGATTGGGATTTGGACAAAGTGTATACGTTATTCCCCGTTCTCAAAGAGCGGGAAAAAAACATGGGCAACCAGCTGTCCGGCGGCCAGCAGCAGATGCTTGCGATCGGCAGGGCGCTAATGACCAATCCCCAGCTTATTTTGATGGATGAGCCTTCGGAGGGACTGGCTCCATCCGTGGTTTCACAGGTAGGCGATATCATTCACGGTTTAAAAAAGTCCGGGCTTTCCATTCTTCTTGTCGAGCAAAATTTCCATTTGGCCTGCGGGGTTGCCGACGAGGTGCTGATTATGAGCAAGGGGCAAATTGTTTGGTCGGGCTCGCCAAAAGAGCTTCTCGATAACAATGAAATCCAGCATCAATATCTTGGCATATAGAAAAGATAGTCACAATAACATAAAAA
>NZ_BIMH01000094.1 GCF_004000985.1 Paenibacillus validus NBRC 15382 | reverse complement strand
CTCCTTAATGATAGAATGTTATCGCTTTCATTTAATCGTGTAATGGATAACCGCCTTTTTAGCATAAAACGAGCATCTAACTGGTTTCTTACACGTTCGTGCTAATTTCTTACAATTGCAGGGCCGCCGCCTGTCTAAACGTCCCATGCCAGCGGAAGGGACAGCACGCCGTGTACAATACCCGTACCCGTTCGAACCGCTGCACCGGGTTTAATCCGGAAATCCGGGATGCGCTTCAGCCATTCCTCCAGGAAGATGCGCAGCTCGGACGATGCGAGCGTGGCGCCCGGACAACGGTGGATGCCTTGCCCAAAGGTGGAATGCGTCCGGGCATCGCTGCGGCGGAAATTCACTTCAAGCGGATTCTCGAAGCTTTCGGTATCCAGTCCATGCAAGCAGGCGGATAGAAAAATTTGTTCCCCTTCCTTCATCGCGACGCCCTTGTATACCATATCCTTAACGACGACCCTGGCGATATTCGGTACGCTAAAGCGTCTCAGCAGCTCTTCCACCGCATTGGGAATAAGCTCCGGATCGTCGATCAGCTGTCTCCGGTGTTCCGGATTCTCGGCCAGAAAGCGCGCAATCCAGCCCATCGTGGAGGCAACCGTATCCAAACCGCCGCCGAGCAAGCCGCGGATCAGGCCATAGGCCTCTTGATCGTTGAGTTTGCGTCCGCCGATATCGGCGTTAACGGCACGGCTGATCAGATCCTCCCCCGGATTGGCGCGTCGTTCCACGATCAAATTATGGATGTACAGGGCTCTTTGACGTTCGGTTTCCTCTTTGATTTCAGCGTTTCCCGGACGAACGAAAGCCGCAGTCCACTCGAGCAGCATCTCGCGATGTTCAAGCGGCAGACCGCACATCTTCAGGAAGACGATAATCGGAACCTGCAGGGCGAAATCAGCCATGAATTCGCACTCGCCCTTTGGCCGGAAGCCCTCGATCAAGGAGATCGCCAGCTCGCGGGCTTCACTCGACCAAGTCGAAATCGCTTTAGGCAGAAAAGCAGGTGCGAGAAGTCTGCGGTAAGCCATATGATCGGGCGGATCTATCTCGAGCGGAATGGCGGGCGGACGTGCAGACTTCGGGATAAATGCCGACTGCGAGGAGAAATGATCATGATCGGACAGGATATGGCAGATGTCCTCGCCGCGGGTCGCAACCCAATGGCCCTTATTGTGCGGCGTCCAAAAAATATCAGGCCCGTTATGCAGACGTTTCAAGGCCAGGAAGGGATCTTCGTCGGAGCCGGCCGGATGCAAAAAATCGAAATCGACCACTAAATCAGGTGAAACATGAGAAGGTACGGCATCGTTTACACTCATCCTTTTTCACTCCTGTACGGTTATTGATCTCGCGCGACCCTTATCGGATCGTTGTAACAAAAAATCCGCTCATGGAGCGGATTTTAAGAGAAGAAGCCGGCTACTTCTTGATCCACGCCTCTTCCGGGGTCCAATCGTTCCCGTTTGTCGTCAAGTTGCCTAAATCCTGAATCTTTTGCTGCGTGGCAACTCCCGTTGTCAGACCGATCAAGGGGACGGCAAGGGCATATTCTTCAAAGAGCACTTTTTGCAGCTCCACAAGCGGTTTTTTCGAGGATTCGAAATCGGGCGCATTCCTGGAATCAGCCAGCAGCTGCTCGACCTTATCCGGATGCAAAATATTTTTACCGTACAGGGTTGCGTTTTTGCTTATTACCCGGTTCAACGTAGTTAATGTACTCGGCGCCATGGCTCTGAAAAACATAATCATCCCGTCCCACTTATCGTTAGTGAGAGCGGTCCACTTCGCCGAATCGACAGTGACCACTTGAGCGTCGATGCCTACCTTGGCCAAATAAGACTGAACGGCCGTCATGAGGTTCTCCCTGGCCGGATCTGTCGTGATCTTTGTTTTGAAGCCGTTCGGAAACCCGGCCTCCGCCAGCAGCTGCTTCGCTTTGTCCGGATCGTAGGGAAATCCTTTCACATCGGGATTGTGCGCCCACAGACCCGGTTTATACCACTGATTCGTGGAAAAACCAAGCCCTCTGCGGACCGACTTCACAATGGCTTCATTGTCGATGGCATGAATAACCGCCTGTCTAACCTTCACATTGGCGAATGGCGAGTTCGGGTTGATGGTATCGAACATGAGCCCGATGCCTACGGTTCCGAATGCTTTATCGTCCGTCCAGGTCGTATATTTGCCCGACTTCTGAAGCTCTAGAAACATACCGGGATCCATCTGTGTCAACACGTCGGCTCCCCCGGTTTTAAACACATTGGCTGCCGTATTGATTTCTCTAATAAAGGTATATTCGATGGCATCCAAATACGGCTTGCCTTTTTGCCAATAGGTTTCGTTTTTCTTGAACTTGGCCGACACATCCTTCTCCCAGCTGACAAACTTGAACGGACCCGTACCGACCGGATTCAGAATAGCCCAATCTTTTCCGTTCTTGGCGACAGCAGCAGGCGATATCATCTTCACGTAGTAGGCGACGGCTTCCAGCAGCCCGCTGTCCCATGCCGCAAGATTCAACCGTACGGTGCTCGCATCGATCACATCGACCGACTGTATGCCGTTCACCTCGGGACGCTTGGCCGTTAAGTACTGTTCAATGTTCCATTTCACAGCCTCTGCGTTCAAGTCGGTATCATCATGAAATTTGATCCCCGGCTTGATTTTAATGGTAATCGTCTTATTTTGAGGATCGGATTGCCAGCTTTCCACAAGGAACGGGAGGACGTTCCCTTCCTTATCGTAACGCCCGAGCGATTCAAGCACAGGCTGGTTATAGTAGAACGTGACGTTCGAACGCAGCTCGGCCGGATAACCCAGGTTCGTCAGCGTATCGGACATAATGATCTTCATCGTACCGCCATACTTCGACGATGCCGTTTTCGAATCATTTTGCGGTTCTTGCTTCGCCGGTTCTTGCTTGGCCGGTTCTGGGGTGCAGCCGGAGATGACCACAGAAATCAACAGACATAGGGCAAGGGAAAGAGAGATGAAATTGGACATTCCTGATTTCTTCCTCATTAGACGCACCTTTTTCCATTTATGATTTTTGTGATTCGTGAATGCTTACTTACTTGGCGGTCCAGCCCCCATCGACCGAGATGATGGCGCCGGTAATGTAACCCGCTTTCTCCGAAGCCAGGAACAGAGCCGTATTCGCGATTTCTTCCGGCTTTCCAAGTCTCCCCAGAGGGGTGATCTTGGGCAAATATTCTTTGGCTTCAGGCTTCATATCCAGTACAGTCGTCATCATCGGCGTATCGATAGAACCGGGACAAATACAGTTGACGCGGATATTGTGCACGCCGTACGTGACAGCCCATACACGAGTCAACGAGATAATCGCGCCTTTTGACGCCGTATAGGCATCCGCTCCCGGTTGGCCTACCAGCCCGGCTGCCGACGAGTTGTTGATAACGCTTCCAGATTTTTGTTCAATCATGACCGGCAGCACATGCTTCGTAAAATAAAAGACACTGTTCAGATTAATATCGAGAATCGCCTTCCAATCGTTCGTGTCGGCCTCTACGACTGACGCCATTTTATACTTGGCGCCAAATCCGATTCCGGCATTGTTGAAGAGCACGTCGATTCGCCCGTATTTATTTTTGACTTCATTTACTAAAGAGATCACGGCCTCTTCGTCGGATACATCCAGTTTATAGAAATGAGCTTTGAAGCCGGCATCGTTAATTTCCTGCTGTACCGCTTTCCCCCCTTCTTCGTTTAAATCTGCGAAAATCACCGTGGCCCCTTCTTCCGCAAACAATTTGGCCGATGCTTTGCCTTGTCCGCTGGCGCCGCCCGTAATAATGGCTACCTTGTCTTTTAATACCATCATCAATCACGCTCCTAATGGCTTTATTTAGCCGGTTGATGCTTCCTAGCAAACCGCTACGCTTTGAAACAAGCCACGCCGTGTCCTCCGCCGACGTTCAGCAGCGGCGGCGCGGATTCGCTGCACTCTTTCGTTGCATGCGGACAACGGTTAGAGAAGCTGCACCCCGGCGGTTTGTTCATCAGACTCGGCACATCGCCCTTGATCACGATTCGCTCCCGCGTCTCCTCCACAAAGGGATCGGGAATCGGGACCGCCGCAAGCAAAGCCTGCGTGTACGGGTGCTTAGGGTTTTCATACAGCGACTTCCAATCCGCAATTTCCACAATACGCCCCAAATACATCACGGCTACGCGGTCGCTGATGTGCCGTACGACGGATAAATCATGGGCAATGAATAAATAGGTCAGCCCCAGCTTCACCTGTAAATCCTCAAGCAGATTGATGATCTGCGCTTGAATCGATACGTCGAGCGCCGAGATGGCTTCGTCGCATACGATAAAGGAAGGATTGCTCGCTAACGCCCGGGCGATGCCCAGACGCTGCCGCTGTCCGCCGCTGAATTCGTGCGGAACGCGGTTTTTCAAATCCGGATCGAGGCCTACTAACCGGAACAGCTCATCGACCCTGTTGTTATACTCGCTCCGGCTGCTTACCAATTTGTTGATTTTCAGCGGTTCCCCGACAATATGACCCGCCGTTTGCCGGGGGTCGAGAGAGCCGTAAGGATCTTGAAAGATGAGCGACATATGTTTGCGGAGCGGACGCAGCTGACTTTTGGACATGGCAGCGATGTCCTGCCCTTCAAACAAAATTTGGCCCCCGGTAGGATCGTACATGCGCAGGATGCTGCGGGCCACGGTCGTTTTGCCGCATCCGCTCTCCCCTACAAGCCCCAGCGTCTCCCCCTTTTTCAGGTCAAAGCTGATGTCGTCCACCGCTTTAATATCGGCGACTTTCCGCTTCAGCAGCCCCTTCGTGACAGGAAAGTACGTTTTCAGGTTTTTCACTTCCAACAAGATTTCCGTTTTCGGTTTGGATGGGCCCGCATGAACTTCCGCCTTTTCCTGCACCTTCTGGAGCATGACTCCCCCGTCGGCTGCTGCTGCCGCTTCCGTTTCACCTATGTTCACATAGCATGCGGCATGATGTCCGTCCTTCACTTCAACCAGTTCAGGCGCAGGCGCCTCCGAGCATAGGGCCGTGCGGTAAGAGCACCGGGGAAGAAACGGACAAGTCGTCGGCTTGTCGGCAAGGTTGGGCGGCAGCCCTTCGATCGGAATCAGCTTGCGGTCCTTCGGATCATCCAATCTCGGCACGGCCTTAAGCAGACCAATGGTATACGGGTGCTGCGGACTGGCGAATATATCCTTGGCCGAGCCGGACTCCACAATCCCTCCGGCATACATGACATAGATGCGATCCGCATAACGGGCCACAATGCCCAAATTGTGCGTTACGAGCACTAAAGCCGTATTCGTGCGCTTGACGATATCCCGCAGCAATTCGAGCAGCTGCGCTTGTGTCGTCACATCCAAGGCTGTCGTAGCTTCATCCGCGATCAAAATTTTCGGATTGCAAGACAGCGCCATGGCAATCATAATCCGCTGTCTCATGCCGCCGCTAAACTGATGCGGGTAGTAATCGACCCGATGCTCGGCATCCGGTATGCCCACCTGCTGGATTAATTCGATGGCCCGGCTGCGCGCTTGGGCTTTATTCAGCTTCATATGCAGCATGACCGATTCGCCGATCTGTTCCCCCACGGTCAACACCGGGTTAAGTGAGGTCATCGGTTCCTGAAAGATAACGCCGATCTGGCCGCCCCGAATATCGCGCAGTTCCTCGCTCTTCGGGTGGTACCGGAGCAGGTCGGCACCTTTAAACAACACTTCTCCGCCGACAATTTTGCCGGGGGGCGAAGGAATGAGCTGCAGCCCGGAATATTGGGTGACGGACTTGCCGGAACCGCTTTCGCCGACGACCGCCACGATCTCTCCCTCGTCAACATAATACGAAACGCCATCCACCGCTTTATACGTAAGGCCGTCTACCCTAAACTCGGTTTTTAGATTTTTCACTTCCAACAGATGATTCATTCGCGGATACCCTCCTCATCATGCGGCGACTTTCTTCCAATCCGATTATTACGTCGTTCCTCTCAACCTCGGATCCAGCGCGTCTCTTAGCGCATCGCCAACCAGATTAAAGGCCAGGACCGTAATCATGACCGCGATGCCCGGAGCAAAAGAAAGCAGCGGATTGGTGGATAAATATTTATATCCGTCATTGATCATGGAGCCCCAGGCGGCTCCGGGCGGAGCGATACCGAGTCCAAGGAAGCTCAGACCGGCTTCAGCGAGAATGGCCACCCCTAAATTCAACGTAATCAGCACGATCAAGGGAGACAGGCAGTTGGGGAGGACGTGAACCAGCATGTTACGAAGGTTGCTTGCGCCGCTGATTTCGGCCGCCACGACATAGTCCGCCTGCCTTACCGACAATACTTGTCCCCGCATCAGCCTCGCATAATTGGGTATCAAGGCAACCCCGAGCGAGATCATGACGTTAGCCAAACCGCCGCCCAGCGCAGCCCCTACCGAAAGCGCCAAAATAATCGGAGGAATCGCCATGAGCGCGTCCATCACCCGCATAATGAAGCCGTCCACAATGCCGCGAAAGTACCCGGCGATCAGACCGAGCGACATGCCGATGCCTCCGGCAATCGCGACAGACACAATCCCGACGGCAAGGGATGCACGCGTTCCGTAAATAATCCGGCTTAAGATATCCCGGCCGAACAAGTCCGTACCCAGCAGATGCGCCGAGGACGATAGCTGAAGCGTATTGCTCAAGTCCTGCTCGTACGGGTCGTAGGGTGAAAGAACAGGGGCGAATATGGCGCAAAGCACGATTAACAGCAGAATAATCAAGGCCGCTACGACAGCCTTGCGCGCCAGAAAGACGCGGAGAAATTTCCGTAGGTTGCTCGTTCGCGGCGAAAGCTTCGCTGCCGGTTTGGCAAGTGCGGTTTCCATCAAGCTCTTC
>NZ_BIMH01000093.1 GCF_004000985.1 Paenibacillus validus NBRC 15382 | reverse complement strand
GCATCCGCGCGCGCTCCCGGCTTCGCCGCGGCGGCGGCCTTCCCGAAGGCAGCCTGCGCCGCTTTGCGTCCGCGCGGCGAACCGGCTTTCGTCAGCGCCGCCTCGGCAGATTTTTCCTCCCCGGCCAGCGCCAGCCCGACCGTGACCAGCAGCACCGCCAGCGTCGGCGGCAGCACGGTCCACTGCCAGACGTCCGATATCCACGTTTCGTTGCGGCTGAACGCCTGCTGCAGCATTTTCCCCCACGAGGGGCGGTTCGCGTCTCCAATGCCGATAAAGGCCAGACTCGCCTCAATCGTCACCGCCTGCCGAAACGACAGGATGAACTTCGTGCGCAGCAGCGGCCACAGGAACGGCAGCAGGTGATGGCGCAGCACATAGAAGGTGCCGCCGCCGAACAGCCTGGACGCCTTGACGAACTCCCGCTCCTTCAACGACAGCACCGAAGCGCGGATCAGCCTCATGAAGGACGGCCAGGTCAGCAAGCCCAGCGTCAGGATCAGCTGCCAGGTGCCGCCGCCGGTGAACGAGGCGACGATCAGAATAAGCAGCAGCGGCGGCAGCACCAGCAGCATGTTGGCCAGCGCATTCAGCACGGGATCGAGCCGCCGGGAATAGCCGGCGATCAGGCCCAGCAGGCCGCTCAGCAGCGTGCTGAGCAGCGAAACGCACAGCCCGACCAGCAGCGTCGTTCTCGCCCCGTATACAAGTCCGCTGAACACATCCTGCCCCAGGGAGTTCGTCCCCAGCCAATGCCCGGCTGACGGAGGCAGGAAGCGGTCGGCGTCGATCTCGAAGGGCGACGAGGAGACGAGCAGCGGCCCTATGAGTGCGGCGACGGCAAAGAGCAGCAGAACAGCAAATCCGATCCAGCGCGCTTTGTTCATAGACTCTCCCCCCGTCTGATGCGAATGCGCGGGTCCAGCCGCGGGTAAATGAGATCCGCGAGCAGGTTCAGAAGCAGCACAGCTACCGTAATCAGCAAAAACAGGCCGTGCAGCAGCGGGTAGTCCCGCGCCAGGATCGCTTCCTGAAGCAGCTTGCCGATCCCCGGGTACGCGAAGACCGTCTCGGCCAGCACCGAACCGGCCACCAGTCCGCCGATGCGCATCACAATGACCGTGACCAGGGGCAGCGCCGCATTGAGGGCCACATGCCGCAGCAGTAGCGCCCGTTCCCCGATGCCCTTGGCCTCGGCAAATTCCACGAAAGGCTCCCGCCGTACCCGGATTGCCTCGTTGCGCATCAGCAGATACAGCCCGGACATATTGGTCAAGGTCAGCGTCAGCGTGGGCAGCGCTGCGTGCCGTGCGATATCCACGGCATGCCCCCACCAGCCGCTTGACCGCAGGAAGGCAGTCTCCGCCCCGCCCAGCGGCATGAGGCCCCATTGGACGGAGAGGATAATGAGCAGCAGCATGCCGATAAGGAATTCCGGGATCGCGCTGAGCGTCAGCATCCCGACAAACCAGCTCCGATCGCTCCGCCCCGGATGCCACCAGGCGGACAGCAGACCGGTGGCCAGGCCGGCCGCCGTCGACAGCACCGTGGATGCGCCCACGATCAGCAGCGTCCAGGGCAGATGCTCGGCGATCACCTCGATAACCGGTTGCTTGTAGCTGATGGACAGGCCGAAGTCAAAGGTGAACAGCCCCCGGATATAGCTTGTGAACTGGGCCCACAAGGAGTCGTCCAGATGGTAATATGCCAGCATCGCCTGCTTCTGGACCTCCGTCAGGAAAATCGCGCCGTCCTCCCCGCCTCCGGTCAAAAAATCAACAGGGCCCCCCGGCATAAGCCGAGGGAGCCAGAAGTTCAGCAGCAGCACGAAGATCAAGACGCCTGCATAGGTTAGAGCCTGTTTATTTGCCGCCATCGATGAACGCGACCTTGTTATCCCAAAGTGGAATGCCGTCCGCTATGCCGCCGTACGTGTTGAACCAGCCGTCGAACACATTTTTCTTATACATAAAGTAGAACGGGCGGTGGTACAGCACCAGCGTCGGCAGCTCCTCGGCCAGCACGTTCTGCAGCTCGTCCACGATCGCCTTGCGCTTCGTCGGGTCCAGCTCGGCCTTCTGGCTTTCGGCGAGCTTCTGGAATTCCGCATTGTCGAATGTCTTGCCCCGGGCGGCCAGCGTGTTGTTCGCCTTGCCCAAAAACCACAGCCGCAGGAAGTCCGGGTCTCCGCTCAGACCGATATGGCCCGTAATCGCCATGTCGTACTTGTTCTCTCCCATCGCCGTCGAGAACGTCGCCGCATCGACCTGCTGCAGGTTGAGCGCAACGCCGACCTTCTTCAGCATTTCCTGCATCACCTGAGCCTCGGGAGAGGTCGAGGAGACCATGACGTTCAGCTTCAGATCGGCCCGCACGCCTTCCGCGTTTTTCTTGTAGCCCAGCTCGTCCAGCAGCTGCTCCGCCTTCGCCGTATCATAGGCGTAGTTCTTCACCTTGGGGTTGTACCACGGCGAATCCGGAGGAATGATCCCGGCGTTGCCGACGATCGGCTCCCCGCCCGTCAGCTTGCGCGCCATCTCCGAGCGGTCGAGCGCATAAGCGATTGCCTGGCGGAGCTTCTTGTCCTTGAGCTGCGGATGCTCCAGATTGAAGGTGACGCGCAGAGCGCTTCCGGTAGGCGCGCTTTTGATTACGTCCAGCCCTTCCTTGGTCATCTTCTCCACATCGGCGTAGCTGAGGGAATAGCTGGCGTCGATTTCATCCTTCTGCAGCGCGAGCAGCTTGTTGGCCGGATTCAGGTAGGCGACCTCCTTCACCTTGACCTTGCCTTTAAAATAGCTGTCGTTGGCCTGGTACAAATATTGGCCCGACTTGGAGTCATACTCCTTCAGCGTGTAGGGGCCCGTGCCGACCAGCGCGGACGCGTCGCGGAATTCGACCGGCTTGTCCACCTTCTCCCAGACATGCTTCGGAATGATCGGCACGATGCCGACCAGATCGCTCAGGAAGGGCGCGTACTTCGAGTTAAGCTTGAACGCTACCGTGCTATCGCCGGTTTTGCTGACGGATGCGATCTGGCTGATGTCCCCGGTCCACATGAACGGGAATTTCTTGTAGTAATCGAAGCTGAAGACCACATCGTCCGCGGTGAACGGCTGGCCGTCATGCCATTTGACCCCCTGCTCCAGCTCGAACGTATACGTCAGCCCGTCGTCCGACACCTTCCACGATTTGGCCAGCCACGGGATCACGCCCTTCTCGTCCTTCCATGTCAGCGTATCGAACAGGAACGAGTTGCGCAGGAAGCCGGCCGGACCGGAGGCGCTGAACGCAAACGGGGACGGATAGCCGCTATTGCCCCATGCGAGGCGAAGCGAAGGAATTTGGACCGAAGCCGCGGCGTTCACGCTCTTAGCGGCATCGGCCGGCGATTTCGAAGCGTCGCCAGCGGAAGACGCCGGGGGCTGGCTGCCGGAGCAGCCTGCGACAACCGCCGCCAGGCAGATGAGCGAAGCGAAGGTACTGATTTTGGTGTGGAACAGCATGTCATACACTCCTCTTATTGGCTTTTATCGTAATCGTGTTGAGACGGCGCGTAGCCGTGGTCGCCTTCTGCCAGCCAGGGGAAAAATCCGTCCAGAAACCGCTCGGTGGCGGGCATGAAGTACGAGCCGTAATGAAACTCGGGGTCCAACGTTGTCATAATGAGCGTGCCCGGCGTCGTCACCTTGTCGATATACAGAATGGCTCCGTCGTTCCGGACGCTGATCAGCGTCTGCGCCCCCGCCGGCGGCCTGAAAATACCGTGATAGTGCCAGGTCGCATCCTGCAGCGTCAAATAGCGGAACAAATCATGCCCCGGCTCGTTCAGAACGAGTCCGCTGTCGGCCTTCGGATCGAGCCACCACCAGAAGTTGGTCGGCCTGAATTCCCAGCCGTGGCCGGGCAGCCAATCGAGCGGCTGCGCGCCGAACGCCGCTATCGTGCCTCCGCAATCGGCGAAGGCGCGCAGCTTGCCGGACGAGGCCGATACCATCCGCTGATGCAGCTGGGAAGGAATAAGCAGCACGTCAAGATCGTCCAACGACGCGCGGTGCAGCTCCGGCAAATAAATCAGCCGGTGCACATAAGTCTTGTACTTGGACTCCCGAAAAGTCCGGTGCTGATGCGCATTGCCTCCATAGAGCACCCCGATCCTTCTCATCCGTGTCCCTCCTTCCGGCCGATCCGGCCGATCTCCGCGCGCGCCCACGCTCTGAGCTGGCTTCCGATGCGCTCCGGCTTGCTCTCCGGGGGACCGTAGGTGAACAGGCTGTTCCCGGCATGGGCCAGTATCGTTCCGCCCGTGCTCATCCGGTCGATATAGGTGATTCCTTCCCCGCCGGGCAACGTCAACAGCACCTCCGCCCCGGGCGGAGGCGGGTTGTGCCCCCGGGCGAAGAACCCGGCCACTCCCTTGTTATACGTCAGCTCCTCGGACGTCAGCCCGGTAAAAATCGGGTGTGGCTTGTGGAACAATACCGTATAATCGAGGTGACTGCGAATGGTGCGCGGCACAAATAGAGAGCCGCCCGGCAGCCAATCGCGGAACAGATGGCCGCAGAAGATCAACAGCTTGCCCTGATCGAGAAAACGGCGGATCAGATCCCGCTGCCGGTACAGCCATTCCTGATCGGCGAAGGCATCGATCACCAGGCACGGATAAGGCGCAAGGTCCGTCTCGGCCAGCTTGTACTGGTCCAGTACGAAGCATTCCGGCCGGACCTGCAGCGCTTCCGCGCTTTCCATGCCGAAGAAGCAGCCGGAATCGAGAACGACAAATTCCGCGGCGCCCGCCTTAAATCCGTCCGCCCCGCTCATCCGATTTTCCGCACGTCCAGCAGTTCCTGCTCAGGCAAAGCCAGCGCCCGTTCGGCCAGTTCCAGCTTGAGCCTGCCGAATACCTCAGCATCCTGCTCCGTTGTCGTCCCTTCACGGCCCTTCTTCAGAAAATCATAAAATTCCCGCGGCAAAAAATGCTCCTTCAGCACAACCTCGACAGCTCCGGCACCCTCACCCTTGATCACGAAGGCGTAGCTCTGCGGACGGTAAGGATCGTATTGGCCGCGCGGATAGTCCGTATCCACCTGATAAGCCCCACGACTCACCGCCCGCGTGACATATTCGAACGCATCCCGAAAGCCCGGACCGGCATGCCCTGACACGACGGAGATCGCCTTGCGCTCGACCGCGCTGTCTCCATATAGCACGCGAAAGGCCGCCTGCTGGCTGCGAAAGCCGACCGCAACAGCCATCAGCGCCAGCTCGCCGTGATATTTGCGAATATCCTCAAACCTCACTTCCCATACATCCTTGCCATCCCGAACCTGTATTGCTGACATCTCATACACCCCTGTAGTCCCTTAATTTTTTGTACATGTGTATGGTAATACAAATGATAATGATTATCAATATCGACAAAATTCGCACCCGGCCATATCCCCTTGTCCCGGGCGGCTTGGCACGCTATTATAAAATTATTGAATGGATACGTAAGAAAACTGAATAGTGATCTTCTTCAAATTGCCGCCGGAGATGCGCGAGCTGATCTGTAGCGCGAATGTGATCAACAGCTGCCACCGGCAACTCTGCAAGGTTACGAAGGGCAAGATCAACTCAATTCGACATATACGTAAAGCGCCTCCTGCCATCTTTCGGCTTGAGGCGCTTTATGTTATTTATCCTTGGACTAGTGCTGTGACGATGTTATTTTTAAAGAATAGGCAATCATGAGAACCAGAATGACGAAGGACAATATCAAATTTTCCATGGGATGATCACGGTTAACAATAATAAAACGCAGGGTACCTGTTATACCAATGTATAAAAGATAACGTATAGGAAAATGGTAATTCTCTCTAAAATATTTGACGATCATAGACACAAAAGCAAAATAAAGGAAGAAAGCGAGTATCTCCTGTAAAATAATATGAATGTCCAGAGTGGTCTGGATCGTAGATAACAGAATAATCCATAGTTCACGGATCATTAAAAACGTTAAAATGATACCTAGAAGAATTAAGGAACCGTTAAGTATAAATTGGAACGTATTCAAAATCCGGTTGTTCATGTAACCCTCCACGTGTTTACCAAGGCCATTCGCTACCTTGATGATCTTCTAATAGGAGAACATCCACGTACGTCCCTTTTTCATATCCTCTTGTACCCCCTGAAGAACAATCAGCGCATTGGCTTCTGCTAATGAAGAAACAGCACTGGACTTGTCAAAACCGGTTGGGGAAACAATCAGTGATCCTTCATCATACGTGAGTTTTGCTCGTACGAACCTCATAAATGGATTAGGTTTTGGAAAACTTTCTCCTAGAATTGCTTTTACTTTTTTCAAATGCGGTTTTCCATGAAATAAATAAGTGCGAACGATCGGACGTACAAATAACTCAAAGCCAACGTAACAAGCTGAAGGATTGCCTGACAACCCGAATAATAATTTGTTATCTAAATGCGCTACGGTCGTCACGCTTCCTGGACGCATGGCTACTTTGTTAAAAAGAACGGCTGCCCCTAATTTTTCATAGACAGCCGGCAAATAGTCATAATCGCCTACCGAGACGCCCCCGGTTGTAATTAACATATCTACATGACTTAATGATTCTTTCACTGCGGAGCAACACATATCCAAATCGTCATTAAGTTTTCCGAAGTATTTGGCTTCTCCCCCAGCTCTTTGGATTTGAGAAAGAATCATATACGTATTGCTATTTCGAATTTTCCCCGGCTTAAGCGGCTCATTTACATCAAGAAGCTCACTTCCAGTCGCAATGATTCCGATGACTGGTTTTCTGGCAACAGGTACTTGACTATAGCCAAATGTAGCAAGAAGGGCCATGATCCCCGGATTTATGTAAGTACCTCTCTTCGCTAGAATCATCCCTTTTCGTGCTTCTTCACCTTGAAATGAAATGTTGTCTCCATGTTTAAACGACCTTTTAATCTCTATATAGGCTTGACCGTCCTCTTCAAACGGGCGTGTTAATTCAAGCATGACAACGGCGTCGCAGCTTTTCGGAATTTCCGCACCTGTCATAATGCGGACCGCTTGAAAGGGTCCAACCTTATCACGGTATACCGAGCCAGCCCCGATTGTACCCGTGACTTCGAAGGTAATTGGATGGTCCTTGCTTGCCCGAACCGTATCCTCGGATCTAATCGCAAAACCATCATAAGGAGAACGGTCAAAGGACGGAATATCATGATCCGCCGCCAAATCTTCAGCTAAATAACGCCCGTCTGCCAATTCAAGGGCAACCATTTCTTTTAAACCAAAACTGGCATATGCCATCAGATTACGAACGGCTTCTCCTACTGGAATGGGTGTCCTTCTCTCTACCATTTCTCTCA
>NZ_BIMH01000092.1 GCF_004000985.1 Paenibacillus validus NBRC 15382 | reverse complement strand
GTCCCCGTCTTCATCTTCGTCCCCGTCTTCGTCTTCGTCTTCGTCTTCATCTTCATCTTCATCTTCGTCTTCGTCTTCGTCTACGTCTCCGTCTTCGTCTTCATCTTCGTCGTCATCTTCATCTTCATCTTCATCTTCGTCTTCGTCTTCGTCGTCTTCGTCGTCATCGTCGTCGTCATCGTCGTCGTCCAATTCTAACTTTTCTGTTTCGCCGTCAGCCATCTCCACTTCTATTTCTTCAACTTCCTCCCAGTCCACTTTGCTCATCAAAGCAGATACCCCTTCGTCCAAGGCGTAATTGATCTTATCGCCGTTCGCAAACTCAATTTCAACTTCAGCAGCATCAGGGTAAGCAGCCAGCCACTGCTTCACTTTTTCGGCTTTAGACAAAACAACCATTCCTCTCCATGTTCGTCTCGAAACTTTTTTGGTTAGTTTCACTGTATACTATGATCTCGTAGACGCAATGTATAGGCTAGTTATAGAAGACGAAAGCGGATATTTACCAACTTATTGTTATTTGCACAACAAATGCACATACACACATATTTAGATGCTCATCCGCGAATACCCTTGCGGGGTATAGATGCTTTACATAACATTTATAATAAAGCACCTAAGTCACAAGGAGTAAAACCATACGGAGCAAGAAAAAAAAGAATAAACCCGAGCAATTTGGGGATCACCAAATTGCTCGAAATTTGTATCATGCTGGAGGGACGGGCAAATGAACATTTTGATTGTAGGCATGGGTTATGTCGGCGTCACGACCGGACTCATCTTGGCTGAGCTCGGTTGGAAGGTAACCGGATTCGATACGAACGAGGCCAAGCTGAACCGTCTGGCCGTAGGAACCCTGCCCTTCTACGAGCCCGGCTTGGACGTTCTGCTTGAAGAACACAGCCGTGCAGGAAGCATCTCGTTTACCTCCGATTTTGAAACCGCCCTGCGGGAGCATCCGATCATTTTTTTATGCGTCGGCACTCCGTCCCGGCCTGATGGAAGCGCCGATCTGCAGTTTATACGGCAGGCTGCCGAACAGATCGGTTCCCTGATGACGGAATACAAGCTCGTAGTTATTAAAAGCACCGTTCCCGTAGGCACGAACGAACAGGTTGTCCGGTGGATCGGCGAGGCGCAGCGGGAGCCGGTTTCGTTCGATGTGATATCCAACCCGGAGTTTTTGCGAGAGGGCAGCGCTCTGCACGATGCGCTCCATCCCGACCGCGTCGTAATCGGCAGTACGAACAAGCAAGCGACCGCAATCATCACCGCTTTATACAAAGATATGACTTGTCCCCTGATTGTCACCAAGCCGCAAACCGCGGAGATGATCAAATATGCGGCAAACGCTTTTTTGGCGACGAAAATCTCCTTCATCAACGAGCTTTCAAGGCTCTGCGACCGGCTCGGGGTTTCCGTTACTGATGTGGCTCATGGGATGGGAACCGACCCTCGCATCGGACCGCACTTTCTAAGGGCAGGCATTGGCTTCGGCGGATCCTGTTTTCCCAAAGACATTCAAGCGCTGCTGTATACCGCAAAAGAGCATGGCAGCGAGATGACGCTGCTGAACAGCGTCGTCGCCGTGAACCAAACGCAAATCTCTTACGCCGTGCATAATTGGGAAAGAACCTTCGGATCCTTTCGCAATAAAACCGTAGCCCTGCTAGGTCTGTCCTTCAAGCCTGAAACAGACGATCAGCGTGAATCCCCGGCACTTTCCGTTCTGAAGCACCTGATGGAAGAGAAAGCCATCGTTCGCGTACATGACCCTGTCTCCAAGCTGCCGGCCGACATGGCATCCGACCGCGTCCGCCAGTTCGAGACGCTGGAAGATACGGTCGCCGCTTGTGACGCTGTCATCCTTTGCACGGAGTGGAAGCAGTATACGACGGCAGATTGGGGCCTGCTGAAAGAAAGCATGAGGCAGCATTACTTTCTTGACGGAAGAAATGCGCTGGACGGTAAGCGGATGAGCTCTCTGGGGTTTAGCTACCGATGCCTCGGAAATCCGTGAGGAGAGATGACGCTATGAAAATATTAGTGACCGGAGCGGCCGGATTTATCGGCTCCCATCTATGCGAGAGGCTGCTTCAAGATGAGCGTGTCGAGGTAATCGGCCTGGACGCTTTCGTTCCTTCGGCGTCCCCCATATGGATGAGGGAAAGAAATTTACACGCATTGCTCCGGCATCCGCGCTTTACTTTGGTCAAGATCGATTTGCGTACCGTCAGCTGGGATCAGCTTCTCCCTAACGTCGATATCGTCTTCCACCTGGCGGGAATGCCTGGCGTACGGTCAAGCTGGGGGGAAGATTTCAAAACCTACATTGCCCACAATATCGCAGCGACGCAGCGATTGCTGGAAGGGTGCAAACGGTATAGCATCCGCAAATTTATTTATGCTTCCACCTCGTCGGTTTATGGCCAGAAGACGGGACCGGTTGTGGAATCAGCCGTCGTGGAGCCGCTGTCTCCGTACGGCGTCAGCAAATTAACGGGGGAGCATCTGTGCAAGGTGTATGCTTATAATGAACAACTGCCCTTGGTCATTCTCAGATTTTTCACGGTATACGGACCCAGACAGCGTACAGACATGGCTTTCCATCGGTTTATTCGGCGCATGCTGGAGAACAAGCCGATCCCGCTATATGGAGACGGGCGCCAATCTCGCGATTTCACCTATATAGCCGATTGCGTGGATGCGGTAGCCAGGGCTGCTTACGCCGATGGATTAATCGGGGAAACGATTAATATCGGAGGGAAGGAAAGAGCCTCTGTTCTGGAATGCATTTCCATCATCGAAGAGCTGTTCGGACGTAAGGCGGACCTTCAGAAAGTCGGAGACATTTATGGAGAACCGAAGCAAACGTGGGCGGATATCGGAAAAGCGCAGTCGCTGCTCGGCTACCAGCCTCAAACCGACCTGCGCACCGGGCTGGAAGCGGAATACCGGTTCTTGCGCGATCTGTACAGGGTCCAGTAAGGCTGAATAAACCCGCTTTCCATAGGAGGAACCAGTTCCGCCGGGGAATGCGGGTTGATTTAGAGGAACCCGTTCTGCCGGGGAATGCGGGTTAATTAGCGGCCGTCGCCTTGAGACATATTCTGGGTTAGCCCATGACGAACGGCATAGGCGGTCAGCTGAACGCGATTGTCCAAGGCGAGCTTGCCCAAAATGTTCTTGATATGGTTCTTGACCGTATTTTCGGAGATGACGAGCGTTTCAGCGATTTGCCGATTGCTCTGGCCGGTCGCGACACAGCTCAAAATTTCTAGCTCCCGCTGCGACAGGACGCTTGGAGGAGCTTCGTCCGATGAAGTCCTGCCTTCGGAGCGGAACGACTGAAACAACCGGTCAGTAATGACCCTGGAAATTTCGCTGTTCTCGTCCAGCAGTCCTCGCAAATAGTGAACCCAGTCCTCGGGGTTCATGTTTTTGAGCAAATAGCCTTGGGCGCCGTAGCGCACTGCGGTAAACAGATCGGCCACGTCATCGGACACCGTCAGCATAACGATGCGAATGTGCGGATACAACTGCTTAATCCGTTTGGTCGCCTCGAGTCCGCCGCCATCCGGCATGCGGATGTCCATCAGCACAACGTCAGGCAGCAGCTCGCCGCACCGCACCACCGCCTCGCTTCCGCTCGCAGCCTCCCCGATCCATTCAAAGTCAGGCTCTCCCTCAATGAGCGCCCGTACCGCACGGCGGGCCAGCGGGTGATCGTCGGCCACCAATACCCTATACTTCATGACATTCTCCCTTCCCGCATCGGACCGGTCAAGATGAGCTCCGTCCCGGTACCCGGCGACGAGCGCAGGAGCAGCTCAGCCCCCAGGTCCATTGCGCGTTTGTTCAATATGGACAGCCCATAACGATTTACGGCCACGCCGTCCGACATGTCGAAGCCGAGGCCGTTATCGGCGATCCGCAGCCGCCACCGCTGGCCGTCCTCCGTCCGGGCAAGCTCGAGCCAAGCCTGATCGGCGTTCGAATGCTTGCGAATATTCGTGAACGCTTCCCGGACGATGGAGAACAGCGCCACCTCGGCGGACGGCGGAACGTTCTCTTCCGCCGGTTCGACCAGGCAATCGACCGCGATGCCGGTCAAGCCGCTCCACTCCTCCAGCCAGGCTTGCAGCCTCATAGCAAAGCCGGCCCCTTCTTCCGGAACAGTCCGCAGGTTGAAGATCACTTGCCGCAAGTGGTGGTCAATCTCGGAAACCGCCTCCCGCGCTTCGGAGATTTGACCTTTCGTCAGCTGCACGTTCAAGAAGAACAGCACTTGCGCGATATTGTCGTGCAGCTCTTCGGCGAGACGCTCCCGCTCCTCGTAGACCGCCCGTTTGGCCTGCTCCCTCGCGAGCGTATCGTTCATTCGAACGATACGTTTGAACATCCAAGTGGCGAACACGAAGGACATCAGCAGCGTCAGCAGCGTGATATATAGATTGCCTGTTTCCATCGATAAGGAATCAAGCAGAAAGTCGTGCCGGACGTATTCGAATCCTCCGATAAGCAGTGTAGGCAGCAATATCGTCAACCATTTCAGCGTTCTCATGGACATGATGATTTCGTTCCCACACTTTCATTGAAAATTAAGGCGTTGCAGCGGGCCACCTTCGTATTCGCGGACGCTGGCATAACGTTAGTTACATTATAATGGGTTTTCTCGAACAAGCCAGCTGAATCTGAAATTTATCCGCAAACAGACACAATTCGCCCTCATGCGAGTCACTTGCCCGAAAGACGCTTCAGCAAGCCAAAGACGCCGGGAGACGAAGCTCCTGACGTGGTTGCGCAGACTTTACTTTACCATTCGAACGAAGCTTGTTTTGGATACTCTGAATGATCGTTTCAGAACGCCCCATATAAGGAGTAATCGCCGTCTCATCAACTGGATACTGAGCAAGGAAGGCCTTCACATTCACCCGTTCAAGGATAGATTTCCTTTTTCATTCCCGCACTGAAGTTTTGCATACGAGTCTCACAATCTAAAATATGAGAATTGCATGTTGGTTGCTTGGACGGATGACATTTATTAAAAAGTTAGGTGCCGAAAGCTGCCTTATCGCTTGTTAAGCTTCTTCATGGATAACCTTTCTTCCCTTTCAACTTCAGGATATGCGGCGCCGGAATCCATAGGATAGACATGACAAACAACTTCATTTAAAGCATATTCATGTAAATCTGTTAAACCATTCACTTGCGTCCACATTGACAAACGAACGACATCCCGCTAAAATTTTAGTATCTGGTACTAATACTTGGTACTGGTATTAACCAACATATTCTTGCATACATGAACAGTGACCCCATTTTATTCGATCGAGGTGTTTAATCATGTTTACCGAACCTGTTCTCCCGATGTCCGGGCCGCGTTACCGTTCCCGGATGACCGCTATCGGCAGTTATGTGCCTGAGCGCATATTGACGAATGCCGAGCTTGAACGCATGATCGACACGAACGACGAATGGATCGTACAGCGCACCGGTATCCGCGAACGCCGCATCGGCGAGCCGGACGAGTTCACGAGCCGTCTGGCCATTCGAGCCGTGCAAAATATGCAGGAGCGCTACGGCGTGGCGCTGCACGATGTCGATCTGCTGCTGGTTTGTACGAGCACGCCTGACTTCTCGTTTCCTTCCACCGCTTGCCTGGTGCAAGCGCACTTCGGCATCGAGCAGACGTTTGCGCTCGATTTGAGCGCGGCTTGCGCGGGCTTCGTCTACGGCCTGCATGTGGCGGACGGGATGATCGCTTCCGGCATGCACCGGAAGGCGCTCGTCATCGGCGCGGACGCGCTGTCCAAAATCGCCGACTATACCGACCGCACGACCTGCATCCTGTTCGGGGACGGGGCGGCTGCCGTGCTGCTCGAGCGGACGGACGATCCCCGCTCGGAGCCTGCGTTTTTCAGTTATACCGCAGGCAGCGACGGCAACGGGGCGGGGCATCTGTACCGCTCGAACACAGCGGCAAGCTTGAACGGCGCCCCCCTGCGCGGAGACGGAAAGCTCGTTCAGAACGGGCGCGAGGTGTACAAATTCGCCGTGCAAACCGTCCCAAAGGGCGTTGCCGAGCTGCTCGCCCAAGCCGGCTTGACAACTGCCGACATCGATTGGTTCCTCCCCCACAGCGCCAACCTGCGCATTATCGAATCCATCTGCGACAAAACCGGCCTCCCGCTCGAACGAACGCTGCACACAATCGAGCTTTACGGCAACACATCGGCGGCCACCATCGGGCTGGCCATGGATGAAGCCGTTCGGATGGGACGGTTCCGGGACGGGGATCGGCTGCTGCTCTTCGGCTTCGGCGGCGGCTTCGTCCACGGCGGGCTATTGATGCGGTGGAGCGACCTGAGGGAAGGATAAACGCGGAACATCCGGACGAATGCCTACGACACCTGTCCATACCGCCCGACGATCCCCGACATATGCTGTATAAACGATCGTCACAGGTAAGGATCGATAACAGATCGAGGAGGGATCGTCGTGTATCCTCCCTACGTGGGCATTCTCGTGAATGATAACGAACTCCGTAAAATCCCGTTGGGAACTTGGAAATACGAAGCTATTGAACATTATGAAGAGGCGGGAAAAAAATACGGATTCACCCCCTGCTTCTTCAGGATTTGCGATCTTCGCGCCGGGCAAAAGAAGGTGAAAGCCTACGTAAAGCAGCTCGAAGGTTATGTACGGCGGAAAATCCCCGCTCCGCTTGTCATACACAACCGGGCGATCTATCTGAGCAAATCCCAGGATCGCCGGTTGTCTTCCTGGGTTCGCGACGGCCGCCAGCTGTTCAACCGCTGGAACCGGTACGGCAAGCTGCGCATCCATCAATTGATGCTGGAAAACCCTTCGTTGCATCCGCACCTGCCGGCAACCCGACGAGCTACGCCGGACGGTATCGCACGATTGATGAAACGGTTCGACTCGTTGATCATCAAGCCGAACAACAGCAGCATCGGACGCGGCGTGATGAGAATGGACCGGACCCCAACAGGATGGAAGCTATCCTATCCGATTTCGTTCGGCCCGGTGAACCAAAAGTGGCGCACCGTCAGATGGAAAGGAACGCGGCTGCCGGCCGTCCTACGCAGCCGCCTCCGAAAAGAAACGTACATCGTACAGCAGCGATTGCCGCTGGCAACGTTTCAAGGAAGCCCGTTTGATCTGCGCGTCTCCGTGCAGCGGACGGCGGACGGAAGCTGGGATGTAACGGGAATCGTCGCCAAAGTCGCCTCCAAGCATACGTTCGTGACGAACGTCGCCCAAGGCGGCACGACTTACCAGCTGCCCCTCATCCTGCAAGAAGAATATGCTCACCTGGACCCCGAGGAAGTCGTACAGCGTATTTATAACTTCTCCATACTTGTCGCCTCCCATCTGTCCGATCGGCTTCCGCATCTGGCAGATTTGGGGCTGGACGTCGGAATCACGACGGACGGTTACCCGCTGTTTATCGAATGCAACGGTAAAGACCAGCGCTACAGCTTCCGCGAAGCCGGCATGCTGAGCGAATGGATCGCTACGTACGACAATCCGATGGCATACGCCAAATATTTGCTCGACGGCTGTTCCGGCCACGTTTGAACGTCCGAACATGAAGAAAGGACCGTTCAACCC
>NZ_BIMH01000091.1 GCF_004000985.1 Paenibacillus validus NBRC 15382 | reverse complement strand
TGCCCCCCCGGGGCCTGGCCGCGATCGTCGCGCTCGGCGGCGTCGCCGTGGGCGGGCTCGCGTATGCGCTCGCGCTGCTCTACTTGCGCGTCGTCACCGCGCAGGATCTCGCGCTCGTCCCGCGCTTGCGCGGCAAACCGCTTGCGCTGCTGCGGCGCTGGCGCCTGGTGCGGTAGCGCGAGCCCCGGGCTTTTGCACTTGCGCTCCACGCGCTGCCCGGCCCAAGCCGAGCCCCGGCTTCTGCGCAATGGCTCCACGCGCTGCCCGCCGCACGCGGTGCCCCGAGCTTTTGCGCTTGCGCTCCACGCGCTGCCCGCCGCACGCGGTGCCCCGGGCTTTTGCGCATTGGTGCCACGCGGTGCCCCGGCTTTGCTCTTTATCGCCGTGCTGCCCTTGCGCCCCACGCAAACTCGCACGTTCACGGGGCGTACGCACTCGTTCTACATACTTACGCGGCCGGCGAGCTGTTCGCGCGGCCGCGCCCAACCAAGGAGGAATCAGCGATAATGACCGCTCAACCGCAAATTACCATCGTCGGCCTCGGAACCGGCGACGAAAACCAGCTGACGCTCGGCGTCTGGCGCAAGCTCGAAGCCGTCGGCAACCGCGGCGGTGCGTTGTACTTGCGCACCAAGGAGCACCCGATGGTCGCGCTGCTGGATCATCACCACATTCGATACGAATCGTTCGATCACATCTACGAAGCGAATGCGGGATTCGATGAAGTGTATGAAACGATCGCCTCCGAGCTTATCGCCCAATCGCAGCAAACGACTGCCGGCGAAATCGTGTACGCGGTGCCCGGTCATCCGATGGTGGCGGAGCGGACCGTGCAGCTGCTCCGCGAACGTTGCTCCCGCGAAGGCGTGCTGCTGACCATGATGGGCGGCGAGAGCTTTCTCGACCAAGCGTTCATGCGGCTCGGCTTCGACCCGATCGAGGGCTTTCAACTGCTGGACGCCACCTCGCTGTCCAGATACAGCTTGAATCCGCGGCTGCATACGCTCATCGGACAAGTGTACGACACGTTCACGGCATCGGACGTCAAGCTGACGCTGATGGAGCTGTACCCCGACGATTACATGGTTACAGTCGGCCATGCGCTCGGCGTCGCCGGGGAAGAACGGGTGCGGGAGGTGCCGCTGTATGAGCTCGACCGCATCGAAGGCTTCGGCAATCTGTCGCTCGTTTGGGTGCCGCGCACGGAACGCGAAGACGTTCACAGCCGCACGTTCAGCCGTTTGCATGAAATCGTGGAGATTCTCCGCAGTCCGGAGGGCTGCCCGTGGGATCGCGAGCAGACCCACAAGTCGCTGCGGCGAAATCTTATTGAAGAAGCCTACGAGGTGCTGGAGACGATCGATGAGGACGACCCGGACCACCTGCGCGAAGAACTCGGAGACCTGCTGCTGCAGGTTATGCTCCATGCGCAAATCGAAGCGGATGAAGGTTCATTCACCGTCTTCGACGTTATCGCGGAATTGAACGAAAAGCTGATCCGCCGTCATCCGCACGTGTTCGGCACGCTGGATGCCGAGAATGCGGAAGAAGCGCTCGGCAATTGGCAGCAGATCAAAGCCGAGGAGAAGCGCAAGAAGGGCATCGATCCGGCGCAGCAATCCGTATTGTCCGGCGTTCCGAACGATCTGCCCGGTTTATTGAAGGCGTACAAGCTGCAGAAGAAAGCGGCGGAAGTCGGCTTCGACTGGAAGACGCTGGAGGAAGTGCTCCCGATCGTCGAATCGGAGCTCGAGGAAGTGAAGGAAGCGATTCGCGAATATACGAGAACGGAGCAGCAGGAGGAACTCGGCGACTTGCTGTTCGCCGTCGTGAACCTTGCCCGATTCCTCAAAGTGGAGCCGGAAGAAGCGATGGCGGATGCCAATCGTAAATTCCGAACGCGCTTCGGTTATATTGAATCGCAGCTTCGTTTAAAAGGCAAAACATTTGACCAAACTGATTTACAAGAGATGGAAGACTTATGGCAGGAAGCAAAAAAAGTTCTGAAAAAATAAGCGGTCTAGCAGGATTTTCCTGATGGGCAAAGAATATTAAGTTCAGCGTTATTTTTATGAGGAGGATTTAGAAACCATGAACAAAACAGATTTGATCAATAGCATTGCAGAGAAAAGCGGACTGACCAAAAAAGATGTTGAATCCGTCTTGAACAGTTTCCTCGGTGAAGTAACCGATGCGCTCGCAGGCGGCGAGAAAGTACAATTGATCGGTTTCGGCACGTTCGAAACTCGCAAGCGTTCCGGCCGCACGGGCCGTAACCCGCAAACAGGTGTAGAAATCTCCATTCCGGAATCCAAAGTTCCGGCGTTCAAAGCCGGCAACAAACTTAAAGAAGCGGTGAAGTAATGCGTCTTGACAAGTTTCTGAAGCTGTCCCGTCTGATTAAGCGGCGCACGGTCGCGAAGGACGTATCCGAACAAGGACGCGTCTGGATCAACGGCCGGGAAGCGAAACCGAGCAGCACGGTGAAGGTAGGCGACGAGCTTACCGTTCAATTCGGCCAAAAGCTGGTCACCGTACGGGTGGAACTGTTGTCCGAATCGACCCGTAAGGAAGATGCGGCCAAGATGTACACCCTGCTGAAGGAAGAAAGAAATGCGCAGGAAACGGATTCATTTTTATAACGGGCGGTTTCACAGCGGTGTTCGTTAAAGGGCTGTCCCTTGTCGGAAACGACAGGGACCGGCTCTTTTTTTTGCATGACGGGTACCGGACTGCCGGGAACCGGCGGATTCCATCCGTTCATAGGTTCTAAACCTCGTCCACCCTCCATACGTTTATAGTAAACAAGCTTTGTGTACGGAAGCGTACGTCCAAAGCGTTCAGGAGGGGGACGAACCCATGTTAGAGCAACCGGGCAAAGTCAAACGGCAGGAAATCAAGATGTTAAACCGGAAGCTGCTCGAAGTATCCGGCGTCTTGAACGTGGAGAGCTTCGACAGCGAGGAGTTTCTGCTTGAAACGGACAGCGGGTATTTAATGATCAGGGGTCAAAATTTGCACATCAAAAACTTGAGCCTGGATCAAGGTTTGGTGGCGATCGAAGGATACGTGAACGAGCTGGCCTATTTGGACGGAAACGCGCAGGGCAAATCCAAAGGGCTGTGGGGCAAGCTGTTTAAGTGACGTTACAAATTCAATTCATAACGCTCGGCATGATGTGTGCGGGCGGATTATCGTTAGGCGGATTGTTCGACGTATACAGGGTGCTTTCTGGCCAGCTGAAAGCGCCTGCTTGGTTGAAAGCCGTCTTGGATCTGGCGTACTGGTTCATCGGTACCTTGATCGTGTTTAAGCTGCTGTACGAGAGCAATTGGGGGGAAGTTCGCCCGTTCATATTTCTGGGTCTGGGCATCGGCATTATCATTTACTTTTTGCTGTTTAGCCGGACGGTGATACGGGTAATTAAGTTTACCATCCGCGTCGTGGTGGCGACGGCAAGAATAGTGCGGAGCATGTTCATGCTGCTTGTAGTCAAGCCGTTAATCGGACTCTATCGATTGACTGTGATCATTTTAGGATTTTTGCTTGCAACCGCTATTTTCCTTTATAAAATTATGTTACAATTAGTATACCCTGTGTGGAAAATGCTGCTATGGCTCTTCAGGCCGCTTGGAAGGTGGATTCGGTTTCCGCTTCCCGCATGGGTGAAGACTACGGGTCAAAGCGTAGCGAACTTCGTTCGCCGGTTCTTTTGATCGATTTAGGAGGATTCGAACCTTGCAGGCAGTCTCTAAAGCAACTCATCCGCAACTCCATAATAAGGGCTCGATTCGTCGGCGCCGCTTGGTGATGCTGATTCTCACTTGCTTTCTGAGTTGGGCCGGCATCACGCTCTGGAATCAAACCGAAAAGATCAACGATCGGAAGGACAAAGTGAGCATGCTGCAGCAGAAGCTGGACGAAACGAAGCAAGCTCAAAGCGATGCGCAGCGCGAGATTACGAGACTGAACGATCCGGAATACGTGGAACAAATCATCCGGAAAGAGCTACAATATGTAAAAGAGGGAGAGACGTTGTTTTATACGCCGCAAACTGCCAAAAAGTAGGATGCCCGTTTTGCGCATACCCTTGTTGACCGTATGAGATGCGTACGTTATAATCGGCGTAGCTTCATTTTCTATTCGTTTTTTAACTATTTAAGGGAGGAACAGTTTACTTTATGGCAATTGAAGTGGGCAGCAAGCTGCAAGGCAAAGTAACGGGCATTACTCACTTTGGGGCGTTCGTTGAGCTATCCGAGGGAGTTACCGGACTGGTGCATATCTCGGAGATCGCGGACAACTACGTTAAAGATGTCAACGATCATCTTAAGCTGAGCGATATCGTCACCGTGAAAGTGATTAATGTCGACAAAGACGGCAAGATCGGGCTGTCCATCAAGCAAGCGGTGGATCGACCGGTAGATGCCGCTCCTCCGACAAGACCCGCTCGTTTCGAAAGACAAGGTGGCGGCGGCGGTGGCGACCGTGGCGGTTTTAACCGTGGCGATCGGGGCGACCGTGGGGGACGTGGCGGTAAGCCTCCCGTAAATCGACTTACCTTTGAAGACAAAATGGCGCGTTTCCTGAAAGACAGCGAAGACCGCATTTCTTCCCTCAAAAAGAATACCGAGGGCAAGCGCGGCGGACGCGGTGCGCGTCGGGATTAACTGAAGCCTACTTCTAAAATAATCAAAGCTGTTCGTGCAGGATCAGGCGCGGGCAGCTTTTTTGCATGCAACTTCCAACAACTCGCAGCCTGTAACGCTTGACAAGCGCTTCCTGACTATTATATACTCATGCTTGTTGCGGCGGCATAGCTCAGCTGGCTAGAGCGTACGGTTCATACCCGTAAGGTCGGGGGTTCGATCCCCTCTGCCGCTATAGAAACAATAAGACCCTGGAAGCGTTGATCGCTCCCGGGGTCTTATTCTGTCATGCCGTCATCCCATTCGCAAAGCGGGACTACTTTTGTCGTATCTTCATTTCCGTCCCCGCAAATCGACAGGTCCTCCTGTAAATACCGCCGATACGTGGACGAACAAAACCGAACAAATCGTGACGTTAAACCGAACATACGTTATTGTAAGCGCTTGCAATTCTGTTTGACACGTGTTTCTTTCATGTTTCGCAAGTGCCCTCATTTTGTCGGAAAAAACATCGGCTGGACTACCTCATTCTGACAAACTTTCTGCTGGACACGCTATATACTAAGTAACACTAATAGTATATGGGTGGTGTTAAACAATTATGCAAAAAAGGCAAATATTTCAACGAATGAGTTCAGCAGGTTCGGATGGCATGCGGCGGATGGGCGACTCGGTAAAAGGCGTTTTTGTGGAGAACCGGCTCGTACAAGCCGTCGTCGCAAGGAAATGGTCGATTCTACTCTTGTTCATGGCATTTCTGCTCGGACGGGCGATGATCCTCGATCAGTTGGCACCGTTCGGGGTCGCCTTTTTTGCCGTCATGTATTTTTTGCGGCGGGAGCTGCTCGTGTGGACGGCAGTTTTTATAGCGGGAGGGAGTTTGTTTTCGGTGGAGCCGATGCATACCGGCTACCTGATCGCGGAGATGGTCGTGTTCCTCCTGCTGCAAAAAGGCGTCGAGCGTTTCCAGCGCTCCGACATCTCTTATGCGCCGGCGATGGTGTTTGCCACTACGTTTTTCGTACGGCTGTTCTCCCACCTCGCGTCGGAGAATCTTAGCTGGTATACGCTGATGATGACCGGGGTAGGGGCGTTGTTAAGCCTGATTTTGACCCATATATTTTTGCAAGCGGTGCCTGTCTTTACGTTAACGCGTAAAAACTACAGTTTAAAAAACGAGGAGGTTATTTGTTTAATCATCTTGCTCGCTTCGGTGATGACGGGAACGGTCGGTTGGATTGCGGGCCCGATGACGCTGGAGCATGTGTTGTCGCGTTACCTGATTCTGCTGTTTGCGCTCGTCGGAGGAGCTCCGCTCGGAGCTTCGGTGGGTGTCGTGACCGGACTGATCCTCAGCTTGGCCAATTCCAGCGCAATCTACCAGATGAGCTTGCTTGCCTTCGCCGGCATGCTGGCCGGTCTATTGAAGGAAGGCAATAGAATGGCCGTTGCGTTCGGCATGCTGCTCGGCTCGTCGATCTTATCGGTGTATCTCGGAAACCAGGCCGATATTATGAGCTCGACCTGGGAGTCGGTGGCTGCCGTAGCTTTATTCCTTCTTACCCCCAAAGGCGTCATTCAAACCTTGGCCAAATATGTGCCGGGTACGCAGGAGAATCTCAAGTCGCAGCAGGATTACGCGAGGCGGGTGCGCGATGTGACGGCGCATCGCGTGGAGCAGTTCTCCGAAGTGTTCCGTCAGTTGTCCCGAAGCTTTAAACAAATTACCGTGGACACCCAGCCGATGCGCAAAGAAGAGGAGGTGGGCCACTTCATGAACTCCGTCGCGGAGAAGTCGTGCTCCGCCTGCTGGAAGCGGACGCAGTGCTGGGACGAACGTTTTTACCACACCTATAAATATATGACGGACATGATGACCGAGGTCGAGCTGCGCGAGACGATGACACGGAAGGATATTCAGCCGGGATGGAAGAAAATATGCGTCAAACCGGACCAGGTGCTCGAAGTGATGCTGCAGCAATACCATTTATATAAGAACGATCAGCATTGGAAGAAACAAATTCTCGACAGCCGTCAATTGGTAGCTGAACAGTTGTCCGGCGTCTCCCAGGTGATGGAGGACCTGGCGAAGGAAATCAAGCGGGAAGGCCAAGAGTTATTCATGCAAGAGGAGCAAATTCGAAGCGCTCTGGAAGAACTCGGGCTGGCCATTCACAGCATCGACATTATCAGCTTGGATGAGGGCAATGTCGAGATCGAAATCATCCATCAATACACGCGCGGGTTTGACGAGTGCCGTAAAATTATCGCGCCGCTGCTGTCGGAAATCGTGGGCGAGCATATCGCCGTGAAGAACGAGCAGGCGCTTGACCGGAAGGACGGGTACAGCACGGTGTTGTTCGGATCGGCGAAAGAGTACGAGGTGGAGACCGGAATTGCGGGGGCGGCCAAGGGGGGCGACCTCCTGTCCGGGGACAGCTTCAGCACGATCGAGCTGGGCAACGGAAAGTTCGCGGTAGCGCTCAGCGACGGGATGGGCAACGGAGAGCGGGCGCGGGCGGAGAGCAGCGCGGCGCTGTCGATCCTGCAGCAGCTGCTGCAATCCGGCATGGACGAGAAGCTCGCTATCAAATCGGTTAACTCTGTGTTGATGCTTCGTTCGTCCGATGAAGTGTTCGCGACGGTCGACGTTGCGCTGATCGATCAGTACAGCGCCAACACGACGTTTATGAAAATCGGTTCGACCCCCAGCTTCATTAAACGCGGCAGCGAGGTGTTTCCGGTGACCGCCAACAATTTGCCGGTCGGCATCTTGCAAGAGATCGACGTGGACTTGGTCAGCGTGCCGCTGAAACACGGCGATATTTTAATCATGATGACCGACGGGATCTACGATGCGCCGGGGCACGCGGTGAATAAGGAGCTCTGGATGAAACGGATGATCACCGAGATCGACGCCGATCATCCGCAGGAATTCGCGGATATCCTGCTCGAACGGGTCGTGCGTTACCATCATGGGGAGATTTATGACGACATGACGGTGGTGGTCGCGCGCGTCGATAAGTTCAGGCCGGAATGGGCGACCTTCCGGACGCCGGGAATGGAGCGGATCGAACGTCCGAGGACGGTCAGTTAAGGAGTGGCGCTATATCGAACTAAACCGCTGGAGCCTCGCTGCTCCAGCGGTTTTCTGCATATAAACCAGTTTAGAATTCTCTCGAATGGAAAAAATAAGAATAATATAAA
>NZ_BIMH01000090.1 GCF_004000985.1 Paenibacillus validus NBRC 15382 | reverse complement strand
TTTCTAAAGAAATGGGTCTTAACAAAAGTACGAGTTATCGACTATTGTCCACGCTTGTCGAGGCTGGTTTCGTATATCAAGATCCGAAAAGCCGCCTTTATGGGCTCGGTTCCATGAGCTTTGAACTTGGAGGGCTGTTTCTTTCCCGCATTGATGTTCATAACGCTTCGAGAGGAAGAATAGAGGAGCTTTCGCAAATTACAAAAGAAACGGTTCATCTGGCTATTCTGGATCAAAACGAAATCCTTTTTTTAAATAAAATTAATTCTCCAACGTCAACGGCAATAAACACCAGGGTGGGCCTGAGAGTACCCGGGCATATAACTGGTTTAGGAAAGGTTCTGTTGGCTTTTCAGAATCAAACCAGAATGGAGGAAAGTATGCTAACGAAAGGCGTAACCGGAAAAAATAAAGAGGCTTTATTGCAAGATCTAACTTTAACCCGCAAAAGAGGTTATGCCATTGATAATGAAGGATACCAGGAAGGTGTAACCTGTATTGCGGTTCCAATTTGGGATTATACCAGGACCATCACTGCAGCAATCAGTATATCAGGGCCAAGTTTTCGCATGAATAAGGATTTAAACTGGTTAGTCATGAAAACATTGGAAGTAGGACAGCAAATTTCTGTAGAAATGGGATATTAAAGAGTAGCCTGATTGTAAGTCAAGGCAATGATTAATAAGTAGAAGTCAAAAGAATGAGGTGTTTTATAAATGAAATTTGTACAGCTTGAAAAACAAATCACGTGGCCGACTGAAGATTTTAGCAGAATACCGAGAAAGGTATTTGTTGAACCAGAACTTTTTGATATGGAGATGGAACGAATCTTTCAGGGATCAACTTGGAATCTTGTGGGTCATGTCTCGGAGATTCCTCAACCTGGGGACTTTAAGACAGGCTATTTAGGAAACATACCCATTATAGTGGTAAGAGATAATAAAAGTCCCCGTGTTATTAATGTATTAGTAAATACTTGCGCTCACCGTGGGGCCGAAGTGGAAAGAAGACCGTGTGGCAATGCTAAACAATTTTCATGTCTTTATCATAAATGGACATATAACCTTTCGGGCGAAATGATTGGGGCTCCATTTAAGGAAGATATCCCCCCAAATATAGAAAAAGAGGAGATGACATTAAAAAAATTAAATGTAGCCCAATTTCATGGTCTCATTTTCGCTTCTTTTCAACAAAATATGGTAAGTATAGATGAATATTTAGGGGATATTGGAGACGGTATTCGTAAAGGGCTAGGCGATAAGCCGCTTATCCCTATTGGAAATCAAAAAGTTGTTTATAACTGCAACTGGAAGCTATATTCCGAAAATGTAATTGACGGTTATCACACTGGATATTTGCATGCGGCTTTTAGAATGTTAAGGATGTTTAGTGCCGGAGGCGTCGGAACTACATCCAATTATGGAAGTGGGCAATTCAGTTATAAAACTCTGCCACTTGAAAAAAATGATGTGCTCAATGATTTATCGATACTAGAGAAAACCAATGAGACCAGCTTTATCATGAATTTTTTCCCTACTTCTGTGGTTTCAACGCATTTAGAAACCATTGGTATTCGATATGTGATCCCTCATAGTATAGATAAAACACTGGTATATTTTCAGTATTTTATGTGCGAAACGGATTCTCCTGAAAAAAAAGATTTGCGAATTAAACAAGCAAGTAATGTTCTCGGACCGCTAGGTTTGATTAGTTTGGAGGATGCTGCCGCCTTGGAGGCAATTCAAAAATCAGCGGTATCCGGAGGCCACAACATTATTTTAAAACCAAGTGACGGAGGAATCCCTATTCACTCTGAAGTAATGGTCAGAAATTTTTGGAAGCAATATCACGAATTAATGGGTTTATGAGTCAGGCAGTTTAAAGGAAAGGGATGATTTTAGTATGAAAGGAATTGTATTAGATTCCAGTAAAAAAGAGGCAATAATCAATCTAATATATGAATATGCTATGGCTGTGGATGATGGCGAATTAAAGAAATGGCCCGATTTTTTCTCAGAAAACGGTTCTTATTATGTGTATCCTAGAGACAATTACGAAAGTGGACTGCCAATAGCTTTAATAATGGATGATAATAAAAGCAAGATTAAGGATCGGGTAACTATAATAGAAAAAATATGGACATATAATATCCAGTACCAAAGACATATCATCTCCAATATCATTGTTAAAGAATCAGCGGATCGCCAGGTTAGAGCGTATTCTAACTTTGTCATTCATTTAACCGATAGGGAAGGGAATACGGACTGGAAATTGATCGGGAAGTATGTGGATACCATCGTTTTTGAGGATGAATCTCCAAAAATTGAAAAAAGGGAAGTCATTTTGGATACGTTTACGTTACCGAATTATTTCGTAAATCCATTGTGAGTACAATATGGCAAACGCAGTCGATGGTAAAGGAGGCCAACCATGATTGATTCAAAACAATTCAGAAATACAATGGGTAAGTTTGCTACGGGTATTACGATCATAACAACGGTTGAAAACTCGAAAGTTCATGGAATGACCGCGAATGCATTTGTATCTGTGTCGTTGGATCCCCCCTTAGTATGCGTATGTATTGATCATAAAGCGAAGATGGATGAATTATTGTCGAAAACAAAGAGGTATGGAATCAGCATTCTTGCGGAGGATCAACAACAAATATCACAGCATTTTGCAGGCCGCCCATTGGAAATAGCTCCATCTTTTATATGGGAAAAGGATTTGCCTTTTATCGAACATTCTATTGCCAACATGGCATGTATGGTTGTAGATAAACATATTGCCGGTGATCATACCTTATATATTGGTGAAGTCAAATGGTTGTCTAATTCCGATGAGGGGAAGCCGTTGCTTTATTATGGTGGTAAATACCGTTTAATCTCTTGAAATAACAGTCTAATGATTTAAAAAAAGGGGGTATTTACTTTTGGATTATGGATTAGATGGAAAGATCGTACTAATTACAGGCGGAGCAAATGGGATTGGAGCGGAAACGGCCAAAATATTCGCTGAAGAAGGGGCAAAAGTGATTGTCACTTTTTTATCAAGCTCCCAATCAGCTCAACAATTGGTACAAGAATCTTATGAAAAAAAGTACAGATATCCTATGCAGGCTAAATGTTTAAATGTGAACGATATGGAATCAGTCAAAAAATTAATATCGGATATTGAAAGCGAATCGGGAGCAATAGATGTTCTTGTTAATAACGCAGTCGCTCCTGGATGGTCGGATTTCGATATCATCTCAAGTGAACCTACAAAATTTACTGAGATGGTCCATACCACATTGAATGGTACCTATTACTGTACAGCCCAAGTAGTTCCCCAAATGAGAAAGAAGGGTTGGGGGCGAATTGTTAATATCTCTTCCAGTGTCGCATTAAATGGACGTAACGGTGCTTCTCACTATGGGGCTGCGAAGGCAGGAGTTATTGGTTTAACAAAGGGTCTATCTAAAGAACTTGCTCAGTACGGTATATTAATAAACGCTGTCGTGCCGGGACTAGTAGAGACAGCTAAGGCGAAATTTGAATTAAACCCAGTATATCGTAACGATATGGCGGAAAGAAACCCTACTAGGAGAAATGCAGCACCAAGTGATATTGCGGGCGTCATTCTCTTTGCTGGTTCAAATGCCAATACGTTTATGAACGGCGCGCTTTTAACTGTAGATGGGGGAATGTTTTGAATAAAATTTTGACCTTCGAAACCTATCATCTTATTCTGTTCGGACATACAAAAATTGGGGAGGTGTTACATATGTCAAGAAAACATTATTTGATTTCTATCTTTTTACTTTTGCTACTACTTGGGGCTTCCGGATGCGGTAATACGAAATCAAGCTCAACCGTCCAGAATGAACCATCAAATACGAATAGTTCAGATTCAATAAACATAGGGGTTCTTGTAGCCGAGACAGGGGCATCTTCATCTATGGGAAAACCGGGTTCTGAAGCTGTTAAATTAATTGATGATCAATTAAAGAAAAACGGCGGGATGATTAATGGAAAGAAAGTAGAAATTCATTTACAGGATTTTAAATCTGATGATCCCACTGCCATTTTAAAATTAAAAGATTTAATTTCAAAGGAAAAGATTGTTGCTGTAGTCGGTGCTACTAACCTGAGCGGCAGTTCTGCCGTTAGTACTGAAGCGGAAAAAAACAAAATTCCCATGGTATCTTTAGCATCGTTGCCAAACGGCTATGGGCATTACATTTTCGGAGTAGTCCAGAAAGATATAGTTATACAATCTGTCATCGTGGATTATCTTAAGAAAAATAATATAAAATCAGTTGCTTTTATGCATGCCCGTGATGGATTTGGACAAAATGGCTTGAAATCATTTCAAGAGTTAGGAAAAGAAAATAATATAGACGTAGTAGCAGTTGAAAATTTTGAGGTTTTGGCATCAGATATGACCGTTCAACTGACCAAAATTAAAGCTAAAAATCCTGACGCCATCATTGTTTGGACGCGTCCGCCGGCATCGGGAGTTATAGCTAAAAATTACAAGCAATTAGGATTATCTATTCCAATGATCCAAAGTCATGCAACGGCTAATCAGGCATTTTTAGATCAGGTCGGGACGGACGGTGAAGGACAACTGGTTGTGGGAAGTAAACTTAATACAATTAATCAGTTCCCCGATTCAAAGCAAATCAAAATATCAAAAGATTTCTCTGAAGCATTCTCTAAAAAATACAATTATGAACCCAATGTTTTTAGCGGATATGCTTATGATGGAGTTCAATTAGTTTTGGATGCTATTTCTAAAGGAAATGATACACCTGAGAAGATCCGTGATTATTTTGAAAATGGAATTCATAATTATCCTGGTATCACCGGAACAATATCATTCAGTAAAGATGATCACAGTCAAGTTGCTCCGGATGGGTTAGCTTTGTTCCGAATTCAAAACCAAAAATGGACGTTAGTCAAGTAAAAAGTTAAATTCGTTATCTCCAGTATAGTAAACAGATCTTATCCAATGGGGGATATCCCCATTGGATAAGATACATACACGGAAAGAGGGTTTAGGAAAATGCCCGAACAAATTGTTCAATTTACTATCACCGGGATACTTACTGGAAGCATCTATGCCCTTGTGGCTATAGGACTGGTTACTTTTTATAATGTGACTGGAATCCTAAATTTAGCTCAGGGTGATTTTGTTATGTTAGGGGGTATGATATTCGTTTCCATTTACAAATTAGGTTTGCCTTTACTGCCAGCGGCCGTGCTATCTATCATTTTAATAGCAATCATCGGAATATTTATAGAAAGAACTGCAATTTACACTGCCCGGAATTCACCTATAATCATTTTAATATCGATAACTGTTGGGTTAGGGATCTTTCTTCACGGATTGGCACTGATTATCTGGGGAACGTCTCCTCAATCCACTTCTTCCTTTATAGGAAGTGAACCAATTCGAATTTACGGCGCTGTATTGCCTCTACAGGGGATCTTGGTCATCATTTCTTTATTATTGCTTTTATTGGTTCTTTATATATTTTTTGAAAAAACAATACTGGGAACCTCATTAAAGGCGTGTATGATTAACCCGGAAGCTTCACAACTGGTGGGTATTAATGTTCGAAATATGTCAATGCTTTCTTTTACGATAAGTGCGGCAATTGGAGCTATTGGGGGAATCATAGTTGCCCCTATTTCAGGTATTACTTATGACATGGGGCTGATGTTAAGCGTAAAAGGATTTATGGCCATGGTTATTGGAGGTATGACTAATGTTTTTGGAGCGGTTGTCGGAGGACTTATCCTGGGATTGTTTGAATCTTTTACTGCCGGGATGATATCGACGATCTATAGTGACGCTATCAGTTTTGTCATACTTATTTTGTTCCTATTTTTATTACCCAACGGATTGTTTGCCAAATCAAAAGGAAAACGAGTCTAAAAGGAAGGTAATCATATGGATATCCGAAAGATTCTTTATAATGGCCGTTGGAAAAGTTTAATGACAATGCTTGCTTTAATTCTTATTGCTCCCTTCTTGTTTTCTTCTTCTTATTTATTGACTGTATTAATTTTAATCGGGATTTATAGTATTGTGACCCTTGGATTAAGTTTATTAACGGGCTACGCGGGACAGCTTTCACTTGGTCAGGCAGGTTTTTTTGCGATAGGCGCTTATACATCCGGTATTTTAACAACTGCATATGGAGTATCCCCCTGGATTGCAATCATAATAGCGATGATTGTTACAGCAATTTTTGCATATTTGATGGGAATTCCAACATTAAAATTAAAAGAATATTTCTTTTCTTTGGCAACCATGGCTTTTAATATGATTGTGTTTATTTTAATTGTAGGCATGTATAATTTTACAGGAGGGGCTCAGGGGCTAATAGGAATACCGAAATTATCTGTTATTAACTTCCCCCTGGAGGGATTGTCCTATTATTTTCTTGTCTGGTCGATTGTTTTTGTGGTTACTTTATTTTCCATGAATATTATTCAATCTCATGTAGGCAGAATATTGCGTGGTATTCACAGCAGCGAAATAGCCACTTCAACGCAAGGGATAAACGTTGCAAAATATAAATTGCATATCTTTGTGATTAGCGCAGTGTTCGCTTCTTTGGCCGGAAGTCTATATGCGCATTTCTTTAATTTTATTTCTCCATTTTCTTTTCAGGTTAGTGTTTCGATCCAATTTCTTATTATGCTCTTTGTTGGTGGGGCGCGTTCTTCTTGGGGGGCCATCTTGGGGGCTTCTATCATGACCTTATTGGTTGAATTGATAGATTGGATTGTTTCTTCCTTTATGAACGGGGGAGGAGAGTTGGGGCTTCTGATATACGGGTTCATGTATATTCTTGTATTAATATTGATGCCAAGTGGGTTGGTTTCAATTATTACCAAAGTAACAGATAAATTGAAAACGAGATTTCAGACTCTTTTTTATAAAAAGGAGGAGGTAACAATTGGGGAAGAGCATATTGGAGATTGATGATCTAACAAAAAGATTTGGCGGCATACTGGCTGTCAATGATATCTCTTTTAATATAAATGAAGGGGAAATAGTTGCTGTCATTGGACCGAACGGGGCTGGAAAAACAACGTTGTTTAATATGATTTCCAATGTTATTATGCCTACCCAAGGGGAAGTCCGGTTTAAAGGAGAGAAGATTAGTGCAAGAAAAATTCATACCTTAGCCAAATTGGGAATGACAAGAACGTTTCAAAATTTACTTATATTTGAGAATATGTCGGTTTTAGAAAATGTTATGTTAGGGACACATATAAAATTAAACACAACTATATTGACTGCAGGATTCCGACTGCCAAGTGTGAAAAAAGATGAGGAAATGTCTTTTTATATGGCTTCAGAAGCCTTGGAATTGGTTGGTTTAAAAAGCAGAATGTATGAGAGAGCGGAAACACTTCCTTACGGTCTTCAGAAATTGTTGGAAATCGCAAGAGCGATTGTTTCAAATCCAACACTGGTTTTATTAGATGAACCCATGGCAGGTCTAAACGATAGTGAAAAGAATAAAATTACTCAGGTTATCTTAAATATGAGAAAAAAGGGGTATTCTTTTTTATTCATAGAACATGACATGAGGGTTGTCATGGAAATGGCGGACCGGATTATCGTAATGGATTTTGGAAATAAAATTGCTGAAGGCAGTCCTGAGGAAATACAAAAAGACCCCAAAGTAATTCAAGCTTATTTGGGAGAGGAGGTATTCTAATTGCTTGAGGTGAAAGAACTTGTAACCTATCACGGCTCTATTCGAACGATTGATTCGATCAGCTTCCATGTGAATACCGGTGAAATTGTATCCATAATTGGCGCCAATGGTGTTGGGAAAAGTACATTATTAGGAACACTGGCGGGGTTATATAGACCAAGTCAGGGCGAGATTTTACTTGATGGTGAATCCATATTCAGTCTCCCGGCCTATAACATCGTAAGGCAAGG
>NZ_BIMH01000089.1 GCF_004000985.1 Paenibacillus validus NBRC 15382 | reverse complement strand
GTTAATAGCTATAAAACCCCATAACTGGAACATTCAATTCCATACTCTCCAGTTGCTCCATGATTTCTATCTCCCAATCCGACACGATAATTATCATTTCTAATCCGACAATATCTGTGATCTGAGTCGGAGACGTTACTGGTATGCCATCAATGACTTGGTCCCATTTTTTAGGGTCATTATCAATAAAACTGATAATCTTCACATCTCGTTTAACTAAATGTCGATAGATCATTAGTCCAAGATGTCCAGTACCGAATATGGCTACCTTTCTTGCACCAACAGTATATAAATGCGCCTCTATACGCTTGATTTGCCTTGGTATCATTGGTCTTCTTAGGAAGCCTTTATCTTGGGGTCCTAGAAGTGATAGGTGATCCGATTTTACAACACCTGGCGAAATACGACGCCGTGCAGTTGCTTTGTAATAATCGTATACTTTCTTGCAAAAAGTCTCAACCGACGGCAATACCGGAATTTGTTTCGACCAAGATGTTAATATCTCAGGAAAAGCGGTGATTTTTTTCATTAGCAAAAGTAACTGTTCTATATTTCCCGCTTCAAACAAAGCCCCGAACTCCGGACCAATCATTTCGGGAATGCCTCCCAAATTTGACCCTATAACCGGAGTATGATACTGGAGTGCTTCTAGGATGACTAGCGGCTGTTCCGGACAAATCGTTGGAACAACCAGAACATCTATTTCATCAAAAATGGCCTCTAGCTCGTTGGACTGATATGAGCCCTTCCAAAAAACATTAGGTATACTGCCCATTACTTTTTCAATAGTTGGCCGATATAACGGATCAATGGATCCATAAATGACTAATCTTGAATGAGGGTCATTCAATTGACGAAATGCCTCTAGAAGAATATGGGGGCCTTTATGTACAAGCAAATTGCCAATAAATCCAAAGGTAACCCCGTTCTTGTCATGGTTGATTTTCAAACTTGTTCTATCCAAAGAATCTAAAGATGTATGGATGGAAACAACCTTCTTGTCATTTAGCCCCTCTTGTAATAATCTATTTCTTATAGCATCGGATACAGTCACAATTAGATCTGCTTTCTTGTCCAATGCGTCTGTGATAAATTGGTATCTAGCTACAAATGGCATTACTTCAGTTCCAACATGTTGATGGGCTGAATCGAAACAATGGATACATCTTGCGCCAAGGTTGGGACCGTCACACAATTTTAAATCCGAGTTTATAAGAAAACTTCTGGGACAGATGGACCAGTAGTCATGTAAAGTGACCACCGTCGAAACTCCTTTTTCTTTGGCTACTCCCAGTAATGAAACACCTAGGTCGGATAGATGCTGAAAATTAATAACATCCGGCTTTTCCTCATCTAAAAAATGCTCAAACTTAGAGGTTGTGACTGAATCGGCAAAACAATCTTTCATAGGATCATAGCTGAGCTTTATGCCCATATCACATTCTATAAATCGATAATGAACCCTTGGATGATCTATCTCTTTATGTTTTACTGCTTCTTGACTAGAGCAAAATATTAAATTAATGATTTCTATGTCGGAATCCAATTGAAGCAGCCCGCTATTTAAGACAGAAATGTAACGATCTACACCGGTTACCCCATGGTAAGGAAAGGCTTGGACAACCTTCATGATTTGAAGTTCTCACTCCGCTCAATTCTGATTTTCGACTCCTGGTCAACAACTACGAGGTGCTTTGCTTCTCGATAAGCCTTATGTTCCAAATAATCAAAGTATTGAAAGACAAAGCTATTTTTGTCTACTTTCTCATATGCCGCCACTTCTTTAGCCAAGTCCCCATGTTTCGTTAATGTGAGAGGTACCGAAAACCATCTGCATAGTGGAGCCAACGCATGGTATCCCATGACATCATGGACGTGGACCACATCCGGTTTTTGGTCCGATCTCAAGATCTTCAACATTAAATAACGGAGTAACATTTGGCGACAAGTGAATGCAGCGATTTCCCCGCTTTTAGGAAATATGGCCGCAAAGATTATGTGAAAATGAATTAAAAGCATTACTCTTAAGTTTAAATTTACCATCCCGAGAGACATTACCTGTACCTGAAAACCCGTATGACTGGAGCAAGTCTGCAGTAATTCGATATAAGATTGCAAACCTCCTATCGTCATATCGAAGATTGTGGTCACTATTGTTCGGATAGGCCGATTAGGTGCATCGACAACTGTCTCGTAAATCTTTTTTTACAAAAGGCATTTGGTGACAAATTCTCTCTATAATATCGGTATGCATTCATTCCTAGTTGAGCTCTTTCATCCGGATTATCCATTAAACGTTTGAGAGCCGCTGCCAGTTCAACAGAAGAAGCTGGACTTACTAATAAACCATTAACACCATCTTCTATTATATAAGGAATACTTCCCGTCTTTGTTGCAACCAATGGTTTTTGCGCGGCCATAACTTCAATTAAGGAAATGGGCATGGCTTCATTTAAAGACGGCAATACAAAAATATCACATTACTCAAGGTAGGGTCTGATATCAGCTTGAAACCCCAGAAATCGCACACACGATGTCAAGGCTTTTTGATCACAAAAAGATTTTAAAGACTCAGCCTCAGGTCCTCCACCTATTAGTAAAATTTCAAACTGACGTTGATCTTGTATCAATAATTGAGCAGCCTCTAATAAATAACGATGACCTTTAATGGGATCCAACCTTGCAATACATCCAATCTTAACCACGCCGTTATCGTTCGGTTGTACGATTTCTCTAACCTTTTGAAGTCGTGTAGTCCCTCCGATAACCTGAACAGAATCCAATGGGCGACTTGTCCGATTTGCATTATAATATTTTACAAGAAGTGCTCAGATATAGTTAATAAGGGTGATTAGAAATACCGGAATTACTGCTAATATAAAAATCACGGATTGGATCCATAAACGAATCCTTAGCTCCGTTATTGTTTTTAGCTTTTCCGGACCCTGGTCATGGTATTGTAAAATATGAAGCGGCTTAATTTGATCGGCAATCCGCAGCAAGTTTTTATATGTGGTTGAACCATACAAGCTATAGGGGAGCAAGATCAGATCATATTTGTTATCTCTAAGCTCTTCTAACAATTGGCCGGGGATTTTCTTCTTATCCAAAAAGCCTGTATACTCCAATAAGTAATAATTCCGGCACGGCTTTTCTCCACGATCCCAATCTACGTCCCTATATAATCTATCTCCACATCCATATAATGCTTTTTCAAATAATCAAGCGCCGCCTGGCATATCGGTTTTGGTGCTGTACGAAACATTAAGACCCTCATGTGTACTTTCAGCCCCTAAGTGGGATTCCTAATTTTGCTGGATATTTTGCAAACCCGATAATCGTTTTTCAACTGAACCCTTTTATACTTAATATTCTTGTATTTATATTTAATTGGTTTCTGATTTGATCTATAATTTCATCAACATATTTTATTGATGCAATAACAATTATATCGACATGGTTTTCCTTTAAATAGTCAGGAGAGCGTATAATAAACTTATTTTGAAATACAGTCCCTTGCAAGGTCTTATTATTATCAATAACTACCTTGACCTTACGTGCGAGGTTGTCTGAGCTCGTGTATAACAACCTGCAAATTTCTCCACTTCCCCATACAGCAATCGAGATATCATCTTTATCTGAATATGCTATTATCGTTGATACAAGCATCTCAAACAGATATTCTTGGTATGTTTTTAATTTTTGAACGAAATGTCTTGTCTCTTCAATAAATGAATTAAAAAATATTTTATTATCATTTGCCAAGTGCATAGCATCCATAACCATTTTAAAGTGAGAAGGATCGTTAGACTCTTCAATGAGTTTAAAACAAACAGTTCCACATTGCTTTAGATAATGATTACGGACAATATGAAGATACTCTTCTGAAACACCTATTTCCTCATAAAGTTCAATGACATCTTTCAGTCTTAGTAATAATATTTTAGGCAAATGCCCTGACCATTCTTGACTCCCTTGTCCTAATAAGACGATGGGATCTCCAATATAATAAACAGGTTTATTAATCATGGAAATAGCAACAATTTTTAAATGCGGATAGGTCATATCCAATCTGGAAAATTGATTATCCGCTATTTTATCAAATTGAATACAATTTGAATATTGTAGCCAAGTCGTTCTTCTAAAGATACTAGATACGATGGCAGTAAATAAATAAGAAGCCCAATCCGTATCAATCCCCAGCAAATGCTCCCAATTATTTAGCTGTTTTTCTGTCAAATCTTTTGACAAACACTCTTTCAAACTAGGAGTATAAGCTGAATTAAAATTATCAATAATGCCGTCTCTCTCTTTGATTTGTTTTGTAAAATAGTTAATAAAAAAATAATCAATCAATTTATTTTCTTTAATGATCTCTACTATCTTATTGACCTTACCTTGCCGCACCATATCATCGTCGCCTATAACCCAACAATATTCCCCTGTTGCGATTTCTTCGATTGCTGTAAATATATTTCCTACGGCACCCATATTTTCATTGTTTCTATTATATTTAAAGCTTCCTGTTTGAAGGGCTTGCCTAACTACTTCTTCCGTTTGATCTGTTGACGCGTTATCTGAAACGACAAGCTCCACATCTTCCAGATCTTTAATCTGCGGCAATAGAGATTTGAGCGCTTTTTCAAGTAATGACGCCCTATTATAAGTAGGAATAATGATAGTGAGTAGCGGTTTTTTCATTTGTGCCTCCAACTCTTAAATAGAAGGTCTAACTAACCCAAGTTTTTCTCTTAAGAAATCTTGACTGCCGACATAATGCGAATACACATCAGGTAGCCCTATCCTCTTGAACTTAATTTTCTTCTCACTTTCTGCCACAACCTCAGCAACTGCGCTCCCTAGGCCTCCTACAATGTTATGTTCTTCCAAAGTTAGGATGGGAAGTCCCTCTTCAATGATCTTATTAATCATTTCCACATCAATTGGCTTTACGGTTGGCATACTTATAAGTCTGACCTTTACGTTTTGTTCGTCCCATTCTTTGACCCATTTCAAACCCAATTCCAACGTATTGCTTGTCGTTATTAAAACTAAATCATCACCTTTTGTTACTTCAATCGCTTTTCCTAAAGAGATTTTAGTGCCAGGACTGTGTATTTGAGGCTCATTATTTTTACCAAGTCTAATATACATAGGGCCTTGATGATAAAAGCTTGCATTAGTCAGTTCTCTAACTTCTAATGGGTCACCCGGAGCGCAAACCGTCATATTAGGAAGCGCCCGCATAATTGCAATATCCTCTATAGCGTGATGGGTTGCGCCTTGCGGACCATATGATAACCCAGCCCCGACTCCAACCAGTCTTACATTAGTATTCATATAAGCGACATCAATACGAATTTGCTCAAAGCATCTCATTGTTACGAAAGGCACTATACTGTAAACATAGACAATTTTTCCTGAAAGGGCCAGGCCTGATGCAACACCTACAGCGTTTTGTTCAGCAATCCCTGCATTTAAAAACCGCTTAGGAAACTCATCCCTGAATTTCTCTAGGACAGAAAACCCCAAATCTGGAGTGATTAGATAGATTCTATCATCTATTCTGGCTTGTTGCATTAATGTATCTAGAAAGGTAGTTCTCATAATGCACGGCTCAACTCTTTCAGCGCTTTTTCTAATTCTTGAGTATTGGGCGATTTATAATGCCATTCAAGTTTATCTTCCATAAAACTAACACCTTTGCCTTTTACAGTATGAGCAATAATGACTTTTGGATTCATGGTTGCCGGTTGATTAAAGCAGCTTTCGAGGTCAAATATGGAATGACCATCGACCTCAAGAACATCCCACCCAAAGGACTTCCATCTTTCGGCTAGATTTTCCTGGTTAATTATATCTTTGGTGTTTCCAAAGCCTTGCAGCTTATTGCAGTCAATAATTGCTGTAATATTATTCAATTTATTGTGCGACGCTAACATAGCCGCTTCCCAAACACTTCCCTCATTACATTCGCCGTCGCCTAATAAAACATAAATGTTCCCGGGATTATTATCCAGCATGTTGGCGATTGACATTCCCACACCAACAGATAAACCATGACCTAAAGACCCCGTTGACAGCTCGATGCCAGGCACAGCTTTCATATCGAGGTGACCCGGTAAAATTCCATCATCGATATAATACCGATTTAAAATTTCCTTCGAAAAAAAACCCCTCTCCGCCAAAGTGGAGTATAGGGCAGCACTTCCATGCCCCTTACTTAATATGAATTTGTCTCTATCCGGCTTTAGCGGATTCTCCGGATCTACTTTCATTATTTTGAAGTAAAGAACGTATAAAATTTCTACTATCGATAAGCATGTGCCGACATGCGACGATTTTGAATAGTGGGTCATATAAATAATGGATTCTCTGATATTTTTAAGATGCATGGTTCACCTCCCAAACACATAATATCTCCTTGAAACATATATTTGTTCCTTAACAGCGAGATGATTTCATCCTGATACGAGACAGCAAAAATAATAATTAGCTCATTGTCATTAATGGCCTCGAAGCTTGGCGTAACGATTAGGGCCGAACTATTACAGATATATTTATTGTGCTTGTGAGGATCTGAATCAAAAATATGTTTCAAATTTAAATCCTGACCAATAACGGTTAGAATAGCTTGTGCTTTTGCACCGGCTCCCCAAGCAGAAATGTGGTTATATGTCTTGGAATGATCAATAATATACTTAAAGTCATTCACTCTTTTCTCGTTTAAATTCGGTTTCTTTTCTATTTTCCTTAAGTAAATCTCTAAATAATCGTCTTGGAAACTCTCTTGAACTTTAATCACATTAAAATTTGCTCTTTCAGCCAAGTAGCATAAACTCATAGAAGTAAAATAATTTAAATGATCCGAAAACAAATCAAAATATCTGCCCTCCGACAACATTTTTTGAGCATTTGGAACTTCAATTAAACCCACCGCATCATCATCCATTAAATCATACGCAACCGATAAAATTTCAAATGGGTTAGGTAAATGTTCGAATACCTGTCGGGATACAAAAGCATTAAATAAATAATTAAATTTTATATCTCTTGTTAAATATTCATTTATTACTTGAAGTCCTTTTTTTTCGCACTCAAAGAAAAATGTTTTTGACGGCTCAACACCGACAACGTTAGAAAATTTATTTTTTGAGTGATCCATGAAGTTACCATCCCCACAGCCAATCTCCAAGAAATTGACCGGCACTTTACATAACTTGAAAAGTTCATTCACTTGTTTTTTTTGATGATCTTGCATTTTCTCTGAGTAACTGGCTGTCATGAGATACTCTTCATAATAACTGTCAATATTAACATCCGGGATTTGATAGTGCCCACACCTGTTGCATTTATATAAATCTAAATCTACACCCTTTGATGCCGTTGGTGTATCATATAGTTTCGAGACTTCTCTCGCACTATCAGGCACCTTTAGGAATAGCTCCATATGCCAATCACATATTCTACAATTCACTGATACTCAACTCCAATTATCTTTTTTCAGGCTATTAATTAAGTTGCCTAAACCGACTCTTAATTCAGTCCTAGGTCTCCAACTTGTGTCCTTCGTGATACGTTCAATGTCCGCTTCTAAATGCATGACTTGATCTTGTCTATATGGAATTTGGCCAAACCCAAGTGATAGGTTTGGGTTTATTAAATTTCTTGCTTGTTCCATAATGCTTCTTATAGGCAAACTCTGGCCAGAACCCAAATTATAAACGCCTGAAGCTGTATTAGATTCCGATAAATTTACTAATGCTTCAGCAGCATCCTCAACATAAAGATAATCCCACAGCTGTTCCCCCAGGGTTAGCGCAGGTGTTTTATTATCAAGCATAGTTTTTATGGTATCTGTTAATAACCATCCACTGTTATCATATGGTCCATAAGTACTGAAAACTCTAACCCATACTGCCTCAATGCCTATTTCCCTTGCCAATATTTGCGAAGAATTGCAGGTTGCCAATTTAGCAACCCCGTACATTGTTGTCGGATGAGCAACATCCGTTTCTTTGATCTTCTTATTAA
>NZ_BIMH01000088.1 GCF_004000985.1 Paenibacillus validus NBRC 15382 | reverse complement strand
AAAACTACTCCAAACCACCATTGCCGCGTAAACAGTACGTGAGTGCGCCAAATGTCAGTCATGTTGCGGTGTGCTTCAACAATCAATTGATAGGCTTGTTCGATTGCATGATGAATCTGATTTTCGTCCACTGATATGCCACCCCTTTCCGTTATCCGCTTACCGATCATTTTTCATCCGATATGTGCCTGTTTTATATACGCGAGTTTCCATACAGTATATTCGACGTTACAAATACGCCGACCGGCGGCAGCGAAGTTGAAGGCGGTTGCGGTGGGATATAGCCGCTATACCCCGCCAAGCTTATATCAGTTGTCGCTACCCAGGTTCCATATTCGCCCGCCTGTAAAGAAGAGGGTAGCATCCGCAGACGTCCGGTGAGAACCAAATGCCGAAGTTGAATCTTGACATCGTCATAGATGGTTAATTGGCCGGAGTAGGCGGCGTAGGGGGAATGAAACATGATCTGCTGCGTGCTTTCATTCCAACTTCCTTCAATCGGAATCGGCGTTCCGCGAAATTGGATGGTGCCTTGAATTTGCTGGTCCTGCAAAACACGCATCACTAGTTTGCCCCACACAACCGGTCTTCCGGCGACAGATGCATGAACTCCCCATATGGAAAAGGGAGGTAAACTCTTAGTACTTGTTTGAGCCGCAACGGACATGATTCATCACTCCTCAAAGTTAGATCACGTCATTATATGCGTCCTCGGCAAAAATGCCAGTCACTGGGCAAGAATTCTTTGCAGATAACCGAACATGATCAAGTAAAAGAAGATGGACTTTCTCTTATACTGGTTGTTTCTTAATGCAGACAGGTTTCGAACAAAATTGTTTCAACCCATCCCAGTTGCCCCAGATGCAATTTTTACATCGATTTGGTTGTCTTGGGGCAGAGGTAGTCCAGTTTTTAATGCTTGTACTGAATGTTGGTAACATGCAGGCATCCACCTTTCCAAATTTATGCAAACAGCATTTAAGTTGTCCAGAAACGAATCATCCTATGCAGTTATCCGCATCGTGAAAGTCCGCTTGGATTTGATCCCATCTACCCTTGTCCCCTGCATACAAATATCAAAGGCCGGAGCAACCCATTTTGGGCAACAGCCGGCCATTTGGTCCTATTTCGCAGGCATTCTACCGATGGCTCGAATCGCAAACATTTTTCACACACCGATTCTCCCAGTTGTTGCAGAAGTCCTCATATACTTGCTCTACGCCACAGTCGGATAGCATGTGCCTGGCCAAAAAGTCATACCAGAACTGGTCAAAAGACAAGGGCATCCGGGTTCCATATTGGGAACGAAGGGTTACATAGCGGTCCCAGATTTTGATTCGGAATGCGGCCAATTCATCACATCGCTCCATGTCGGTTCGCCTTTAAGCGGCGCTGGTGTCGCTGGATATTTCTGACGTTTTCGCTTTTTCTTCGGAGAGCTTTTGAAATTGTTTCGCCCTTTCCAGATGAAAGGTACGTAATTGTTCGTGATACTGAGCCATTTTCATGTGCCAATCGTACATTTGCCTGACATAAGCGGCCTGGTCATGCGTATACATGGGCATTGCCTGTTTGATAAACTGCATTTGAAAACATTCCTCCTTGGGTTAGGTAAAGTTGAACTTACAGCATTATTCTATGGCAGGCGCATAGAAGCGACAACGGCATCCGCCCGGTTTCCGGTCATTTTATCGGGTTGGTTGTCTATATGCAGGCGGAAACACAGCCTTTTGGGGACCTGACTCCTATGATGCATAAAGGATATGAAAATCGGAATAATATCAGTTGCATATTCTGAAAATGGCGAATGAAAAGGAGAAAGTATGGAAAAAAGCGAACTTAAATCACAATTTAAACAGCGAATCAAAACGACAAGTAACAAATCTCCAATAATCTTGGATGGAAAGGCAAGTGAAAATGTTCCAACCGAGCCGAGTTTAATGGAGCGAACCAAAGAAGTGATGGAGAATATAGGAACCGAAATAAATAGCGTCTGACAGTATATGGCTTTTATAGCTTGGTCAACGTAACCTTTGAGATTATCGATGGGGACATTCCGTACAGATTGGAACAAGTAAATGTTTCTCATAATTAAAACCGGCCGGTTAGGGATCGCCCTGACCGACCGTTACAGTGTATTTTAGCCAACGAAATTCGGATTGGGCCCCGTATTATCCTTTGGGTTTTACGAACAATGCAGCGAGAAACGAAAAAATAATCGCTGCGGATATTCCGGCACTGGTCACTTCGAAAATTCCGGTGATGATCCCAATCCAGCCATTGCTCTTTAGTTCTTGAAGCGCACCATGGACAAGCGCGTTACCAAAGCTTGTAATCGGGACCGATGCTCCTGCCCCGGCAAATTCAATCAGCGGATCATACCATCCAATTCCGTCGACAATCGCGCCCAATACAACAAGCAGGGTCATGGTGTGGGCCGGTGTAAGTTTCAAGACATCAAAACAAAATTGTCCGAAAACACAGATTGCACCTCCCACCAAAAAAGCCCAAAGAAAAATCATAATATCTCCCTCCCTGCCTCTATGGATACGGCATGAGCGATACAAGGAATGCTTTCCCCTTGTTGAAATGAAATCGGGGATAGCAGCGCCCCCGTAGCGACAACGAGGATTCGTTTCAGTTCACCTCTTCGCATCCGATTTAGCAAATGTCCATAGGTAACAACTGCCGAACAACCGCAGCCGCTTGCTCCGGCTTGAACCATTTGGGTTTCATAATCGTAAATCATCATCCCGCAATCGGAATATTCGGTTTGTTCGATGGGAAAGTTATGTTTCTTAAACAATTTACAGGCGATTTCATATCCGACTTTCGCAAGATCGCCGGTAACGATCAAATCGTAATAACCCGGTTCAATTCCCAAATCTCGAACATGCGCCTCAATGGTGTCTACCGCTGCAGGAGCCATCGCTGCGCCCATATTAAACGGATCTTTAATGCCCATATCGATAACCCGGCCAATGGTGGCAGATGTAACAACCGGTCCGTCACCTTCCATGGATACGATGGCAGCACCGGCCCCGGTTACCGTATATTGGGCGGTTGGCGGTTTTTGCGAACCGTACTCGGTCGGATATCGGAACTGTTTCTCCGCACCGGAATCATGGCTGCATGTCCCCGCCAATACAAATTTCGCCGAACCGGAATTTACAAGGTTAGCTGCTAATGCCAGACTTTCCATCGAGGTTGAACAAGCGCCAAACACACCGAGGTAAGGGATCGATAATGTTCGCGCGGCAAAACTGCTGCTAATGATTTGATTCATCAAATCCCCTCCTATGTAAAACTGGACTTGTTCCTTTGTCAACCCCGCATTTTCAATAGCCAGTTTTGCCGCTTCTTCAATCAATGCCTTTTCTGCTTTCTCCCAGCTCTTTTGTCCCATCATGGATTCTCCATGGACAATGTCAAAATCTTTGGCCAGCGGGCCTCTTCCTTCAAATGGACCCACTACCGTTGCTGTTGATCGGATGAACGGCTTGTTCTCAAATAGCCAACTCTGGTGTCCCTTTAACATATTAAGAGCCTCCCCCGCCTTTGATCAGCAAATGTACAATTCCTACCGCAAAGGCGGCGACTGTACCAAATACAATAACCGGTCCAGCCAGTTTAAACATTTTACCGCCAACACCGAGCACCATACCTTCACTCTGATGTTCAATCGCAGCGGATGCCATCGAATTCGCAAATCCCGTCACAGGCACTGCGGAACCCGCACCAGCCCATTGGGCAAACTTATCGTACACCCCCATGCTGGTCAGAATGACAGAAAGGAGTATCATAACCGCCACGGTAGGGTCTCCAGCTTTTTTCTCATCAAAGCCGCCCCAATGCACAAACATTTCCTGGATGGCTTGTCCAACCAAACAAATGGCCCCGCCAGCTATAAACGCACGAATGAAGTTTTTGAGTATGGGCCTCGGAGGTTCGACGCTTTGCGCCAATTCTTTATATTCCTGTTGTACCCGCGTTAAATTTTTCTTTATATTATTTGCCATGAACATCCTCCTCGAATTTCAGCTGACGTATAATTGGCGAATTGTTAACGAATCAACAATGGTTTAACTTCATCAATAATCTTTTCTAACGCTTTTGAACATTGCTCGTACATCTGCTTTGTATTTTGTTCTTTGGTAGATAAGCCAAACATTTCGAGATCCGCTTCACACTTTTTCAATGTTGCAAGCAACGCGGCTTTTTTCTGGGGTTCCGGTACTTTGATCTGATCATCAAATAAATCAACGTATAGCTGGCCATAGGAATCCACCTGTCCAAGAAATACGTTATCAATCGAAACACCTAATTTCTCCAGTTCCGTATCCAGCCATTTCCTGTTTAGACCTATCGTGGCAAGCGGTTCGTCCATTATTTTTCCATCCATAATGACCGATTGAGGTTCTTGTTCTGGCCCGACATTTATTCCCAGGTGTTTAGGCGTTAACGGTTGATTTTCCTTGGTTAAAAGAACGCTAACGTCACCGCTTGACTCCATGATGGCGAATTCAACATCGGCAGCTTTGAACACATTCTTTATTCGAAGCTGTTCCATAAGTTCATCCGTGGTAATCCTTTCTTTTTTTAGGTTATCCTCCATGATCTTGCCGTCCTTAATGAGCACTGTTGCTTTGCCGTCGAATAGGTCTCTTGCCGTTTTGCTTTTCAGCTGTAAAAATTCAATCCCTAAAGAAACAACGGTCCAAACAGTCATCGAAACCAAGCCCAGATACCAATTGGACTCCAGATCCAACGAAACGTAAGCTGCAAGGCTGCCGATCGTGATGCCGGTGATATACTCAAACAATGAAAGCTGTGATACCTGTCGTTTACCCAATATCTTCGTTAGGACAAAAAGAACCCCCATAGCCAATAACGTTCGCAAAGCGATTTCTACCCAATCCGGCATAATATTACCATTCCTTTCCAATCACATTAATCGACAAAGGTTAATATGTCCCTATTCCATTATTTTCATGCATTTCCATCTGAAAATTTTTCTAACGTATGCTTTTGTTGCGAGACGGAAATAATAATTTCGGTATTGGGAGAATGCAAGCATCTATTCCTATTACCCGTGAAACATTATCCTATCCTAAGGTAAAGGAGGTGACATTCCGTGACAGTTGCTTCTCAAGTGAAAACGTGCGTAGCATCTTTAAAAAGTGCTCAGGCGAGTCTGGAACAATTTGCTTTGGAAACACAAAATCAAGAAGCAAAATCGCTCTTTACGAATGCGGCCCAACAAACACAACAAATCGTGCAGCAAGTAGAAAGCCGCGTACAACAGTTGGAAAATGAAGAGCCTCAATATAAGGGGTTTTAAGAAAAACAGACAAACCATGAATATTGAGGACATGGCTTGTCTGTTTTCATCGGTGAACAGATTAGAAAAGAGATCAAACCCTACAAGTTGAGTAGGGTTTGATCTCTTTTCGCCACTATTCTATTGTTTAGACAGCTAACCTTGGATAAACCTAAACACTGCCGCCCCCATCGCCACTGCTAAAGCTGACAGTATCCAAGTTCCCCCTAGGCCCAACGCACGCCCATGGCTACGGCCGCCAAATGATGAAGGTTGGAATTGAATGCCGATCTTTTTTCCCCATTCGCTTCCCTTGGGCGCTGTCCTATTGGAGTTGCCGAAATCATTGTAAGATTGTTGTATTCGATGGTCAGGAAGCTTTTACTGGAGGCATCAATATCGGGGATGAATATACCGGATTAAAGTCGAATGTCGGCTTTGACGCGACACCCATATTCGAATAGTGGGTTAACCTTCAAACGAACTGCAAGCAGTCTTCGACGCCCATTGGAATATCGCGCCTTACTTTGTGCCAGATGCAGACATTATTATGGCGATTAAAGCAGCTTTGGTTCGCGGTGTCCGAGTGCGCTTAGTTACCCGCCACGTGGTATCGATCATCGTTGGAGCTGCAAGTCGGACCTACTATGGAGAACTTTTGGAAGCCGGGGTTCATATCTACCTCTACAATAAAGGCGTGTTGCATGCGAAGTTAATGATCATTGACGGAGAAATTGCCGAGACAGGCTCCTCAAATGTTGATTTAAGAAGCTACCGTCTGAATTATGAAGTGTGCGAAGTTGTGTACAGTTCTGAAGTAGCACGAAAACTGGCGGAACAATTCGAGCATGATCTTGCGGACTCCATTCCCTTACGGATGGAAGTCCCGCCTCAACGCACGCATTTGCAGCGGATTCTCGATCAAACGGCGTGCTTGCTTTCACCAATCATTTGATGAAAGAGGAAATGAAAAGTTGTTTCTTCAATTCTCAATTGAGTTCTTGCTAGGTTTTGTAGGATTGTCCATCATTACAAAGATGTTAGGGAAAAACCAATTTAGTCAAGTAACACCGTTTGACTTCATTTCAGCTATTTTTAGGTGAAGTCGTTGGAAATACTCTATATGACATGCAACTGTCTACCCTATGCTGTATTCTTTATTCTTATGGAGGTCATTTATGTTAGCTATTAAGACGGCAGGCCAAAAGTTTTGGAAATAAGAAGTTGGATCGATGGAACCCTGTGCCTTAATTCCGATAGTAGCATAATTACCCAATAGTTGGATTTCGTGCCGAATCAACTTATAAAAATATGGAGACTTAGTCCCTGGGCATCCGTTGAACTGCTAAAAAAATAAGAAGTATCAAACCCATATACCCAAATAGCGGATAAAGATAAGTAAGTAAGGAGGTGAAACCGGCTTGACTAATCAAAAAACTAGCAAGTAATATGCCAAGAACCAACCAACTTTTAGGAAGATTATAAAGACTTTGGATTTGACGAGAAATTCCGAATACATTGCCTATCAATGTGGTGAATATTTCTCCATAGATTACGAGCAAAAACAATACATGAAAATACCGCCCGAAATCTCGAATAATCTCGGCCATCGGAATATCGTATTGAAGAATCTCGGGCATCTTTGAGCTCATTGCAAAATGGCTGACAAGAAGCATAAAACCAAGACCAATGCCTCCCCAAAACCCTCCCCATTTTAATGCGCTTTCGTCATCCACCTCACTCCCCAGAGGAACCATAACGGCTAGAATAAAAGCAAAATTCAATCCTGCATACACAAACGGACTCACGAACCACTTCAAATTGTACAGTTGTTGGTTCTGCCAACCGACTATATCAAAAATATTGTCTATTCTGACAACCTTTACGACAAGGAGAATAGTGAAAAAAAGCATCATGGGAACAACTAACGAGTTTACGAACATAATTCCGCTGATTTCCTTCGTCATCACCAGATAACACAAAACGATGCTGATGATAATACCCAGTTGATAGGGTAGACGGAGTTGTTCTTCGAAAATGGTACCGGTTCCTGAAAGCATCACGGCCGTTACCCCAAATAGAATAATTAAAGTCAAGGCATTTGCGACTTTGCCGAAAATCTTGCCAAACAGATAAACATTAAACTCCTGATATGAAAATGCTTTGATATGGTGAGCTAGAATCATCATTTTAGTGCCGATCCACACAAAAAGAAAGGTGCTGCATAAAATGCCTAATACCCCATAGGCTCCGTATACCGTGAAAAACTGCATAATCGACTGTCCTGAAGCAAATCCGGCTCCCACCACGGTTCCCGAATATGTTGCGGCGATTTGTATTATCATACTTGTATTTTTCTTCATATTTCACCCATGTCCTGGTATAGTATAGAATCATTAAATTCTATGCTTAAAAAAAATGCTTATTCCAAAAGGAACTCGTTGTCAGCCGTTATGACGAGAATCGATAGTGGTCCGGTAGATCATCAATTAACAAACTTGAGTCTTTAACAATGACATGGTAAATATGCAGCTCATGAATCTGGGCATGATTTTTGGAATCGGTAAACTTATGGTTTTGGCCTTTATTTATCTACCGAGGATGAATCTGTGCAATCAACGCCCCGCTTGGCGATGCTCGAAGCCAGCAGATATAGCCCCACATAGATAGGAAACGAATATGTATGTTTCCAGTGAACGGGGTGGTATAAATCGGCCATTTGTGAGACCGGCTCGGCCAC
>NZ_BIMH01000087.1 GCF_004000985.1 Paenibacillus validus NBRC 15382 | reverse complement strand
GAAACACTCCAGTACTGGAGTGTTTCTCCGGGTCGTTAGTTTAATAATTGTTGAACGAACTGATTGACGACTTTACCGTCAGCTCGTCCTTTCACCTTCGGCATCAACGCGCCCATGACTTTACCCATATCCGCTTTTGAAGAAGCCCCCACTTCTTGGATGGTCTGCTGTACAATGGCTTTTACTTCTTCATCGGAAAGCTGTTGCGGCATGTATTCCATCAATATGGCAATCTCAGCACGAAGGTTTTCGGCCAAATCTTCACGACCGGCCTTCTCAAATTCTTGGAGGGAATCTTTGCGCTGTTTGACTTCGCGATTCAAAACGTCAAGAACTTCTTGTTCCTCCAAGGTTTTACGCTGATCTATCTCAATGTTCTTGATAGCGGCACGAACCATACGGATTACGGAGAGTTTAAACTTGTCTTGACTCTTCATCGCGAGCTTCATGTCTTCGTTCAATCTGTCGCTTAAGCTCATCGATTAAGCCCCCTAGAACTTTCTCTTGCGAGCAGCCTCAGACTTCTTCTTGCGCTTAACGCTAGGCTTCTCATAATGCTTACGTTTCTTGACCTCCGCCAACACGCCATCTTTAGCGATGGAACGCTTAAAGCGGCGAAGTGCAGCATCTATCGTTTCGTTCTTGCGAACTCGAGTTTCTGACACCAGTTTTCCCTCCCTCCGAACAGACCGTCCAAGACGAAAAAAGACATTCATCAAATTTCATTATAGGCCAAAAAATATACAGGTGTCAACCTATATACGGAAAGTCTTGCGAGCAAAGAAAACACGCTTTATTTTCCGTTTAATGGCCCCAGCTTTTCGCCTGCCAGCAAGTGATAATGAATGTGGTAGACGAGCTGCCCGCTGTCCGGGTTGCAGTTGTTAATCAGCCGGTAGCCGGTCTCGGCTACGCCTTGCTCCTTGGCGATTTGCTGGGCCGCGCGATGCATATCGGCGATCAGCGGCAAATCCTCAGCCGCCGCGTCGTTCATTGTCGGAATATGCTTCTTGGGAATGATCAACAGATGCACCGGCGCTTCCGGTTTAATGTCATGAAACGCGAGCACGCGCTCGTCCTCATAAACTTTCTTCGAAGGCAGCGTTCCTTCGACGATTTTGCAAAAAATACAATCCAATGACCTACACCCCCGTCCTATCCACTTTATATCGCTTCTATCATATCGAATTTTTGAAGAAAAATCCAACCGCTCGCCGTAACGCCGGCAGACCCGCGATACTCCCTTGCCCATCCATGCATGGAAGAATAACGACTTTCCTGCAGCACGGTCCCGCTCGGTCCTGCAAGCCGTTGCTCCAGCTTCCCGAAATACGGCTGCATCGCGCTTCTCAAGCTGTTGGCGTGTCCGAACATAAAATTAGACTCAGAGTCTAAAAATGTATAGGAACTTTGGCGAAGTTGTCATATAATAACGGTATAACCTTCCTCCTGAAACCAAGTCCAATACAAAGGAGGCCTGTACATGAGCCGATTCATGCGCGCGGCCACACGTAAAAAGCGGGAGTATCTGCTTGAGGTCGCCATTCGGCTGTTTATCGAACGCGGATACGAGCAGGTGTCCGTCGACGATATTATTGCAGCGACTCGCACGTCGAAGGGAACGTTCTACCATTATTTCAAAGGCAAAGACGAAATATTGTTGGACTTGCCGCGCAAACTAATCACGATTATACAAGCTTGGTCGGAACGGAAACCGACTCAAGTTCCGTCCCTGGAGCACCATATTAACCGGCTGCTGCTCGAGCTTGCCGAGCAGGTCGCCCCGTCTGCGCGTTTGCTGCGAAGCTGGATCGCGCTCTCGCTCCAGAACGACAGTCTAAAATCGGCCATGGAGAAGCTGCAGCAGACGCTGTACCAGAGCCTGCTGCGCTGGCTTCCGGAGCCCGGCAAAACGAACGCTCTCGTATCCGCCTTCTTCGGCACGCTGCTGCTGTGGTGTTCGCGGGACGACGGCAGCGATTTGCCAGCCGCCATGCGGTCGCAGCTGATCTGGGTTTGGGAAGGCATACGGCATACGGCGGAAGAACGAACCGCGACGCTGGAAGAGGAACCGAAAGGAGAATTTCATATGCAAGTGGCGATTATCGGAGGCGGACTGGCGGGATTAACCGCGGCCGCTTATTTATCGGAGCAAGCCGGAATTCGAGGCGTGTTGTTCGAGCGCAGCCCGCAGCTCGGGGGGCGGGCTTTTACTTATGAGAAAGCGGGATTTACTTTGAACTACGGAGCACATGCCATTTACGGCATCGATCGGCACAAATTGAGCGTGATGGAGCGCGAGCTCGGCTTATCGTTCAGCTCCAAGCAGGTCGATAAACGGCACGTCATGTATGCCAAGAACGGACAGTTGACCCCCGCTCCGCTCGACTTCGTCAATTTGCTGCGGACGGAGCTGTTGAACCCGATGCAGAAGGTGCGTTTCGTCGGGGAAATATCGGCGATCATCGCCAATATTCACAATGTGCGGAACTACCCGACCTTGGGCGATTATTTGGCCGAATCGGATGCAGACGAAGATGTCAAGGAGCTGTGGGAGCACCTCGTCTGCTCCAACTTCTTTATTACGCCGGAAGAGGCCCGCAAGGTGCCCGGGCCGGTCATTAGCGACTATTATCACAACCTGTTCCTCTCCTCCCGGCCGGTGAACTACGTGCTCGGCAGCTGGGCCGTCATCACCAACCAGCTGAAGCAGAAGATCGAAGTGTCCCGCCGCTGGGACATTGCGCTGCAGGAAGGAGTCGAGAGCATCCGGTATGCCGACCAGCAGTTTATTCTGAAAACAAAAAACCGCGAGGTGGCGTTCGACCGCATTATATTTGCCATGCCGGTCCAGCAGGTGTGCAAGCTGCTTAAAGGGACGCCATGGGAGCCCTTCCTGGCGCCGTACGAGAACAATACGGCTACCGAAGTAATGGTGTACGATGTCGGGTTGAAGGAAGTGGTCGCCCGTCCGTTCAGCTATATCAGCGACATGGACAACAAGCTGTTCATCAGCGACGTGTCCGCGACCGACCATACGCTCGTTCCCGAAGGCGGCCAACTGCTTCAGGGAATCGCCTACTTGAACGACGCCTTCGCCGACGAAACGGAGCGCAAAGCGTATTTGGACAAAAAGACGCAGCAGATGGAAGCGTTGTTCGACCGGTATTATCCCGGTTGGCGCGAGGCGACAGAGGTCAAGCGCGTCTCCAAGAAGGCGATGGTTGCCAGCGTGAAGAACATCGCCGGCAACCGGCTGCTGCCGACACGGCTAGAAAGCGTTCCGTTCCATTTCTGCGGAGACGGCTGTCAAGGAAAAGGGGAGCTGGCCGAGCGCGCCTTCTCCACCGCGAGACAAGCGGCCAAAGCCATTATCGACGAGCTGGCCGCGGTGACGGTATAACGAAACAAAGACTGCTTTCCGGGAGAGATGATTCTCCCGGCGAGCAGTCTTTTTCCGTTTAATCGATGTATCGGACGGCGCAAATCGATAGAGAGGCACAATTCGGAATAGCAGCGTGGGAGTAAAGAAAAACGGGCTTCCCCTTGGCCGGATGGATTCCGGCCGGGGAAGCCTTGGGCAAAGACTTACCGGTACTTAAACCAGACGGCCCCACAGGTCGGCAAGCCGGCCAAGCTGATCTTTGAACCAGCCGAACCAGACAGCCGTTCGGGACGGCGCGCCGTTCGCCGATCGTTCCGAAGCACTCGGTGTCAACGTAGACACGGCTGACGCCGCTGTTACTTTCACCGCTTCGCCGGGGAAGGCGGCTGCCGATTTACCGTCCATCCGGATCGTCACCGTCCTTGTTTCGCCGTCCCACCCGACAACGCCTCCGAACGCCTCGCCGACGAAGCGCGCAGGAACCAACGTGGCTCCGTTCACAAGCTGCGCCGGCATCTCAAGCTTAACGGGCTTTCCGTTCTTGTAGGCTTCTCCGCTGCCAATGGCGATCGAGACGGTCGTGCCGCCTTTGGTCGCCGTTGCCGTCTTCGCAGCGGCGTTCCAGTCGACTTTCGCGCCCATTGCTTCGAAGATGGCGCGAACCGGCGCAAGCGTATTGCCCTCGCGAATGACGGGGGGCTGCTCGAAGTCGACGTCCTTCCCGTCGATCGACACCGAGATTCCGGACGTGATCGGAAACGACCGGGTCGCCGCCTTCTTGCCGGCATGATTGTAGATCCCGAGCTCCAGCACAGAGCCTTCCGGCACATCTCCCGCCTTCAGCTCGATGCCGTAAGGCGGGGAGGTTTGGGTTTGTACGAGCCGGCCGTTCACGGCATACTCGATTTTACCGATATAAATATCCGGAATTTTGACGAACGGGGTAATCAAAGCCCTCTTATAAATCGCGACGCCAGCGGTCAAAGGCACTTGACCGGATGGCTCGGGCGGTTTTGCCGCGTTTTCGATGTTCGTTAAGTAAAACGGCGGCTCGATCAGCTTCCTGTACAAGCTGTACATGGCGTCGTTGTCGCGCAATAAGTAATTGTTCTTGCTTTCCTTCATCTCCAGGTTGACGTTGAAGTAGGTGATCGCCTTCAGTCTCGGATACTTATACGGCATAATCCCGTACAACCGCTGCAAGTTCAGCGTGCCATATTCGGTGAAAGACTCTTGCGGAATATTCGCGTAATGGCTCACCGCCGTTTCGCTGATCATGAGCGGCTTGCGCTCGGCGTATGTGCGGTACAAGTAATCGAGCCGTTCGACCGGGCTTGTCGCCTGCATATTGCCTTGCTTCGGATCGCCGTTCTCGTACGGCTCGCTGTACAAGCTGACCCCTACCCAATCGACATAATCGTCGCCGGGGTAATACGCATCCATCGAATACATCGGCACGTCGCCGGGGCTCCAAACCATCGCCACGTTCGGCGCTTCCTGCTCCAAGATGTCGTGAACCATCCGGAAATTGCGGATATATGTATCCGGATCGCCGTGCCAGGGCACCCAGTTGCCGTTCATCTCGCTGGCGTAACGGAGAAAAATCGGAATTCCCGCCGCTTTCGCTTCCCGCGCCCAAGCCCGCACGACCTCGTCGGTCACCGCGTCCAGCCCGTTCATCGGCTCCCAGGCGATTTGCAGTCCGGCACCGGCCTGCTTCGCACGTTGGGCGTACTGCTTCGGGAACGGCTTGCCGACCTGCGTATACGCCAAATATAACGCATGCTTCTTGCCGTAGAACGACTCCGAGCGGTCGTAGTAGTTCAGCATCTTCGGGTCGCGCTCCGTGTACATTCCGATATACATGCCGTATTCGGGCTCGAACTTGGACAGTTTGCCGCTCACAGGCAGCGCCCGCTGCCGAAGCGCTTCGGTGTCGGCCGTGGATATGTACGCTTCGACGGTCGTCCGGATTTGCTCCGCACGCTGCAGGTCGACCGCGCCCCAGTCTTTGCCGTCCTTCAGCCAATACTCGTTCTCGCGTTCATAGTAAGCGATGGCTTTCTCATAATCGCCGATTCCGTCAAAATATTGGTTCAGCTTGCCGCTGAACAACGCTGCGCTTTCCCAGTCCCCGGCGGACACATAATGGTCTGCCAAAAACTCCCAATGCGGCACGGCCGCTGCCGGGTTACCGGACGAAACGGCGGCATCCGCCGCTTTCCAGCGGTCCCAAATCGCATCGGCGTAGGCCGGCGCGGATCCGGTTACCAACAGGCCGATACCAAGCAAGGCGGACAGCGCTAATTTCGTAAAATTGGCGGCGGTTCGCCGGACTGCCCCCATGCGATATGTTGCTTGATCCCGCTTCCTGATTCGCATAGGCTGATCTGTTGATCGGTCCATCGTTTGTTCCCCCTTGTGCTCGTGACATGCCGCCGGCCGCCGAAAGCATGTCACGCCGATAACATGTCCATATGGATATCTCTACCTATGCACGGCCGGGTATGTTTATGCGTGATGATGCGCCGTGCCGACACCTACATCGTTTCCAGCGTCACACGGCTTCCACGGCCCCCCGGTTCTGCAGGCTGGACGACCAGCCGGCGCGGCAGCCGGGCTCTTAATTCCGGCACGTGACTGATGACGCCGACCGTTAAGTTATCCAGATGCAATTTCTCTAATGCGGTAACCACCGCATCGAGCAGCTCCGGGTCCAGCGTCCCGAAGCCTTCATCCAAGAAAAAGAATTCAAGCGGATATTCGCCCTTCAATTGAATTTGGGTGGAGAGGGCGAGCGCCAACGACAGCGATGTCAGGAACGTTTCGCCCCCCGACAATGTCGTGACCGGGCGTCTGGTACCGCCGTTCGCGTCGTCGCGGATGACGAAGCCGCCGCCCGAATCGACCTCGATGGCGTATTTGCGGCGGGTCAACTGACCTAACCGCTCCGAAGCCGCCCGGCTGACATGCATCAGCTGCTCCTCGGCCAAAAATTCGACGAAGGCATTGCCGCGCAGCACGCTTTGCAGCTTGCCAAGCAGCGTCAGCTCCGCCTGCAGCGCAGCGCGCTTCTGCTCCAGCTCCAGCCAACGCCCGTGCTTCGCCCGTACGTCTTCGCAATCACGTTCCGCTTTGGCGCTCGTCTGCAGCGCCGCTTCATCCTCGGCTTTGCAAAGCGCCAGTTCCTGCTCCAACGCGTCCCAAGCTTCATCCGAGACGTGACGGCCGGCGAGCGCTTGTTCCAGCTCTTGGCGGCGGACCGCCAGCTGATGCTCCTGCTTGCCGTGCGCCTCCACCTCGGCCGCCCATTCGCCGCGCTGCGCCTCGGCGATCAGCGCGTCCTCCACTTCGGCCGCAGAGGCGAAACCGGCGGCGAGCGACTGCTGCTCCCACTCGCTCTGGGTCTCGCGCTCCAGCGCAGCCGCCGACTGCTCGGCTTGCACAGCTGCCGCCGCTTGCGAAGCCGCCGACTGATGCGCGGCCTGCGCTTGATCGCGCAGCGACGCCGCCGTCGCCGCATCGGCTCGCAGCTTCGACAGCGCGCCATTCGCTTCAAGGGTCAGCTTGTTCGCGTCGCCGTCGCCGACGAGCGCAAAGAGCCGTTCCTGCCGCTGGCCGATTTGGCGCTGCAGCGCTTCCTGCTCGGCCGCCGTCCTCACCGCCAGTTTCTCGGCGTCGGCCAGCTCCTTGTGCAGCTGCTCCAGCCGGACTTGCTGTTCCTCGAGGAACGTAACGCTTTTCGCCAGCCGCTGCCGGATTTCTTCCGCTGCCGCATCCGAGCGTTCGAGCTGCCCGGCTAACTCAGGCAGCTGCTCCGGCTCCCATTCGGCGTAAGAGGCTTGCCATTGATCGCGCAGCCGGCTTCGCGTATCCGTCCATTCCTGCGCTTTGCACGACTCGGCGTCTACGAGGCTCTGGACGCTTTGCAGCCGCGCTTCCAGCTCTTGTCGGCGCTTGGCCGATTGCCGCCGGTCTTGAAGCAGCGTTTGCCAGCTGCGTTCCAGCGCCTCGATTTCCCGTTCGAGCCCCTGCGTTACATCCGAATGGGCGGCGAGCGCTTGCTCGAACGCGGCCGTTGTCCGGACTTCCGCCTCCTCCGCTACCGCGGCGGCGGCTTCCAACCGTGCCTGCCCCGCCTCGCGCAGCTTCAGGATCGACGCCGGCGTTTCGGCTGCCGGGACGCCGTCCGCTGCGGCTTGCTGCGCCCATTGCTTCTCCAGCGATTCCAGCTTATCCAGCAGTCGTCGCGCATGAAACCGGCCTTCGCGCAGCTCCTGCCGGCACGCCTCAAGCGCTTCCGGCGACACCTCGCCTCCGTCAGTCGCAGCAGCCGTCCCGTCACCGCCCTCCGGGCGATGGGAGGCCGGGTTCGGGTGCTCGGTCGAACCGCACACCGGACAAGCACCGCCGTCGTGCAGATGCGCCGCAAGCGCCGCTGCCATCGCCTCCGCTTCCGCCGCCTTCAAGCGAGCCCGCACGCGTTCGCCTTCCCGTGCGGCGGCTTGTTCCAGCAAGGCCATACGGCGCTCGCCTGCTGCCGCATCGTTATGTAAAGCCATCAAACGTTCCGCCCACTCCAGCGTACGCCGCTCTCCGTCCCGCTCCTGCTCAGCGAGCTCCTGCAGCAGCCTCCGCTGCTCCTCCGCTTCCGCGGCCCGCGCAGCCGCCGCGGTCTGCCGCTCGGCGGCCAGC
>NZ_BIMH01000086.1 GCF_004000985.1 Paenibacillus validus NBRC 15382 | reverse complement strand
AACTTTATCTAAGGGAGAAGAAAAATTTAACTGTTTCGGAGATGAATGATATAAAGTTTTATGTGTTGTATGCGGTTTATGCACAACTGTGTTCTAATGTGTACCCTAATAATAAACAAGTCTCTGGTATAGAAAAAGAATCCGTATCACCGGCAGTATTAGATACATCTATCGACCTTGTTTTCGATCTTTATAAGGTGATGGGTGGGAATGACAAAATTGCCAAGGGGACAAAATTTATTGAAGCATTAAAGGATAAATTAAGAGAGAAGAAGCTTTAATATTATTGAGATAAATTTATCACCGAAAATTTTGGATTTTCCAATCCACATCTCAGTTATTTGAACCCTTGTCCAGACAAAACCACAATTGTTAAGATGGACAGGGTTCAAGATCATTAAAGTGATATGGATAGTCTGATCCAACTGAAAGTTGTTATTGAAACCCAACAAATACTTTAATGGCTTCTATTAATCGATTAACCATAAATCCAGATAAAAAACCAATTAACATCGCAAGTTGCCATCCGAAACGAATTGGCGACTTCTTCATGATATCAAGATATTCAATAATGCTAAAAACAAAGAACGAAGTGATAACTGCCGAAATTCCTGCTTGCCCCCATACAAAATGTATTATACTAACCCAAAATGATTTTTCGCTGTCCTGAGAGGTTTGTGTAAAATGCAATATTGTCCCAAGAATGCTGGAGATCATTGACACAAAGGTAAGCGAAGCTGATTTAGGGTGGATTGTTACTGTTTTGGAACTAGTGGCTCGTAATGGATTTTGGTTTGATGAATCTAAATAATTGATATCGGCTGCAATGTTTATGATGCGCTCAGAAAAAAGCTTGCTTTTACATTTTATTACGTAGCTTCTTGAGTAGAAAGAGTTTGGTTCAATAATCGCTAATTCTCGAGACTTTTCAGTACCTATGGCTTCAGCAAGTTCTTTTAGTTGATATAATTTGCCTTCATAGAGTTCCTTTAAATGTAGATTTCTGTCGTCAGAAAACCACTTATTATATGCCCAAGTAGCATCATTTAGAGAAGTAATCTTGAACTGGAAAGTTTGGTATCTTTGTATATATTTTTTTTGCTCTGATTTTAAAAAAGTTTGTTTAATTATATAAATATAAAGTTTCATCAGGTTTGGAATTAAATTTATTAAAGTTTTTAATTCTTCTGCAGTTACTTTGATTACTTCAAGCCTCGTTTCTTCCGAGGCTAGTTGTAAGTGCACTCTTATTAGCTCAGTCATATGAGTACATAGGTCATTATAGCGTTCTATTGTTGACTCCTGAAAGGAATCAGCTCTTTCTTCAAGTACTACGCCCTCAGGCACGATAGGAACAAGGGATGTGAGTTTAACCTTCTCTGATCCTGTATTATTAATTACTAAGCGAAACGTAATCTGATTTGTACGAAAATTCCCTGTTTCTGGTTCAATACTTACTGTTGCGATTGACATGCTCTCACCTAATTTATAGCAGATTTATGTAGTTATTATAAGTCACTTTAATTGTGAGTAGCTACTACATTTACGAACATCCTTTAATCTATGTCACTTCCCCGAACATCCGTAGCATCACACTGCGACGAATTGTGGATTTACCAAGCAACGGATCAGTTACTTGAACCCGTGTCCATGCAAAACCATAACTTAAGTGTATTTCGTCAAGTAAATTTACCCGAAAAAATCGTGCATTTTTACCCATCGTCGTCAGGGGTATTTTTTAGCGTTCTTTCATGAGAGCATGTTTCATTCTGTAGCTTTCTCCTTCGAAAACGAGCAGATGCCAGTGATGCGCCAGACGATCAATCATCGACGCCGCCATCTGATCATCTGTGAAGACCGAGCCCCATTTGGAGAATTTCAAATTCGTAATAATGATGAGGCTGCGGCTTTCGTAGCTATCAGCAATGACCCGGAACAACAGCTGCGAACCTTCCTTGTCGACGGGGATATATCCCCACTCATCCAGCATCAGAAGCTGGCAGCGCTGGATGTCGCTCCAAGGCGCCGCTACGCTTGGCTTCGCCCAGCCGCATCAAAAGTTCCCCACGGTATAGAATTTCACGGGCATGCCCAGTTCACAGGCACGCAGTCCTGCGGCAATAGCCGAATGCGTCTTGCCCGTTCCGACGGGTCCATAGAGTACCAAATTGCAGCGAATTTAAAGGTAACGTATATCAATAAGAGAAGGAATTTATTATATATCAAACGAAAAATGGAAAGTGGAAATCATTAAAGGGGATAAAGTTTCTGTTGAGAACAATCAACCAGATAAGTAACAACGGGAAACGATAGTTAAACAAGGCCAAGTTTAATGGGAATATACCAGTAAAAGGATGAATTACGCTACCTCCCCAAACAACCGTAGCATTATGCGGCGGCGAATTGTGGATTTGCCAAGCCACGGATCAGAAAAACGAACCCTTGTCCATACAAAACCACGATGGTTAATACGCGACAGGGGATCAACAAGTTTACTTTCGCGTAAGTACTGCCATAAGCGTCTAATGATGTTTATAGCAGCGTTTTCATTGATATTTATAATAAGGGATAAGTTTAATAGGAATTTGGTGGAAGTTGTCGAAATGAATAATTAGTCCTACACATTAGAAAACAATGAAAAACAGGTGATTCGTGTTGAAAGAAAAAGCGGATTCGCTATTTAAAATGGGCAAGTATCAAGCGGCCATTGAACTCTATGAAATTTTGATTAAACGTGAGTCGAGAGATTCGGAGTCACACTTGATGAAAGGCCGAGCGCTTGCTGAGTTGGGGCAAACAAATGAGGCACTGATCCATTACGACCAGTCCATTGAATTGGAGCCCAACTGGTCTTCTTACTATTATAAAGCTCAACTGTTACTGAAAATGAAAAGCTATGATGCCGCCATTGCGGTGCTAGACAAGTGTCTGGAGTCTGATCCATCCGATCGGCTCATTTTGGAGAAAAAAGCGTTTGCCTATCGGGAACTAAAGGATATCGAGCGAGCGATCTCGGTTTATGAACGTGCGCTGTTTTTTGAGGCTGAGCCTTACGAAGCGATGCATATAGTTCGCGAGATAAAGCGGACATATTGGGTTGGCGGTAGTCATGAAGCGAATCAGGGAAATTGGGATCAGGCCATTACTTTGTTTGATAAGTGTATCGAAGTCGACTTGAGACAAAACGAAAAGTATAAAGTGGTCCCTTCCGATTACTACAATTACTACAATGACCCCGAATCCGACCCGTATTTTGATTTTCGCCGATCACTGGATGCATTGAATCGATCAGCTCTTGTAGGTCTGGGGAATGCGTATTATGAGAAAGGCGATTATAAACAGGCATGGGCGAAATACCCGCTTATTTCTTCGCAGGAGCACACTGCAGTTTCACTAATTCGTAAGGCGGATTGTTTTCAGAAGAAGAAGGATCATTACCAAGCGATACTGTGCCTGCAGGCGGCAGTCAAGCTGGACCCGAACATTCAGATTCAGATGGTCCAGCTAAAACGACAAACTCCTGTCGAGTATATTATCGCAAACAAACGGGATGCAGAAAAGACACTTAAAGCGATGAAAAAGGAAGCAGAAGCTTGGTTTCGCACTTGTTGTGATGTGACTGACCGAAGTACGATCGAGGGAAACCTGACCATGATCGGAAGTTCGATACAAAATAAATATTTAACTATGTCGTATGAGGAGAGTTATTCGATTTCCAAACGGCTTCGAATGACGATGTCATCGGAATTATGGAGAGTTTTGGATACGCTGTTACCTTACTATGCGATAAAGGAATTCCGATTGTTCAATTCGACAAGTGGCTAAGTAAACAGGCACCGGACGCCCGTCCCTACTTGCAGCGAATCCTTTAGAGCAAGCGGAAGCGGAAGAAATTCAGCAAATCATAGCGGACATTGACTACTAATGAAGAGCTCGTGAATCAATTGGCTAAGCGGCTGGAAAAGCGAAGCTATCGGTCCAAGTCGGCCCAAGCGCAGCTGGTCAAAGTAAAAAAGTCTGCTCAACAATTGGATGAGAAAAAGCGAACCTTCGAAGGCATAGTTTACCCGTCCGTCGAGGAGGCCAGAGCTGCCGAACAGGAGATCTTCGACATGCGATCGTTGACGCAGTCCTATGACAATTCCACTGAAGAAGGAGTAAGAGCGCTGCATACGGAGTTGCAGAAATTTTCCGCACGATTGTCTGCTCCTTTTGTGGAAGAAGTGGAAGCGCGCTTACGTAAATTTGAGGAGGAACGGACTTTTCAGGGCGTCTTATATTCCAGCCAGCAAGAAATTGCGGTGGCCAAAGCAGAATGGGACAAAGCAAACGACATGTTTCAAGCAAACGCGGTCTCGTCGCTAGAGGATGCAGAGGCGTTATTTGCTCGATTAAAACAGCACCCGTTCACTACGAAGGGTCCCGAAGAGGTAATTCTCAGGGTTGAAAAGGCGATTGTCAAAATTCAAACCGATCAACGTACCTATAACGGAGTGATTTACGAATCGGCAGACGAAGCGGCAAGAGCCAAGATCGAGCTTGCAGAAATCAAACGTATAATGGATACCAAAGCTACGGAAGCATCTAAGGTCAGGAAATTACTTGCCAAGTTAGATGACTTTCACCCGAAAACCGCGGAGCCGTATAAGAAAGAGCTTCGGGCTATTCTCGATAAACACGACAGAACATATAAGGGCAAAGAATATAGGACGTTCCAAGAGGCGGAGCAGGTCAAGGTCAAAGAATTGTTGAAGAAGGCTCAAAACCATCAAAAACGGCGAGATACGGGTATTATTATGAAAATATTTCTTTATTTACTTGGGATTGGCTTCAGCTTGTTTTTAATCGGTCTATTAAACGCCATCGGATTAGTTCTGGTTTGCCTAGGCTATTTGGGGTATTTTGTTAGCATTCGAGAGGAGAAAAAGGCGTGGAAAGAACTTACATCAAATGGAAGAAAAGCCTTGCCTAAATAAACATCCCTGCTCATGGAATCATGCATGGAAATTGATTTGCTAAATTTAAGCAATCTCCACAAACATCCTCAACATCACGCGGCGGAAAATTGTGGATTTGCCAAGCCATGGTTCAGTTGCTGGAACCCTTGTCCGTGTAAAACCACAACTTAAAGTAGTGGACAGGGGTTCGTCACGCTTTCAATAAGAGTCAGTACCGTCGTTTGACTCTCAGTGACGCTTCTTGACGAATTGACGCTTTTTCCAATAAGTCTGATTGACTGCTACCATAGGGATATTCATAATGATCTCCTTGAAGGAACTCATTAAAGTGCATAGAATTAGAATCGTATATCCTCCCCCTAAATAAGGGAAAGTATTATACGAATTAATGCAACCGAAGGAGTTGAAATAGGTGAAGGATCATGCTCGGCGAATAGTAGAAGGCTTGGAGCAAATCCCTGACGTAGTCGCAAAAGACATGCCGTCCCGAAGTCGCTATAAGATCATGTCGCGAGCGGGTGTTCTTTGGAACCGAGAGTCTAGAGAGGATGATCCAAAATGGGGAAATGTTCACTATGAATCCAATCATGTACTGATTGCCTTGGATTATCCCAAAGGTCACTTTACGGAAGAGGAAGTATCGCAATTGCTCAAGTTGCCGATTCGCAAAAGCAGGGAGCGAAAAACAGGCATTCACATTTTTTTGGGGGCTTCGACTAGCCCATATGACTCTTTAAGAATTAAGCTATACGAAGCCGATGCTAAAGATGAGCCAATGATTGGCCGCCTTCTCCAATTTGCTGATGATTTATATAGATTGTCTAGTTAAACAAAGGTCTGCCATATAAACCTTGTGGGCCCTGTATGAAAGAAAGGGTCTTGATTCCTTAATTTATGACTTGCTAAGTTATGCTAATCAACCTTACGCCACCTCCCCAAATATCCTCAGAAGCACGCGGCGTCGGATTGTGGATTTGGCACACCACGGCTCGCATTTATGAACCCTTGTCCATGCAAAACCACAATATTTAAGTGGTGTGGACAGGGGTTCAGTCCGTTTTAAAATTAATTTAGTGTCAGTACCTATATTTGCGTCTAGTTGACGCTTCGGACGGTACTGGCATTTTTATTGAGAATAGCCAATTCGACATCTTTTTACTTTAAATTCAAAGGGTTTATGAAAAATCGGTAGAATGTATATTGTAACTACATTAATTCACTTCTTAGAAACAAAATGTAAGGAAGGTGAAGACGATTGGATGAAATTCAGTTACATGATATTTTAATAGCTAACTCTGACTTGATTGAAGAACAACTTGAATTTATTTCCAAAGAAGTTAGAATTGGATCTTATCGCTGCGATTTGCTCTTTAAAGATCGGAACGGTAAACAATTATATGTTGAAGTAAAGTTGAAAGTTGACGACAGAGCTGTAGGGCAAATATTAAGATATGCAGGTTTAGTCAATGATGAAAACGTGAGATTCATGTTAGCGGGATTAACTTTTGTTCATGGACTAAAGGAAGGTCTGACTAAACATGGTTATGAGTATAGAGAAATTCAATTGACAGATAGGGAATTCTCAAATACTATTAAACGTCCTTCGCTTTCGAGAGGAGAATCAAAATTTAATTCTCCAGATGAAGTAATTGCTTCGTTTAGTAGTTCTGCGATACAAATGATAGCTAGAAATATCTTCAATTACGTAGATCAAACGCTCGTTACATACTATTACATATCAGACGGTATCATGTTTGTACGTAAGGGTCGAAAACACAAATTTCTTTCCATATCCACTGTGGGGAATAGACTGTTGATTCATGTTCCTGTAAAGAAGAGGGACGAGATTTTTAAGCTATTTCAATCCAATATAAAAATTTATTTGCCAATTGATAAAAGAGACAAAAACCAGATTGATATTAAACTTGATCAGATAGTATCTTTGGAGTCTCTAATCCCATTAATTCAGACAGCTTACGAGGAACGGGAGTGAGCTATCCGCTTCTCAATATGTGAAGTACGTCGAAGGAAAAGAAATGTTCGATGTCGTGAACTGCGTTATTGGTCAACAAATACATTCTTAGTTGAAGTTGGGGGTGTTTAAGGTATGCCTTATGATTTGACTAACTATTTGGTAATTGGTGTGTCATCAAGAGCTCTCTTTGAATTATCAGAGGAAGACGAGATTTTTCAAACTCAAGGTTTGGAGGCGTATTCAAAATACCAAATAGAGAATGAAGATAAGATTCTTAAACCTGGTATCGCGTTTAGTCTAATAAAAAGCATTCTTCATTTGAACGAACTTGTTCAAGGGAAAAGAAAGACTGAAGTCATAATAATGTCGCGGAACAACGCTGATACCAGTCTTAGAATATTTAATTCAATAGAACAATACGGTCTTGATATTTCCCGAGCGGCACTTACAAGTGGTAGATCTCTTGCGCAATATCTTAAGTCTTTTGAAGTAGATCTTTTTCTATCCGCAGATGAGAAAGATGTTCAGGCAGCAATAGATGCAGGAGTTGCTGCAGGATTGATATACAAAACGGATACCTCGTACGAGGATAACTCAGCTTCTGAAATAAGGATTGCATTTGATGGCGACGCAGTTCTTTTTTCAGAGGAGTCAGAAGAAATTTATCAAAAACAAGGTCTTGAAGCGTTCCTTGAACATGAGAAAAAGAATGCTGAAAAACCACTACCAGATGGTCCGTTTGCTAAATTACTTAGAACAATTTCATTCTTACAAAAACAATTTGGTTCCGATGACAATCCTATACGTACAGCCCTAGTAACAGCTAGGAACAGTCCTGCACACAAAAGGGTTATTTTAACTTTGAGGCATTGGGGGATAAGAATAGATGAAGCCTTTTTTCTTGGAGGGGCACCAAAAGAAGGAGTTTTAAAAGCGTTTGGAGCCCATATTTTCTTCGATGATCAAGACGTACATTTAAAAGGCTCATCGAGGGTGGTGCCATCGGCCAAAGTTCCAATTAGATCGAAGGAATAAGCTTGGATTAGACGTTGATTAGAATGACTGTTTAGAAAACAGGGGAGTTCTGACTACCTCCCTAAACATCTTGAGCATCACACGGCGACGAATTGTGGATTTGCCAAGCCACGGCTCGTCTCCATAAAATGCGAGAGCATCGACCAAAAGCGGTCGATGCTCTTTCGCGTTTATAGAGAGGATAAGGGAAGGCGAGAGCCCTGGGAGTTCAGAGG
>NZ_BIMH01000085.1 GCF_004000985.1 Paenibacillus validus NBRC 15382 | reverse complement strand
TGAGCGACGGCCGGGGCGGCAGCGTCGAAGCGCAAGGCCGCGGGCGCTTGCGCGATGTGCTGGCGCTGCTCGCAGCGGTGCCTCAGGGCGATCCTCGCCCGCAGGCGTTCGCCGAGCTGGCGCTGCGCGAAGCGCTTGCTGCCGGCGGCGGAGCCGTCACGCTGGTGACGGCCCGCGCAGACGCGCAGCTGATCCCTGTGCTGCGCCGGCTGCCGGGACGGGCGGTGCAGCTCGTGTACGTGCAAGGCCCGTGGTCGCGCGGTAGCGCTGCCGCGGTGGAGTCGTGGCTGCAGCAGCTGGAGGCGATAGGCTGCCGCGTGACCGTTGTGAGCGCGCTAGCTGTGTCCTCCGCACCGCAGATAGGAGGTGACGGTTATGCCGCATCGGGACATTGACCGTCTGGCGGCGGGAGGGGGAGCGGGACAATTGCCGCATGTGGAGAACGCCTCCCCGACCGCTGCGCTCGCTTCCGCGATGCCTGCCGCTCCGTCTGCATCGGTGGGGTTTTCCGGCTATTCGCCGGGCCTAACGCCGCAGGCAGCGTACGTCTCCCCTGCAAGAGCGCTCGCCTCCACGATACCTGCCGGTCCCGCCGCTGCGGACCGGGACCCGGGCTTCGCGGGCCAGACGCAGTCTGAGCCGCGCGCTTCGTGGGGCGAGGATGCCCTGCTGAGCTTGCTGCTGCTGCTGCTGCTGCTCGAATGGCTGTACCCGCTCGGCCGATTAGCCGAGGTCACCGAGCTTTATTCCATTGCTCCCTTCGTCTGGACGTTCTCGCTGTTCGTTCTGATCGATTCGTTTCGTCCGTCCGCCTGGGCGGTTTGGCCGCTGAAAGCCGCGGGGATCGTGCTGTTCACCGCTTGGCTGCACCACGGTCAAGCCTTTCCGAACGCGGAGGAATGGGCGACCTGGGGCCGGGAGCTGGCAGTCGATTGGAGCGAGGGACTGCAGGGCCGCTTAGGGGCGTGGGAGCCTGCGACGCGAACGCTGCTGTTCACGACCGGCTGGGCGTTCTTCATCTCGGTCGTGCAATCGCTTGTGCTCGATCGCCGTTCCATGTTTTGGCTGGTGCTGATGACGCTGGCGATTCCGATCTTGATGCAAACGGCGTTCGGGTTGGATGCATTAGGGTCCGTTTGCCGCTGCCTGGCTATCGGTCTGCTGCTTCAATTGCTGCTGCAGCCCGGACGTTTGCGGCGCTGGCTTGCGGAGACGGGGACGCCGCCCGCGGCAGGGGGGGCGCCTGCGGACAGCCGCACGGCGCCGATCGCCGCTCAGGGCGTCTGGATGCCCGGTCTGCTGCTGCTTGCCGCCAGCCTCGCAGCCGGCGGTCTGGGCGTGCTGCTTCATCCGCACCAGGCCCAGCCGCCCGATTGGTTGGCGTACATGCGGACGTGGGAAGAACATCTGGCAAACGGGTACCGTGCCGGCGCCTCCGATTCGGTGGCCCGCACAGGCTACGGAGCGGACGACAGCCTGCTCGGGCTGCCCTTGCGCACCGATCCCGGCGTGGCTTTCACGGCGGTTACCGAGCGTCTGACCTATTGGCGCGGCGAAGCCAAGAGCCGTTATACGGGGCAAGGCTGGACGGAGCCTGAACCGACGATGCTCCAATCCCGCTTGGGCGAGCCGACGCCGGAACTGGCGGCTTCGTCCGCCTATACAGCCGTTATCCAGGAGGTGGCGTTAGCCGATTCGACGTTGAACCGCTTCCTGCTTGCGGGGGGGACGATCACCCGCGTCGACGCCTTGCAAACCGCACGGGGACAAGCCATCCCGGTCGATTGGGTGTGGAAGCAGGCGGAGACGGACCGATATGTGATGCCGGCGTTAACGGACCCGCTGTCGTTCTATCGTCTCGAAGCCCGCGTGCTGACCGACCGTTCGATGCTGCAGCGCGATGCGGGAACCGATTATCCCGCCGCCGTCCGCGAACGGTTCCTGCAGCTGCCTGAAGCGCTGCCGGAACGCGTCCGCGGGCTGGCGCGTCAAATTACGCAGCAGGCCGAGACGCCTTATGCGAAAGCCGACGCCATTGAGCGGTACTTGCGCGAGCATTACGCGTACCGCACGGACAATACGCGGCCCGCCGCGACCGGGGAGGACCTGGTTGACCGCTTCTTGTTCGAGCAGCGCGCCGGATACTGCGATCACTTCTCAACGGCGATGATCGTGCTGCTGCGCGCTTCCGGCGTTCCCGCTCGCTGGGTGAAGGGGTTTACGCCCGGCGAAGTCGTCGCGTCGGAGAAGTTGGACGATAGGACACGATACCACGTGCAGGTGCGGCAGCAAGACGCCCATGCTTGGGTGGAGGTGTATTTCCCGACGGCCGGCTGGGCGCCCTTCGAGCCGACCCCCGGCTTTAACGGAGAAAGCGTGCCGCCGACCCCGCACACCGGGACAGCTGGGGCCGGGACGGAGGGACAGCCGTCTTCGAACCGCTGGACGGCCGGTGCCGCAGAGCGTATGCAAGCGGCGTACCGTGACCTGGCCGCCTCGCTGGACATACTCGGCGGACGCGCGAAGGCTGCTTGGGGCGGTGTCTCGGCCCGGCTTACCCGGCCGATGCTCGCCGCTGCCGCGGTCATAGCCGGCACCGGCGCGCTCTTGGCGCTCGGCCTTACAGCCGGCAGCCGGCAGCTTCGCACCGCTGCCGCCGAGCAGGCGCGGCCCGCTGCGGCACCGTCCGGCAGCGCGGGCTTGCTGCATGGCTTGCGCCGGTTGTCCGCCCATCGCCTGGGTGAACGGTTCTGGCGCCGGCTGCAGCGGACCTACGGCCCGGCGGCGCCTGCGCAAACGCTGCGCGAATACGCCGCTTCGCGCGCCTGCCTCAGCGAGGCTCACCGGCAGGCGCTGGTCCGTTTCACGCGGCTGCTCGAAGCGCAGCGCTACGCCGATCCTTATGCGTCGTCGCCGGCCCCCGTCTCCAGACAGGCGCTGCGGGACGCTTGGCTGCAGCTGCGGCGCAGCCGCAAAGCGTAGTCGCCGCAAGAGTCCGTCCGCTGCATCGGGACGGGCTTTTTTCATTTTTCGCCATCATGCGACAAAACGGTCAGACAAAGCATTGCCCTTTATCCGGTGTAAGCTTATAATAGGTGTCATTGAAAAATGAACGCTTATTGCAGGAGGAACGTACAAACCATGGACAAGCCGAATGAAATTATTGTGGTGCTCGATTTTGGCGGGCAGTACAACCAGTTGATCGCACGCCGTATCCGCGACTTGGGCGTATACAGCGAGCTGCTGCCGTTCAATACACCGGCCGACAAAATCAAAGCGCTGCAGCCTCGGGGCATCATCTTCTCGGGCGGTCCCGCCAGCGTGTACGGGGAAGCTTCTCCGCTGGTCGACCCGGCCGTATATGACCTCGGGGTGCCGATTCTCGGCATTTGTTACGGGATGCAGATGATGGCCCATCAGTTGGAGGGCAAGGTGGAGCCCGCTTCGAAGCGCGAGTACGGCAAAGCCGAAGTCGATTTCGCGGATGCTTGCGGACTCGTGCACGGGCTCGATAAGAAGCAAACCGTATGGATGAGTCACAGCGATCTTGTCGTGCAGACGCCGGAAGGCTTCGTCGTCGACGCGAGCACCGAGCATGCGCCTATCGCGGCCATGAGTCATCCGGAGAAGAAGATGTTCGCCGTTCAATTCCATCCGGAAGTGCGCCATTCCGTCTACGGCAACGAAATGATTCGTAATTTCCTGTACCATGTATGCGGGTGCGAGGGAACGTGGAGCATGACGACCTTCATTGAGGACACGATTCAAGAAATCCGCGAACAAGTCGGGGACCAAAAGGTGCTGTGCGCCCTGAGCGGCGGGGTCGATTCGTCCGTGGTGGCGATGCTGATTCACAAAGCGATCGGCGATCAGCTGACGTGTATGTTTATCGACCACGGCTTGCTGCGCAAAGGCGAGGCGGAGAGCGTGATGGATACGTTCGTCGGCAAATTCGATATGAAAGTCGTCAAAATCGATGCCCGCGAGCGATTCCTGGGCAAATTGGCCGGCGTCGACGATCCGGAACAGAAGCGTAAAATCATCGGCACGGAATTCATTCGCGTCTTCGAAGAGGAGTCGGGGAAATTCGACGACTTCGCGTTCTTGGCGCAAGGCACGCTGTATACGGATATCGTGGAAAGCGGTACGGCTACGGCACAAACGATCAAATCGCATCACAACGTCGGCGGATTGCCGGAAGATATGAAGTTCAAGCTGGTGGAGCCGCTCAAAGCGCTGTTCAAGGACGAGGTGCGTAAGGTCGGCGAAGAGTGCGGACTGCCGGCGGCCATCGTGTGGCGTCAGCCGTTCCCGGGTCCGGGACTGGCCATCCGCGTGCTTGGCGAAGTGACGGAGGAGAAGCTGACGATCGTTCGCGAATCGGATGCGATTCTGCGCGACGAAATCGCCAAAGCCGGTCTCGACCGCGAGATTTGGCAATATTTCACGGCGCTGCCGAACATGAAGAGCGTCGGCGTTATGGGTGACGCCCGTACGTATTCGTATACGGTCGGCATCCGTGCAGTAACCTCCATTGACGGCATGACGGCCGACTGGGCTCGTATTCCATGGGATGTGCTGGAGAAAATTTCGGTCCGTATCGTCAACGAAGTTGACAACGTCAACCGGATCGTGTATGACATCACCTCCAAACCGCCTGCCACGATTGAGTGGGAATAAACGAAAGAAGGCTCGTTCTCGCGACATACGAGAGCGGGCTTTTTGTTAGGTCGAATGCCGAACGATAGCGTTGAGAAAAATGTCGAATGTTCGGTAATTTTGGTTGACAGCAGTGACATCACTTTTTATAATGAATACAGGAATTGAAGAGAATAACCGTTTCGTATAATCCCGGGAATCGGCCCGGGAGTTTCTACGAGGTCACCGTAAATGATCTGGCTACGAACAAGAAAGCACGTGTTTCGCGGAATCCCGCGGAGCCTTTTTTCTTGTGAGCCCGGACCGTCAGGTACCCGGGCTTTTCGTCGTTGTTTTCGAAAACACTCTTTCCGAGGGGGATTTTGGAAAAAATGGATCGTTTGTTTAAGCTAAAAGAGAACGGCACTACAGTTCGTACCGAAGTGATGGCCGGGCTAACCACGTTCATGACGATGGCGTATATTTTGGCCGTCAATCCGAACATTCTTAGCGCATTCGGCTCCGGCGCGACGGGAATGGACTGGACGGCCGTGTTTTTGGCAACCGCGATTGCCGCAGGCGTCATTACGATCTGTATGGGGCTCTTCGTGAATTTTCCGGTCGCCTTGGCGCCGGGGATGGGGTTGAACGCCTATTTTGCGACGGTGATCCTGGCTTCGGGCGGCACGTTTACGTACCAGATGGGCTTGACGGCCGTTTTTATTTCGGGCTTGATTTTCATCGTATTGACGGTGACGAAGGTGCGGCAGATGCTGATCGTCGCAGTTCCGGACAGCTTGAAGCACGCGATTACGGTCGGAATCGGGCTGTTTATCGCGATTATCGGATTGAAGAACAGCGGGCTGCTGACCGTTGCGGTCGAAACGCTGAACGATGTGCCGAAAGGCAAATATACCGATCTGCTCTCCTTTGAGACGGTCTTCCATATCGGCAGCATGCATAACGTCAACGTGCTGCTCTGCATCATCGGACTTGCATTGATCTCGATTTTGATAGTGCTGCAGGTGCGCGGCGCGATTTTGTTCGGCATTCTGCTGACGACGGTAGTGGGCATGTTCATGCATAATCCGGACGGTACGCCGGTTGTCAATTTGGCCACGCTCGGCAGCGAGAAGACGACCTGGGTGCCGGACCTTAGCAAGCTGGCCTTTGCTGAATTCGATTTTGCAGGGATTATGAATGCAGGGATTATTTCCGTCATCTTGACGTTCACATTTGTGGAGCTGTTCGATACATTCGGAACGCTCGTCGGTACGGCGAACCGTGCCGGATTCATGAAAGACAAAGTCGAAGGCCAGAAACGCGTCGGCAAAGCGATGATGGTGGATGCGATCGGCGTCAGCGGCGGGGCCTTGGTCGGTACGAGCACCGTGACGGCTTTCGTCGAAAGTGCTGCGGGGGTCGCCGAAGGCGGACGCACCGGCTTGACGGCGGTGACGACGGGCGTCTGCTTCTTGCTCGCCTTGTTCCTTGCCCCGATTGCCGCGCTTATTCCGGGTTCCGCGACAGCGGCGGCGCTTATTATTGTCGGCGTGCTGATGATGCAATCGGTTCGCGAGATCGACTTTCAAGATTTGGTTTACGGCATTCCGGCGTTCTTCACTGTCGCGTTCATGCCCTTCACGTACAACATCGCCAACGGGATTTCGTTCGGGATCGTCAGTTATGTCTTGCTGGCCACCGTCGCGAAACTGAGCGGCAAAGGCCAATATAAAGTCCATTGGCTGATGTGGGTGCTGGCGGTGCTGATCGTGCTGCGTTATATGTTTATCACGGAGTAGCAGACTCCAGCCTGCCATTTGCGTAAAGGCTTCGGTGTCCGGCATGAACCGGGCATCGGGGCTTTTTTAATAATTAGCTCTGTTAAAGGTTCATGTTGTAACACACCTGTTCGTTGAACAAGGAGCATGATCAAATTTCTGCTAAGTTAAGCGGTCTAACAAATAAATGGTATAAGGAGTTACTAAAAAGACAGCTGTATAGAGACCTGGGGTATATGTTTTTAGTAACCATGTTTGCAAGATGTGGGCTACATTGTGTATGAGTACAAATATCAAGAAGGAAAGATATAAAATCGAACTCCATAAACTTTCTAAGTTTTGGATTTTAATGAAAGTAATTATAGACATCGTTAAGAATATAAAAACATCTCTCTTCGCAAAGGAATAAGAATTAACGTTCCAAAATTGCCAAATCTTTTTGCTTATCCGGTTGCTGTTACCCGTTATTCTGCTTTCCGTTCTTTTCGCCCATTTTTCAACAGCTATAATTTCCTCAAAATCATGAAGCATAAATATTACTACGAATAACCATATAGCATTATATAGCTCAAGCTGAAACATGATATTTTTCTCCTCTGCTTATAGTTGGGATATAAATTTGCGGGGATTTCCATTAAACTTCGATAGTGCATCCGCTTTATCCTTTGTTAAACCTATTAATGATTCTTGGCACTAAAGATTTCTACCGACCAGGAGCTGAGCAGCTCGTCAGACACGGATTCGACGCTTACGCCTGCACCGAATTCGGCGTCTCCGGCTCCGAAAGAAAAGATTCCGGACGGATCGGTAACCGTACAATTGCCTCTGTTCGACCTTTACGTAAACGGGCAGCAAGTAGTCAACGACGCCACGGAATACCCTGTTATCTTATACAACGATATCACCTATTTTCCGATGACCTGGAACTACACGCAAGCTTTGGCTCTGGAAACAAAGTGGGATGCGGAAGTCGGGTTTGTAGTTCGGAAAACGGATAACGAAGCCGGGGCTTTGGATTTGGATTGGGGTACGCCTTCCTCCAAGCTGTACGCGAAACTGCCCGCCTTTAACGTTTACGTAAACGATGCGTGGATCGATAACGCTAAGGAACCGTATCCGATTCTTGTTCTGAACGACATTACGTATTTTCCGATGACATGGAAGTTTGCCGTGGAGGAGTTAGGGTTGACGATGAAGTTCGAGAACGACGCTTTCTATATCTCGAAATAATCGGGCGCTGTTTTTTCCCGAATGACGCATTGACATTCCATCCGGCGCATACTATAATGACTAACAAATCAAAACGCAATGATCGGGAACAGTAACCGCCATACCTATTCAGAGAGCTGCGGGTCGGTGCAACGCAGTTGGGGAACACGGTGAAACTCGCCCGGGAGCGGCAAAGCCAAGAGCCAGCATGCAAGCGCGCATGACTAAGAAGGCGGTAAGCTTTGACGGTTCGCCACCGTGATCCGGCTTTGAGCGGACTTCGCCTGCGCCTAGGGCAGAGGAGTCAACAAGAGTGGTACCGCGACGGGAACAGCCTGTCGTCTCTTTGATAGAGACGGCGGGCTTTTTTATTTTCCCAGCCGGGAGTCTCTACATGAAATAGTCAGAAACGCGAAGAACGGGAACAGTAAAGCGAACCGATCGGACAGAGAGCTGCGGGGTGGTGCGACGCAGTCGGCGGAAGCTTGAAGCTCGCCCGGGAGCGGCGGAATTGATGGGAATGGAACCGTACCCGGATGGGGCGGCCGGAGCCCGTAGATTTCGACGGAGACGTCTCCGTGATCAACATTCGAGGTGGAAGCAGCCTCATGCCGGTAGTGCACGACCGCATGGACGCAGCTTCAAGAAGAGTGGTACCGCGGCAAGCTTACAGCCTGTCGTCTCTTGATAGACAAGAGACGATGGGCTTTTTCATTTGGAGGAACACACATTCTTAAGGAG
>NZ_BIMH01000084.1 GCF_004000985.1 Paenibacillus validus NBRC 15382 | reverse complement strand
TCGATGCCGTAGCGCGGCACGAGCGCGGCGTTGAGCGCGAGCTTCGCCAGCGCGGCGGCGAGCAGGTAAAGCGCGGGCGCGCGGACGGCGCCGAGGCCCTGCAGCAGGCTGCTCGACACCAAGTTTACCGCCGACAGCACGGCAGTGAACGATAGCACGATCATCGCAGACGTCCCCGCGGAAGATTTATAGAACATCACGTTCAGCGGCTCAGCCAGCATCGCCAACCCGAACGATGCCGCCAGCCCGACGAGCCACGTCACGCGCAGCGCGTAACCGGCCCGGCTGCGTACCGCTTCCGCGTCGCCGCGATGCCGTGCTTCCGCCATGGCCGGCACAAGCGCGGCCGAAATCGAGGCCGCGATCATTGCTACCAGCTGAACAAGCGGCAACCCGTGGTTGTACAGACCGTACTGAAACAAAGCGCCGGTTTCGTCCCAACCGGTTTGTCTAAGCAGGCGCGGCATCGTGAACGAATCGACGAGCCCCAGAATCGGCGTCGCAAGCGTTCCGAGGCAGAGCGGAATCGCATAGAGGGAAAGCCGCTTGGCGAGCGTCCAGTCGCTACGCCATCGGCCCCTGACCGTTAAACCCTCCCCGGCCGCTTCAACCGCCGGCAAGCGATCCGTTTGCCGCGCCTTGCGCCAATACCACAGCATGGCGGCAAGACCGGCCGCCGCGCCCGCCACCGACCCGAACGTGGCGCCGGCGGCGATCAGCTCCGGACTGCCCCCGAGCCTAATCAAGGCGAGCAGCAGTCCGACCATGACGGCGACGCGCACCGCCTGCTCGATCACCTGCGACCAAGCCGTCGGCGCCATATCGCCGTAGCCTTGAAAATAACCGCGCAGCGCCGACATCACCGGCACGATCAGCAGCGCGAAGGAAACGCTGCGGATCGCGGCGGCGGCTTGCGCCGCCCCCATCCAATCTGCGAGGACATCCGCGCCCATATATAAAAGCAGAAAGAACAAAATACCGCTAGCCAGAAGCAGAACGGATGCAACACGCAGCACTTGCTTCGCTTGCGCGTTCCGGCCGTCGGCCGCATATTCGGACACGAACTTGGAGACGACGAGCGGGAATCCGGCGGTAGCCAGAAACAAAATAAGCGTATACAGCGGAAATACCGCATTATAAATACCGAACACCGCATCGCCCGCCATGTTCTGCAGCGGGATCTTTTGCAGCGTCCCGATCATCTTCGAAGCGACCGCAGCCAAACCGAGCATCGCCGCACCTTGCAGCAGCGACGTAGCGGCAGGCGAGGTTTTCCCCGCACCGCGACGCGGGTCGCTCGCCCGGGCACTCCAACCAGCGCCTGCACGCAGCCTTCCCTGCTCTTCCCTCCCCGGCTCCGCCGGTCCGGTTTCTTCATCGGCCCGCTCCGCTTCTCTACGCCCCGCTTGCTGCTTCATCCTCGTTCTCCTTGCCTCCCGTGCCTAGTCAACGCCAACATTATACCGCATTTACGCATCTTTTCCAAAACCGGACGGGCAACAAAAAAGCTTCCCGCTTCTCCCCGCCGCCGGGAAGAATTCAGGAAGCTTGTGCCCTAGCTGTCATCAATATCGTACGGACCATACGACTATCGGATTATTGCTCCATCTGTTTAGCCAAGAAGCCGGCCGCCGTCTCGGCCATTTTCAGCTCCATTTGACCCATCTTCACATTCTCGTCTTTGGTAAATAGGATGACCGATCCGATCGGATCGCCACCCGCAACGATCGGGGCGATGACGTAAGAACCGTAAGTATCCGGGGCGTCTTTACAAATTTCATAAGAGCCCGTGCTTGTTTCCATCGAAGCTTTGCGGCTTTCCATGCAGGTTTCGACCAGAGGCCCGACGGGTTTCTCCAAATAATCCTTCTTCGAACCGCCGGCAACGGCGATAATATTATCGCGATCAGATATCATGGTAATGTGATTGGTGCTTTCAAAGAGCGATTCGGCATATTCCTTGGCAAAATCCCCGAGTTCACCGATTGGAGAGTATTTCTTCAAAATAACCTCTCCGTCACGGTCCACGAAAATCTCAAGCGGGTCCCCTTCCCGGATACGCAGAGTACGGCGGATCTCCTTCGGGATCACAACCCTGCCAAGATCGTCGATACGACGAACGATTCCAGTTGCTTTCATAATTCTAGATGCCTCGCTTTCCTTGAAGAATGTGATACAATCTGGATTGCCCTTTGTATACAATGTAGGGAATTCGACTGCCCATAGTATTCTTCGATTCCCAGAGGGTTATGCACCTACCGCTTGACTGCCGGCTGCCTTACGCGCCTATGTACGGGCTGCCGCTGTTTACATTATGCCCCAAAAAAAGAAAACAAAACAGGGCGCCCTTTCGGGCGCCCTGGTAATGTTTACTTCTTCTCTTCCGCTTTCGGCGCATCTGCCGCCGGTGCCGGAGTCGGAGCTGGAGTGGCTTCCGGCTTCGGCATATTGTTCGTCTGAATCAAGCCCGGAAGCTCTTTCTCCAGAAATTCATAAATTTTCGCCTGCGCCGCTTCCGAGCGCAGTCCTGCTTTCACGTCGTCGAACGTTTTGCTCGAACGCGACTCGACTTTCATCACATGGTAGCCGTAACTCGTTTCCACCGGATCACTGATTTTGCCGATCGGCAGTTCAATGGCCGCCTTTTTAAATTCAGGCACCCATTGTCCGACTTCCGCATTCTCATACTTCCCGCCGGTTTCCTTCGAACCCGGGTCGTCGGAATATTCTTTAGCCAGCGCATCAAAATCCCCGCCGCCGTTCAGCTTGTCCTGCACTTCTTTCGCAAGCTTCAGGGCGTCTTCCTTCGTACGCTTTTCCGCCCCTGTCGCTGCATCGGTCGTGCCGACCAAAATGTGGCGCACGGTCGCGATCGTATAGGCGCTTGGATCCTGCGCCAATTTGTCGTCGTAAGCCTTTTTCACTTCGTCATCCGTCACTTTGCTTTCTGCGGACACGATCGTGACCAAGCTGTTGCCGATGAAATCCTGAATGTCCTTCTCCGTCACATTGGCATCCTTCAGCGCCTTTTCCATGCCGCCTTCCTGCATGCCGAGGTACGTCTTAATCTGTTCCATTTGCTCGCTGGCTTGCTTCGCGGCGTCGGCTTTCGCTTTCTCGTCCGCGCGGGCGCCGAGCACTTTGAAGGCGAGCAGCTGATTCATGATGTCTTGCTGGAATGCCGGATCGGTCTTAAACTGCGCGTATTGCGGGTAGAACATCATATTGATATTGACGAATTTATCAAATTCGCCTCGGGTCACGTTAACGCCGTCTTTCATAGCAATCAGCACATCGCCCGGGTTGCCCGTCGCAGCCGGAGCTGCCGGCGTTTCCACAGCCGGAGCCGGCGTCGCCGCTGGCGCTTCCTCTTTCTTGCCGCATCCCGCGGCTAACCCTACGACTATTACAAGCGCCATAAGAGCAGTCATTCTCCGGTATTTCTTCCTGTTATTTTGCTGCATTTTGTAGTTCTCCCTTCGATTTCAGCGCACGCTTGTATTGTACCAGAAACCTTTCAAGTAAATCGATGGATTGTTCTGGTGTCAGTCCCTTGCCTTTCGTTTCGATTACCATGTTCGGCCCGCTGACCAACCGTACGCGATTTTCGAACTCCTGCTGCAGCTTTGCCCATTCGGCTCCATTCAGATTACCGGTCTGATCCGCATGTAGACGAAGTTCATAATCGAGCCCCTTCTGCGTGATCGTCTCGATCGCATACTGCGCCCCGTATACTTTCAAACGCGCAGCGCGCAGCAGATTATGCACCGCATCCGGCAAATCGCCGAACCGGTCCACCAGCTCGTCATGCAGCTCGTTCGCTTCTTCAAGCGACTGCACAGCAGCAACCTTTTTGTAAATCTCGATCTTTTGCATGCTGTCGTAGATGTAATCGCCCGGAATGTAGGCGTCCAGCTGAATGTCCAGCTGCGTCGACCAGACCTTCGTTTCCGGTACGGCCTCGCCGCCGATCTCTTTCTTCCGCTTCTGAATCTCTTCGCCCAGCATTTGCGAATACAGATCGAACCCGACCGAAGCGATAAAGCCGGACTGCTCTGCGCCCAGCAAATTGCCCGCGCCGCGGATGGACAAATCTCTCATGGCAATTTTAAACCCTGACCCTAGTTCTGTAAACTCTTTTATCGCCTGCAGACGCTTCTCCGCCACTTCCGTCAACACTTTATCCCGTTGGTAGGTGAAATACGCGTAGGCGATCCGATTGGAGCGACCGACACGGCCGCGCAGCTGATACAGCTGGGACAAGCCCATTTTGTCCGCGTCATGGACCACCAGCGTGTTCACGTTCGGAATGTCGACGCCGGTCTCGATAATACTGGTGCTGACCAGCACGTCGTATTCGCCGTCGAGAAAATCGAGAATCGTTTTCTCCAGCTCCTGCTCCGACATTTGCCCGTGCGCTACCGTTACCCGCGCGTCCGGCACCAGCATCGAGATCTGCTCCGCCATTTGGGTAATGCCTTGAACCCGGTTGTACAAATAGTACACCTGTCCCTCGCGCGCCAGCTCCCGCTCAATCGCTTCCCGTACGAGCGAAGCGCTGTACTCCACCACATACGTTTGCACCGGGAAACGATTCTCCGGCGGCGTTTCAATGACCGACAAATCGCGTACGCCCAGCATGGACATATGCAGCGTCCGCGGAATCGGTGTCGCCGTCAGCGTCAGCACATCCACATTCGTCTTCAGCCGCTTCAGCTTTTCTTTGTGCGAGACCCCGAAACGCTGCTCCTCGTCTACGATGAGAAGGCCCAAATCCTTAAACTGCATATCCTTGGACAGCAGCCTATGTGTTCCGATGACGACGTCAACCGTACCGGCTTTAATACCCTTCATCGTATCCGTCTGCTCTTTCTTCGAACGGAATCGGCTTAGCACTTGAATGTTGAACGGATATCCGGAGAACCGCTCGCGGAACGTCTCGTAATGCTGCTGCGCGAGAATCGTAGTCGGCACGAGCACGGCCACCTGCTTCCCGTCAATGGCCGCTTTGAAGGCCGCGCGGATCGCCACTTCCGTTTTGCCATAACCGACGTCGCCGCACAACAAACGGTCCATCGGACGGGGCTTTTCCATGTCCTGCTTGATCTCTTCGATCGCCCGCAGCTGATCCGCCGTTTCCTCGTAAGGGAACATGCCCTCGAATTCCTGCTGGTAGGCGGTGTCGGGTGAAAACGCATACCCCGTCGTTGCCTGACGTTCCGCATACAGCTTGATGAGGTCATCGGCAATGTCTTGCACCGATGCGCGCGCTTTGGTTTTAACCCGGTTCCAATCGGAGCCGCCGAGTTTATACACTTTCGGCTCTTTGCCTTCCTCCGCGCCGACATATTTCTGAACGTGGTCGATCTGTTCAATCGGTACCGAGAGCTTGTCGCCTCCGGCGTATAAAATGTGCAAATAATCTTTATGAATGCCGCCTACTTCCAATGTTCCGATGCCTACGAATTTCCCGATTCCGTGGTTGACGTGAACGACGTAATCGCCGACCTTCAGCTCCTGGTAACTTTTGATCCGCTCGGCATTCTCGATCTTTTTGTCCACTTTGCGCGCTTTGCGCTGCTTCTGCGTGAACATCTCGCCTTCGGTAATGATGACCAAATGAATGCCCGGCAGCTCAAATCCCGTCTGCAGGTTGCCTTCCACGATCATCGGCTCTTCGATATGGTAGTCGTCGAGTACCCGCTTGATCCGCTCGACGCGCTCCGGTCCGCCCGCCAGCATCATCACTTTCGCGCCGGCCTTTTTCCAGCGTTCCATTTCGCTCTTCAGCAAATTCATTTGACCGTGGAAGTTTTGCATGACACGGCACATGAAGTTGATGATATTTTGCGGAACCGCGCCCGGCACTTGTCTCAGGAATAACGACAGGTACAGAGTCGGATACGGCTTGCGGTGAAGCAGCGTTTCATAGGGCTTCGACAATACCAGCTGCGGCATATATTTGCCGTCCGACAGCGACATCGTCATCCATTCCGCTTCGTCCTTCTCGAGCTGCTTTGCCGTTTCCAGCAGCCGCGCCGGTTCGTCGATGAGCAGCACCGTATCCTTAGGCATATAATCCAGCAGCGTTTGCCGCTCCGGAAACAGCAGGGACATATATTTGAACATCCCTTGAACATGCTGCCCCTGCCGCATCTGCTCGATTTCATGTCCGATGCCTTCGAGCAAACGGTCTTTGGCCGTACGATCGGTCATCTTGTTCAGTTGCTCCTGCAGCAGTTCATAGGCATGCTGCGCCGCTTTTTGTAAACGGTTTCGATCCGCTACAATCTCCCGACAAGGCACAATCGTGAGCTCCTGGAATTTATCCATCGAGCGCTGGTCCCCGGCATCGAAGGAACGAATGGAATCGACCTCCACGTCGAACAGCTCGATCCGGAACGGATGCGGCGATGTCAGCGGGAACAGGTCGACGATGCCGCCGCGGACACTCATCTCCCCTTTATTCTCGACACGCTCTACGCGCTCGTAGCCAAATTCCACCAAACGCTCAATCCATGACTCCAGCTCAACGGATTGTCCGACCTGGATCGTAAATCGGGCCGCCGCGATCGCTTCCTGGTTCGGCAGCAGCCGCCGCATCCCGGCGTACGGCACGACGACAATCCCGCGGAAGCCTGCGGCCAAGCGGGATAACGCGTCAATACGCTGCGCCAGCATCTCCGGACTTGCGATCGCCGCCTCCGCGGCCAGCAGTTCCTGCGCCGGGAACAACAGCACTTGTCCCGGAGGAACCAGCTCCACCAAGTCTTCGAACACCTTCTGTGCGGAAAACATATTATGCGTCACGACAAAAAGCGGCTGACGCAGTTCTTCATACAACGAAGCCAGCATCACCTGCCGCGAAGAACCGGTGAGACCGGCGACCAATTGCTCTCTCATACCCGACCGAATGCCCGAAACGATCGTCTGGAAATCGGAATCGGCCGAGAATGCTTGAATTAATGCCTGCAACACAGGACACCCCTCTCAACCACACTAAAAAAGCCTAGAGCGAGAATCGCTTTAGGCCGGTCCATGAACGAAAAGCAGGATCGCCGAAATGCGAAAAAACCCCTGTCGCGAGGACTGCATCGATACTGCCGATGCCGCCTGATGACTTATTGCAGAGGATTCGCGAGGAGCGAGAGCTCCGGATTGGCTTCCAGCGCTTCCTTGCAGTAATCGCATACCACCTTGACGGTGACATCCCCATTCGGGTTATACGATATTATATCTCTCCGCTCTTCGGGGGTCAAGAAATGGAAGCCGAGCTGAAACTCGTTCACTTCCCCTTGACGGATCTCCCCAATAAACGTTTGACAATGGCGGCAAATATAGGTGACGGCCATTCTTCCAACCTCCTTACGCTTTACGGAAAAAGCGTTATTTTCAACCAGTATGCCCAACTGGCGAGGAGATTAGCCCGGGTCCGTCTTAACCGTTGTATTTGGCCATCGTATTTTCAAAGGTATGCTCAAGCAGATGCTCCATCGCTTCACAGGTCTTATCGAGCAGCTGAGGCATCTTCGTCAATTCCTCTTTCGAAAATGTATGCAGCACGTATTCGGCGATATCCCGCCCCGGCGCCGGCCGCGAAATTCCCATGCGAATCCGCTGGAACGACTGAGTCCCGAGGTGCTGGATGGTTGACTTGATGCCGTTATGCCCGCCGGCGCTGCCTTGATAACGAAGCCGGATGCTGCCGAACGGCGTATCCAAGTCGTCGTAGACCACGATTAAATCTTCGACCGGCGCTTTATAAAAATCCATAAACGCGCGTATCGATTCGCCCGACAAGTTCATGAACGTCTGCGGCTTGAGCAAGTATACTTTCTGCCCTGCCACCACACCTTCCCCCAGCAATGCCTTGCACTTGCTTTGCGTAATCTTAATGCCGTGCCGGTCGGCGAATCGGTCCAGCGCCATAAACCCGATGTTGTGCCGGGTTTGTTCATATTGTTTGCCCGGATTCCCGAGGCCCACAAACCATTTCAAAGCGATTTCTGCTCCCTTCTAGCGGCAACGCCTTCGTTCGCCCTTCATCGGCGTCTTCAAGCGTCTCTTCTCTAATGATAACCGAAAACGTCGTCCGCGCCAACTTAACATGGACCTATCCGACAGGATGTGACCAAAGTTCCTTCTTTTCGATCCCCCCTCTTTCCCCCCTTCGCCAAGGGGGGAGGACTCGGGCGCTTCGCCCCGAGACCCCGAAAGGGAGCGTACCTGCCACCGGGCCGTCGTTGAAGCGGCTGTAGGGCGTGGAGCGCTTTTCGTCCCCCTATTCCCTCGCCTTAACGGCGGGGAACGGGGGACACGCTGTCATGCGGCGTTCTTACCCGGTGTTGTGCCTGCGATCGAGCAAACTCCGGCAATCGAGCGCAAGACGGCCATCCGAGCGTCGACTCGCCCCAGGCCTTTGGCCTGAGCTTACTTCGAGTGGGGCAGAGCGGGAGCACATCCCGCGCGTTTCACCCGCGCGCCCGTGCTCGAACTGAATTAATG
>NZ_BIMH01000083.1 GCF_004000985.1 Paenibacillus validus NBRC 15382 | reverse complement strand
TTTGTGTATTTCGTCGGGGTTATTGCCAGCGTCTGCATGGGTATCATTCTGATTTCGAATATTATCCGGGTGAGTATCGACAAAACTTATATCGACAAAGTTTCCCGGGTCGTCGAATCGGAAGAAGAAATCCAGCTAAATAATAGCGAAACGCCAGAGCGGCAGGAGACGAAGGAGATCGGCATGAAGCTCGAAAATCATCAGTTGCATACGGCGGAAGGGGCTGATCGGTAATGACTCCTGTAATCTTCCTTGGTTCTTTATTAGGGGCAATGGCATTCGGAATGCCGATTGCGTTTGCGCTTCTGTTAAGCGGCGTATGTCTCATGATGTACATGGGTATGTTTGACACCCAAATCATTGCTCAAAACCTGATTAACGGTGCAAACAGCTTCCCTTTACTGGCGGTTCCCTTCTTTATTCTGGCCGGTGAGTTTATGAACGCGGGCGGAATATCCCGAAAAATCATACAATTCGCTTTAACCCTGGTCGGACCCATTCGCGGCGGTTTAGGATATGTCTCGATCATTGCCGCCGTCATCTTTGCCGGATTGTCCGGATCTGCAGTCGCCGATACGGCAGCCCTTGGCGCCATCCTGATCCCGATGATGGTCAAAGCGGGCTATGACCGGAATCGCTCCGCCGGATTGGTCGCAGCCGGAGGTATTATTGCACCGGTAATTCCGCCGAGTATCGCTTTTATTATCTTTGGCGTGACAAGCGATGTTTCCATTACAAAGCTATTTTTGGGCGGTATTGTGCCGGGTTTAATGATGGGCGTCGCTCTTGTATTTACCTGGTGGTTAATGGCACGCAAAGAGAAGGCGGAGAAAATGCCGCGCGCCTCGTTTAAGGACATCATGATCGCATTAAAAGAAGCGTCATGGGCCCTGATACTGCCTGTGATTATTCTTGCAGGCTTACGGGGCGGTATCTTCACACCGACGGAAGCTGCGGTAGTAGCCGCAGTGTACGCCCTATTGGTCGGGGTGTTCATTTATCGCTCGCTGAGCTTTACAACCGTTTATAAATGCCTCCTTGGTGCGGCCAAAACGACTAGTGTAGTTATGTTCCTCGCTGCGGCAGCGATGGTATCCTCTTGGCTCATTACAGTGGCTAACGTTCCTGCCACGATTACGGAATTTCTTGGACCTCTGCTGGAAAATCCGATGCTGCTTATGATCATGATCAATATCTTGTTAGTTTTGGTAGGTACGGCTATGGATATGACGCCTACCATTCTCATTATGACACCTGTTCTGATGCCCATTATCATTCAAGCAGGTATTGATCCGGTTTATTTCGGCGTTCTGTTCGTTCTGAATTGCAGCATCGGACTTCTCACACCGCCTGTGGGAACGGTACTCAACGTGGCTGCAGGTGTAGGTAGAACGAGTATGGAGGGCATTATGAAAGGCGTTATGCCGTTCCTTATTGCCGAATGCGTCGTTATGGTGTTGTTAATCCTGTTCCCAAGTCTGGTGACCGTTCCATTGGAATGGCTGCACAGATAAGCTTAGGAGGAATCGAAGTGAAGAGAAGCCTTTGTACTTCAGGATTTAAAGACTGGGATGTTGAACAAATATTGGAATGGTCGGCTCCATTTGGACTAGATGGGGTGGAACTATGGATGGGGCATATTGAACGCTATCAGGAGGAGCGGGGTCCCCTTGACAAATTAAGAGAAAAACTGCGCCGGTATGGCCTTGAAGTGCCGGCGGTCAGCGGATACACAACATTTTCCGGAGGCTTCTCGGGAGAAAAGGATTTGAAGCAGGATTTCAAGAGTATGAATCATTTACTCGACGTTGCCAGGCAGCTGGGCTGTCCGTTCATACGAACATTTCTGGGCCACGTGTCGTCGAGATGCACTTCTCCGGAGCAATGGGGCCAAGTCGTGAGCGTCATGAAGAACGTTATGCGAATGGCCGACCAGTACGAAGTAAACATTGCGATCGAAGTTCACTATGACACGTTTGTAGATAATACGGAGTCCGCCCGGATGCTGCTGCAGGCAGTCAATCACCCGAGACTTAGGCTAGTGTTTGACGGTGCGAATCTCCATGTGGAGCAGATCGATCAAATGGAGGCGCTGCCGGTCTTATACCCATGGTTATCTCACGTTCATATAAAAAATTACAACTGGGATCATGCCAATAGGTACAAGAGTGTTCCTGTCTCAATCCTTAATGGCGACATTGATAACAAGGCACTTATTCAAGAGCTTGAACGGCGGCATTATTCCGGTTATGTATCTTTGGAATATTTTGGAGAAATGAAAGAGCTTAATATTACACGTTCGTTGCAAGAGTGGAATGAATTGCGGGATGCGGGTTTCCCGGCAAGCTGAGAATGTATATGCATTCTCTTTTTTTTATCCTCTTCTATACATATGTAAATAAATAAAACAATTGTAAACAATGCCGTGGAGTGATACTATTTCAATTGTAGTTTTTGTAAACAATCGGAATCGTAAGCGCTTCCCCCATATTGCTGTTCCTGATTTTCAGATCAATTTACAAATGTATTAACATATTGACAAATGATAAAATCAGGAGTAAGATGTGGTTACAAATGTATGTCTTAATGACAAATGTAAAGAATATCCGTTTATTACTTGTCAAACATTCTCTAATCAGCACACGTTTCAAGGATTTTTCGCACAAAAGAAAGCGCATACAGTTATGCCGAACTATGAGCAAGAGGGGTTGGTAGGTCATGGTCGAGAACTCGGTTTGGAGTATTGACTTTTGGGATTTAGTGTTACGATTGATTGCCGCAGTTGTCCTTGGAGGTTTAATTGGTTTAGAAAGGGAAGTCAGCAACCATGCGGCTGGTTTTCGTACTCATATTCTTGTCTGTATCGGTGCTGCATTAATTATGCTGCTATCGATTTATGGCTTTTCTGATTTTGTAAACGAAATCAATGTCCGAATAGATCCATCCCGTCTTGCTGCTCAAGTCATTAGCGGTATCGGTTTTCTGGGCGCAGGTACGATATTGCGAAATGGACTTTCGATATCGGGATTAACAACGGCTGCCTCCTTGTGGGTAACGGCCGGAATTGGTTTATCGGCAGGTGCAGGGTTTTATAAAGGGGCGCTGGTTGCAACCTTCCTTGTCTTGGTATGTCTCTTTCTGTTGAACAAAACAGAGAAGTTGTTTAGCGCAAAGCATAAAAACCTGCTACAAATCACGATTGAAGACAACTCCACGTTGACCGGGAAAATTATATCCGAGTTGGAAGCAATGGGTATTCAGATTAAAAAAGTATATTTTTCGGAGGATGAATCGGTTGGGGAAGGATTTAAGACGGTACATTGCAGCGTCAATGGGATGGATGAAGCTGCTCTTCAGGAGTACGCATCTCAAATCATGAAATGGACTGGCGTCATCAAGATCGAATCCACGATGGATGGACAAAGGATTAAGCTCGTGGGAGCTAAAATTACGGTGGGGGGCTGATGATCAAATAACAATATGCGGATAGTTATAAGAGGTTGCGGTTTGGAGTTCATTTCAAAAAAAACAAGTAAAGGGTGGGTACATTGAAAAAACTTTATAAAGTGATGATGTCTCTCGCATTAGTTTCTCTCGCAGCTGGTTGCGCATCGGGCGGTAATGAGCAAGTTAAAAATGCTAATGAAGGAACGAAGCCTGTCGATAGTGCAAAAGAAGTGAAGGAAGTCAGCGGGACTGTGAATCTGTATACCTCTGAATCCCAAGACTTAGTTAACGAAATGATCCAGGATTTCAAGAAGAAGCAGCCTAAGATTGATGTGAAAATATACCGTTCCGGAACCGGTGCCGTTATTTCGAAAATCGAAGCGGAACAGATGGGCGGGGCTATCCAGGCCGATGTCATTTGGTTTGCCGATATTGACTATTATTCGAAATTGGCGAAAAAAGGGATGCTGGAAAAATATGATTCGCCTGAAGCGGCTAACCTGGATAAGCGCTATGCATATGAAGACGGAAAATATTATGAAGTACGTCAAATTTTCAATGTCATTGGCTATAATACATTAAAAATTAAAAATGCCCCTAAATCCTGGCAGGATCTCGGATCTCCTGAATATAAAGGGAAAGTCGCTATAGCAAATCCGAACTATTCCGGCGCAGCATTCTTAACATTAGCATCGCTCGTCAATACGAATGGGATGGGATGGGACTATTTCAGCAGCTTGAAAAATAATGGCGTTAAGTTTGAACAATCCAACGGTAACTTGACTAGTAAACTTGCAACAGGCGAATATTATGGCGTTTCAGTTGTAGACTTTATGGTCAGAAACGCTAAAAACAGCGGTTCGCCGGTTGAAATCGCTTGGCCTAGCGAGGGTTCCGTTCTTATTCCTACGCCGGTAGGCATTATTTCCGGATCTAAAAATAAAGAGGCTTCCCAGAAGCTGATGGATTACCTCCTCTCCACGGATGGTCAGAAGTTTTTCGTGAAACAAGGCTACATTCCAGTCAAAGGGGATGCAGGCGCGCCTGAAGGATCGCCCAAATTGGACAGCATTAAAGTGATGCCGCTGGATATGAAATTCCTTGAAGATAACCGCGAATCTTTAAAAACGAAGTTTGGAGAATTATTTAGCGAAGCCAAATAATATGATTTCGAGTTAGGAAGGATTTGATCGTATGATCGGTAAGCCGCAAGGATTGACCTCCGGTCAATCTGCTGCCAAAAGCTCCTTTGATTTAGCTTCAATGGGTCCCCGCCTTATTTGGTGGGGGACCTTTGCCCTACTGGGATTTACCGTGTTTTATCCCTGCTTGGTGCTCGTAATCAACAGCTTTAAAGCGGATGGAAATATAACCTTTGCCAATTACGTGACCCTCTTTAGAGATCCGGCCATTTTGACTAGTATGACGAACAGCTTGAAGGTTGTAGTGCCTTCAACCATAATTGCAACAATACTGGGTGTTTTGTTAGCCTGGATTGTTGCGCGAACGAATATCCGGGGCAAAAAAATATGGCAAACCCTGCTGGCCACGCCCTATTTGATCCCGCCATTTGTCGGTGCCATATCCTGGACTTATCTGCTTGGACCTGTAGGGCTGATCAATGGCTGGTATATGGATATTTTTCAACAAACGGAGCCTCTGGTCGATATTTATAGTATGAGCGGTATGGTGTTCGTGATGTCGATCTACGGCTACACCATTCCTTACATTGTCGTGCTTCCTGCGATTCAAAAGATAGACGCATCGGTTGAAGAGGCGAGCCGAATTTCCGGCGCCAGCGTTTTACGCACGATGAAGGACATTACGTTACCTTTGATATCCCCGGCCATATTGGGGGGAATGCTGCTTCTATTCATGAATTTGTTGGCGGATTTCGGTATTCCTGCAGTGTTAGGCTCTCCGAACGATATCAATTTGATGACCACTCAAATTTATCAAACGATTATCAATGTGGATAAGCCGAATAGTCTTCAAATTGCAGCGGCCAATTCCATGCTGCTCGCTCTATTCGGTATCATAGGACTGCAATTGTATCAAAAGATTATTAAATCGAGCAAATATGTCGTGGTTAGCGGTAAGCATCCTTCAGGGGAGAAAACTTCGCTTGGTTCCTGGAAAGCTCCTGTATACGTGTTCTTGATCATCATTATCTTTGTCACAACGGTAGCTCCAATCTGTGCGGCGATATTTACTTCCTTGTTAAAAGCGTTTGGTGCTCCGAATAGCTGGTCGAATCTGACTTTCAGAAATTATGAAATGATCTTTGAAATCGAATCGGTTCGAAGAGCTGTCATGAACAGTTTTTCTCTGGCTGCGATTGCCGGCTTCGTCATTGCCGTACTAGGCCTCCTTTTATCCTATATGATTATTCGCGGAAAAATGTTTGGATCTCAACTAGTAGAATCATTAGTTGCCATTCCTTATGCGGTACCCGGCACTATTGTAGGCTTGGCGATGATTCTCGCTTTTGTGAATCCGGTTCCAATTGTAGGCTGGAATTTATATAGCACCTATATGATATTGCTTGTTGCCTACTTGGCCAGGTTTATGAACCTCGGGCTGCAAACGATTTCCGGCGCGATGGCTCAAATCCATCCATCTCTCGAGGAAGCGAGTCGGATTTCCGGCGCCTCCCAGATGAGAGCCTTTTGGGATATTATGATTCCCTTGCTAAGGCCCAGTTTCTATGCTTCATTTTTTCTTGTCCTTATGCCGGCTTTGGGAGAGATCACGTTATCATCCTTGCTATGGTCCGTCAATAACGAAACCATTGGAGTCGTTGTATTTTCAGCTCAGGAAGAAGGAAAGGTCGCGCTCACGGCGGCACTTGCCGTATTACTCATTTTGTTTGTAACCGTGACCAACATCATCTTGAAAATCGTGAGTAAGGGCCGGATTGGATTGTAAAAAATACGACATCGATGCTTCGGGGAGGATAATACTATGGGTACACTCGTTCTGGATGGCATTTCCAAGGTTTATAAGGGAAGCACAGCTGTTCATAAGGTAAACGTGACAATCGAAAGAAATGAATTCGCAACCATTGTTGGCCCATCCGGATGTGGGAAAACGACTACTTTACGAATGATTGCCGGATTTATTGAACCAACCGACGGTGTGATTACACTGGATAAGGAAGAATTGGTTAATACCGCGCGTTCCACTTTTCTGCAGCCAGAAAGGCGCGGGATCGGCATGGTGTTTCAATCTTATGCGGTATGGCCTCATATGAACGTCTTTGAGAACGTTGCCTATCCCCTTAAGCTGCGAAAGATGAATAAGGCCGATATGGCGGCCAAAACCAGGGAAATTCTGCGTATCGTCCATCTGGACGCTTACGAAAAGCGATTTCCTCATGAATTGTCAGGAGGTCAGCAGCAAAGGGTAGCCTTGGCTAGAGCGCTCGTCATGGAACCTCGCTTGCTCTTGCTGGATGAACCGTTATCGAATCTGGATGCCGCATTGCGCGAGCAGATGAGAATCGAGATCAAAGAGATTCAACGTAAAATGGGCATTACCATTATTAATGTAACTCACGATCAAGTTGAAGCAATGACGATGTCCGATAAAGTGATTGTGATGAACAGTGGGCATGTTGTCCAGGTTGGCAGTCCGATGGAGATCTATAACCGCCCCGCGAATTCGTTTGTAGCCAAATTTATCGGCTCGGCCAACGTCATTCCTTGTCAAGTGGTGGAGCGTAATTCAGGGCCGACCATGACGGTTCGTTTATTCGATACGACGCTGGAAATACCGGCTTTCGATACAAATCGGAATGAAGGATGGGTATCGGTTAGACCGCATCATATCGTGCCCGACAGTCATTCATCCCTACGTGGGAAAATTACGAATAAATTGTATCAAGGCGACAGGATTGAGTATCACTTGCAGGTTCAAAATGAAAAAATCGCTGTCGTTACGGATGCTAGCGAAAGCAACAATTACAATCTGGACGATGAAATGGGCATTAACATTCTACAAGGAGTTTGGCTCGAAGATTAAAAAAACGGTGACACCGTTAGATTTTGATGGGGTGAGGATATGAAAGTGACTGTACTGGGCTATTGGGGAGGTTATCCTTCTGCAGGCGGAGCGACAGCGGGTTATTTAATAACAACGGATGAAGGGAACATTTTATTGGACTGCGGCAGTGGCGTCATGAGCAGGTTATCCTTCTATACGAATGTCGAGTCCTTATCCGGTGTTATACTTTCCCATTTACATTACGACCATATGGCGGATATCGGTATTTTGCAATATGCGGCCGTTGGCGCAAGAAGGACAGGAAGGATGACGAACAAGCTGCAAATTTATGCGCCGGACTCGCCGGTATCGGCTATGCAAGATTTAATGGGAAACCATTCCGATGTATATGCGATTAATCCTTTAAATAAAGTGAGCCTGGCAGGTGCTGAAATTGAGTTTATTCCGGTTCAACACACGATTTCATGCTATGCTGTCAAAATTAAATACGGCGGAAAAACGTTTGTTTATTCAGGCGATACCTCATACTGCGAATCATTGATTGACTTTGCCCAAAATGCGGATATTTTCCTCTGCGAAGCTACGATTTGCGAAGGCAGCAGGCATACAACGGGAGAAGGGCATATGGATGCCGTTCAGGCAGGTACGATCGCGAAGAAGGCCAATGTGAAAAAATTGGTATTAACCCATTTACCGCATGACGGCGATTTTGAATTTATGAAAAAAACGGCCAGTGAAGTGTTTGGAAGGCCTGCATATATTCCAAATGTAGTCAGTACTTTTATGCTATGAAAAGGACGGAGTAGCGCGTATGTATAAACTGTTAGCACTAGATATGGATGGAACGCTGCTGGATCCGCAAAAGATGGTTACTTTACCCGTTCAAGAGGCTGTGCAGCAGCTGGTTTATAATCAGATTCATGTGACCTTGGCCTCAGGACGGTTTCCGGCATCGGTATGGCTGCATGGGAAATATTTAGGCTTGAAATTCCCGCTTATTGCGTTAAACGGAGCTGTGATCCTGGACCCCGTCACAGGCGAGAAATTATTTGGCTATCCGATCAGCAGGGAAATCGCTTGTAAAATCGCAACCTTTGTTGAAGCGAAGGGCTCTTATATCCATTATTACGGTTACAATGTTTTGTACGTTAACGAGTTGACCGAAATGAATCGTGCTTGGCCGCTTGCTAATGTGGTCATGGATCCAAGCAAGGAATTGACGGAGGATAATTACCGCGGTCAAGTACATTTAATACAGGTCTCTCCCGTCGGCCCATTATCTCATTTTCTGGCGTCAACGGAGGAAGAGGTCTATAAGGCTACGGTCATTGATGATGATCCGGCAGTAATCGACCGTCTTTATAAGGAGATGAGCGGCTGGGAGGGAATTACGCTTTCACGGACAGGAAGAAGAAGATTCGATATTAACCTTGCAGACATTAATAAAAAAACGGCGCTTATGAAGGTATGCTCCGAATACAATATCGCTTCCAAACAGGTTGTAACCATAGGCGATTACGATAATGATATTGAAATGCTGGATTGGGCCGGGTTAGGTATTGCTATGGGAAATGGGAATGACAATGCAAAGGGAGTCGCTAACGTGATCACGGATTCAAATGCAGATCATGGAGTTGCGACAGCGATCCGTCAATATTTTGAATTGAACAGGTAGAGGGGAAATGGAGGGATATCCAAATGGCAGTAGAAATGAAAGCCAAAA
>NZ_BIMH01000082.1 GCF_004000985.1 Paenibacillus validus NBRC 15382 | reverse complement strand
TAGATTTCTCCTCCCAAAAATGAATGCAAGATTGTTTTACAATTATGTATGCAAGTTTAGTTTAGTTTGTTTTTCATCATGTGTCAACATGAATGTTTAAAGTAACCGGTCAATAACAGGAAAAAAAGACGAGTATTGACATCATACCCGCCTTTTCATCTACTTCCTTAACCATTTAAGGCTTTGTGCACGTATAGCTTTCCGCTGCATTTACGTCTCCGGATCCGTTGTATTTCGGCCATTCAGGATAACGGCATGCGGGCCTTGTGCGTCCTACCGTGTTCTTATTGGCATCTGTCGCAACCAATTGATCGGGAGCTTCATTTGATACGACCCACTTATCCAAAGCACCTAGCGTATCCATTGTTGCAGTGAACGGACCGGTGCCGTGACCGTAACCGGGAATTGCGTAGAAACGAACAAATGGATCCAGGCTGGTTTTTCCGAATTCCTTCTCAAGCCCTTCGTAATAGTTGATCGTATTGAAAGGACTGACACCTCCATCGGCAAGGGCCCCTACAAGAATAATCTTACCGCCCTGCTCTTTGAAGCTTTCGATCTTCGTGCTGTTAGAGTTTAGAAGCTCGGATAACTCCATAATCCGCTCTTTATATGTATTCGGATCAAATGTCAACGAATCAAAAGACGGATCTTGTGTGACAAGGTATCTGACATTCGTATCACCGGAAGCTGCGTGAAAAGCATCCCCTCCGACAGGAGTCCACATAGGCGGCTTTGCCGGTACCGGTCTTGTACCCAAATGGAATGCAGATTTATCACCGCCCAGCAGAATTGTGGATTGAGGGAATGAATCAACACCGTTATTAAAGGTGAAATCATAAGGCATTGGCGAACTCATTACCCTTACGGTATGAATCTGGGCATCCGACAGACAGTCATTCCCGGTATCGGCGCCGTCCGGACAACGCAGGGTATTTTCCACCGTTTTTATGGTAAACGTTTCGCTGCATGTTTTCACATCACCGATGATACCGTCCACCACACCGTCCAGACCGTCGCAGGCCTGATATACAGCATCGTTCAGAAGCTTATACTTTTCCGGATTCAACCAACCGGCGCCATCATTTGCATAAAGGGCTTGTGCATATTGGTTGTCCGTGAGATGCAACAGCATCAAATGAACAACTGGATAGAAGGCAATGACACCATCATAATCACCCGGCCACCTCTGGACAACCGTCAATGCTTCCCGGCCGCCTTCCGAACTTCCCGCAAAGTATTTTTGCTCCGGAGCTTTTCCGTAGTGGTTTTTGACTAAAGTTATAGCCACATCATAAGTCTTTTTCAGCTGATCGCCGGCGAAATTATTCAAAGCTTCCTTATTAAGGCCGAAGGAAGCATCGAAAGCAACCGTGCTCTGATGTCCGGAATCACTTCCGAATGTGACATAACCCTGCTTTAGAGGCATCGGAACGCTCGACATTTGACCGGGAGTACCGCCCAAACCTGTAATCAGCGTGCCGTTGAAACCGCCTCCGCCCAGCTGCAAGGTTTTGTGGTTCCATTGGGTCGGCAGGTTGATTTCAAAAAGGATATCCGGCGCGTTCTGATCCACCGGGTGAATGGCGCCGAGCACCTTGCAAAACTCGCCGTTCACATTGCTCTCTTCATTTTCCAGCACCAGAGAGGCCGATTGAATCGTGGCCCCGCTTGTCGGCAAACGAATGTCGGAAGCCGGGAGTATCCTTCCATCCAGTTTTGAACAGGCATTCCGCGCAACCGTGAACCCGTATATACGCTCAGCCAGATCATTTGCCTCTTGAAGATCCAGCTTAGCATGAGGATTAACTTTTTCCGAAGAATCCGCTTTTATTACTCCCAGTGTATGTAGATAGCGGACCGGAAGCTCCGCCCAGCCGGCAATTTCTTCTTTATCCGCGAATATTCCTTGATTCGCTTGGTCACCATTGAATCCATCAATCGCGTTCTCCATAACCCGATACAGCATCGTTGAAAGTTCCTGCTTGCTGACGACTGCGTCGGGCCCGAATTTTCCGTCTTCGATCCCCATAACAATCCCCGCAGAGTGAGCCTTATTAATTTCAACGTCATCCGTATCGGTAAAAGGGTTGTGATCCGGATGGATTGTTTTTCCGCTTATGCGTTCATATAACCGTACCGCCAACTTTGCCGCTTCTCCCCTTTGGACAGGAGCGCCATCACTCTCAAGCTTAACCGTCGATGCTGGGTCGTCTCCTGCAGGTGCCTCGGCAAAACCGACAGAGGAAAACATAGGAGATACGGACGAGACCAGGAGTGCCATGGTTAAAAGCAAGGTACATCGTTTCTTTGTTTTCAAACTAAAAGCTCCTCTCCATACTATATAAATCATCCATCTTCAGCACAGTTGCTGCAACTGCTTTCATGTCTGGTGAAAGGTTAAGGCCGTTGAATACTTAACAAGGAAAGCCGGAACCTCTTAGCGTGCAGGAATCCGGCTTTCTTGTAAACGAATCAGAGATACAGCTGCTTGTTGATCGGGATGTTGTGCTCCCGGCAGTAGCTTTCATAGTGGTTGATGTACCACCAGACATCGAGTGTCTCGAGGAAATTGGCATTCTCGTCGTAAAACTCGATCGGTCCTTGAAGCCAGCCGAACAGCTTGACACCATCCGGGTGGTCAGTCACGAGCGTATGCGTCTCTCCCGGTGTTTCGTAGATGAAGTCTCCGGGACCCGCTACCCAGTCATATTCGAGATAGCGGACGCTGCCTTCCAGGCAGAGCATGACCACCGTCCCCCTGTGCCTGTGCGTGCCGATCACGCCCGGTGACTTGATCCAAAGAATGTTGCTGTAGATGTTGTTGCGGACATCGAAGGCTAGATGGCGAATTGCAGCGTTATCGCCGAACGGCACCCATGGGCTCTCCTCCCCCTCTACGAACTTACCCTCGACGCCATGGCGCTTGATCACATCGGCATAGGGCTCGGGGATATCGACAATCTTGTAAGCGGACGGCGGCGCCGTCATCTTCTTATCGGCCGTTTCAGACATATTTATTTTCCTCCTTGGTTTTCGTTATAATCCTATTGTGAATCAGCAGCACCATGATGTAATCCAGGCACCTCTGAAAAAATAGGCTTCTTCATTTGACAACTGTCCCTTCATGATATACCCAGTAATTTTCGCCCTTTTCTTTCTCTAATTGGTCAAGGATCTCTAAATGAATTTCTTTTACTTGTTGTGGAGTAATTAATTCCTCTGGATCCACTTTTTCTATTTGTACGCTGGTTTTGTCTTCATATAGATGCTCACCCTTCAGCCTTCCTTGCTCATCATAGGGCCATAAGAACACTTGTCGGCTGCTTAAATGGTAATAAGCTTCCAAATCATCGACCTGAAAGCCCATATTGGCCAGGTCTTTTCCCTTGGTTATCTGATGAAAGGTCAGCTCATCTGCAATCCCCCAGTCAGCAACAGCAATTCGATCGTCTGAATTCCAGAGTACGGCTTCTTTTACGCTGTTGTAAAAGTCAATCACCCCTTCCTTCTCTTCGATAACAACAGGATTATCACCCCATGTCACTCGATAAACAGGATGGTCTGCCATCATATCGTCCGCGACAATCTTTTCAAATTGACCGGATGCCTCAAGATGTACGTGTCTTCGGTAATTATTAAGAATGGCTCTGTGCAGTGGATTTTCCGTCTTTGTCAACAGCTCCTCCACCGCATCCATACAGTGACGTATTTGATATTCAAATCTGTTCATTCAAGATTCCTCCCATTATTTTTGTTTTACAGCCGTATGTTCTGGTTGAAATGTATGATGAATATCGTACAAGCTGCCGAATCCAATAAATTTCTATTGGGCGCAATACCCGCCATCAATCACTAATTGACTGCCTGTTGTAAACTTGGATTCATCCGATGCCAAGTATAGAATTCCATTTGCGACATCGATTGGCTCACCAAAATGACCCATTGGAAGTAACGACTTGACGTAGTCCACATCTTCAATATTGGACATCATCGGTGTTTGAATATATGCCGGATGAACCGTATTAACTCTGATTCCTGTGCCTGACTTCGCGCAATACAGAGCTGCAGATTTAGATAATAGATCTACGCCTCCCTTGCTTGCGCTGTAAGCCACTAGTCCAGGATCACCAACGATTGAAACGATGGATGAAACGTTAATGATGGATCCTCCGCCCGTCCGTTTCATCGCTTCTATACCATATTTGGTACCTAAAAAAGGGCCGTCGAGATTGACGCTCAGAATTTGATGCCATAGTTCAAATGTTGTATCTTCGATCGCAGCAAATTTTCCAATCCCGGCGGAGTTTACAACGACATCAAGCCGTTCATAGGTTTGCAGGACCGTTTGGATGACAGACTTCCACTCATCCTCCATGGAAACATCATGCTTTATAAAAGTAGCGTGACCGCCGGCTGAATGGATCCATTCAACCGCTTTTAAGCCATTCTCTTGATGAATATCCGTTAATACAACCTTTGCCCCTTCTTTAGCAAATAATAGGGCTGTCTCCTTCCCGATACCCGATGCTGCACCTGTAATCAAGGCAACCTTTTCCAGCAATCTCATTCTTTATTCCCTCATTTCAGTGTAAGCTCCATTTAATTAAAGATTTATCTTTTTAGGCGTAACCAGAATCTTTGAATGAGATTTATCGGTCAAAAGGGTCGTAAAACCTTCTTCTACGATTTGATCTAATGAAATTTTTTTGGAAATCAATCCCTTTGCATTTATTTTTCCGTTAGCTATTAACGAAATCACCTCCGGGAAAACATGCCGATAAGCACAGGAAGATCGGATCCTCCGTTCGTTTAACACAAGTAGATTAGGATTAAATGTTACCGCCTTTTCCCATAAACTTACGATCACCATTTCCCCATCCGGCTTAACGCTGTCAAGCGCTTCCAAAAAAGAGGTTTCTACGCCTGCAGCTTCATAACTAACGTCCACACCCTTGGTGCCGGTGATTTTATGAATAGCCTCCACCGTTTTCTCTTTTATAGGGTTAATGAAATCGGTGGCACCCAATTCTTGAGCTTTAGCCAAACGGCTCTCGGATACTTCCACGGCAATAATTTTACTGGCACCCGCGGCTTTGGCAGCTTGGATCAGAAGCAGCCCAATGGGGCCGGCTCCAAATACGGCACATGCATCCCCCACCTTTAATCCGCTTGAACGAACGGCATAAACAGCCACCGCTGCCGGTTCAATGACCGCACCTTCTTCAAATGAGATGGTATCGGGCAGTTTATGTACCAAGTGAGCCTGAACCGTTGTATATTCCGAAAATCCTCCCCCATTTGACGTAAGTCCATGAAATCCGCGTTTGGGACACAGGTTATAACGACCGCTTTGGCAATGAATACAAGTACCACAAGTTAAAATCGGTTCCACCGTTACACGGTCACCCATCGTCACATTTGTCACGCGATCTCCTATTTCAACCACTCTGCCGGCAAACTCATGACCCAGAATCACCGGAGCTACCTGCCCTGTCAATGGATGAGGCTCCGAAACGGGGATTGTCATAGGTCCCGATACGTATTCATGAAGATCGCTGCCACAAATACCGCACCACTCGACCTCTATTTTAACCATTCCTTCCCCGGTGACGGGTTCTTCCACCTCAACGACCCGGACATCTTCTAATCCGTACCAGATTGCAGCTTTCAACCTTATCCTCTCCTCCGCAGGCAGAACATCAATGTATAGATGAGCCGGGTCAAATGTTTGATACCGTAGAAGATCGCAGCTCTGCTTCTCTTTTCGCCTTAACCTTAATCGGTGACGTTTCGATTAAAAACAACGAGACCAAAGCACTGATAAGGGCAAATGCCGCTGACATCAACAGTGGAACCATGATCCCATAATGGTCGGCAGCGACACCGCTTAATGTTACGATTCCAACGCCGCCTATCAATTCACCGACGCCCATTGTCAAGCCTACGGCGGCTCCAATATATTTGCGGGGAATGGTTTCAGCCGGAATGATCGACATGAAGAGAGCCATGGGTCCCGGCCCTGCGCATCCGATAATAACAAGTATCATCAACATCCAGAATGGTCCGTTGAAAAACAGGATCGATAAGGGACCTAACATGGAAATGAAGGAGAATGTAATCATTGCCGGCTTTCTTCCCCAGCGATCAGACAGCGCCGGTACAACAAATCCCCATACGGCCGCGCTTATACCGACTGCTGACATGACATAACTCATGATATCGGGCGAAACTCCTTTAGCTTGAACCAGATAAAGAGGAGCAAAAGTAAAAACCAGCGTATACCAAGGGATGAAGAAAATACCGATAATGATGCATAATACGATATTTCTGTATTTAAACAGATCCCGCACACGGACGTTTTCGTCTTTTTTATTACCATCAGCTGAAATCGATTCGGATTCATTAGAAGTTTTCGGTTCCCGGACATATCTCCATATCAAGAAGGCTACAATCAGACCAGGAATTAATGTGAGTAAGAACGTGTTTCTCCAACCGATGGCTATGGCAACCGCTACAAGAACGATCGGTCCTAAAACTCCACCCAGGAAATTAGATGAAAAGTTTTGTAGAAATCCCAGATTGAAGCCACGCCGTGATTCTGATGATTCCACAGCTAGAATGGATGCACCTGTAGGAAAGAACGGCCCTTCAACCAATCCCATGAGCATGCGTATAAAGAGCAAGAAGAGGAAACCTGTTACCACGCCTGTCATAAACGAACAAAGAGAAAAAAACAAAACCGAAATGGCTAAAAAAACTTTTCTCTTTCCTAAACGATCCGCGAAATAGCCTCCAAAATAGCCTCCGAGTGCCCAAGTTAAAGAAAATCCTGCAACGATCAAACTGATTTGGGTATTGGTCATTGGAACATCCTTAATAATAAACGGCATCAAAAAATTAACTGCCAGTCGATCGAAAAATAAAAATCCCCAGCCCAATGATAGAATAAGTAGTAGCTTATTTTCATAAACCCAAAACTTCCTGTTTGCCATGCGCTTCACCCTCTCAAATAGGTAATAGCAAATCGGATGGATAAGACCTCATGATAGCGGGGCTGTCCTCACCTCCTTATTTTAGTCTAAGCATCAACTTGGTTTTTTTGTTCCCTTGATTAGCGATTGGCTTTGGTTTGTCTTGTTCGTAAATGTAAACGGATACAAAATTACGCACCATGTACACTTCGCTCAATTTCAATTCCATTTATTACCTCATCGTTGTAATTGATTTTATCAGGAACCTAAAAAAACTCAATATTCATAAAATTCAAAATCAACTGATGAATTTATCAATTTTGTTTAACATTTTTGTATAAAATGATGCTATATTATTTGTACAATTAGTTTATTGTTACTTAGGAGTGATGATCATTCATGTTCAATAAATCTGACTTACATTCGTATATTACGTTCGATGCGGCTACCGGGAAAATTCACCTCAAAGATCAGCGGATGATTTTGGTTGGAACGGATGCAATCGGCCTACTGCGTCGAGATCTGATCAGGTCGGTAGGCATGGATCAAGCCAAAAAGATTTTGTTGCGGTACGGCAGAAATTACGGTGTAGAGTTCGCCAAAAATTTAAAAGCGCTTTTTTCGTTTGAATCACCGTTTGAATGGTTCCATGCAGGCCCGCAAATGTCTAAAATTACGGGAGCTTTTTTTTCTCAAAATGCTAAGATTATTTACAATCACACTACGGGGGAATATTTTGCCGAGGGGTACTGGCATTACTCTTACGAGGCCGAACAGCATTTGAAGCATTTTGGCGTACATAATGAACCTGTTTGTCATACATTAACCGGGTTTATTGGGGGGTATGCGTCTGAACATTATGGCAGGGATATTATCGTTAAAGAGATAAAATGCGTTGGGAAGGGCGACGAACATTGCCTTATGATAGCCAAGCCTGCAAAGGAATGGGATGAGAAGGATTTGCTTGATCAACTGGATCAGGATAGTCAGGAAATGATAGAAATAAACAGCCCCTTTCTTAAAATAGAAAAACAACGGGATGCTTATAAAAAATTGCTGAAATTTAATGAAAAATTATCCGAAATTTTAATTCAAGGGCAGGAGCTGTCCTCCATCATAAAATTTTTAGGCGAAACCCTTAATCTTGGCGTCACCCTGGAAGATAAAGATTTCAGACTCATAGAATCATTTGGCTTATTTAAATACAGCATGCTGGATATTATTAAATTTAAAAATCATATTCTTTTTTCCAATCTATTAAAAGATATCAAGCAGCCGGTCCATTATACGTTCGCAGAAGGAAGCGGTTGGACGCATGAACGTCTAATATGCCCCATTCATACCAAAAATGGCCTGTTTGGTTATATTTCCTTAATTAAAGATTCCGGAGAGTTTGATGAAACGGAGTTTTCTGCTTTGGAAGCAGCTTCGAAATTTTGTTCCATCCAATTGCTGCATACCATCACTAGAATTGAAGTGGAGCATCGTTTAAAAAACGAGTTGTTCATTGAGCTTTTAAAGAAGAATTGCAATGCAGATGAATTAACCTACAGATCAAAATTAATGGGATATAATTTAGAGCTGCCGCATTATCTCTTTATCGTTCATTTCGCTTCCTTTGATCCGAACGCGGACCCGGCTAAAGATTTACAAGTTCAGGTCATCGACACTCTTCATACTCAAATAAAAAGCTTAGGCTCACATACGCAATGCCTGTTGACAAGTAAATCCGATCATATTATCGCTATAATCCCGCTGGAGTTACTTGAGAAGACAGGCATCGGAGTAAAACCGTTGGCTCAATTGCTATTAAAAACGCTCGAAAGTAAATATAAAGATATGATAATAACGTTTGGAATTAGTTCGATTTGTAAAAAAATAGAAGATTACCGCAGGGGATACGAAGAAGCGCAAAAAGCCGTCCAATTGCTGACGGTTCGGAAGAAACATTCAAGCATTGTTTCTTCTGAGGATCTCAGCACCTTTTCCAAAATTATTAACCCCGAAAATATGGATCAATTAAAAAAATTTGCCGAACTTTTACTTCAAGGCATTAGGCTATATGACGAAAAAAATAACAACGAATTGTTAAAAACGTTGTTTTATTATTTAGAGAACCAGGGCAACATCCAAAACACATCGCAGGATCTGCATATTTCTATTGGCGCAACAAGGTATAGACTAAAAAGGATTCAAGAAATAAGTCATCTGGACCTGACGAGTTCCAAAGATTTCTATGAAGCGCATCTCGCCTTGCAAATTCTTATCTTTTTGGATGACATCGATATTTACTGACGGTAGTTCCGTCAGCATCTTCGATATAGAGAAAAGGCATGGTTTGGAGCCAGCAGGCATCTCCTCCTGGACTTCTTTAACAGAAATGAGGGT
>NZ_BIMH01000081.1 GCF_004000985.1 Paenibacillus validus NBRC 15382 | reverse complement strand
AATTTGAATTTCCCCTTCGTCAGGAGCGTCGGCTCCGGCAAACATCTCAGCGAGAACACGATTTCGATATCCTGCATGGCTCTCCTCTTTCATCGGGTCTTTACGGCAGGCTTACTTGGGCATAAACGCGTCCGCATTGCTTGCATTGACGATCGTCAGCTTCGAAAGCTGGTCTCTCTCCACGCTCTCGCCGCCGAGCAGCTTCAGGATGTTATCCACGATGATTATCGGGTTCTTGGAAGTCGCCATATCCAGGGTGGTCCGGAGCACGCTTCCCTCTTCCTTCAGCTTCGTTAACATTTCAGGTGTTGCACCGACACCGTTAATGTAAAAATGGCCGGTTGCCTTGCCGTGGGATTTGACAGCCTCATAGGCTCCAAGCGCCTCCGAGTCGTCGATCGTGGCAATGACTTGGATATTCGGATGGGCCGTCAGCAGGTTCTCGGCTACTTTCTGTGAATCTGCCACGGTCAATGCCTCATGCTTCGCTACGATCTTCGCATTCGGCGCGTTTTTCTTGATCGCAGCTTCCAGCGCGACGCCTCGCTCGGTCAGACCGGGGTTATAGGTTGAAATAATGAGCCCGACTTCCGCGTTGCCGCCGAATTTCTCGTTAATCCATTTCGCCGCATCTTCACCTACCGCAGTTCCGACCGCCGTATGATCCGAGTTCACCACGACATCCGCATGCTCGATCCCGAACGATCCCCAGCCGACCACTCTAATCCCGGCATCCTGCGCTTTTTTCAAGGAATCCTCCAGCGGCTTCGGATCGATCGGGAACACGATCATCGCTTGCACTTTGGAGGATACCAGATTTTCAATGTTGTTAATCTGCTTGTTCACGTCCATGCCCGCATTGGCGACCAACAACTCTCCGCCCTGTTCTTGGACCCGTTTCTTAATGGCGCCGATTTGAGCGATGAAGTACGGGTGCGCTTCATCCGGTACCGCAAAGCCTACTTTTAACGGCGCTTTTTCTTTCGAGCCTTCAGCCTGGTTCGAGGAATCGCCCGCAGCCGTGTTCGTGTTGGCAGACGAGGTTTCGTTGCCGCCATTCCCATTTCCGTTTCCGCATGCCGACATGACACCCACAAGCAAGATCGCGATGACCGTTGTCAATAAATGTTTCAATGATCTTTGCACCGTAACATCCCCCTTTGTATTGTCCAAATTTTATTTGGCAAATTGGTCGATATTTCCGCCATCGAGAACCGTAAGTTTGGAGAAATAAATTTTATCCACCCGTTCGCCTTTCACCAGCTTCATGATATGGTTCATCGTGACATCAGGCTGTTTCGCCGTCTCCAAGTCGAGCGTTGCCCGGAAGGCGCCGCCTGCCTTCACCTCAGCCAGTGCCTGCGGCGTTCCGTCTGTTCCGTTAATAAAGAATTTGCCATTATCCCGGCCCGCCGCCTTAACCGCCTCTAACGCTCCCAGACCATAGGGGTCCATCATCGTGGCGATCACCTGCAGGTTCGGATTGGCGGTAAGCATGTTCTCCGCTACACCCTGAGCGGCCGCTTGTGTTCTAGCTTCCTGCACGGACACGATTTTGGCGCCCGGCGCATTATTCCGGATCGCTTCCTCCAATGCCTTGGAACGATCGATCAAACTCTGGTTTGCGCTCGAAACGATGAGTCCCACTTCCGCTTTACCGTCCAGCTTCTCGTTGATCCATTTGGCGGCGGTCTCCCCCATCAGTTTGCCGATCTCTTTATGGCTGATGGTTTGGGTGACGTCAACGTACGGCATGTCATCGTTCCCCAGAGCGATAAATTTAACGCCGGCTGCTTGTGCATGCTGAACGGCGGATTCAACGGCTTTCGGTTCCATCGCGTTAATCAGGATGACTTGAACTTTGGATGCCACCATGTTCTCAATGTCGTTGATCTGTTTATTTACATCGTTGTTGGCTCCGAACACGAGAAGTTCACCGTTTTCTGCGGCAAGACGTTCTTCAATGGCCTTGATTAATAAAATAAAGAACGGGTGGGTCGAGTCGGGAATCGTCACTCCAACTTTCAGCTTGGTTCCCTCTGTTGATTTATTTGCCTGCCCACCCGCATCCGTATTTGCCTGATTATTGCTGGCAGCCCCGCCGTTATTTCCGCCTGAAAGGTTCCCGCTGCTGCTGCATGCCGCAACCAGCAGAAGCATAGCGGACAAAAGGATAATCAATGCCGGTTTGATCTTTTTCATATAAAGCCCCCCTAGTTTTTATTGTTAACGCTTACATTTAACTGTCTATCAGTTCATCTTTCGACCGCTTGATTCTTCGCATCAATGACTTTGCTTGTGATAATTGATCGCATGGTACTCGATGTATTCCGCAAGGCCGACTTCCGAATTTTCCCTGCCGATTCCGCTTTGCTTAACGCCGCCAAACGGCATAAGCTTGGCGCCGAGAGGAGACTGTCCATGTCCATTGATAAACGTCATCCCGGCTTCGATTTCTCGGGTGACCCGCAAAGCTCTTTCAAAATCGGAGGACCATACCGAGGAGGCTAATCCATACTCCGTCATATTAGCCATGCGGAGCGCTTCCTCCTCCGAACGATAAGCAATGAGCGGGATCACCGGTCCGAACTGCTCGCAAGTGACGATGTCTTGGCCGGGTTCAACGTCCCCAACAACTGCCGGCTGCAGGAAGTAGCCGTTGTCCCAATTGGCCGGCTCCAGCTTCTGTCCGAGCTCGATGACCTTCGCACCGCTCTGTCTTGCGCCTTCGATCAGTTCTTTAACATACTGGTATTGCAGCTTATTGTTGACCGGCCCAAGGGTTGCATCCGGGTTCAATCCGTGTCCCACTTTATAAGCGTCCACTAGATCGCATGTTCGCCTGTAAAAAGCGTCGTACATCGCCTGCGGCACGTATACCCGCTTAATATCGAAACAGATTTGACCCGAGCGCCAGAAAGCGCCTTGTACAATTTTGGGGACAACCTCATCCAAATCCGCATCATCGAGAACGATGGCCGGATCGTTGCCGCCCAATTCGAAATGAACACCTTTAAGCGAATCCGCCGCACCTTTCATGATATGCTTCGCTGTCTTGCCTCCGCCGGTAAACGTGATTTTGCGGACCAGCGGGTGGGTGGTCAAAGCCGTCCCTACATCGGTGTCCCCATGAATGACGTTAATGACGCCGTCCGGAAATAAGGCCGCCATTTTTCTCAAAGCCCTACTAATACTGATCGGCGCATTCGGGGAAGGTTTGATCACGATCGTATTGCCCGCAAGCACGGCCGGCACCAGCTTTTGCAGCGTCAAGACAAATGGCGCATTCCAAGGCACAATGGCTGCGATCACGCCGATCGGCCTTTTCTCCACGCTTACAAAGCTGACCTCGTCCTCCGCTTGTTTAGATTGGAAGAAAGCTTGCGCGTTCTCAAGCGTCAAATAGATGACATAGGGGGACAGTCCGACTTCCATGGACGCATCATTCAGAAGCATGCCATTCTCCCGTGTCAGCATTTCCGATAAAGAGGAAGTATCTTCTTCCAATAATTTCGCCGCTTGCATGAACAGCGCACTACGTTCCTCCAGAGATGTTTGTCGCCACGATGCGAAAGCCTGATGCGCCGCCTGAACGGCTTGCTCGACATGCTGAACGGTTCCTTTGGCTACCAGCCCCACTACGTCGGTGTAACGTCCCGGGTCCTTAACCTCGGTATACTGCCCGGTCTCCACATCTTCATTATTGATCAGCAGATGAAGCTTATCGACACCCATGTTCCATGACTCCTTTCTTAATACGAAGCTGAATCTTGCCGAAACCTTGCTTACTGACGGTTGTTCTTGAACCGGGCTCTAAAGAACCGGGACCCGATCGGCGTAAACGTATCAACGGATTTCCGCCTGATCGAAGAAGGCGCTTTCAAAAAAGAAGCCTAGTTCTTCAATCTGCGGTTTCAGGTCTTCTTGGATGACACCCGGTGTAAATTCATTGCACAATCCGATCTTCAATTTAACGACATCCTTTCTACAACTTTTTAATTATTATGAGTTGATTGACTCATTTTATGTTATAATGAAAAAGTATCATGGTTACACGCACGTGTCAATAATCGAAAGCGTTCTTGACGAAAAATTATGCAAAATTAAACGGAGGCAGCTAACATGAAAGACATACATATGAATTCGATTCGGACAATTGATCGGGCGATCGATGTATTACAAGCGTTCAGTGCCAAAAGCACAGCCCTGACTATCGAAGAAATATCGAAAATTTCCAATATTCCCAAAAACACCGTATACCGCATTTTATACACCTTTGAACGCAGAGGACTCGTTCAATTCGATGCCGATGCGTTAACCTATCATCCTGGTCTAAGACTTTTGGAATTTTCTATGCTGAAATCTTCCACCCTTGATGTACGGCAAGAGGCAGAGCCTTTCTTGAAAGAGCTTCATTCCCTAACAAACGAAACGGTTTTGATGGCATTGCCGGAGGAAAATGAAATTTTTTACGTATTCAAAAAAGAAAACGAAAATCATGAAGGCTTAAAAGTAAACACGCTCGTCGGCGTACGCCGTCCTTACTTGTACGGCGTTCTCGGGCAGGCCATTCTGGCGTTTCTTCCGGAAAAACAAATAGAACGCGTTCTAAGCATTCCTCCACAACCACATACGCAGCATACCGTTACGGATGCTGCAAGGATCCGCGAGCGGCTGAAACAAATTAAACGAGAACGCGTTTTTGTTCAATCGAACGAAACCAGCCTCGGCGTCACCGGGATATCCGCGCCTGTTTTCGATATGAACGGCAACGTTGCGGCGGCCATTGCAATCGTCGGTCCCGAAGTTCATCTTCACGATCAACTGGAGGCCATGAGAAACCTTGTCATCGAAACCTCCAATAAAATTTCTTCGAAAATGGGCTGCAGCATGACCGAGACGATCCGCTGAATTGACTGTAAGGAAGGACACCTGTAAAATACAGTCATAATAGTTTTCGGAGGTTTATCATGCGCGAGATCAACATGAGTTCCATCCGTGCCATCGACCGAGCAATCGATGTGCTCGAGGCATTTACCCTTAATAAATCAACATTGACCATTGAGGAATTGTCACAGCTGTCTAAACTGCCTAAAAATACGGCTTATCGAATTTTGTACACGCTTGAACGAAGAGGTTTGATCCAATACGATCCCGAAACTCTAACCTATTCTCCCGGCTTAAGGCTAATCGAGTTTGGTTTGCTCAAAACGTCCATGCTTGACGTCCATCAGGAAGCGGAACCTTTCCTGAACGAGCTCCATCTCCAGACGAATCAAACCGTTCTGATGGCCGTCAGAGAAAATCAGGGACAAGTCTTTTATTCCTTAAAGAAAGAAAATGAAAACTACGAAGGCTTAAAAGTGACGGCGCACGTCGGCGTACGCCGCCCCTTTCTTTACGGGGTACTGGGGCCGGTGTTGCTGGCCTATCAGCCTGACGAAATAATCGAACGCGTTCTGAGTGAGCCAATCGAGCAAATCACACCCTTTACGGTTACGGACAAAGAGCTGGTTCGGCAGCGGCTGCTGCAAATCAGGAAAGATCGTTTCTTTGTAGAATTGAATGAAACGGATATCGGGGTAATCGGCATGTCAGCACCTATATTTGGTCTGGACGGACAAGCTATAGCGGCTATAGGAGTCGTCGGTCCGGAAATTCAGCTGAACGATCGGTTGGAGGAGATCAAACAGCTCATTCAAAGCACGGCCGAGAAAATCTCTTCCCGCATGGGTTACCGACCGGCAGAATAGTGTGGTGTGAATACAGCTAAATTACGCATGAGGTCTCCTTAGAAGCATCGACAACCGCTTGAACGTTCCGGGCAGGTTGCTTTGATCCAAAATGAGCTATGCAACTCAAAATTCATTTCTCGAAATAAAGTACCATGTCCGGGCCGCTTGTGTCAATCACATTGCTCTCAAAATATACAATAAATTTCAACACGGAAAGGACCCTAGCAGGTCCTTTCTATTCGTTATCTGCAGGCAGTCACGGATGGTCATACGGAAATTCCCCTTGTCTGCAAAGCGCTATGTGCTGCGGTTTGCTTCATTATAACCAGGATGTCCATCCGTATTCTCCTCCCCTTTGTAGGTCAAAGAGCGGTCACGCATCGGTCCTCATTCCGATACGACGACAAGCGCATCTAATGCCAATACGCCCTCTCCGTCGGGATATACGATGACCGGGTTAATGTCGATCTCAGCCACTTCCGGCGTCGTTCTCATAAGTTCCGCAACGACCGCCACAACCTTGGCCAGCGCCTTCAAGTCCGAAGGTTTCGCGCCTCGCGCACCGCGAAGGAGCGCGGACGAGCGCAACGTGAGGATTTTCTCCACTATGGCTTCTTCGCTTATATCCGTAGGCATGAAGCATACGTCCTTCAAGATCTCGATCCAGATCCCGCCCAGACCGACCATCACCATCGGGCCCCATTCCGGATCCCTTCGCGCACCGACCACCATTTCAATACCGCGGATTCCCATCTTCTCGACCAGCACGCCCTCCGGCTTCAACCCCGGAAACGCCCGCTGTACATTATCGTGCAACCGGGTCCAGGCTTCGCGCAGCTCAGACTCCTGTCCGATGCCGACAATGACACCGCCGATATCGCTCTTGTGCGCGATTTCGCCGGCTGATATTTTAATGACAACCGGATAACCGATTCTGCCCGCGATTTCGCAAGCTGCCTCCACATCTGCGGCCAGCTCGCCCGCCGGCACCGGAATTCCGGCGGCGGCAAGGTATTGTTTCCCCAGATATTCAGGTAAGGCACCCGTCCCTGGCAGCGGATTCGGCGTTACCGTAACCGTACAGCGGCCCCTGCCCGTTTCGGAGCGGGCGATTCCGGCTTTCGTCACGCAAGCAAGCGCACGGATTGCGCGCTCGGCCGAGCGAAACAACGGTACGCCGGTCGCTTTCATTTCGTCAATCAGCTCATCAGCCAGCTGAGATCCTTCTCCCAACAGGACATACGCGACCGGCTTCCTGGATCCCGATATGGCCGGCAGCGCAGCACGCCCTTTCGCCAGACCTATTCTCGGCGAGCCGGGCAGCACCGCGATCAACAAGCTTCCGACCGCAGCATCCGCAAGAAACGCCTCGGCTGCAGCCGTATACAAACTCATATCCGTCAATGCTTGCGCGGTGATGTCAAGCGGATTCGTGGCCGTCGTGAATTCGGGAAGCACGGGCTTGATTGCTTCGATCGTCGCTTGGGATAGCAGGGGAAGCTCCAGCCCCTCCGCTTGACAGAAGTCAAGGGCGAAGCCTTTGAACGCACCCGAGTCCGTCACAATCGCGGTACCGCGATCGGGCAGGACGGGATAGCAGGTGAGAAACCATGCGACGTCTACCAATTCCTCCATCGTATCCACCATAATGACGCCTTCATGCTCCAGCAGCGTCTGAATGACCGTGTAATCTCCGGCGAGCGAGCCCGTATGCGATTGTGCAGCTTCCCTCGACGCCTCGCTCTTGCCGGGATGCAGCAGTACGATGAATTTCCCCTTCTCTCTGGCCTTCGATGCCAGTTGCAAGAACAGCTGCGGCCGGCGAATATGCTCGACGTACATGGTCACCACCCGGGTCAATGCGTCATCCAGCAAATAGGCCAGATAATCCTCAACGCCGACCGCTGCTTCGTTGCCTGTGGAGATCGCATAGGAGAGCGGTATGCCGCGGGCCTGGCTTGTTTCCCGCAGCGAAGACATCATTCCTCCGCTTTGCGTCAGCACGCACAGGGCCAATTGACCCTCCACCGCGGTAGCCTTCAGACCCGGCGCGAAAGTCAACGGAACACGATCGATAAAATTGGTTAACCCCATGCAATTCGGTCCGGCCACCGCCATCCCGTTCTCGCGAGCGATCTCGGTGATTTGCTGCTGGGCAATCATCCCTTCATCGCCTGCCTCCGCGAACCCTGCGGCAAAAATCATGACGGCACCTGCCTCCCGTCGCGCGCAAGCCCGTACCGCTTCTACCGCCGCCGCTTGAGGAACACACAACACCACGGCGTCGATCCCTTTCGGCAGGTCATCGATGGCCGGCACGCACCGAATCCCGTTCACTTCTTCCCGGTTCCGGCTGACCATGTGAATCTCACCGTCATAGCGAAAGCGCCGCAGGTGGTCTACAACGGCTTCGCCAGGCGATCCCGGCGCAGCCGACACCCCCACGACGGCAATCGAGCGGGGGTGAAGCAGCTTCTCCACGGAGACCGTCGCAGCGGCATTGGCCAGCGGCTTCGAATTAAGACTCACGCTTGTAACCCTCCAGTCCCGGGCGAAACGTCTTATCGTCAAGGAACTGCTTGAGCCCCTGCTGCCGTCCGCGTTCCGGATCAAGCGATATTTGCTGCTGTTGTTTCGCCGCTAAATAATCTTCAGCCGTATCCCATGGCATGTCGCGGGAATATTTATAGCCCATCTTCGCCGCGTTCAGAACAACCGGATTTTTGCTAAGCAGCGTTCTCGCCAGTTCAACCGTCCGCTCCCGCAGTTTTTCTTTCGGCACCGCTTCGTTCACCAAGCCCATTTCCACAGCTTTTACGCCGTTAAACGGTTCGCCGGTCATAATATAATAGAGCGCGTTGCGCTGCCCCATTACCGCGGCAACCGCGCGGGTAACGTTCCCTGCCGGAATGATTCCCCAGTTAATTTCAGACAAACCGAAAGTGGCATCCTCTGCAGCAATGGCCAAATCGCAGGAAATCAGGGGGGTGAAGGCTCCGCCGAAGCACCAGCCGTTCACCATGGCGATTGTCGGCTTGGAGTAGTACATCAGCTTTCGCCACTGCCAATTCGTTGCCGTTCGGCGCACTTTCGCGATCTCGGCTTGCGACTTCCTCTCGGTTTCACGGAAGTATTCTTTAAGATCCATACCGGCCGAGAAGGAATCTCCCGCGCCCGTCAGCACGACGACGCCGCAGCGATCGTCCAGCTCCAATTGCTCCAAAATCTCAACCATCTCTTCGTTCAGCGCCGGACTCATCGCGTTCCGCTTGTGCGGACGGTTCAAGATCACCCAGGCAATACCGTCCTCAAATTCAACCTTCACGTTCTCTCCACCAATTGCTCCTTGATCCTTCACGGGTTGGTTTTCTTCCTGCATCGACATGTAAGATATCCCTCTTTTCAATAGATTTCGATCAATGGTTAGTGGAATTTGGTTACCACGAAAGCTCCCGTTGCTTTAAGGTTGCCTCCGTTGATTATCCCTTCAACCCCCAGCCGCCAACTGGACCGACGGCACAGCTTTTTTCTTTCTGTTTTTATGCTGGAGACCGTCCAGACCGATTGCCGCAATCAGCACGACCCCTTTGATGATGCTTTGGTAGTAATCGCCTACATTCATTAATACCAGACCGTTGCTCAGCACCCCGATGATGAGAACACCGGTCAGTACGCCGGATATTCTCCCTTCACCGCCC
>NZ_BIMH01000080.1 GCF_004000985.1 Paenibacillus validus NBRC 15382 | reverse complement strand
GATGAACTTTGTATTTGTTGCATCTTGTTATTATTTTGCCTTTTATTTTCGCGTTAGGCAGCCTGATTCTGAATAAAATGATGCCGCACATCCATACCGGATGGTTTATTTTGCCTGCACCCGTTTTGATATTTATTTATTTTCTGGTACGGTTGCCAGAGGTTCAGGATGGGGAGCGATTAACGGCCGCGGTACCGTGGATCCCTTCACTAGGAGTGAATTTTACCGTTTATTTGGATGGGCTCAGTCTGCTGTTTGCGCTTCTGATTTCGGGGGTCGGTTCCTTAGTTATTCTGTATTCGATCTTTTATTTGAACAAAAGAAAAGAAGCGATCGGTCAGTTTTACATTTATTTGCTCCTATTCATGGGAGCTATGCTCGGGGTAGTGCTTTCCGATAACCTGATTGTGCTGTACGGATTCTGGGAGCTGACAAGCATTTCGTCTTTCCTTCTGATCGCTTTCTGGTACCAAAGGGAAAAGTCGAGGTACGGCGCTTTAAAATCAATGCTTATTACCGTGTTCGGGGGCTTGGCGATGCTAAGCGGGTTCGTGCTGCTCTACGTTATGACAGGAACATTCAGCAATAGGGAAATTCTCGCGAATGTAAACACGATAACGGAGCACAGCTTATTTGGTCCTGCGATGCTGCTTGTTCTGCTGGGGGCCTTCACGAAGTCTGCACAGTTCCCGTTTCATATTTGGCTGCCGGATGCAATGGAAGCACCAACGCCGGTAAGCGCGTATTTACATTCCGCAACTATGGTTAAGGCGGGATTGTATTTGGTGGCACGGCTTAGCCCGATATTTGCTGGCGAAGCAGTCTGGTTTTGGCTTGTTTCCGGAACGGGGATCGTGACCTTGATTTATGGATCATATCGAGCGCTCAAGCAGACAGATTTAAAATCACTGCTTGCCTTTTCAACGATCAGCCAACTGGGACTTATTATGAGCTTGCTCGGTCTTGGTTCGGCAGCAGCCATTTATTCCGGAACAAGCGAGTCTTTGTTTTACGTGAAAGCTACGATGGCGGGTATCTTCCATCTTATCAATCATGCGATATTCAAAGGCGCCTTGTTCATGGTTGTGGGTATCGTCGACCATGAGACGGGAACGAGAGATATCCGTAAGCTGGGCGGTTTAATGTCGGTCATGCCGGTGACCTTCTCCATCGCTTTGATCGGGACATCCTCCATGGCCGGACTACCGCCGTTTAACGGCTTTTTGAGCAAGGAAATGTTTTTTACGGCCGTCCTTAACATTCTGAAGATGGATGTTTTTAATATGCAGTTTATAGGCGTGTTCTTCCCAGTTATTGCTTGGATTGCGAGTATCTTCACGTTCTTATACAGTATGTTATTGTTATTCAAAACGTTTACAGGGAAGCAGCAGTTCGACAAGCTGGAGAAAAAGCCGCATGAGGCTCCGCTTGGCATGCTTCTTCCTCCTGTTGTTCTGGCATCGCTCGCTGTCGTTTTCGGCTTGTTTCCAAATTTATTGTCGTACACACTAATCGAGCCGGCAATGGCAGCGATTCATCCGACTCTGCTACTGCCAGGACAACAATTCGATACGGATATTCATATGTGGCATGGCTGGACGACTGAAGTATTTATGACGATAGGCGTTGTCGTATCGGGAATTGTACTTTACCGCCTGTATCATCGCGTAACGTGGCTTCACCGGCCGTTATTTAGCGGGGTATCCCTAAATAAAACCTATGATGGCGGGCTTAACATGCTGGATAAAGGAGCAAAAGGTCTAACAGATCGTTACATGACGGGCTCCATTCGCCATTATTTGATTTATATCTTTGCGTTTTTGATTGTCTCTATTACGATTACAATGGGCGGCTCTGCGAATATGCGGTTTGACTTCTCCGAATATGCGCCGATGTCGTTATATGAAGCGGTTGTGATTTTCGCGCTTATCGTATCAGTGATTGCCGTTCCGTTCGCCCGCACGAGAATGCTTGCAATCATATTGACAGGTACGGTCGGTTATATGGTCACCTTGTTTTTCGTCATCTTCCGTGCGCCGGATCTGGCGCTGACCCAGATGATCGTGGAGACGGTATCCGTTACGTTATTCCTTCTGTGCTTCTACCATCTGCCTAAACTGAAGAAAGAGATTGAGACATTGAGCTTTAAACTGCCGAATTTCGTAATCGCGCTTGGGGTGGGCGTGGTAATGACCTTACTTGCTCTAAGCGCAAGCAGCAACCGATCGTTTGAATCGATAGCGGATTTTTATATTAAGGAAAGCTACAACCTCGCAGGGGGTAAAAATATTGTTAACGTCATCCTTGTTGATTTTCGCGGTTTTGATACGATGCTGGAGATTGTTGTGCTTGGTATTGCATCCTATGGGATCTATGCTCTAATCAGATTGAAGATAAAACATGAGGAGGAACCCGCTACCCCTGGTTATTGGGAGAGTGGAGGTAAGCTTCCGATCAATGGAATACGAAGCAATGATGTAATTTTGAAGACAATATCCAAGGTTGTTATATTTATCATTTTGACGTTTTCCTTGTACCTGTTTTTCTCCGGACATAATGAGCCTGGCGGCGGTTTTATTGGAGCGCTGATGACGGCTGCCGCATTCGTACTGTTAGCAATGGCGTTTGGCATCAAGACGGTTAGCGAGGTCATTCCGATCGATTTCCGCAAGGTGAGTGCTGTGGGCATTCTAGTCGCTTTACTCACGGGTGTAGGCTCTTTCTTGTTTGATGTGCCATTTCTTAGCCACACCTTCGGCTATCGGAATCTGCCGCTGCTTGGCCATACCGAATTGGCAACCGCAATGCTGTTTGATTTGGGCGTTTACCTAACCGTCGTTGGCATCACCATGACGATTATTTTGGCGATAGGGAGGGATAAGTAAAGATGGAACTATACATGTCACTTGCGATTGGCGCGCTGTTCACCGTCGGCGTGTACCTGCTGCTGTCGAAAAGCCTGCTGCGCATTATACTGGGTACCTCACTCCTTACGCACGGTGTTCATTTGCTCTTGCTTACGATGTCCCGTTTAAAAACAGGGGCCGCTCCGCTGCTGGGGCAAAAGGCAGAGTCCTATGTGGATCCACTGCCGCAGGCGCTTATTTTAACATCCATTGTGATCAGCTTCGGCGTTACGTCCTTCTTCTTCGTGCTTGCCTATAAGGCTTATCAGAAACTGGGAACGGACGATATGGAGGAATTAAGGGGGAAGGAAGATGAATAATCTGCTTGTATTTCCACTTCTTATCCCTTTATGTACAGCTGCTGTCCTTATTTTTCTCAAAAATAAGATATCGCTTCAAAGGTGGCTTAGCAGCCTTAGTTTATTGGGCACAGCAGCCTCCGCAGGGATGATAGTGTATCAAGTAAGAACGGAAGGCATTCAAACACTGCATATGGGAGGATGGCTCCCGCCACATGGAATCATATTTGTAGCTGATATGCTGGCTGCGCTCCTTGTTCTTGTAACAACGATTGTTGGAGCCTTTTGTTTGTTCTACTCCTTCGGTACGGTCGGGGAGCAGCGGGAACGTTATTATTATTACACTTTCTTTCAATTTCTGCTTGTAGGGGTTAACGGCTCGTTCTTGACTGGAGATCTGTTTAACTTGTTTGTCTGTTTCGAGGTGATGCTGATATCTTCTTATGCGCTGATTGTACTTGGCGGAACGAAAAGGCAGCTGCGCGAAACGCTAAAATATATTTTAATCAATATTTTATCGTCCACGTTATTCGTAGCGGCTGTAGCTTATTTATATGGCGTTGTAGGTACGCTGAATATGGCGGACCTGTCCCTGCGGGTAGCAGAGGCAGGCCAAGAAGGCGTATTAAACGTCATCGCCATTTTGTTCATGATTGTTTTCTCGCTAAAGGCGGGCTTGTTTCTCTTCTTTTGGCTTCCCGGATCCTACAGCGTTCCGCCGGCAGCTGTGTCGGCATTATTCGGCGCTCTATTGACGAAGGTAGGCTTATATGCGTTGATTCGGACCTTTACACTCGTGTTCTACCACGACCCGGTTATTACTCATAGCTGGATTGCTTGGATGGCCGCCGCTACAATAATCCTTGGTGCATTCGGGGCCATAGCCTACTCGGACGTGCAACGGATAATAAACTATAATGTTGTCATTACAGTAGGGTTCATTGCTTTTGGGCTGTCAGTGACCGCTAAGACTGCGATGGACGGAGTCGTCTTTTATTTATTGCATGACATGGTAGCGAAGGCGATGCTTTTTATTTTGGGAGGCCTAATCGTACATGTAACTGGCACGAGCCAGCTCAAGGAAATGGGCGGCATGATTAAGCGGCATCCGGTAATGGGCTGGATGCTCTTCATCACCGCTCTAGCGATTGCGGGTATTCCACCGCTTAGCGGCTTTGCGGGTAAGCTGCTCATCATTCAGGGAGGCTTACAGGAGCATTATTTCTGGCTGACTGGTATCGCTGTTGCATCCAGTTTTATCGTGCTTTATTCATTAGTCCGATTATTTATAAGCGCCTTTTGGGGAGAAGAGAAACTGTCGTCGAATCCTCAGACGGTTCTCTCTAAAGGGATGCTTTTATCGGCTGGGGGTCTGTTTATTATTATGATCTTGATGGGACTTGGCTCGGAGTGGGTATATCGGGTCGTATCGGAGGCTGGAAACACACTGATGAATCCGGAAATTTACATTAATGCGGTACTGAAGGAGTAGAAGAGATGGCCTTACAAATATTGTTAAACCTGGCGATTGCCTTCGTCTGGATGTTCTTATACAATGACTTCTCGGCTCCACGGTTTACGGTCGGGTACTTGCTCGGGATCATTTGCATTGGACTGCTTAGCCGCTTCTGGCCGCATGACTTTTATATGAGACGATTATGGGCGGTTGTTAAGCTGCTTGTCCTCTTTACTAAAGAGCTAATTATTTCCAGTTTCTTGGTCATAATGCAAATTATCCGGCCCCGACTTGCCGTTCGACCAGGCATATTCGCGCTAGAAACGGAACTTAAATCGGATTGGGAAATTACCGTTCTATCCTGCCTCATATGTTTGACCCCCGGCACATTGACGTTGGATGTGGCGCGGGACGGCCAGACACTGTATATTCATGCCATGGATATCGAGGATGTGAATGAGCTGTCTAAGCAGATCAAAGGTACGTTTGAAAGGGCGATTATGGAGGTGACGCGCTCGTGATGTCTAGTTTGCTGCTATTATCGTTAGCCATTTTGTCACTTGCGATCGTTTGCTGTATGTATCGGCTGCTGAAAGGGCCATCGATCTCGGACCGTATCGCCGCGCTGGACACGATCGGGGTTCTGCTGCTTTCCATGATCGCGGTCATTTGCATGCTGCTAAAAACCTATGCATACTTTGACATCATTTTGGTCATAGGCATCTTGACCTTTATAGGAACTACCGCCTTTGCGCGATATATAGAAAGAGGTGTTGTCATTGAAAGCGGAGATGATGATTCAGATCGGTGAAATTCTGATTGGATTGCTAGTATTATCAGGCGCTTTGATAAGCGCACTAAGCGCATTCGGTCTGATCAGGCTGCCAGATGTTTATCTGCGTTCGCATGCTGCAACCAAAAGCGCAACGTTAGGCGTGCTTTTCATCTTAGTCGGCGCTTTTCTTTATTTTGCGTTTTTTTTGGAGCATGTAAGCGCCAAGTTGCTGCTTGGCATCGTCTTTGTATTTATAACAGCACCTGTGGCCGGTCATTTGAATGGACGAGCGGCGTACCGCTCGGGCGTACCGATGTGGGAGCGAAGCGTGCAGGATGATTTGGCGAAGGACTTAAAAAAGAAGGAGAGCAAATAAGGGGAAAAGCAGTCTCACATAGAGACTGCTTTTTTTGCTTTTTATGAGACATTCATGTTCTTATTTACCACATCGATGCCTCTTTAGGAACAAACACTCACTCCTTCATGAGGTTCCAACAAGCATTTGAAGCGACCAATTAAATTCCTTTTGCGGATAACTGTTATCACAATGGTTACGAATTTCCAATATTGATCTAATTTTGAGAAAAAAACTATTAGACTAAAATATAGTTGTAGACGTTTAACTAACGGACACACAGTTCGTTAAGCAGCCCAGTCTGTGTTTCCTTCAATGGCTTATGCGTATTTTACTATTGATGTTGACAGAATTTATTCAACTGAAAGTTGAGGGACTTGAAACACTAATCACCGGTAAACCCGTAATAGTAATTCGTAATGGGCAGTTAATACCGGAAAATATGAAGAAAGTTAAATTATCGGTTGATAAACTAGAGCAAAGGCTTAGACAAGCCGGTATAGCCAATATTAGCGATGTAGAGTGGGCGACGTTAGAGGTTAGTGGACAAATTGGGTGTCAATTGAAGGCAGAAAAACAGCCAGCGAGCAAAGAAGATATTCAGAAACTTATCAGCCTTATCGAAACGAAATGGCCGCATAGTAATAGTGCTACGGAGAAAGATCAGGTGACATCTTATAACAATCTGTTTACTGAAGTGATAAAAGGAGGGCATGACCCTCGCCCGCCAGAGCAACTACGGTAACTGTATGCAACGAGCTTATCTGATGTATTGGAGGTATCCGGTGATCTAAGCGCGTGGAACACGAAACTGTTATACTGGTGCATGCGGTGCAGATAAGGCTCTTAAAGACATGCAAAGTTCCGGAAACACAATCGATGAAGGCGAGGAAACATGTTTGTTTACATACGGGGGCGCTCATGCGTGATAACTTTGGTATTTCAAGTCTCGTCTCACAAGGAACAGGTTAATGGCATTGCGATATGTTCCCCTCATGACGACAGCGAAAAAAGTATCCGTTAAGACGGACTTACGTTGTTGACTGGAGGGGGATTGTTCTTCCACTAAAATTGGTTAATACCTAAGTACGAGCCTTTTGTTTGTTAGGCAGCGAAGCATCCGTTTCATTATGCAAGGAGGTTTCGTTTTTCACAGGCCGGCCAGTTTTTGGAGCCATTTCAGAATGGAAAGATATTAGCACGGATACTGCCATAAGCAGAGAATAATCGCTAAGGGTAAGGCGCTAACTATGATGGCTGTCTGAAATGCCGGTAATCCACCGGAAGACATCAGAATAACCGCTGAGGCCGACAAAACAAGGCCCCATATTACTTTAACGATAGTCGGAGGATTTAAGCTGCCATAGGTCGTCTGCATGCCTAGTACTAAGGTGGCGGAATCGGCCGAGGTGATAAAGAACGTGCTAACTAAAAATAATGTCAAGATGACCAATAACATCGACATCGGAAGGTGGTCATAGATGTAAAACAATGCTGTCTCAAGAGTTTGACCTGAAACATTCAAGCCTAATACGTGCTTCATATAAATCCCGGTTCCCCCGAACACTCCAAACCAAACAGAACACACAATCGAGGGAATAATTAAAGCCGCGATCACAAATTCCCTAACATTTCTCCCTTTGGACACCCGCGCAATAAAGGTGCCTACGAAGGGGGCCCATGCAATCCACCAGGCCCAATAGAAAATGGTCCATGATCTGAGCCATTCGGCATTGCGTTCATTAAAAGGAGCGAGACGCAATCCCATAGACAATAAATTCTGAACATATCCCCCGAACGTCGTAGTGAACAAATCCAACAGGAATACGGTAGGACCAAGAAATAAAAAACTGATGAACAAAATAACCGCCAAAAACAAATTGGCATTGCTTAAATATTTAATGCCGCGATCTAAACCGGTGCCGGCCGATAGAATGAATAGAACGGTGACTATCGCGATAATGATTAGCTGCACGGAAAAATTATTAGGAATACCGGTTAAATAGCTGATACCGCCGTTAATTTGCGCGGCTCCTAAACCTAATGAGGCAGCAACGCCGAATATGGTGGCAAATACCGCAAACGTGTCTATTTCCGCCCGAACAAATATAACGGATGTAATTATTCGCGAACCTGAGAGCGACGAAGTCCGATCGGTGTTTGCGATTCATCACATTAACGCTGTCTTTAAAGAGTTGTCACGGCATCCGAGGTTGCTTGCTATTGTTGAGTATATCTTAGGCAGCCAGCCATACATCCATCAGTCCAGAATTAATTTTAAACCGGGCTTTACCGGTAAAGAATTTTATTGGCACTCTGACTTTGAAACCTGGCATGTCGAAGACGGCATGCCGAGAATGAGAGCACTCGGCTGTTCCATTGCCTTGGAGGATAACTTTCATTTCACTGGTCCGCTTATGGTCATTCCGGGTTCCCATAAACACTTTGTTGCGTGTGTAGGAGAGACCCCGGAAAACCATTTCAAGCAATCGTTAGAAAGCAGCAGTACGGGGGGCCAGACCATGGAAGTCTAACTGACCTAGCCAAACAAGGCGGGATCGATACGCCGGTTGGAAAAGCGGGATCGATTGTGTTGTTTGACTGTAATATTATGCATGGCTCTAACAGCAACATTACGCCGATGACTCGCAGTAACGTTTTCATTGTATACAACAGCGTTGACAACAAAGTGGGAGAGCCATTTTCGGGACAAAGGGCCAGACCGGAATTCATCGCCACCCGAAAGGGATTATGATTTCTCTTCCTCTAATCGGTTCAATCATCGGTATAAACGTTGTATATGTATCGATCTTCACGCTGCGCCTTATTCTTGTCATCAAAGGAAAAAGGGGATTGGCGTCCTTCCTGGCCATGCTCGAAGTGTTTATTTACTTGATGGGTCTTAACTTGATGCTGCAAAACGTGAATAATCCATATAATATGGCCGCATATTGTATCGGTTTCGGGATTGGGGTTTATATGGGCAGTCGAATCGAAGAATATTTGACACTGGGGTATCTGGTAGTGCAAGTTATCGTTGACTCCTTGGAAATGGAGCTTGCCGCTCAGCTAAGAGAAAAAGGATACGGGGTTACGTCCTGGCCAGCAGATGGAAGGGGGACGGTAAGCGACTGGTCCTGCAAGTACTGGTCAAAAGAAATAACGAAAAGCGGTTAATTAAAGGTTGACTAGAAAAACAACCACCTTTGCTGGTTGTTTTTCTAGTTTCCGTAATAAAATTTAGTACCTACCATAGAAAACTCTAACACTTATAAAACATTTATTTGTATAAAAATATTAAAAATACCATGAAAAGCAAGGTGTTATTTAAGTGTTACAAAGATTATCAGACAAGGAGCTAATTGATACTTTTTTAAAATCGCTTGAAAACAAGGAATATGAGTCGGCATTAGATTTAGAGGCCTGAATTAAGGTCTCGACAGATCGTTTGGAGCCGTAAGATTAGCTATCGACGCATAGATAAATCAAAACTGTGGCGTGCGTTAATTGAGTCGTAAAAAGAAAATACATATACATATTACAACATATTCAGCAGGCCATTTAATCCCGGATACACTAGCTCAATTCTATTTAGACTGCATCTAAACATTTATGTCGGGAATGGGTACAAGTTCTTGTCATCCGACATGTCGTCCGACAGGTTAACATAAAAGGGGTTTTATCGATTTATATACATATGTACAAAATACGGGTTTTGTGAATATGTCATGGAATAAAGTTAGTATGACTCTTGTTGCTTATTGAATTTTTTCATTCCGTCAATTACCCACACCAACACCCGCCCCGTCGGACGACACAAACTTATCTTTTTAATTCAGTAGCCGAATGTCGTCCTAAAATCAAAAAAATAAAAAGCGTATGCCGCATAATG
>NZ_BIMH01000079.1 GCF_004000985.1 Paenibacillus validus NBRC 15382 | reverse complement strand
AGCACCTGTACGCTCTTCTGCCTCAGCTGCAATGAGGCCTTCCTCCTCCATCTTGTTCAGCGCATAATAGATCGAGCCTGAGAGAATGTTCGCCCATTGATCCATCTTGCTTTGTTCAATCATGCTCTGCATCTCATAGCCGTGCATCGATTTGTTCAACAATAAACCGAGCAGTACTAACCGAGTCATGACATTACCTCCCATATAAACCATATACCCAACGTTGGATATTCATGAATTTAACAATACACAGATTTTGTGGCAGCGTCAATGATCAAATCTCAGATATGAGTAGAACAAAGACGAACGATATTACCGGAACAACCAAACGATCCATGGCGTGCCGCACAGCGTGATGAACGAGGCCAGCATCATCGAAACCATCGCAATGGAGCCGGAGACGGGACTATATTCCAACGCTTGGCGTATGCCGGCCGAGTGAGCGCTGGTTCCCAGGAGGACGCCGCGCGAGACGGGACTTTGAAAGTGGAACCACTTGATGATCAGCGGACCGACGAGGATGCCGAGCAATCCGGTAATCAACGTAGCAAGCGCGGTGACGGACGTAATGCCGCCGGTCATGTGGGAGACGGCAAGGGCGACGGGTGTCGTTGCGGAACGCGGGGCGAGGCTGGAGACGAGCTCCGCACGTAAGCCGAACAGGTGGGCGAGACCGGCCGATGTGACGATGGCGGCGAGGGAACCGCAGCTTACGCTTGCGGCGATGACATAAGCATGGTTTCGAAGCACGTCGAGATGCTTGTATAAGAGGACGGAGAGCGCGATGGTAGCGGGTTCCATCATGCCGGTGAGCCATTCGCCTCCTTTGTTGTAGCTTTCGAAAGACACGCCGGCGATTTCGACGAGCGCAATGACGGCAACCGGCGTAACGAGCAGCGGAGTTAAATACAGCTTAGGATACAGGCCATAAATTCGTCTGGACACCCAATAAATCGCAACAGTACAACCCAGCCATAAGATCGCTTCCATCACTCGACCTGTCTTTCTTTCCGGGCGGACAGCTGCTGGCCGATGAAACCGCTGCAAATCATGACGGCAAGCAGGCTAATGGCGATGATGACGACGATGGCGATACCGTGATCCGCCAGCAAGCTTTTGTAATCGATGATGCCTACGAAGGCGGGAATAAAAAACAGTAACATTTCGGCAAGCAGCCATTGGGAGCCCAATTCGATCCACTCCAGGCGAATGATCTTACACTTCAGAAGCGCGAACAACATTCCAATCCCCACGATACTGCCCGGCACCGGGAAGCCAAGCCATTGGACGATGACGTCCGCTATTTGGGCAATTACAACAAAAAACAACACCTGCACGCCTGTGATCAACCATGACTTCATGGATCGCACCCCTTCCACCACTGATTACAGCGAGTATACAAAAAGGAGTTCCATATGTAAAATGAATATATAGAATCAAATTCATTCCATTTATTTATGGTTGGAAAAGGGGGATGCCGATGGAGTTGCGTCACTTGCAATACATCGCAGAAATCGTGCGGTGCAACAACTTTACCAGAGCCGCAGAAAATCTGAATGTTACGCAACCGACCATAAGCAAAATGATCCAAAATTTAGAGAAAGAATTGAATGCGGACATCTTTGTCCGGAGCGGAAGACAGATCCAATTGACGGATGTGGGCGAAGCGATCTTGCAGCATTCCGGTCCGATTCTGCAAATGTTCGAAAGTTTAAAAACGGAAATCAATGACCTGACCTTCTTGAACAAGGGCAGCATTCGAATCGGCTTACCGCCCATGGCCGGATCGAGTTTCTTCCCGGACGTGATTAAAAAATTTCAGGATCGTTACCCGGGGATCACGATGAAGATGGTCGAGGACGGCGCGAGCAAGATCGAGAGAAGCATCGAAGAAGGCTTGCTGGACGTAGGCATATTGTTATGGCCGGTCGATCAGGCGGTATTCGATTCATTTCCGATCGTGAGGGATCAGTTAAAGGTCGTGATGCATCCCGCACACCGGTTAGCGGACCGGGAGCGAATCGAGCTGGCCGAACTGGAACTGGAGCGGTTTATATTTTTTAACAGCCATTTCGCCATGCATGACCGGATCAAGAACGCATGCCGTTCGGCGGGCTTCGTTCCCCGCATCGTATCCGAAAGCTCCCAGTGGGATTTAATCAGGGAGATGGTAAGAGCCGACCTCGGCATCGCGTTTCTACCGGGCACCATTTGCCGATTATTAGATCCGAATAAAGTGAAAGCGATTTCCCTGGTCAGTCCGGAAATTCCGTGGCAGCCCGTGATGGCCTGGAGACGGGAAGGGTATCAATCGTTGGCCGCAAGAGAATGGATCGCGTTCACGAAACAAATATTTGCCGAGCCCACTTGATTTTCCATACATTTTTTGTAAACATAAGACTCAAAAAAGGAGTGATTGGATGAAAGCGCTAGTTCATGAAGGGAAGAACGGGTTGGAAGGTTTATCCATTCGGGAGATGGAAGAGCTGCAGCCCAAGGCGGGAGAAGTAAGGGTCACAATAAGAACGGCGGGGCTGAACCATCGGGATCTTTTTGTCCTGGAACGTCATAAGCCGACAGATCCGCCGCTCATTATCGGTTCAGACGGCGCCGGTATTATCGATGCCGTCGGAGAAGGCGTGACGCATGTCCAAGCCGGTGACGAGGTGATGATTAACCCGGGTCTCGGATGGAAGGTAAACAGCGATGCGCCTCCCGAGGGCTTTGAAATTCTCGGCTTGCCGACGCACGGCACCTTTGCGGAGAAGGTCATCGTGCCCGGCGACAATGTCGCCCCTAAACCTCGATTTTTAACATGGGAAGAAGCCGGCGTGCTGTCATTGGCTGCGCTCACAGCGTATCGCGCATTGTTTACGAGAGCCCGTATCCAGCCCGGCATGAAGGTGCTGATCCCGGGTATCGGCGGCGGGGCCGCCACGTTTCTACTTCAATTTGCTAAAGCGGCGGGCGCTACCGTGTATGTAACCTCCCGCTCGCAGGAGAAATGCAGGAAAGCCCTGGAATACGGCGCCGACCGGGCGATCGACAGCCATGAAGATTGGGGCGCGGCGCTTGACGGAGCGAAGGTGGATGTCGTCATTGAAAGCGTCGGCGCGGCGACGTTTCACAAGTCGCTTGAACGGCTGCGCCTGGGAGGCACCATAGTGACGTTCGGAGCTTCTGCGGGAGATGTCGTCCAACTCAACTTGCGCGACTTCTTCTATGGACATCATAATTTGCTGGGGACGACGCTGGGAAGCGGAGAAGAGTACCGGGATATGATCAAGTTTATTGAATCCCATCAAATCAAACCCGTGCTGGATCGGGTCGTACCGTTAGAGCAATATGCGCAGGCGTTCGAGCGGATGGAGCGCGCGGCGCAATTAGGCAAAATCGGATTTTATATAGGTTTCGGCGGCCAATAGACGGGCTTGGTTTTTCCTTCATTTGTATGAACATACAAAAAATATAGCCTGTTATGGTAAATTTGTTATATGAAAATATATTTCTTTCTTCGTATTGAGGCTGTATACTTCAAATCACAGTCAGGCTGTAAGCGTTTCCCTTTGTCGATTTCACTCTTTTTGAACAACGAATCTCAAGGAGGAATGGCCATGTATCGCTTACCGAACGGAGAAGAAATTTTCATCATCGACGCGCACATTGCATTATGGGATGGCAGTCAAGAGAACCAATTGAACGTTCAAGGGGATCAGTTCATCAGTTGTTTTTACGATTATCACAAAAACCTGAGCCCGAAAGAGCATCTTTGGCCGAAGGACAAATTTCTGAAATATGAGGCAGGCACGTTGATCGAAGATGTGTTTGTCAAAGGGTACAGCGACATGGCGATCTTCCAGCCGGTGTATTTGAAAGAGTTCTACAAGAACGGCTTCGGCGACTTCGATGCCAACGAGGCGCTTGCGCAGCAATATCCGGGGCGGTTCATCTGTAACGGAACGTTCGATCCGCGCCATGGAGAGCGCGGCCTGGAGCAGCTCGAGAAGGATTACGAGAAATACAAGTGGTCCGGCATCAAGCTGTATACGGCGGACTGGTACAAGGATTCGAAAGGGTATAAATTATCCGACGACTGGTCTTATCGCTACCTCGAGAAGTGCGTCCAGCTTGGGATCAAGAACATCCACGTGCATAAGGGGCCGACGATCACCCCGCTGAACCGGGATGCGTTCGACGTCGCCGATATCGACGATGTTGCAAGCGCCTTCCAGGATTTGAACTTTATCGTGGAGCACGTCGGACTTCCCCGGTTGGAGGATTTCTGCTGGATCGCGACGCAAGAGAAGAACGTGTACGGGGCCTTGGCGGTTGCGCTCCCGTTCATCCATACGCGTCCCCGCTATTTCGCGGAAATCATCAGCGAGCTGCTGTACTGGATCGGCGAAGACCGGATTCTGTTCGGAAGCGACTATGCGATATGGGAGCCGGGCTGGCTGATCGAGAAGTTCATCGCCATGGAGCTGCCGGAAGATATTCAGAAAGAAACCGGTGCGACGCTCGATCTGAAGGTGAAGAAGAAAATCCTCGGGGAAAATGCGGCCAGATTGTACAACATCGACATCGAGAGCCAGAAGGAGAAACTGTGCCATTGCGAACTGGCGAAGACGATCGCGAGCGCTAATAAAATCGCGTAAGCTTCTTTACAACAGCTCACTCACAGGAGGTGCATGCTATGTTGATGACCAAGGAACAGCAGGTATACAAGCAGCTCGATAAGGTATATGATCCGGAGCTTGATCAGCCCTTAACCGAATTGGGGTTTATCGATCATACGAAGATCCATGACGATCAAGTGGAAGTCGTATTCCGTTTGCCGACCTATTGGTGCTCCCCCAACTTCGCTTTCATCATGGCGGAAGATATCCGGACCTGTGTCTCCCGATTGGAATGGGTCCGGGAGGTCAAAGTAAATTTGATCGACCACTGTGCTTCCGACGAAATCAATCAAGGGGTTTCGAAGGGGAAGCGCTTCAGCGAATCCACGAGTCAGTTCGGGGCGTCCGATGGAGATCTTGACGAGCTTCGGAGGACATTCCAAATCAAAGCGTTCTATGCCCGGGAGGAAAAGCTGATCAAGCATTTATTGGCTGCAGGCTGGTCGAATGAAGCGATCCTTGCGATGACTTTGGAGCAGCTGCATGAGCTCCCGCTCTCGGAAGAGGGAAGCGGCATGCGAGAGGGATATTTGGAGAAGAAAGCGCAGCTCCACCATTCCGGCGTTCAGGCGTTTACAACTCCGGAAGGGGATGCTTTGACGCTGGAAGGATTCTCGGATTACTTATTGGGCGCCAAAAGGACAAGATTAAGCATGGAATTTAACGGCCACTATTGCCGCGGTCTGCTAGAGGCCCGTTACGATTTGGAAGCCACAGGCACGGAGATGTCATAAGCAGTGCAGTTCCATATGCTATCGGGAATGTTCATACATTCTTGATCATCATAAACAAAACACATTCAAAAGGATCGGTGATGAAGATGAGTAAAAAGGTGCTTATTCTAACTGGTGATGCCGTAGATTGCCTGGAAGTTTTCTATCCCTACTATCGCTTGTTGGAGGAGCAAATCGACGTGACGATTGCTTCGCCTACGAAAAAGAAGCTTCAAACGGTTTGTCACGATTTCCTTCCGCAAATGGAAACCTTCACGGAATTGGTCGCCTATAAAATCGATTCGCATGCTTCCGTCGACGACATTAACGCAGCCGATTTCGATGCGCTGATTATCCCGGGCGGACGCGCGCCGGAATACATCCGCATGAACAAAAAAGTACAAGAAATTACGGCCCATTTCCTGCAGGAGAACAAGCCGATGGGCGTCATTTGCCACGGTCAACTGGTGTTGACGACCGTGCGCGAGCATATTCAAGGCCGCTCGATGACCGCTTATACTTGCTGCCGTCCGGAAGTGGAAGCGGCGGGAGCCCATTATGTCGAGCAGATGCTTGTCGTTGACGGCAACCTGGTAACGGGTCATGCATGGCCGGATCTGCCGGGATTTATGAGAGAATTCCTCAATCTGTTGAATGTGAACGAGAAAGTAACGGTGTAATCGTTGTTCGAGCAGCTGGTTACACGTGATTGTTGACCTGGAACCAGTGCACTCTGGCTTGACACCGGAGTGCGCTGGTTTTTCCCATTTATCACTTTTGAGAAGGTTGGGTGATTCGTCTGCAATTATTACCGGAATTAGCCAAGAAGATTATCCATGAAGTGGAATCGGTCATGACCGAGCAGCTGATTGTTGTAGGCGGTCAGGGGATCATTATCGCATCAACGGACAAAAACCGAATTGGCTCTTTTCATGAAGGTGCGACGATTGTCATGAAGTCGGGTCATAAGCTGTACATTTCCGATGAGGATGCGAAGCGGTTAAAAGGGGTGAAGCCGGGAATCAATTTGCCGATTTATTACAACAAAAAGGTGATAGGCGTCATTGGCATCACAGGTACTCCTTCTGTTGTTGAGCCTTACGCGGAGCTGCTTCGGAGAATGACCGAGCTCATTATTAGAGAGGCCCAGCAGAAAGAGAAGGAGGAGTGGGAAACAAGGGGGCTTGAAGCCTTTTTTTACGAGTGGATTCATATCCAGGACGTGGATCAGGAGTTTATCGACCGAGGCCAAATCCTGGGGGTTTCCGTTGAGATTCCGTATATTTGCGTTCTTTTCCAAGTGGATGTCCATCACCGCGACGAGGTGCTGCGAGAAGCGCAGCCGCTGATGACCGACTTTTTTCAAAGAAGTTTTGAACGCGATCCGACCGATTTTTTCATTCGCTGGGGCAACGGCCAATTCATTCTGATCAAAAATGCCAAAAATAATAATTCGCCAACAAAGCTTTCCCGGGAATTGGCAAAATGGCATCAATATTTTAAAAAGCATTACGGCATTAATTTAGCCGTCGGCGTGGGCAAGACCTTCGAGCCTTTCAAAATGAATCATACGTACAACGAAGCGAAGAAAGCGTTGAAGGTGGCTCAAAAGCATCTTGAAATCGTTTATTATGAAAATTTATTGCTCGATATCGTGTTAGAGGAGATCAGCGCAAAAACGAGGCAAGAGTTTATCGACCGGATTTTATCGGAAATTCAATCGGATCAAGAGCTTCTTGAGACGATCCATATTTATTATAAGCATCAATTGTCCATTAAAGATAGCGCCGATGCGCTTCATATTCACATCAATACGCTTCACTACCGCCTAAACCAGATCAAAGAGCTTACGGGCATTAATCCCAAATGTCCGGAAGGCATTACGTTATTTTTAATCGCACTTTCTTTATTAAAATTGGATAATCATTCAATAAATCAGGATCCGAATTGAAAATCTTTGTATGTTCGCACATAGTTATTTCAACGGGCAATTTCTATAATGGTGATAACGAAAGGGGGACTTCTCGTGATTACGGAAGCGATCAGAAGTCAGCTTATAGAAATTGTCGGAAGCGCCCAGTATCATGACTCGAATGAAGCGAAACTATCTTATTCGTATGATGCGACGCCGAACTACCAGGCGCTCCCTGACGCCGTCATCATGCCTAAGAACAGGGAACAAATCCAGGCGGTATTAAAAATATGCAATCAGCATACAATTCCGATTGTTCCAAGAGGCTCCGGCACCAATTTAAGTGCCGGTACATGTCCAACCCAAGGCGGCATTGTCCTTGTGTTCAATCATATGAATCGAATTTTGGAGATTGACGAAGAGAATTTGACCGTTACGGTTCAACCGGGCGTCATTACGAAGAAATTAATCGAAGCCGTGGAGGCAAGGGGCTTATTTTATCCCCCGGACCCAAGCTCGATGAAAATCTCAACCATCGGCGGCAACATTAATGAATGCTCGGGAGGGCTTCGAGGTTTAAAATACGGCGTCACGAAGGACTATGTCCTTGGGCTGGAAATCGTTCTGCCGAACGGAGATTGTATGCGAACGGGCGGGAAATCGCCCAAGGATGTGGCAGGATATGATCTAACGAAGCTGTTTGTCGGCTCCGAGGGGACGCTAGGCGTCGTAACGGAAGCGACGCTAAAGCTCATTCCCATTCCGGAAACGAAAAAAACGATGCTTGCGCTTTTTGAAGATCTCGACGCAGCGGCCAGTACGGTGTCGGCGATTATTTCAAACCGGATTATCCCGGCCACGCTCGAATTTCTTGATCAGCCTACGTGTAAAGTCGTCGAGGATTTCGCCAAGGTCGGTTTACCGACCGATGTGAATGCGGTGCTGCTCATTGAGCAGGACGGACCGCCTGAAGTCGTGGAAAGGGACATGGAACGAATCGCTCAAATTTGCAAGGACGGACATGCGAGATCCGTGAAGATCGCCCAGTCGAAGACGGAAGCCGAGGCATTAAGTACGGCAAGGCGGGCGGCGTTATCCGCGCTTGCGCGGCTGAGGCCTACGACGATTCTGGAGGATGCGACGGTCCCTCGATCGAAAATTAGCGAAATGGTGCGTGCCATTAATCAGATTGCAGAAAAGTATCAGGTAACGATCTGTACATTCGGTCATGCCGGTGACGGAAACTTGCACCCCACCTGCCTGACGGATGGAAGAAACAAGGAAGAGATGCACCTGGTCGAACAAGCGTTCGATGAAATTTTCCGGAAAGCGATCGAGCTGGGGGGTACCATTACCGGAGAGCACGGGGTTGGCGAGATGAAGCTGCCTTATTTATCGTTAAAGGTTGGAGAGGAAGGCGTAGCAGCGATGAAGGCGATCAAACAAGCTTTTGATCCGAACGGAATCATGAATCCCGGAAAAATGTTCGCAAGAGATGCCCGCAAAAGAGTGGTGATTAACGGATGAATCAGCAGGTGCAGAGTGAGATTCGACAGGGCTTTAAAGAACGGCTGGATTACGACGAGCTAATGAATTGTATGAGATGCGGCTTCTGTCTGCCGACGTGTCCGACCTATGGCCAAACCGATCAATATGAAGCGGCGTCTCCGCGCGGCCGGATCGCGCTAATGAAGGGGGTTGTCGACGGGGTCATTGAACCGGACGATGATGTGGAGAAGCAGCTGAACCTCTGCCTCGGCTGCCGGGCTTGCGAGCCGGTTTGTCCGTCCGGCGTGAAATACGGTCATCTGCTTGAGGAAGCCCGGGACGTGATTCAACAAAAGAAAAAGCATAGCATGCACGTGAAGGTGATACGGGGGCTTGTGTTTAAACAATTGTTCCCGCGCAAAGACCGGCTCAAACGCCTGCATTATTTTCTTAGGTTTTATCAAAAGAGCGGCCTGCAGCGCGTCGTTCAAAAAAGCAAATTGTTACGAATAATGCCTGGGAATATCGCGGAGCTTGAACGAACGCTACCGCCGATTGCCAGCGTCAGCGCGTTGAGCAACCGTCCTACCCATATCCCTGCCGAAGGACAAGCAAGGAAGAAGGTCGCTTTCTTCTCCGGTTGTCTGATGGATACGATGTTTATGGAGACGAACGATGCCACGATGAAGCTGCTTCAGAAGGCAGGCTGCGATATCGTGATTCCTCCCGGCCAAGGCTGCTGCGGCGCCTTGCACGCACACGGCGGAGAGAAAGATATGGCCAAGCAGTTAGCCAAGGCCAACATCGTGGCCTTCGAATCGCTGGATGTCGATTATATCGTGTTGAATGCGGGCGGGTGCGGCGCCTTATTGGTTGAATATGACCACTTGTTGAAGGATGAAGAGCAGTGGAGAGATCGAGCCGAAGCATTTGCCCGCAAAGTGAGGGATTTTTCCGAGATTCTTGTTGAGCTTCAATTTGCCGAAAGAGGACTTTCGCTGCCGGAGCAAGTCATTACGTATCAGGACTCCTGCCATCTGCGGAATGTCATGGGCACAGCCAGTGCGCCACGGACATTACTGGCTTCCATTAAAGGCGTTCACTATCAGGAGATGGAAGAGGCGGATCATTGCTGCGGATCGGCCGGGGTCTATAACATAACGGAGAAAGAAATGTCGATGCAAATCCTGGACTATAAGATGGAAAAGGTCAACAAAGCACGTGCGCAAACGATCGTAACGGCCAACCCGGGCTGTCTGTTGCAGATGAAACTCGGCATTATTCGCGAGGGAGCGGAGGAGAGAATGAGAGCCGTGCATCTGGCCGACCTGCTGCTCGAAGCGGTGGACAATTCAAGCGTTTCCTGATGGTTCTTTCTACAGAAATTATCCAATGTTCGGCATTGTTTTTTAGATAAATGCACATTTCATTCGGTTATGGCCATAACTATACTTGTAAGTAAGCATTGGGAACGAACATCATGCGATTCATGCGTTTCAGGGTGGAAGGGACGAAAGAGAACTTCCGCCTTTGTTCTGTTGTAAGCGTTTCCTTTTGCTAACACCTTTCAAGGAGGAATGGCTATGTATCGCTTACCGAACGGAGAAGAAATTTTCATCATCGACGCGCACATTGCATTATGGGACGGCAGCCAGGAGAACCAATTGAACGTTCAAGGGGATCAGTTCATCAGC
>NZ_BIMH01000078.1 GCF_004000985.1 Paenibacillus validus NBRC 15382 | reverse complement strand
CAGATTTCTCCTCCCAAAAATGAATGCAAGATTGTTTTACAATTATGTATACAAGTTTAGTTTAATTTGTTTTTCATCATGTGTCAACATGAATGTTTAAAGTAACCTTCACAGCACAGGGAAATTAAATTAATCCGCTCTATCCTCAGTACATGCAAAACAGTCTAAAACGATGAATCGTTTTAGACTGTTCTATATTTCCTATGGGTGCCAAGTTAGCGATTTCATGCACGCAAACCGGCTATGTAATTTTCAAACCAATGGTTGTTCGGTAGTCCCACGGAAATATTTGCGCAGCCGCGTTCACTCCGGAATATACGGCAGATCGAGAAATGTCGGTACGTTGATGACATGCTTTTCCACATAAGCGAGAAGCCCATCGATTCCATATTCCCGGCCTACCCCGGATTGTTTCACGCCGCCGAACGGGAAACGTACATCAAGCCCCATGATGGCCGCCGTGTTAATCATGGTAGTACCGGCTTCAATACGGCGCGCCACGCGTACAGCGTGCTCTTCCTCTCCCCAAACGGAACTGGTTAAACCATAAATACTGTTATTCACGAGCGAGATAACCTGTTCTTCATCATCGTACGGCATAATGGGCACCGCCGGGCCGAACTGTTCTTCCGCCACAATCGGAGCGTTATCATCCACATCCAGCACCAATGTGGGCTGCATGAAATAGCCCTGTTCAAACAACTCCGGCTCCAGCACCCGTCCTAGTGGGATGACTTTGGCGCCACGGCTCTTCGCATCCTCGATCAGCTCTTTTACATACTTCAGCTGAGCAGCGTTGTTCACAGGACCGATTGTAACCTCCGGATTAAAGGGACTTCCTACCCGAATCCATTTATTAGCGGCTTCGATATACTTCTCAACAAATTTGTCGTAAATCGAACGATGAACATACACGCGTTTCGCAATCATGCAAATCTGGCCGCCGTTGAGAAAATTAGAGATAACGAGACGGCGCATTGCCCTTTCATCGTTCACATCGAATTCAGGAAGGAAGATGGCGGCATCATTGCCTCCCAGTTCCAATGTCAAATGCTTAATCGTATCCGCAGCCGATTTCATGATGTGCTTCGCTGTATTCGTGCCTCCCGTGAAGGCGATTTTAGCGATCTTAGGATTGGAAGTTAGTTCGACGCCTACATCCGCCTCGCCATGAACCATGTTGATTACGCCAGGCGGGAATTCGGCCGCGATTAATTCAATGGCCTTGCTCACCGCAAGCGGAGCATATGGACTCGGCTTTAGCACCATGGTGTTGCCGGTAAGTACGGCCGGAGCAATTTTGATGGTAGAAAGCGAGATCGGGTAATTCCAGGGAAAAATCGCCGTCACCACCCCCATCGGATCATGGGAAATAATCGTCCTGCCGTGATCATGCTCTTGTACTTCATCTTGAATGACATCCTTAACACGGCTGCATGCATACTCCATCCACATCGTTGAAACTACAATCTCGCCCTGCGCATCATAAAGCGGCTTACCATGCTCACGGGAGAGCAGCTCCGTTAATTCGGGTGCGGCAGCTTTCAGTTTCTCGATCGCTCGCTGCATCCGCTGGATACGCTCATCAATAGGCGTCGCTGCCCAGGCCGGGAATGCCGCTGCCGCAGCATCTATCGCAAGCACGGCGTCTTCCCGTGTGTTGACCGGGCCGTAGCCGACGATCTCACTCGGATTTGCCGGATTCTCGCGTCCATACCGCTTTTCCGTTACTAGCTGCCGGCCATTGATTAGGGCATGAACAACAACAGGCTCATTTGCCATAGCAAGTTACCCTCTTTCCTTATGGAATGATAAATTGATAGCGCTTTCAAGATGTATATTCAATATCTTACCGAAAATGCGAAATATTGTCAAACAATTCTGTTTAATTTTTATGAGAACAAAATTATTGAACCAGGGGAGAAGGGCGTAAAGCAGAACCTGCAGCAGCGCAAAGCAGCTCTCAACTTATGATCAACGTTGAGAGCCGCTTTTTGACTTTTTATTCATCCTACGAATTCCGCTAACAATGATGAAGTATTCCTATAAATCCACACTCATCAATAAATGGCCTCAGCCTGTCTTGGCAGTTGTTTGAATAGTATCGATGATAGGCGTACCGTACATGAAAAATTCTTGAGGAAGCTGAGAGCCGTACCAGATAATCCCCTTCTCCAAATCCTCTTCCTGCCACATGATTGGCTTCCAGGCCGGGTCAAAAATAAGATATCCGGCGTCCCCGAACAGCTCTACGCGGTTGCCCCCGGGCTCGAAAACATACAGGAAGTACGCTTGGCTCACGCCATGCTTGCCGGGCCCCGCATCGATTCGAATGTTGTTCTCCACCAAAATATCGGAAATGTCGGAAAGGTGCTGCGGGTATCCGTACCAGTAGCAAATATGATGCATGCGCGCCTTTCCGCCGAGCGGATCGCCCATCATCGCAATTTCATGCACAAGCGGGCTGACGCTCATCCATGCGGCGGCATCGTTTCCGTTCTTCAGCCTGATATGCTCGCGCAGATTGAACCCGAGGTTGTTCATCATGAAATCGACATTCGGCTTCAAATCGCTTGCCATCAAATTGACGTGGTCCAGCCGGCGGACCGGGACACCGGTCGTCGGACGCTTCTGCGGACGGTTCAGCAAAGGCGTACGCTGATCCTCCGGCGCCTGATAATAGTCCACTTCCCAAAGCAGCTCCATGCGGTGGCCGTCCGGCGTCCGGAACTGGTAAGCCGCGCCGTGGCCGTTTTCCCCTTCAAACCACCCGGTGCCAAGTCCCGTATCCTTAATCGCTTTTACACGCCGATCCAAGGCCTGCGGGGAAGTCGTCCGCCAAGCGACATGGCCCAGTCCCGGTTCCTTCGCCTCGGTGACCTTCAACGTATGATGATAGAAATCTTCATACGCTCTCAAATAAACCGACTGACCTTGTCGGCCGGACTCCTGCATCCCCAGCAGGTCTTTAAAAAACCACAGCGTTTCATCCGGCTTCGGTGTGAAAATTTCTACGTGCGCCAGCTGCGCCACATCAAAAATCGGTTCTTTTTCCATGGGTATAACCTCCTGAATATGGTATGAAAAACATGGGTAACATCTAGGATTTGCTTGCTAAAAAATAGTGAACAACGTCGCAGAACTGCTCTTTCTTTTCGATTTGAGTCCAATGTCCGCAATTCGAAAACGTATGAAGCTCTGCCTTCGGCAGCAGATGAAACAACTTCCAGCTTGTTTCCCGGATCGGGATTATCCGGTCTTCACGCCCGTGGAGCAGCAGCACAGGAATGTCGATACTCCTCAATTGCTGCTCACTTAAGGCAAGTGCGTCCACATGACGCTGCCGCGGAGCCGGAAACATCGAGGCGAAAGCCGCTTGATTCTCTTTGTTTAATGTCGCCTGGTAGCGCATTTGAACGAGATCTTCATTATTGGAAAAATGAGGATCGAAGGCAAATAACTCAACAAGCTTTTTCATGTTATCGAAACTTGGTACATAGCCCCAGACCTGATCAAGCCCTTCGGTTAACGGGAAATGAATGCCCGCGCTTCCCATTAACACGAGCTTTTTGACCAAATCAGGTCTCTGCACCGCCAAATGCAGGGCGATTGCACCACCAAGCGAATTGCCAATGATCGATAATGGCCCGATCTCTTTTGTTTCGATAAATGCTATAAGCTGCTGAACCCAAACATCAACACCGTATGGCATCAATTTCGGTTTTTCCGACTCGCCGAAGCCGAGAAGGTCAGGTGCATACAGACGGTATTTATCCGATAAAACGGGAAACACCTGCCGCCAATTTGCCCATGCGGATACACCCGGTCCTGATCCGTGAATGAAAAGAAGCGGCTCGCCGTGCCCGGCTTCGTGGTAGTGGACATCATAATTACCGATTTTTTCGGTTAAACCGGTCTCTGCCATGTGCATTATCTCCCTATCCGTATATTGATTTTGACCGCTGCTGTAAATATGCCGAATCATTTCGCAACCATGCCACGATATCCCGCCCATTTTCTTCACATATTTCATGTCCCGCCGGATAAGTCTTGTAGCAGACCGACTTTGCACGGCTGTTTAAATATACGTAATTTTCTTTACCTATGCTCACCGGGAAAATGTCGTCAAATTCCCCGTCCGACAGAAAGATGGACAGCCGATCGATGGATTTTACTTCAAACTCATCTTTTACAAACGCCGGAATATATCCATTCATCGCCACAATCCCTTTTATCGAGTTACCTAATAATAAGGCTAGTGACATGCTGAGAATGGCTCCCTGACTAAAGCCCAACAAATATCGGTTATCAGCAGAGACGGGATATTTGTTTGTGGCATACTCCATGAATACTTGAAGCATTTCTAGGCTTTCATCGAATGTATCCCTGTCCGGTTTTCCATATTCTTTGAGCGTATAATAGGCATAGCCTTGGTTATAAGAAAGATGCCCGCGCACAGCAATCAGAATAAATTCTTCTTCTAAATCGGCCACAACAGAAAGGATGTCTTGTTCGCTGTACCCGATGCCGTGCAAAGCGAAAATGACAGGATAACGCTGATCGGGGGCGATTGCCGGTGGTATATGAATGCTATAGGCAAACGGACTTTGCATGAACACTCCTCCCCTTGTTTGCTTCCTTCACTGTGAATATGTAAACGTTTTCATATTCATTCGTTTCGAATCGTCTCAACCCGCCTGGGTATCCGCATAAAAAGTAGTTCTCTTCACGTGGCATACCGGTATTACACAAAAGTTAAATTCAAGACGCCCAGAACCGCCTGATCCGGATAAATCGTGCGCGCACAAACTTTCCATTCTTGATTGACTTTGCGCAGCGTGTCAAATCTTTCGCCAAACATCTCATAGTTCACCGTGCTGTCGCTTCTGCTTCGCAGTAACAGAAAATTACTGCGCACATGGACCTCTGTGTCTTCGGAACCGGCTTGTATGAATAAATTCGAAATAAAATGCCGGTTACGCGTAGGAGGATCCTCTACCCAAGCCGATTTGGTCCCGAGCCTTTCGATACGAAGCCTTAACGATTTCATATCCTCTTCATAAAAAGCCGTATCGTCGGTCATATTGGAGCCGTCTTTTCGTTCCCGCGTAGAACGCTGCGGCATACGGTACACGATATCATCCGTGAGTAGAGCCAACCATTCCTTATATAGTCTGCGATCCAGCAAAAATGCTTCATGATACAGGAAACGGGTGATTTCATTTTGCGTATCGCTGCTCAAGAATAACCCGGCAGTCTCACTTGGAATCTGGGCATTCATCGTCGGTACCTCCCTCTATAAATGAATACATGCTCGCTCAATTTTCTTGCAGCATCTTCAGCCACTGCTCCCAAAAATTCCGGATTGCTGTATCCAGAAGCCACGTCGGATAAGCTTTTCCCGGACCCGGGAAGTTTTCAATCGGCATGACGCGATCAATCCCCATCAAATAATTGAGCACATTATCGTAACTTAAATCCTTATTACGTGCCATCACCGCTTTGCTGCTTTCCGTAATCCGGGTCCATATCTCGGTGTCATCTTCCTCCAGCGTACCTCCGGGGCCAAAAGAGATGATATAAGCTCTGCTCGCCTCTTTTTTGTATTCCTCATTTGCTTCTTTATCAATCATCACCCAAGAGCAAATTTCGATGCTGTCGGGACCGATAGGCCGCCACACCCTCATATTTAAAAAGGTGGTGATCGAATCGCCGCCGGTACTTTGCGGGATGCTGACCCAGGATAGATTCGGGAAGCAATTCCCGACGTGCACTTGCATGTTTTCCAGGAACTGCAGCTGATTCGGATTCAAATTACGTTCAAACATCGGCCATAGCTCTTCCGGAAGCCCTTGATATTTAGGTCCCTCTACCCCTGGCGGCGTAAGAACCAAATTGAGCCCGTGTCCGTTGTTTAATGAAAGCTGATAGCCAAATCCGGCTTGCGACACGAAATCCGGACTAATCCCCATTTCTACCGTCGAGCGATGGGAAGTAAGCGCATGATAGGAATCAGCACAGAAATTCTCCGCCGTGACTTTCCAGTTCGTATTCACCACCCATCTCTGGGGTGCGCCTAACACCTCCATGCCTCCATCGGTACGGCTGACCAAAATGTCCAGATACCATTTTAATTCGCCCAGATATTCATCCAGAGAAGAGGCATTGGAATCGAGGTTGCCGAAGATGAGTCCCGCATACCTATCAAGCTTCGGAACCGGCCGAAGCGCCCACTCATCCTTCACCATCTCCTCCCCGTAAATTCTGTTGCCGGCCGTAACGCCGATCAGTTCTCCATCCGGATTAAATGTCCACCCATGGTAGGGACAGGTCAGGTTTTTGCTGTTCCCGTAATCAGCCGTACAAAGCTTAGCGCCGCGATGGGTGCAGGAGTTGAGAAAGGCCTTGATTTCCCCTGTCTTGGTTCGGGTAACCAAGATCGGATCATTGCCGATATACCTTGTCACGTAACTTCCGTGCTCTTTTAATTCCGATTCATGAGCCAGAAAACACCATGTCTTCGAAAATATCTTTTCAATCTCCAACTCAAAAATTTCCGGATCATACTTAACCCATTGAGGTAATCGGCCGGCGGATAGCTTTTCTTGAATTAAATTCAGCGTTTTATTTTCAACTGTGCTGTTCTTCACCTTGTCTGCCTCCTCATTGATTTAATGAGAAACATGTCCAAAAACATGAACCAAGAGACTTTAAGCGCCTTCAATAAGGTTTGGCAATCACCCCCTTTAATGCCGAACCTATCTTTAACTTTTAGTGAAAGGATTTTTATTGATTAATCGCAGCGTAAAGTAAATTTGCACGGCCAAGTGGTACTTGAGACGGCTCATTCCGTCGTTCAAATTGATTCCGCAAAGCTCTTCAATTCGGCGAATCCGATAACGCAGCCCGGTGATGGATAAATGGAGCTCACGTGCGGTATTAGCCAAATTGCCGCTGTTATCCAGATACGCCTTTAAAGATAAAAGCAAGTCGCTTTGGTAAACGAGATCATTGTCTATTAATTTGCCTAACACATTATGGCAGAAGCTGATAAATTCATCGTGATCTAAACTTTTAATAAACAGCATGATATGTTCTAACTGCTCAAAACTGGCCACGGCATTTTCTTGAAGAAACGATACCTGCACAAAGTCGGTAATTAAATAGGCGTCCTGATAACTTTTTCCGAGACTTACGATGGAACTAGCGACCCGACCGGAACCTACGTAAATGTTGGTTTGTGAAAATTTTCTTTGCAGCATATTTTTTAAACGCGTCTCAAAATTATGCTCTTCCATCTCCGGATTTTCGCTGCGCCGAACGGAATTTTCCCATTCCCTGGATACGATGAGCACGATCCTGTCTTTACTTATGAAAGCCTCCAGAAGGGGAAATTTCAAATTGATATAGCTCATGACATGTTCCAGCTCATCCGCGGACTTCAGCTTTATGCAAACAACTTTTACGGCCGAGCTGAAATCTATGCCTGAATCCGAAATCCTCCTTCTCAACTCCTGCTCATCATAATTTCCCCGTAATATCTCTTCAAATAAATCGGCTTTCATTTTCCAATTCCACTTGTTAATTGATCGCTGATGGTATAAGTGCGTGGTGATAACGCTTACAACCCTGCGTATAATCATTCTTTCCTGCTTGGTTAATTCATTCGCTCCCACGACAACCATGGTTCCAAGCAAACTATGATTCGCCTGAAGATCGAATGAATCGCATGTAAACGATTCTGTAAATTGGCCTGTGCTGGAACCTGCTTCCTTCCACCTTTCATATAACTGAAGATCAGTTTCCGCTTTCCAGACAGCTTCGTTTATTCCGTTTCTCTTTACTTTTTCGATAACAATACTCCGGTTTATGGCTTTCGATAAGAAATCGATAAGATGGTACAAATTCTTCCCTTCCAGCATGAAATCCGTCAGTTTATTGCTGATTTCCTCGGAGTGAACCATGATACGGTTTAGCTCCTGTATCTCTTTATTGTAGGCGTCCAGCTCGGAAGCAAGGGATTCCGCCTGATAATAACGGAGATCTTCCTGGTAGTCGGGATCGTTTTCGTCAACCGTTTTGGCAATAAAATAGCAGCAATCGTCCCCTTTAGCCTTACAGCGGCTTTCCTTTACCAAAACACTTTTACCCAAAACCTTAGTCAGAAAACCGCTGGCATATCCGACAATCGAGTAGCATACCGCTTCATCGCTCCGGCCGAAATGGCGAATATGCTCTTCCGCTTCGTATGAATGCTTCCAATACCCGTGTGAATAGAACTCTCCTTCAATAATATCCAAGGCTTCAATCTCCACCGTCACAATGCCTTCCATGGTAGCAAGCACCGGCCCTGAAAGAATATATTCTTTTAAAGAATCCCACCGAAACATTTTACCGACTGCATCGCCATCGTTGTAGCCATACGCCCATCCATAGCGCATTAAGAAGCCTTTTGCACGCTCCATCCCCAACGTACTGACTAAGTCGCGGCGCAATATTCCCATGGCTTCAGCTGAGATTAACAGCATTCGTTTCGAATCCAAAGTCAAGATTCCGGTTCTACGATCAATGTCAATAATATTTTCAAATAACAATCGGCTCGCCTTTACTCCTCGACCATGCGACATCAAATAACTCTTGCTCTGCATGAGGTCCTTATCCCCTTTCGAAAGCCATAAGAAAATACGGGAGTTCATTACATTTGTGCGACTGATTCGTAACCTTGATTTAAGTGTACGCTCCGATATTTCTTGCCGCAATAGCAAAAAAAGATATACTTTTCAGATAATTCCGTCCATTTTTACCATGCCTGTTCTGTATAACGGTTATTTGCATTAAAATCGTCTTTTCATGGTAAGTCAAGTTTGATTGTGGCCGGTTTTATTAAACCCGAAAACCAAAAAAAATCCCCCATTCATAGTTGACAGCGCTCTAAAGCACTATCGAACTTGGGGGAGTGTAACCAACAAATATTCAATTTTATCGATACTCTTTCGGAATGCGGCGGGCCACCTTCGTTCGAATCGCAGCCTCTATCACTCGTTGTCGTATCAAATCTACCACTTTGTGATCGAAAACACTTGGAATAATATATAACCTATCCAATTTATCCTCTGTTATGACGGAAGCAATAGCCTCAGCAGCAGCAAGTTTCATTTCTTCATTGATTTCAGTCGCCCTGCAGTCCAGCGCCCCACGGAAAATCCCGGGAAAACAGAGTACATTGTTAATTTGATTCGGGTAGTCAGACCTCCCGGTCGCCATAACGGCGACAATATCATCGACTTCTTCCGGAAGGATTTCGGGTGTCGGATTAGCCATCGCAAACACGATCGGTTTGGAGGCCATAGTAAGCACATCCTCCCGTTTCAACAAACCGCTTGAAGAAAGTCCGATGAACACATCGGCTCCCCGCATGGCATCCTGAAGCGTGCCCGAAACACCAGCCGTATTGGTATTCTCGGCAAACCACCGTTTCATCGGATTGGAATATTCGTTTCCTTTCACCAGAATTCCGTTTCTGTCCAAACCGATGATATCTTTCACTCCAGCAGCCAGCAAAATTTTCGTGCAGGCGATTCCGGCCGCCCCGACGCCGCAGACAACCACTTTAATGTCACGGATGGACTTGCCGGCAATTTTCAGCGCGTTAATCAGTCCTGCATACATGACGACTGCCGTTCCATGCTGATCATCATGGAAGACGGGAATATCGAGTTCCCGGCGAAGGCGTTCCTCTATTTCAAAGCAGCGTGGCGAAGAAATATCCTCCAGATTAATTCCCCCGAAAGATGGCGAGATCGCTTTAATGATTTTGATGATGTCCTCCGTATCCTTCGTATCCAGACAGATTGGGTATGCGTCAACATCCGCAAACTGCTTAAACAGCATCGCTTTGCCTTCCATCACCGGCATTGCCGCTTTCGGTCCGATGTCCCCCAGCCCCAAAACGGCGGTTCCATCCGATACAACGGCTACCGTATTTCTTCTGATTGTCAGCGAGAACGCTTTTTGTTCGTCTTCATGAATGGCCATGCATACTCGCGCAACATCCGGCGTATAGACGCGGGAAAGATCGTCGCGGTTCTGAATCTTTACCTTCGGATGGATGCCGATTTTTCCGCCCAGGTGCATCAGAAAGGTGCGATCCGAAACATGCACCAATCTTACCCCTTGCAATCTTTCGATGGCTTCGGTAATTTTACGGTTATCCTCCGCGTCCTTCACGTTGATTGTAATGTCACGGGTGGTCGAGTTAGGCCCGATATGAATGGTATCGATGGCGATAATATCTCCGCCCGTAAGCGATATAGCGTTGGTCACCATACCGAAGTTCATCTTCTCCGTGTCGATATCAAGACGAATGATAATACTTTTTCCTCCTAATTCCTGATTGCTGCCTGTACTCATATTCTGGTCCCCTTCCCGCAAATCCCTTCATAAACACATTGCGGACCATCTTCATTACCGAAATGACCTTAGTTGATCTATCGGTTTAAATTTCCGCAAGGAAAGTGGGATTCTCGTTCGTCATGATTCTGACTTCTTCCGCGCTGAAACCGTTCTGCAGAAGATTCGAAATAAACATCTTCATCCCTTCGTCCGGATAAACATATTGCGGTTGGCCCAAATCGGTGGACAGAATGCAATTTTCCGGACCTACGTAGCGAATTTGTTCATATACCGATTCCCAAGTCACTTTATCGGTGTATGGAGTCGTAAAGCAAAACTCCATAATCGCCCCTTTATCCGCCAGTTCTTTGATCTGCTCCTTGGAAAGATCGGATGAAGGAAAATTCGGATGGGTGATAACCGTTTTTTTCATTTTCCGTTTGGCCGATTCTTCAACTAAGGCATAGATTTCTTTAACGCTGATATGGCCTGTTGCAAGCACAAGGCTGTGATGAGCCGCAATGTCCATAATGTCCAGCACCTGACGCTTAAGCGTACCGGACTCATCCAACAGCGAGATATTCGGCATCGTTTTCCCTTGTTCTTCAAGTTCCATCTTCATCTTCGCCCAAAACGGAAGCTTGTCGTGCTTCGCGGTTTTGAAATGCTCCTGCTCATTCAAGGAGTCAAATGTCGGCATCCAGACGATTTTCGCGCCATCCCGTGCGGCGATTTCTACGGCCATCGGGTTCAGGCCCCCGACCGTATTGTTCAGACAAATGGCGCCGACGACATTGACATCGGGGTACAGTTTCTTGGTCAAAGCGGCTCTTTCCGCCGTGCAGAAATAGTGCGACTTAATGCCGAATCCCTTCATGCCGGCCTTTTGCATACGCTCCGCCATTTCAAAATCATCCAGCTTCCTGCCGATTACATCAGGTCCTGTGTGAATGTGGAGGTCATAAGCTCCTGCTAACAATTGCTCTGCATCCATGGTATTTCTC
>NZ_BIMH01000077.1 GCF_004000985.1 Paenibacillus validus NBRC 15382 | reverse complement strand
TCGATCTATCGGCAGAAAGACTGCTGGATCTATATTATCAGATGTGGCTGGTGCGGTATTTCGACGAGAAGGTCGATGAGTTTTTTGCCAAGGGATTGATACACGGGACAACGCATCTGTGTGTAGGGCAGGAGGCAACGGCTGTCGGGGCTTGCGCGGTATTGGAAGATCGGGATAAGATCACAAGCACGCACCGGGGCCATGGTCATTGTATCGCGAAAGGCGCGCAGGCGGACCGGATGATGGCGGAATTGTTCGGCAGGGAAACCGGCTACTGTAAAGGCAAGGGCGGCTCGATGCATATTGCGGACGTAGAGAAAGGCAACCTGGGAGCTAACGGGATCGTAGGCGGCGGCATTCCGATCGCAGCAGGCGCTGCGCTTACGTCGAAGATGAAAAACCTGGGTTATGTCGTGCTCTGCTTCTTCGGTGACGGCGCAAGCAACGAGGGAAGCTTTCATGAAGCGATCAACCTTGCAGCGATCTGGAAGCTGCCGGTTGTCTTCTTTTGCGAGAACAATCAATACGGGATGTCCGGTCCGGCGAAAGAGATGATCGGGGTAGAGAACATTGCGGACCGCTCCAAGGCTTACGGCATCCCGGGCGTTGTGGTGGAAGGGAACGATATCTTTGAAGTCATGCGTGTGACGAACGAAGCGGTCGAGCGGGCCCGGAACGGCAGCGGACCGACGTTAATCGAAGCGAAGACCTACCGCTGGAAGGGACACTCGAAGAGCGACGCCAAGAAGTATCGGACCAAAGAAGAAGAGCAGTACTGGAAAGAAGAAAAAGATCCGATTGCGAAAATGGCGGCCCGCTTACTAGCGGATCAAGCTGCAACCGGGGAACAGCTCGAGGAGCTGCGGGTGAAGGCGCTGAAAGAAATCGAAGCGGCCGTCAAATTTGCGGAAGAGAGCCCGATGCCGTCTCCGGATGCGATTACGGAGGACGTATTCGCTTAAGTTGGCTGAAGTTCTATAGATGAAGGTACAGGGTAAGGGGGAGCCGAACGAAGTGAGGAAAATAACGTATTTGGAAGCGATCAAAGAGTCGATGTCCCAGATGATGCGGGAAAACGAGGACGTGTTTGTACTCGGAGAGGATATCGGCGTGTACGGGGGAGCGTTCGGGGTCACGCGAGGGATGATCGAGGAATTCGGTCCGGAGCGAATCCGCAATACCCCGATTTCGGAGTCGGCGATCGCCGGCGCTGCCGTTGGGGCGGCGCTTACGGGGATGCGGCCGATCCTGGAGCTGCAATTTTCCGATTTTATAACGATTGCGACCGATCAGATTGTCAACCAAGCGGCCAAAATCCGCTATATGTACGGCGGGAAGGGCAAGGTGCCGATGGTACTGCGCACGCCAGCGGGCTCGGGTACGGGAGCAGCCGCGCAGCATTCGCAAAGCTTGGAAGCGTGGATGGCGCACATCCCCGGCCTGAAGGTCATTCAGCCTTCGACCGCGTATGATGCGAAGGGCTTGCTACGCGCAGCGATAGAAGACGATAACCCCGTCATATTCTATGAACATAAATTGCTCTACCGGACCATGGACGAGGTGCCGGAAGAGGCCTACACGCTCCCGATCGGCAAGGCGGACGTGAAGCGCCAGGGGACGGACGTAACCGTCGTCGCGACGTCGATTATGGTGCACCGCGCACTGGAGGCGGCGGGGCAGCTGGAGAAAGAGGGCATTCAGATCGAAGTGATCGACCCGCGGACCTTGGTGCCGCTGGACATCGAAACCGTGGTGGAATCCGTGAAAAAAACCGGACGCCTCATCGTCGTTCACGAGGCGGTCAAACGCGGCGGTTTCGGCGGCGAGATTGTCAGCCAGGTCATGGAAAGCGAGGCGTTCGATTACCTGGACGCTCCGATTCAGCGGCTGGGCGGCTTGGACGTTCCTATTCCCTACAATCCAATCATGGAGAAAAAAGCCGTTCCCCAAGTCGACGATATCGTCCAGGCTGTGAAGAAGGCGCTCAAGTAAGTGGCAGGGAGGCCCGAAGGAGATGCTAAATGAAGTGTTCATGCCGAAGCTCGGCATGACGATGGAAACAGGCACGATTATTCGCTGGTTTAAACAAGAAGGGGAAGCCGTGCGCCAAGGCGACACGCTGCTGGAAGTGCTGACGGATAAAATCAATATCGAGGTGGAAGCGTACCATTCCGGTATTTTAGTGAAACGGTATTACGAAGAGGATGCGGTTGTACCCGTCAACCACGTCATCGGTTACATCGGAGAGGCCGGGGATCAGGCTCCGGCATGGCCGCCGGACGCTTCGGGAGCGGCTTCGGATGGCGAAGCGGCCGGGCCTGCAGCATCGGGTCAGGGTGCCGTTGAAGCGTCCGAAGAGCCGGCGCAAGCGCCGGCGGAAGGGAAGCCGCGGGCAACCCCGGCGGCGCGAAAAGCTGCGCGCGACCACGGCGTGGCGCTGCAGCAGGTCAAGGGCAGCGGAGAGAAGGGACGGATTCACCGTGCGGACGTTGAAGGGTACGTCTCTGCGGGCGTCAAGGCTAAGGAAGCAGCGTCGACGGTCAGGGCGACCCCGCTGGCGCAGAAGGTTGCGGCGGCGAATGGCCTGGAGCTTGGTCAGGTAGAGGGCAGCGGCGAACGCGGCAAAATCGTGCGCTCCGATGTCGAGCGCGCCCTGCAGCCCGCGAAAGCGCAAGCCGGGGAGAAACGGGTGATCAAGCTGCAGGGCATGCGAAAAATTATTGCGCAGCGGATGTCGCAAAGCGCCTATACGGCTCCGCACGTCACCATCACGACGACGGTGGACATGACGGCGGCGAAAGCGATGCGTACGGAGCTGCTGCCGATCGTCGAGAAGCAGACGGGCCTGCGGCTGTCGTATACGGAGATCCTGCTCAAAGCGATTTCCGCTTGCCTCGTGAAGCATCCGAACTTGAACGCGCGATGGGAGAATGAAGAGGTCGTGCTTCAGGACCATACGAACATCGGGTTGGCCGTGTCGGTGAAAGACGGCTTGCTCGTGCCGGTCATCTTCGAAGCGGAGCGTATGGGTCTGGCGGAGCTGGTGAGGAAATCGAAGGAGGTTGCGGGGAAAGCCCGCGACAACAAGCTGAAGCCGGAAGATTTGAGCGGGGGGACGTTCACGGTCAGCAATCTCGGGATGTATGCGGTCGATTCCTTCACCCCCATCATTAACCAGCCTGAGGTGGCCATTCTGGGAGTCGGACAAATTCAAGACAAGCCGGCTGTCATCGGGGGGCAAGTGCTGGTTCGGCCGATGATGACGCTGAGTCTTTCGTTTGACCATCGGGTGGTCGACGGCGCTCCGGCCGCAGCCTTTTTAACGGAATTAAAGACCGTGCTGGAACAGCCGTACCAATTGCTGGTTTGATTTTGATTATGAGGGTTGAGGTGACAACGGAGTCTCTGCATGAGTCGGTTGCGGAAGCTGCGGATGGCCGGTATGGGAGTTCGTCATGAACACGGGATAAGGTGCAATCGAAGAGGTTGTCTCGATAAGGACAACCTTTTTGAGTTATCCTAAATTGTGATATAATCGTTGATATGTTGAAGTACGGATGGGGTTGAGCGATGATGATGACCGATCAGGAAAAGAAGTTTTTACTCAAGATTAGTCGCATGTACTATTTTGACGAACTCACGCAGGCGGAAATCGCCAAGAAGGTGGGCGTTTCCAGGCCGATTATTTCCAAGGGTCTGCAGAAGGCGCGTAATGAAGGGTTGGTTGAAATCATTATTCATGACCAGGCCTTTCAAACGATAAATCTGGAGCAAGAAATTGAAACCGCCTTTTCACTGGTTGATGTCGTCGTTGTGCCTACAGCCGATATGCCCGCTGAAATTGCGAAGAGTGTCTTATCTAAAGCTGCGGCCTCGTATGTGCTGAAGCATCTAAAGGACGTATCTAAGATCGGCATCTCCTGGGGGACGACCTTGTACAATCTGGTCAAGGAATTTCCGAATGAAGCTCATGACGATTTGAAGGTAATCCCGCTTGTAGGCGGTATGGGATCTAACCGGATCGAGCTTCACTCGAATCAGATTGCCTATGAATTATCCAAGAAGCTAGGCTGCAGCTGTGAATCGTTATATGCTCCTGCTATTGTAGAAAGCGAGAATTTTCGAGACCTGCTGCTGCAAACGCCGACGGTTGCCGATGTACTTGAAGAAGCGAAGAAAATCGACCTTGCCATAGTGGGAATCGGAAATCCGTACATGAATTCGACGATGGAGGAGATCGGATATCTCGGCGCTAAAGAGCTCAGAAGTATCAAAGAGGCAGGTGTGGTAGGGGATATCAACTCATGCTTTATTTGTGCAGACGGCTCCATTGCCAAGGACACGATCAATGAACGGGTCGTTGGGATTCGTGTGGACGATCTAAGGAATGTGGGGAAGGTTATTGCTGTCGTTGAAGGAGCTCATAAGGTAGAGGCGATCCTGGCGACGCTTCGGGGAGGCTATATTCACACGTTGATAACCGATGAGCAAACGGCCGTAGAGTTGACGCTAAAGATGAGAGGCCAAAAGTAATGGACATGACCTCTGGTTGCAGACGATGCAGCCTTTTTTATTAGTGAAACCGCTTTTTGATATTGATACTTCAAATGAAAGCGGTTTATAATAACAGTGACAATCGCAAAATTCGACAAATTTAGCGTATCGCATAAAAGGACAGCGAAGGCTGCTGCTCAGCAAAGAAGGGAGATGAAAGCATGTCTTCGTACAAAAGGTGCGGAGCAAAACCCGGGATTCCTGTTAGCCACATGGAATAGGATATAATATGGTGAAAATTTGAGAATAATCGGGGGAACGATATGAAAGAGACTCAGATCAATACTTCTCTTTTTTGTATCCGGTGTAAAGAAGAAACCGACCACACGATCACCTATTTAAATAAACATATTTCTCGAATCCATTGTGATTTTTGCGGTAGACAGATGGATATTCATATTGACATTTCTCACGAAATTTACGATGAAGTTGTGAAGAGAATCAGGAGCAAGCCGGTACGCATGACGGAAGAATACCGCCATCACCTGAAGGAGTTTCTGCTCTCGTTGCCGGTAAGGATCGTTAGTAAGCCGTACCGGGTGTATAGGGAAGCTAAAGAGATCGAAGGATACTTTAAGAAGTACAGTGTTAGAAAAAAGTAAGTTCAAGAACCGCCGCGGCGAACTCCAGAATCCCTCACCGAATCGCCTCACCGAATCGCCTCTGCGAGGCCCTGTACCCGATTCCGGGCGTCCAGCTTCCTGATGGCGGACTTCGCATCATCTTGTATGGTAAATTTATCATGAATCCTGAACATCACACACGGAGCTGCGCGGGATTGCGGGCTCCGTTTTCTATTGCACGCCGGAGCCTGTACGCGCAGTTCCGAATCTGAATAAATGGTTATGGAATCATTCCTTGAAAATAAGAAAGTACAGTCTCGATGGAGACCACATCCGCGTACTTGGCTTGCAAATCGAATAAGCTCTGCTTATGTGCCGCTTCCGACCGGTCTCCGACAGCTTCTTCTACGATCATAGGGCGGAATCCGTAAGAGATAGCGTCTACAGCGGTTGCGCGTATACAGCCGCTTGTTGTGCAGCCGGTTAGGATTACCGTGTCCACTTGCTGGGATACGAGGCGGGATACGAGGTCCGTTCCGAAAAACGATGAGGCATATTTCTTGACAATGATCGTATCGCCAGGTTCCCTATGAAGGGTGGAATCTACAGCTACGACATCTGTGCCTGATCGAAGCGTAACCAACCCGCTCTGCTTCAAGGCCCAAATGCCCGCGTCTTTAAGATTGTCATCATAGCTGACCGTTGTGAAAATAACGGGAATGCGCAATAACCGCGAGGCGTCGATCAGACGGTTCGTCTGCAGCAGCTGCTTATCCACATTGGCGGCCAATACCAAGTCAGGGTTCCGGTAATCTGTAAACGCTTTAATAAAATCTACAACTACAATCGCCGGACGCTGTCCAAAACCGATTCGCTGTCCAAATCCTTTTTCTTTAAAAAAAGTTTCCTCGTCAATATGAGTCATGCTATTCCGCCCCTTCGTTATGGATTAAAACTTATATAAACTTATTCAAAAATTAACATAAAATATAAATGTTAGTCAATATTATATCGGTTTGAAAGGTTTAAAATAAAAATAAAAAATAATTGGTGCGTATAGCGGAACTTTTGCGTTGAAAGCTTAAGGAAAGGGGAGTAAGCTATCCCTGTTCCATGTTGAAAGCGCTTAGAAACTGAAGGGGGAAGGAGTGCATGTCTATGGCTAAACCATGTGATGCGGCGGGGAGGAGTGCTTATTCGGGTGCCGGATTTTTTTACATGCCATGTGTAACCGGTTTACTACACTTGAAAGAAGGATCCTATGTCAACGATTAGGGACGTTGCCAAGTTGGCCGGGGTTTCGGTTGCCACCGTCTCCAGAGTTATTAATCAAAAAGGCTACATAAGCAAAGACACGGAAAAGAAGATCAAAGCTTGTATGGCCAAGTTGCAATATTCACCCAGTTCAGTTGCCCGGGGCCTGGCAGGCAAGAAAACAGATACCATTGCACTGCTTATTCCCGATATCACCAATCCGTTTTTTCCCGAAATCGCCAGAGCGGTGGAGGATACGGCAAGCAGTTATGGGATAACCACCCTTTTGGGAAATTGTGATGAAAACGGAGTTAAGGAGCTTCGTTATCTCGATATTCTCAAGAAACGCTATGTCGATGGCATCATATTTGCCGAGCATGGTCTTACATGGAATGAAATTCACGGCATACTGGGTTCCGGGATGCCTATTGTATCTCTTGATCGCGCTGCGCTTTCCGAAGAGGTTTCCTCTGTTCGAGTGAACCATTATCAGGGTGCCGTTCTTGCCGTCGAACATTTGCTGTCCATCGGCTGCAGAAGAATAGCGCATATAAGCGGTCCGAATCACCTTATTACTTCCGCCAACCGGAATCGCGGTTATACCGATACCTTGCGAAACGCCGGATGCTTTGATCCTGATCTTGTTTATGAAGGGGATTTCAGTATGGAGTGCGGGATGCGTGTAACTGAACAATTACTGAAGGAAAACGAAGGGGTAGACGGGATTTTTACCTCCAACGATCTCATGGCCGTTGGTGCATTAAAAACATTGATTCGATCGGGTGTTAAAGTCCCTGAGGATGTGGCTCTTATCGGTTTTGACGGGATCAGCATGACACAGATGGTAGAGCCGGAAATCAGCACCATCGCGCAGCCGATATACGAAATCGGAAAACAAGCGGTATTTCAATTAATTCATCAAATCGAAGACCGTCATGAGCTGCCGGAGATGACCCCCCGTGTCTTGGAAACCAAGCTGATCCAAAGAGCTACAACAACAAGATTTTAATAGGGTGTAGCCTGCTTTATTGAAATAACAAAGGATATCATGAGGAGGTTCACATGCAGCGTATTATTCTGGATACGGATATCGGTACAGATGTGGATGATGCCCTGGCTTTAGCATTGGCCTTAAGGTCTCCGGAAATTGTATTGGAGGGAGTAACAACGGTTTATGGGGATGTAGATATTCGTGCGCGTCTGGTAAAAAAACTGATGCATTTAGCTAATCGCCATGATGTGTGCGTCTACAAAGGGATTGAGAAGCCGCTGCTGCAAAATCGGGAAGTGTTTTGGGCGGGACATGAAGAGCTGTTATTATCGAATCATGAAGCCTTCGACATTGAAGACCGGCATGCCGTTGATTTTATCATTGACAAGATTATGAGCAATCCCGGCGAAATTACCCTTGTACCGATCGGGCCCCTTACCAACATTGCGGTCGCCATAATTCGTGAACCCCGAATTGTTGAGCATGTTAAGGAGATCATCCTGATGGGGGGCGTTACTCGCCTAGGGAATAACGGAATTGAATTGCCCCCGATTGAGCATAACGTGAAATGCGATCCCGAGGCGGCATCCCTTGTTTTTTCCTCCGGGGCTCCAATCGTCATGGTTGGATTAGACGTTACGATGAAGGTTCGAATCACATCAAAGGAAAAAGATGAGCTTTATGCTTCCGGAGATCCGCTAAATATCGCATTGGCCCAGTCCATTGAGAAATGGTTGCGTTTTCGGGGCAAGGATTGGACGGCGATGCATGATCCGCTGGCTGTATCTTTATTGGTTGACCGGTCCATTGTCCAAACGCAAAGAATGAACATAAGAGTAGAATACGATCACCGCCATCCTACAGGACAAACCGTCGCGGTTTTCTCTGAAGACGCCAATGTGGAGATAGGCTTGGAAGTAGATAATGAAAGGTTTATCCGATTATTAATGGATCGGTTGCTTGCACAAAATTGAAAATAGGGGAGAAAAAGAAATGAAAAAAATCGTATCTGTACTGCTGATCGCTATGTTGGCATTTACTGCAATCGCCGGCTGCTCTTCGGGTAACCAGCCGGTACCGGAAGCTAAAACGCCAGACAACACAGGTTCGGATAAGCAAGCAAAAACGGAAATCACGATCATGGTTCTCGGCGAATGGCTCAAAGATCTTCAGGTGCTTGTAGGAAAATTCGAAGAAGCAAATCCCGACATCAAAGTGAGTGTGGTTTCGTTGCCGTTCCGGCAACTATTCGAAGGAATCGAGGTACAGATGAATTCGAAGAAACCTACCTTTGATTTATTTACAGTAGATGGTCCTCTGGTTGCGAACTACACGGCCAAGGGCTTCCTGGAACCGTTAGACAGCTATATTACCGCCGAACAAAAAGGAAAGCTGATCGACTCCTCTGTGCAGTTAGGAACGTTTAACGGCAAGTTCATGGCATCCCCGTTAAATACTTCCAGTCAGCTGTTATACTACAACAAAGATATTCTCACGGCCAAAGGAGTTACACCGCCTTCAAGTGACCCGAAAGAACGTTGGACATGGGAAAAATTAGTGGAAGAAGGAAAGAAACTGACCTATGACAGCAACGGAGACGGGCAAACGGATGTATTCGGTTTTAGTTTCCAGCAAATTGGCCGCCCTTATCAGGTATTGCCTTTGGCGCACAGCTTAGGGGCGAAAGTCATCAGCGACAACGGCATCCAAGCAAGCGGGTTTACGAACTCTCCAGAGATGGTTCAGGCAAGCAAATTTTACTTTGACTTATTCAATACGTGGAAGATTAGTCCCAAAATTAGCCCCGATGTGTCCATCGATTACTTTGCAACAGGTAAAGTGGCGATGTTTGTTGGAGGAACGGCGTTATTGAAGCAGCTTCAAGATAAAGGTCTTTCTTTCGGTTATGCGCCTATTCCTTATTTCGACGGGCAAAAACCGGCAACGCCGACCGGAAGCTGGCATTTAGGCATTTCCCAATTCTCCACCAAGAAAGAAGCCGCTGCCAAGTTCATTCAGTATGCGACAGTCGGGGAAGGATCGAAAGTTTGGTTCGAGCAGCGTAATGAAATTCCGGCTAACAAGGAATTGCTGGATGCCATCGACAAGGAAGCTAAATTCAACGAATTCCCGGCAAGCGGATTAAGACTGGCTGCTTATGAAGCAAAAAATACGTCGGTTTCACGACCATCTACGCCAGGCTATCTGGAATGGGAATCTTTGCTGAACAAGGCATATGAGGATATAAAAAATGGCTCGGAACCCAAAAGCGCACTCGATAATGCCGCTGATCAGATTGACCGCCAACTCAAGAAATATGAAACCATAGCCAAATAATTTCTTTCATGACCTGTAATGTATAAGGAGGGCGTTTCTATATGACAAATGTCCCTCCTTTTATCTTAACTAGCAGACCATAGGGTGGTGAGTCAGAATGAAGGATAGAGCCTATGTACCGTATGCGTTTTTATTTCCGGCGCTTTTGGGGATTTTAATATTTAAACTTCTGCCGATCGCCGAAGGACTGAAGGAGAGTTTGTATGCCTCATCCTTTCTGGCAGGCGAGAAAATATTCACAGGATTAAAAAATTATGGGGATCTTCTAACTGACCCTGTGTTCTGGAATTCGGTGAAAATTACCCTGTTGATGAATGTCGTCATCAATCCTTTGCAGATTGTTCTCGCTTTATTTCTTGCGATACTTTTGAATTATCATTTGCGAGGCATAGGTTTTTTCCGCTCTATTCACTATATTCCGATAGCCGTTTCGCTGCCCATTGCATGTGTGCTCTGGAGCTTGATGATGAATCAGGAACAGGGCATTCTTAACTCGCTGCTTATAGCGGTAGGCCTGGAGCCGCAACCCTTTCTAGGAAGTCAGGATCAAGCGCTGTGGGCGATCATAGCGATTGCTACCTGGAGAGGCGTAGGGTATTGGTCCATCTTTCTCCTGGCCGGATTGCAGGAAGTTCCTCTCTCGCTCTATGAAGCGGCATCGATTGACGGTGCGGGCAAGTGGAAGCGGTTCAAGCATGTCACGATTCCAATGATGAAAAGGCCGCTTATTTTTGTAACGGTAGCTGATACGGTAACAAATTTCTTACTGTTTGCTCCGATGTATATTTTGACCAAGGGCGGTCCTCAGGATAGTACCAACGTTCTGATGAATGAAAGCTTCAATAGTGCATTCATGTATTCCGATCCGGGAAGAGCCTCGGCTATTGTTATGATCCTGCTTTGCATCATATTGATTATTATTACCGCACAGTTCAAGTTATTTAAAGCGGAACACTAATGAGGGGGGATGGAAATGAAGCTTAGTCTTAAACCTGTTATATATGCCATTCATTTCCTGCTTGTCGGGATTGTCATTTTTCCGCTTTTGTTTGCTTTGGTTTCATCGTTTAGACCTTTAGACGATATCTTCCGCTATGTTTCGCCTATATCGTGGAGAACTTTTATTCCCACTTCAATGACCTTGGAAGCTTATACGAATCTTTTTCAATTAAGAGGATTCGGCCGGGTCGTATTTAATACTTTTTTCATTGCGATCGTTACCGTAATCTTTAGCATTGCGATTAACTCTATGGCCGCGTTTGCTTTCGCAAAATTTAATTTCAAAGGCAAAATCGTGATTTGGGCCTTAGTGATGTTAAGTTTTATGATTCCGTTTGAAGTGATATCGATACCGTTATACAGTTTGGTTAACAGTATGGGATGGGTGGATACGTATAAGGGTCTCATCATACCGGGCATCGCAAACGGTCTGGTTATCTTTTTGTTCCGCCAATTTTTTATGGACTTACCGGATTCTTTATTGGAATCGGCAAGAATGGAAGGGGCTTCCTGGTGGATGATCTATACGAAGATCATCATGCCGCTCTGTAAACCGGTGACGATAAGTGCAGGGCTGCTAACGTTTATTCTTCAGTGGGAATCTTTTATGTGGCCTTTAATCGTAACTCGATCAGAGGAATATAGGGTCATTCAGGTGGCCATTAGTTTGGCTACCACCGAACATGCGACTTTCTGGAATGAAATGTTTGCGGCAACCGTCCTGGCCGTGGTCGTGCCAGTCGTATTGATTTTAGTACTGCAGCGCTACTTTGTTCAGGGTGTTGCCAGTTCGGGTTCCAAGGAAAGCTAATGATCCAAGTTGAGCGAAGAGAGGAGTTGCTTTTG
>NZ_BIMH01000076.1 GCF_004000985.1 Paenibacillus validus NBRC 15382 | reverse complement strand
GGCAGCCCGGCGGCGGCTATGCCCGGAGCGCCCGCGGCGAAGCCGGGCGGCGCGCAGGTGTTCGCTGCGCAGGCGGAGGCCGAGCCGCAGCGAGCGCCGGTTGCGCCAGGCAAGGTGACGGCGCCGGCGGTAGCAACCTCGGAGCCGGAACCCGGCTCCGGCAGCAGCGGCTTCGCCGCCCCGGCGAAGCCGAGCGAGCCCGCGATGGCGGAGCCCGCGGCTGCCGATGTGTCGGCGCAGGCCCAGCCGCTCTACAAAGATAATTGCCTCGCCTGCCACGGCGATCAATTGCAAGGAAGCGTCGGCCCCAGCCTGTCGAAGGTCGGCGGACGGAAATCGAAAGCGCAGCTCGTGGAACAGATTCGAGAAGGCAGCGGCGATATGCCCGGCTTCAAGGAAACCTTAAGCGAAGAAGAAGTGGAAACGTTGGCCGCTTGGCTGACCGTGAAGAAATAAGTGAAGAAATAAGGGACTATACTTAAGAACTTGTACGACTGAACACTGATGCAGGAAAGGAAGTCGTTCGTCCTTGGGATTCATCTCTATTCTTAGTTTCGCGCATAAATTAATGGAAGAACGCGTACAGGCCGGCGAAACGGTCATCGATGCCACCGCCGGCAACGGCGTGGACACGGTGTTTCTGGCCAAGCAAGTCGGCACGGGGGGCATCGTGTACGCCTTCGATATTCAAGAAACAGCGATCGCATGCACCGCGGCACGCTGCGCGCAAGAAGTGCCGGGGCACCGGGTGGAGCTCGTTCTCCGCAGCCATGCGGAGCTGGCCGATGCCATTCCCGTAGAGCACCACGGACGGATCGCCGCCGTGGCGTTCAACCTCGGCTATTTGCCGGGACACGATCACGGCACCGTCACGCTGCCCGACTCCACGCTTGCCGCGCTGCAGGCTGCGGCCGGACTGCTGCGCCGCGGCGGCATCATCACGATCGTGCTGTACACGGGGCACCCGGGCGGACCGGAAGAAGCCGAAGCCGTGGAAGCTTGGGCGGCCGCCCTGCCGCAAGCGGACTACCAGGTGCTCACCTACCGATTCCTGAACCAACGCAACCGCCCGCCTTATGTCATCGCTATTGAAAAAAGATAGTCTTGTATACCCGAAACATCCCCTTTTGATCCAAAAGCGGGATGCTTTCTTTGTATAGACGGTCTCTCGCGCTATAGCGCATTCCCGCTTGAATTGATATAATTTTCAAGAAGTGAGAGGATTCAAGAGACACGAAAGTAGGGAGCGCGCAAAACCATGAAACCATACCCGTTGAAATGCAATCCGGAGTTTAAAGACAGAGTGTGGGGCGGGCGAGCCTTGGAGCAATTCGGCTTAGCGCTGCCCGAAGGTCCTATCGGCGAAGGCTGGATGATCGGCGATCACCCGAACGGCACGACAACGGTCGCGAACGGCGAGCTGGCCGGGCTCGGACTGGATCGAATTCGCGAGTTATACGGGAAAACGCTGTTCGGGAGCAAAGGCTTCTCCGAGAAAAACGGCCGCTTCCCGCTGCTGATCAAGCTGCTGGATTGTCAGGACGACTTGTCGGTGCAGGTTCATCCGAACGATCATTACGAGCGTCTGCCGCAAGGCGAACTCGGCAAAACCGAAATGTGGTACATCCTGGACGCCAAACCGGGCGCCAAAATCATATACGGCTTACAAGAAGGCGTCACCCGCGAACAGTTGGCGGCAGCGATTGCAGACAACCGGATCATGGACTGCCTCCATGAAATTTCCGTCGAAGCCGGGGACAGCTTCTACATTCCGGCCGGTACGGTGCACGCTCTCGGCGCCGGCGTACTGGTCGCGGAAATTCAGCAAAACTCCGACAGCACCTACCGGCTGTACGATTACGACCGGCTCGGATTGGACGGCAAGCCGCGCGAGCTGCATATTGAAGATTCGTTGAACGTTATCGCCTATGAAGGATCCGGCGCGACTTATATGAAGACGGAGCTGAGCGGACCGCAGCAATGGCTAACCCTCGTCCAATCCCCTTTCTTCATCACCGAAAAAGGCCGCGTCGAAGGCGAATGGAGCCTGCAAACCGTGCCGGACAGCTTCGTCATCCATATCGTCTGCGAAGGAACGGGCGCAATCCGCTGGGCAGACGGCGAACTCGCCGTGAAAGCCGGCGAATGCTTCTTGCTTCCGGCGAACTTGGGCAACTACGCACTCGCGGGCAGCATGACCGTGCTGCGCAGCTATTTGCCTTAAATTCAACCGTTCGGCTATGTGGGCCGGACGGTTTTTTTGTACCCTTGCGCCTTTACCGCCGTCGTTTCGCTGTTATCCGTTTGAGCGCATGAAAACCCAAAAAAGCGCCCCTGACAGGGCGCCTCTTGGCCTCTTGCGAACTTGCCGGTTAAGCCCCGGCCGGCTCCAGCGACAGCGTGAACGGCTGTGGCTTGAGCGACGCGTCCGGGGGAAAATAGACGATCAGCAGCTGATCGCTCGACCGGTCCAGCACGCCCTCTTGCAAATATCGGTCGAGGCGGAACGGCAGCACTTCAATCATGACGTGCTTGTGCAGCTCCTTCTCCCCGATTCCAAGCGCGGCGAATCGTGACGATACGGCCTCGGGACGCTCGGCGAGCGCCCGCAGATATTCCGCCTGCGCGGCTTTATCGAGCGAGAAATCCCACCAGATTTTTCGCGGCTTGTACTTGTGGTTCAGGAAATAATCGAGCTTCATCAGACCCTCGATCACCTCGAGTCCCTCCGTCCCCCGATGCTTCAGAAATGCATGCAGCCGGGTGAATAAATCCTCGAGCTGGTGGCCGATTTTTTGCCAGCCCCGCTCCTCCCAATAATCCCCGAACTCCTGGAAAAAATCGAAGGCGGACGTAAATTCCCGCTTAATCAAATAGTTCACCGTGTGATCCATCCGGTGAGCGTTCCAGTACTTCTCCAGCACGTCCTCCACCCGCTTGATCCGCACCAGGTCGGAGAACGGCAGGATGTTGTTGCCGAGAATTTCATACGGTGCGTGATCCATGTATTTGTAGCCGTATTTGTCGGCATCATGCCGCATCCCGGTGCCGCGCAGCATTTTCAAGAAGCCGAGCTGCAGCTCTTCCGGCCCGAGGGCAAATACGTCGTTGAATGTTTTGCGGAACGAATCGTAATCTTCCTCAGGCAGCCCCGCGATCAAATCGAGATGCTGATCGATTTTGCCGCTCTCCTTCACCTTCGTGACCGTGCGGGTCAGCTTGCTGAAATTTTGCCGGCGCTTGACGAGGCTGTTCGTCAGGTCATTGGTGGACTGCACGCCGATCTCGAAGCGGAAGACGCCCGGCGGCGCATGCTCCGCCAAATAATCAAGCACCTCGGGACGCATGATGTCAGCCGTAATCTCGAACTGGAAGACGCAGCCCTGATGATTGTGAATAAGAAACTCGAACATGTCCATCGCATAGTCGCGTTTAATATTAAACGTGCGATCGACGAATTTGATCAGCTTCGCTCCGGATTCAATCAAGTAAAGCAAATCGCTCTTCGTCCGTTCCACGTCAAAATAACGCACGCCGACTTCGATCGACGACAAACAGAACTGGCAGCTGAACGGACAGCCCCGGCTCGTCTCGAAATATACGACACGGTTCGCCAAGCTCGGCACATCCTCGGCAAACCGATGCGGCGTCGGGATCTGGTCGAGCGCCAGCTTCGGCCGCGGCGCATTCAGGATGACGCGGTCTTCTTTGCGATAAGCGAGGCCAAATACGCTGTAGAACGCGCGGTCCCCTTGAAGCTCCGTCAATAGATGGTGGAAGGTTTCCTCGCCTTCGCCCATGACGATATAATCGACTTCCGGCAGCCGTTTCATCCAATACTCCGTATCGTAAGAAACCTCCGGACCCCCGAGCACGATGACGACCTCCGGCATAATTTTCTTCAGCATGCCGATGACGACAATCGTCTCCTCGATGTTCCAGATGTAACAGGAAAAGCCGATGACCGCCGGTTCGCGCCGATACAGGTCCGAGACAATGTTCATCGCGGGATCTTTAATCGTGTACTCGGCGATTTGGATGTCCGGGAAGTCCTGCTGGCTGAACGATTTCAAGTACCTCAGGGCTAGTGACGTATGGATATATTTGGCGTTTAATGTGGATAATACAATGCTTTTCATGATATATACAGAACCTCTTTATTCTCGCGGACGAGTGGTGTAAAGTATCCTTATTCTACACGGAAACACGTATGAACACAAAAAAAAGAAAATGGAACCCTTCGTCCATTTTCCTTATTCATACAAGCCGCCTCCCGGCTGCATCCAATCCGTATTCGGAGTTACCGCATCGAGCATAAATGCATCCTGCCCGGTTTCGGTCCAAATATTCGCTTGCGACATCAGCTGCTCTTCCACCAGCTCCTTCTGCGTAACGAGCGCATCCACGTCTCCGCCGCTTTGCTCGATCGTGTGCTGGAGCCGGTTTCGTTCCTCAAGCCGTTTGGCCATTTGATATAAAATCATAGTTGTTCCAACGTCCTTCCCTTTGTGAATACTTACCTTTATCATACAGCGCGAACATTAAGACAAGATTAGACGAATATCAACGTTTCGTTAAAATCTCTTTTTTCAGGGTATGCGGTATGGCATCTTATCTTTTGCAGGTTCAACAAAAAACATGCAAAAATTCCTCCCTAAGGAACATACCTTTCACACCGCAACCCGCAAAAAAGCGCTGCACCCAAATACATAGGGCAGCAGCGCTTGCTCCATCATCTTGTTCAATAGGCGCGAGGCGCGCAAGAGCCTTTTATTTCTTTTTCAAATCCTCTATGGAATCAATATTCATATAAGAAGGAACGACAAGGCCGATTTTCGTACCGTTCAAATTCGGGCCCAAATCTTCGAATTTGCCTTGATACTTGTCATAGTAATCTTTATGGGTGGTCGGCAGCCAGGCAGCTACAATGGCGTCGGCATCGCCGCCCGCAATTCCGGCCCACATCGGTCCGGCCTCCACCTGCAGCATTTCGACCTTATAACCTAACTTGCTTTCGAGCACTTGTTTCACAACATTCGTGCTTGCAATCTCGGAATCCCACGCTACATACGCAAGCTTAAGCGTCTTCCCTTCTGCCTTTGGAATATCTTTTACCCACTCGTCTACCTTCGCACCGTTGTCTTTAATCCAATCAGCAGCCGCTTGCTCCGGTTTTTTCCCCTCTTGTATGGCTACCATGACTTTCGCCATATCGTCGGGCGACCACTCGAACCTGTCCAGCAAAGCGTGAGCGGACGGATGATCATCTTTTAACCCGTTTCTTGCAATCGTATGAATTTGCTCATCGCCCCCGTACACGCCTTTAGGATCTGCTAAATATTTCAGCTCGTATTTGGCGAATTTCCAATGCGGGGTCCATCCTGTCACGATGATCGGTTTTTTATCTTTGTAAGCTTTATCCAACGCTGCGGCCATCGCTGCACCGGAGCCCTCCACAAGCTTCCAATCCTTCAAATCGTATTCCTTCAAAGCTTTTTCCGTAGACTTCATGAGACCTGCGCCGGGATCAATGCCGATGATTTGGTAGTCCACCTGATCCCCTATAAACTCGGAGGAAGCGGTCGACGATTCCTTCCCGCATCCCGTCAGGGCAACGACACTCGAAATGCCAATAACCGCAAGCACCTTCATTAATTTGGATGGATTCGACATATTACCCTCTCCTTTTCTGCTTTCTTTTGACCAAATGCTGCGATAATCGATCCAGCAAAATAGCAAGAATAACAATACATAAACCCGCTTCAAAACCTTGTCCGGTTTTAATTTGGGTAACTGCGCGATACACATCCGCACCAATCCCCTGCGCTCCAATCATCGAGGAAATAACAACCATCGATAGAGCCAGCATAATCGTTTGGTTGATACCGGCCATGATGGAGGGAACCGCGAGCGGCAGCTGAATCTTAAACAGCTTTTGATTAGGCGTTGATCCGAATGCTTCCCCGGCTTCTATTAAATCGTGCGGCACTTGGCGTATGCCCAAATTCGTCAGCCGAATCGTAGGCGGGACAGCGAAAATAACCGAAGCGATAACCCCCGGCACTACACCAAGACCGAAAAAGGTTACGGCCGGAATCAAATAAACGAATGCCGGCATGGTCTGCATGAAATCCAATACAGGCGTCAGCAGATTCTGAATCTTGTTATCCCGGGCACACAGAATGCCCAAGGGCACACCGAGGATAATGGAAATCGTGGCGGAAGTCATAACCAGTGCCAACGTATCCATGGTATGTTCCCAATAACCCAAATTATCGATTAAGAAGAGACCCAGCAAAGTAAATACAGCAAGAGAAGTGCTGGCAAACCAGTAGGCGACAGCGGCTAGAATGACCACCATCAATAATGAGGGCGGAAGCAGGAAAAGGAAGGAAAAGAAATCAACGATGCCTTCAATAACCGTGGAGAAGATATCAAACAGAACAGATAATCTGTCCTCCAAACCGTTGACGATGCTTTCAATCCATTCATCCAGCGGCAGCTTAGGTATGGTCATTCGCGCTTACCTCCTTCGGCAAAGCGTGGCCTGCCAACGCCCCAAGAACAGCGCCGCGAACAATGACCCCCATAATCCGGCCCGCTTCATTCACCACGCCTACGGGGTATTTGGACGTTCCGCATATATCGAACAAATCGTTAAGCAAGACATCGGGCGCAACTGTAGGCGTGTCCCTGATGACGATATCCTCCAGGCTTTTGCCTTCGCGCACCGCTTCCGATGCATGCTCTGCGGTAATGACGCCCAGCAGCCTCTTGCTTCGGTCCACGACAAAAAGATTCGATATGCCGCTCTCTCGCATTAATTGCAAAGCAACCCTCGGCCCCCGGTCCAGGCCGATTGTCTCCGGTCTTCGCATCACATGGGATGCCGTAAGAACTTTGGACAAATCCACATCCTCGACAAACCGTTCCACGTATTCATTCGCGGGATTGATCATGATTTCTTCAGGTGAGCCGATTTGTACAACCGCCCCGTCCTTCATTAACGCTATTCGATCACCGATACGAAGCGCTTCATCCAGATCATGTGTAATGAAAATAATCGTTTTTTTCATTTTTTCCTGTAAATCGAGCAGCTCATCCTGCATGTCTTTACGAATGAGCGGATCAAGCGCACTGAATGCTTCATCCATTAGCAAAATATCCGGATCATTAGCCAAAGCTCTGGCAAGACCGACACGCTGCTGCATACCGCCGCTCAACTGATCCGGATAGCTATTGGCCCATGACTGGAGTCCAACCAGCTGCAAAGCTTCCGAGGCCTTTTTTTGTCGTTCCGTTTTCTCTATCCCCTGGACCTCTAATCCAAACTCTACATTTTCAAGTACAGTCCGGTGCGGAAACAGCGCGAACTTCTGAAAAACCATGCTTATTTGATTTCGCCTAACCTGTCTAAGCTGTTCTTGATTCATCTTCATGATATCTTTGCCTTGAATAAGGATACGGCCTTGTGTCGGTTCGATAAGCCGATTCAACAACCGGACTAACGTTGATTTACCGCTTCCCGACAATCCCATAATGACGAAGATTTCGCCCGGTTGGACGGAGAAATGAACCCGATTTACGCCTACCGTATGCCGCGTTTCTTTATATATTTTTTCTTTGCTCCAACCCTGATCGAGATACGTCAATACGCTTTGCGGATCGTTTCCAAACACTTTAGTCAGGTCTGTAACTTCAATGATAGCCAAGGTGACACCCCCATTCCAATTCATTTCCAGTTCTGTACCAAGTCTAATGCAAAAATAAAGCCAGTGTCAACCGTTATATTCGTTTATATAGTTTGTTCTGTAAAAACTGTACAAATAGTTTGCTCCAGGTTCCTCCCTTTTCCTCCCGTATCCTTTTCAATCCCATCCTTTACTTTGTAATCATTGTTTCTTACAATAAGGCTACAATCAGAATCAGCATTCAGCTTGGATGGACACCGACAGAGGAGTGGGTGAAGTGATTAACGAATTGACTGGCATCTCTGCAGCGCATGAACAGTCGATTCAAAAAGCGCGCAAACGCATTATTGAATCAATCGGCAAAAATATGGATTTATACGGAATTACTCTTTCTACCGGATTACTCTACGGGTTAATGTTTTTTCAGAATAAACCGATGACCCTCGACGAAATGGGAGAGGCCATGGAAATGAGTAAAACCAGCATGAGTACAGGAATTCGCACGCTGGTCGATCTCAATATGGTCAATAAAGTTTGGGAAAAAGGCTCGCGGAAAGACCAGTATGAAGTGGAAAGAGACTGGCATCAAACCTTTGCCGACTTTTTCGTTATTAAATGGCGCAAAGCTGTGGAACTGAATCTTCTTGCTCTCCGAAAGTCGCTTTCGGAATTAAACGAGCTGTCGGCCAAACATCCGGAGGAAGAGGTTTTGCAGGACTATCTCCGATCGGATATCGAGAAAATCAATCAAGCCATCGCTTATTATCTGTGGCTCGACCGTCTGATCGACACGATGGAATCGGGGGATATTTACCAATTGGTTCCTAAGGAACACGTTCCGGATAAACACATGTAATAAAGAAAAAAAGCGTTGCTCCCTATCCAAAGGAGCAGCGCTTTTTTGTATTTGACTTGCAAGCACTCACCAGCATAAGCCCAGTTCAATACTGAAGCAGACTTGAGCATTCCGGGGGAGTAAGGTCACATGGATGCCAGTCGGATTATAACGTACTTTAAAGGGAGCATGTACCCCAACAGACTGAATTAACGCACGGACCTTGTCCGTTTGGCTTGCTTGACTTGCATCCATTACTTTCTTGGCGAATCCCTCTTGATATACAATGGCATGCAGCAAGGCATGAAGCTCCTGGGTCGGAGCTATAAAGCTTTGTGCCGATTGCTGAAAGTGTTGTACGTTGGGCGGCCTAAAAGCAAACGGAGGTCTGTGAACAGCATAGCTTGGGCCATAGACATGTGGATTGAACCCATCCATTTTGAATTCCCCTTCACCGAGTATAGCTCAATATACGTGTGAGCTGCGGGAAGTGTTACCGGGAACTGGGATTGTTTTCCTGGAAATTGCATATAAATCAGACATGCCTGATCTGGGAGCTGGTTTGTTTGTCCGCACAAAAAATTTCCGCTTTACTTTTCGGAAGTGTACTGATTTCAATCGGCATTAACTTTTTTCTGATGCCTTTTATGGTGTTGGATGGCGGACTCATTGGAATTGCCCTCATTATTAACTACTTGTCCGGCGCCAAAGTGGGGGTTGTTATGTTCATGTGCAGCATCCCCATTTTTGTATTAGCCTGGTTTTATTACCGCGAAATATTTTATACCAGCCTCTACGGCCTATTGGTATCGTCTATTTTTATCGATTTGCTGGCTCCGCTTCATTATCATTTCCTGTACTATATTAAGTTGACATCTTTCAGCAGCTCTGTGATCGGCGGGTTTATCGTAGGAACCGGAATCGGAATCATGTTGAGGAACGGGATCAGCACCGGGGGAACGGATTTGCTCGCACAGTATTTTTCGAAGCTGGTTTCTTTAAATGTAGGCGTCCTTATTTTTATTGTCGATGGCCTGATTATTTGCCTTGGAGGACTGCTGCTGTCGGCCGAAACGTTCCTGCTGTCTATTCTGACCATTACCGCGGGCGGGGTAGCGACCAGTTTTTGTACGCTGAAATGAAGAGTTCCTCGGGCCTGCTTCAGATGCACATTCCAAAATCCGGTCGCCGGCGCGCATTTCATTTCGCAAACGAACGGGGTCATGATATAGTAGTAGCAACCATGACACGAAACGGAGCGAATGGCATGAATAGAAAGACAACGCCTCCGAAAGTCGCAGCGTCCCCGCAAGCGGTGGACAAGGAGGTATCCCGCATGAGCAAGAGACAGAAGCATTCAGACGGAAGCCAGGCTAAAACCAAAGTATACACCGTCAAAGAACCGGCAGAGCTGCTGCCTTTTTTATTGAAGATATCCCATCTCGGCCGCAATTCCGTTAAATCTTTGCTCGCTCGCGGCCAAATATCGGTTGACGGTCAGGTCGTGACGGCCTACAATTTCCCGCTTCGCCCCGAACAAACCGTAACGATTCGAAAGGATAGGCTGCCGGAAAAACCAGCCATCATCGGGCTTACCATTATGCACGAGGATGAGGATATCATCGTGATTCAGAAGGAGGCCGGTTTGCTGTCGATTGCTTCTCCCCAAGAGATCGAAATGACCGCCTATCGGCAGCTCATGACCCACGTTCGTACGGACAATCCCCAAAATCGAATATTTATTGTGCATCGGTTAGACCGGGATACTTCCGGCGTCATGATGTTCGCCAAAAGCGAGCATGTTCAGCAGCTTCTTCAAAACTCGTGGCAGGATATGGTCCAGGAGCGCACCTACATTGCCCTTGTAGAAGGAGCGGTAAAGAAAACGGAAGGCACCGTTTCGTCGTGGTTGAAAGAAAGCAGCACATTAAAAATGTACTCCAGTCCTGTTCCTAATGACGGACAATACGCTGTGACCCACTACAAAGTGCTGCAATCCAACCGAAACTTTTCCTTACTGGAGGTCCATCTCGAAACGGGACGAAAAAACCAAATTCGTGTCCACATGCAGGATATCGGGCATCCCATCGTAGGCGATAAAAAATATGGCTCAAAATCAAAAGCGATCGGGCGACTCGGACTTCACGCACGGGTATTAGCTTTCCTCCATCCCACCAAGGGTGAACCGATGCGATTTGAAACAGACATCCCCAAGGCATTTCTAAGTCCTTTCCGAAACGCTTCTCCCCAGTAACTGCAACGCAGCTGGAGGATTCAGGCCCGCAGCAGCTAAAAGAAGGACGCTTATGCGTCCTTCCGGCCTTTGTATTACTGGTTGATCACCAAGATGTCAGCAGGCAGATTTCCCGTCCTCCGAAGGAATTGAATCTCGTTATTCGTAAGTCTGCGGCCAACCAGAATGAACGAGGATGTTACATTGTTAAAATTAAAATTTCTTAAGTCCGCTACGTTCTGGGATCCCCGAAATACGCGGAACGCCCCTCGGAAGTTTGTGCGCGAGAACAAAATAAGCGTGACTTGTCTCGGAATCGCGATATTTCGGAGTCGGAAGCTGGACAGGACATTGTTAAAACGGAATGCTCCCAAATCTCGAACCGCCACGCCTCCGCGCCTAAAGTCGATGCGTCGCCCAGTAAAGTTAAAGCCCGAGAAAAGAGAAAGTCTAACAAACCTATTGGCCATTAAATTGGATCACCTCTTTTGTAAGATGGTATCAATATATGACCATCCACTTCGGTTGGCTTAGACCTTTGTGACGCTCAAATCGTTATTTTTTATACTTATTGTCTATATTGGAAGTAAAAGTGAATCGTTCATGGCGAGGATAACGGTTCTCCATAACGAACCTTTCCGCCCTTGCTGTAAAACATGTTTGACACACCAATTTCACAAGGACGATTAGCTGAACTGTGCGCGGTTAGCCGTCAGACGATCAACGCTATTGAAAACAACAAATACGACCCGAGCCTACAGCTTGCTTTTGATCTTGCCAAACATTTAGGAGTTACGGTAGATGAATTATTTTTCGCGGAGGGAAAGAACTAATCATGCATACTCGAAAAATCGTCGCCATGATCACGGGGATCGCTGCCTTGGTTGTGATTTGCCATCTATAAAATTAAAGCCGGTCAAGAAGTCGGCTTTGTTGAAGTTATCACCATCGGCAGTTTGTTCATAATATTTTTTTCCGCTTTGACCTGGGGGACGAAGCACGGGCAGGACGGCATCTTGCAGGAGGAAGAGCTTGGCCAGCGAATAACGGAAAAGAGCGCAAAAATCAGTTCGCGCAAAAGCTCGTGGCAGTCAGACTGACGATCGAAATCATAAGAAGAAAGAGGAATAACTGATGATTAGATTTGGCATTATCGGAACCAACTGGATTACCGAAGAGTTCCTGAAAGCGGCGCAAGCCGCCGAGCATTTTACGTTAACGGCGGTGTATTCGCGAACGGAGGAGCGGGCCCGCGAATTCGCCGCCAAGTGGGGAGCCGCCACCGTGTTTACCGATATCGAGGCGATGGCTGCAAGCGATTCGATCGATGCCGTCTATATCGCGAGCCCGAATTCGTTCCACGCTAAGCAAGCGATCGTCCTTATGGACGGCGGCAAGCATGTCCTGTGCGAGAAGCCGATCGCCTCCAATGCGAAGGAGCTCGAAGCGATGATCGCAGCGGCACAGCGGAGCGGCATCGTTCTGATGGAAGCGTTGAAAACTACGCTGCTTCCGAATTTCTCCGCGATTCGCACCAACGTATCCAAAATCGGACAAGTCCGCCGTTATTTTGCAAGCTACTGCCAATATTCATCCCGTT
>NZ_BIMH01000075.1 GCF_004000985.1 Paenibacillus validus NBRC 15382 | reverse complement strand
GGGTAACCTTCAGTCTGAAGGTTACCCTTTGTTTTGCAAATCCAGCGCTTCGTAAAGCGTCGCCAAATTACGCTCCAGCTTCACCAAAATTTGCTTGCCTGTCGACTCGGTAATTAAATCGGCACGAATGGCAAAGTCGATTTCCCGGGACAGCCCGTAGATCTGCGTATCTAAGACCTCTTCGTACAGAGGACATTTGCGTGTGGTCAAGTTTTCCATCTGTACTTCGATCAGCTTCTCGATCTTATCCGCATCTTCCTGAAGAAGAAGCAGCGCTTTCTGCGATAAGCTGAGCAGCACATCCGACGACATGGCGCTCCCCCCTGTGATCCCCGTTATGAATCTCATTAATAGCTTGTATATTTATATTAGTCGAAATCGAACCATTACACAAGTGCAACTCCATAGAAAAAGGCATTTTCGCTTTATGCGAAAACGCCCCCTACGACTAAACCTCATTATTCTTGAATGCTGTTGATGCTCAAGCCGTGTTTCTCGAACACTTCGGCCATAGCTTGCTTGGCTTCTTCAGCATCCGGACCGTGCACGTGCAGGTCGTATTTGCTCGAAGTCAAGAGCGTTGTAAACAAACCAAGGATACTTTTAACGTCGATGTACTTATTCTCATATTGGAGAACAATCGAAGATCTGAATTTGTTGGCGGTTTGCGAAATCTCCACAATAGCTGCGTTGTTTGCGTTCGGCATAAAAATCCCTCCATGTGTTGATGAGACGGTCGTAATAAATCGCTTAGTTAATGATACATTGGAAGAGAATAACATGCAACTAGATTTTTCGGCGTATTTACTTCAACCGTTCCGGATTTAATCCTTCCAGTTCCGGAACGACGAATCGTCCGTCCTTGCGGATGAGCCGGTCGTCGAAATAAATTTCGCCGCCCCCGAATTCAGGGCGCTGAATCAGCACCAAATCCCAATGAACGGACGAGCGGTTGCCGTTGTCCGCCTGCTCGTAAGCTTGGCCCGGCGTAAAGTGAAGGCTGCCGTCGATCTTCTCGTCGAATAGCGTATCCTTCATCGGGTACAAAATATACGGGTTAAAGCCAAGGCTGAACTCGCCGATATAACGCGCCCCTTCATCGGTGTCCAGAATCTCGTTCAGCCGTTTCGTGTCGCTCGCGGTCGCTTCGACAATTCGGCCGTTCTCGAAGCGGAACGTAATATTGTCGAATGTAATGCCCGAGCTCACGGACGGTGTGTTATAGGCGATAACGCCATTGACGGAATCGCGCACCGGCGCCGTGTACAGCTCTCCGTCCGGGATATTGCGGCGTCCGCAGCATTTGACCGATCCGATGCCCTTGATCGAGAACGAGATGTCGGTCGCGCCCGGTCCGACGATCCGTACGCGGTCTGTCCTGTTCATTAATTCCTGCAGCGGGTCCATCGCCGCGGACATTGCGGAATAATCCAGGTTGCATACATCGAAATAAAAATCCTCAAACCGCGACGTGCTCATATTGGCAAGCTGGGCCATCGAAGCGTTCGGGTAACGAAGCACAACCCATCGCGTTCGTTTCACACGCTGCTCCAAATGTACCGGCTTCTGATACAGCTGCTTGTACAGCTTCATCTTGTCTTCCGGCACATCGGACTGCTCGTTCACGTTCTCACCTGCGCGTATGGCGACATAGCAGTCCATATCTTCCATACGCTTCAAATCGAGGGCCGCCCAGTGCTCAAGCTGTTTCTCCGTGATGTCCTTCAGCACGGACGCCCGAACGGCGGGATCGATCAATTCCACGTAAGGATATCCGCCGCGGACGTACACTTCTTCGACCAGGCATCGGACCAGCTCGCGCTCGGAGCCGATCATTTCGATCAAAACCTTCTCGCCAGGCTTCACATCGAGCGAATATTGCACAATATTGCGCGCCAACGTATGTAAGCGAGGATCTCGCATCGTTCTTCTCTCCTTTATCACGTTAAACTTTTTTGCCGGACTTGCCGACAGGTTCGGCTCGCGTCCATTTCTTTTTGTAATAACTTCCCACGGCAAGCATAACCGCCAAGAGAATGAGGAGTACAAGCAACCTCCCCTTATGTTGCCCAAAATGCAGCAAATCGTGCCCAATCAGCGATTCCATAAATACCATCGGCGCTTTGCCGATCAGGGTGCCGATAATGAAATGACGGGTACGTACTTTCATAACCGCGGCGCCCAAATTGATCGCGAAGGAAGGCAGCACCGGGATGATGCGGCTGCCTGCAATAAACCATAGTCCGTACCGTTTCAGCTTCTCGTTAAATTTGTCTAGATAGCTGTATTTGGCAAGCTTGCGCTGCACCCATGTTCTGCCCAGGTTTTTGGCCACCCAATAAGCGATAACCGCACCTAAACAGGCAAACACGTAGTTGACAATGAAGCCCGTCCAGAAGCCGAACAAGAGCACGTTAACCCCGGCGACGACGATAAACGGGATAAAAGGCACCAGCGTCTGCACCAGTACGAGCAGCGCTCCTCCGATATGGCCGATCCAGCCTAACGAGTCCAAAGCATCCGATATGTGCTGGACATTCCAATGGCCCAAAGGTTGTCCCTCCCTTCTCACATTCTATTATTGTATCAAAATAAGCAAACTTACACGAGCTTTAAGCAGCGGTGATCTTTATTCGAAAATATTACCCGATCCGTGCCGCCTCCACTTGACACAGCCTACTTCAATCTTATAAAATTAGAAGTCGAGAATAAGCGTGATCCCTCACGGGCTTCATGTTTATGGTGGAAGGCGTGTCACCCTCTAAAGATTTCGTTACCGACAGGACCGCGGCTGGTTTTTCTTGTCGATAGCTCCGGTGATCTTTCGGAGCGTAGCAGCGGAATCGGGCACGATCTTCACGCGTTTGTTCCAAGCTTAACTCAACTATATTAAGGTTAAAGGAGTTCATCCTACAATGTCACGTTACACAGGTCCTAAATTTAAATTAAGCCGCCGCCTCGGCATCTCCTTGAGCGGTACCGGCAAAGAATTGAAACGCCCTTTCCCTCCAGGTCAACACGGCCCTGGACAACGTAAGAAACTGTCCGGTTACGGCGTACAATTGCAAGAAAAACAAAAGCTTCGTCACATGTACGGTTTGAACGAGAAGCAATTCCGCAACTTGTTCGACAAAGCTTCCAAGCTGCAAGGTATCGCGGGTGAAAACTTCATGTTCTTGCTCGAAAGCCGTTTGGACAACCTCGTATACCGTTTGGGTCTGTCCAACACCCGTGCAGGCGCTCGTCAGCTCGTCGCTCACGGCCACATTACCGTTAACGGCAAAAAAGTGGACATCCCTTCTTACATCGTTAGCACCGGCGACGTGATCGGTCTTCGCGAAAGAAGCCGCAACCTGTCCGCCGTCAAAGAAGCTTTGGCGAACCGCAACTACTTGCCGGGTTACCTGGAGTTCAACGAAGCCGCCCTGGAAGGTAAATACATTCGTCTTCCTGAGCGCGCCGAGCTTGCCCAAGAAATTGACGAAAAACAAATCGTCGAGTTCTACAGCCGTTAATCCTACATCACACCGAACTGTTCCTTCCGGGAACAGTTCTTTTATTTTCATTTCCACATAAAGAAATACCTCCGCCCCGCTCGCCATAAAGCGCTTCGGGCACGGAGGTATTTGTATTTATCCCAGCTTAATCCGGGCGAATTTGCGCTTGCCGACCTGTACAATGTCGCCATCGGCCGGGGTGAGCTCGGCATTCGGGTCGTCAACCTTCTGCTCGTTGATCTTCACAGCGCCCTGCTGCACGCTGCGGCGCGCCTCGCTGCCGGACGTCTGCAGACCGAGCGTCACCAGCAGCTTCGCCGCGCGGATGACGCCGTTATCGAGCGCCTCCGCAGGCAGCGTCACGTCTTCGATATCATCCGGCAGCGCGCGCTGCTGGAAGACCGTGACGAAGTGGTGCTGCGCCTCATCGGCGGCTTGCTGGCCGTGGTACATCCGCACGAACGTATGCGCCAGGCGCATTTTGGCATCGCGCGGATGAACGGAACCGTCCTCCAGCCCGCTGCGCAGCCGGGCGAGCTCTTCGTTCGACATGTCCGTCGCCAGCTCGTAATATTTAGCCATCAGCTCATCGGGCACTGACATCGCCTTCCCGTAAATTTCGTTCGGCTCTTCGTCGATGCCGATGTAGTTGCCGAGGCTCTTACTCATTTTGTTAACGCCGTCAAGTCCTTCGAGCAGCGGATTCATGATGGCGACCTGGGCAGCCACGCCATATTCCTTTTGCAGCGTACGGCCCATCAACAGGTTGAACTTCTGATCGGTACCTCCGAGCTCGATGTCGCTTTTGAGCGCAACCGAATCGTAGCCTTGCATAAGCGGATAGAAAAACTCGTGAATATGAATCGGCAATCCGGAGCCGTACCGCTTGGAGAAATCATCGCGCTCGAGCATCCGGGCGACCGTCACTTTAGCCGACAATTGCACGACATCGGCGAAATTCAACGGACCAAGCCACTCCGAATTGTAATACAGGTTCGTTTTCGACTTGTCGAGAATTTTATAGATTTGCTTCTGATACGTTTCCGCGTTGCGCTTCACGTCTTCTTCGGTCAGCTGCTTCCGCGTCTCCGACTTGCCGGTCGGGTCGCCGATCCGCCCGGTGAAGTCCCCGATGATGAGCTGTACCTGATGGCCCAGCTCTTGGAATTGACGCAGCTTATGCAGCACCACCGTGTGCCCGACATGAATGTCCGGGGCCGACGGGTCGAGCCCGAGTTTAACGTTTAACGGCTTGCCGGTCGCGACCGAGTCGATCACCTTATTTCTCAATTCGTCCTCCGGTACGATCTCAACGACGCCGCGGCGAATCGTCTCCAGTTGACGATTCACCTCCTCTTGCTGCGCGGACGAAAGTTCCTCCCATTTTGCCATAACGACTGATTCCTCCTAAGAAATAAACTGAACACATAGAAAAAAAGCCTTCTCTTCCACAAAGGGACGAGAAGGCTCTGCTCGCGGTACCACCCTAATTAAAGTCAGGCTCTCAAGATCTGCGCCTGAACTTTCACTTCATCTGAATAACGGGGGTCCCCCGATCGGAAGCTACTGGCTCATCGATGGCTCACAACCAACATGAAGCGTTCCCCTCCGCTGCTCCGGACCGTAATTCGATCAAAGACGAGTACCGGTTCGCACCTACCACCGGCTCTCTGGGAGCTTCGTTCCTTGGCCTACTGCTGTCCATCCTGGCATTTGTCCGTATACAATTACCGATTATTTAACCATACAACGGCGGCATTGTCAAACGGGTTCGCCCCGTTTCTCTCATCCAAACGTCATGGAACAGTCATGAAAGCGATACCGCCGCGCGGTGTTCAGCTTGACGCTTTATGCTATAATGAACTAGGAATGTTTTTCTAGATCAGGAGGAACCCGGTTTACATGGAGACGGAGAACAAGACTAGATCTTACAAAACAATAGTACGCGCGACCGGTAAATACACGGTACTGACGATCAAATGGCTTTTCATTACGGGCGTTATTGCCGGTTTTCTGGCCGGCGGCGCCGCATTCGGATATGTAACCGCACTCGTGAAGGACGACCCTGTACGCGATAAAGAAACGATGCTCAAGCAAATGAACGACGACGCCTTGACCGGCTTTGTTTACTTCCGGGACGATACGGTCGTCGGCCAGCTGCGCACCGAGGAAGACCGGCAGCTCGCCAGCATGAGCGACATTCCTCAGGTCGTGCTGGATGCCGTCTTTGCGATCGAAGATAACAATTTCTACGAGCATATGGGGATCGATATTACCGGGACCGCCCGCGCAGTAGTCCAGAAGCTGCTGAATCAGGATGTGCAAACCGGGGGAAGCACGATTACGCAGCAGCTTGCCCGGCGCGTATTCCTGTCGCTCGACAAAGCGGACAGCCGGAAGGCGAAAGAAATTTTTCTCGCCATGCGCCTGGAACGACTGATGTCGAAAGACGAAATATTACTTGCTTATCTGAACAAAATCCCTTACGGCAACGGCTCGTCCGGCTACAATGCCTATGGAATCAAGGCTGCGGCCAAAGGGATTTTTAATATCGAGGATTTAAACAAGCTGAACTTGGCGCAAGCCGCCTACTTGGCCGGACTTCCACAGCTGCCAAGCAACTATTCGGCGTTCAACAGCCAGGGCATCTTCGACAGCGCCGCCTTCAAGCGCGCCGTGCAACGTCAGCAGTTGGTGCTTCGGCGCATGCTGGAGGAAGGCAAGATCACCCAGCAGCAGCACGACGAGGCGCTTGCCTTCGATTTAAAGGGTTCGCTCGCCGAACGGATGAAGAAAGCTTACTCCACTTACCCGTTCTTGATGATCGAAGTGGAGAAGGAAGCGGCGAAAGCGCTGTTGAAGGCGGAGAAGCCGGATCTCGACCCGGAGAAAAACCCGGAAACGTACAACGAAGCTCTGAAGAGCATGCAGGCGCAGCTCAGCCGCGGCGGTTACCACGTCTATACGACGATCGACAAAGATATTTACGAAGAGATGCGTTCCATCGCCCAGAACGAAAAAAACTTCACCCCGGATGACAAGGTGAAGGGGATCGAGCAGGTCGGGGCCGTTATGATCGATAACAAAACCGGAGCGATCCTGAGCATGCTGGAAGGACGGGATTTCTTCAAGGAGCAGTTGAACCACGCGACGCAAGCCTATCGCCAGCCGGGCTCCACCATGAAGCCGATCGCAGCCTTCCTGCCGGCCCTCGAGAAGGGAGCCATTCAGCCGGCTTCCGTCATCGACGACGTGCCGATCATTTTGAAGGACGGCACGAAGGTCGGCTATCACATACCGGAAAACTGGGATGACGGATATCACGGCTTGATCACGGCCCGTACGGCATTAAACCAGTCGTACAACATTCCTGCCATCAAGCTGTTCACCGAAACCGTGGGCATCAAAGAAGCTTGGGCGTTCGCAAGCAAGCTCGGCATCCGTTCCATAACCCCGGACGATTACGTCGCGCAGACGGGCGTTATCGGCGGTTTAAAATACGGCGTATCCGTCAAAGAGCTGACCAACGCTTACGCCACGATAGGCAATGAGGGCGTCTTTAACGAGGCGTTCATGATTCGTAAAATTACCGATTCGAACAACCAGATCATCTATGAGCACGAGAGTAAACCGACAACCGTCTTCTCTCAAGAAACGGCGTACTTGATGACAGATATGATGCGTACCGTCATTACTTCCGGAACGGCAACCGACTTGATGAGCAAGTACAAAAGTTACGGTAAAATTCCGATTGTCGGTAAAACCGGTTCCACCCAGGACGACGCGGACGCTTGGTTTATGGGATATACGCCGGATATTACGCTGGGCGTATGGGCCGGATATGAACTGCCGATCCATAAGCTGAGCAAGAAAACCGGCGGTACGAACCGCGCCAAGAACGTGTGGGCGATGGCCATGAATGCGGCGATCGAGAAACATCCGGAGTTGTTCCCGACCAAGCAATTCAAGCGCCCGCCGAACATCGTCGAAATGACCGTGTCGAGCTTATCCGGCAAACTGCCGAGCGAAGCCGTTTCGGCGGCCGGCAAGCTGACCACCGACATTTTCAACAAGAAATTCGTGCCGACCGATGAAGATAATGTCATGGTGAAGCTTCCGATCATTACCTACAACGGGTTGAACTACATAGCGCAACCATCTACACCGGCGGAGTTCGTGCAGGAGAAGACGGTGATCAAACGCGAAAAGTCGTTAAATCAGCTGTTCAAAGAAATCGGGGAAATTATGAGCCGGATGCCGCAAGACCGCAAGCGCAGCATCGATTTCTACAAGCCTAGAGACTTTGACGAGGACGCCCCGTCGGAAACCGATCCGAGAACCGACGACGGCAAACCGCCGGTGCCGCCGACAACCGTTGTCGCCACCCACTCCGGCGAAACAAGCGTCATCACGTTCCAAGCGAGCGAAAGCGCGGATACGGTCGGATACCGGTTGTACCGTTCTACCAATAACGGCAATTATCAAAGGGTCGCGGGGAAAGTCGTCCTCGCCGGAGCGGAGACCAAATTCACCGACCACATCGCTCCGGGACTGCACGGCTACTATGTCACCGCGGTCGATGTGGCGGGTCACGAATCGCCGCCGAGCAAGGCCGCCTTCACGGACGGCACAGCGATGGAACTGCTCTTCCTGAATCCGGATAGCGGCGACCCGCTTGCTTCAACAGAAGGCGCAAAACCAGGCAAGTCAGGCGAATCGAAGCCCGGCAGCACGAACGGGGCTACCGCAGCCAAAACAGCTCCCGCCGCTCCTTCCGGTCTAGCCGCCAAGTCGACCGGCGGCGGTATCGAGTTAAACTGGAAAGCGAACGCCGATAAAGACAAAGTAAAATCGTACACCGTATATTACAACGAGAAGGAAGACGGAAAGTTCGAGAAAATCGGCACGGTTACAGGAGCCACCCAGTTCCGCTATTATGCCGTATCGTTCGATGGGTTTTATCGCATCACGGCAACCAATGAATACGGCGAGTCTAAGCCTTCAGCGACCGTGAAGTATGTGAAATAGTGCAAAAAAACGTCCGGCAGCCGGACGTTTTTTTGCACCCGTTCCCCTCACTTATAACGTTAGGTAAATTGACATGCACCTCACTCCCCTACTACAATAAGACTAAAACCTGCAATCATCTGTTAAGCGATGAACGTTCGGTTTTCGGGAGGGTTCATATGCATATTGTACTGCTTAAGCATTTCGCGTTCGACGACGCTTCGGTTATACTCGCTTGGGCGGAGCAAGAAGGCTGTCAGACGACTGTGTTGTTCCCGCCTGACGGGATCGCGCTGCCCCGTATGGACGATTTTGACTGGCTCATCATTCTTGGGGGGCCGATGAGCGCCTACGACAAGGAGGACTGGCTGCAGCAAGAGAAGCGATTCATCCGTTCGGCCGTTGATCACGGTAAACACGTGTTAGGTATTTGCTTGGGAGCCCAAATGCTGGCTGAGGCGCTCGGCGGCAAGGTGTATCGGAACGAACAGAAGGAGATCGGATGGCATCCCGTGACCCGTACGCGCGCTGCACACCGTTTATTCGAAGATGTGCCTGCCTCCTTTCACTCGTTTCATTGGCATGGGGATTGCTTCGACTTACCGGAGGGCGCGCTGTCCCTCGCCTATTCGGATGCTTGCAGGCATCAAGCCTTCGCCTACGGGGAGCGGGTGCTTGGGCTGCAGTTCCATTTGGAGACAACGCCTTCCTGCCTGGCCATGATGCTCGACCGTTGGCAAGACGAGCTGAGCGATGCCCCGTTCATTCAAACGGCAGACCGCATTCGTCAAGAAGCACACCGCAGTGAGGAGTCGTTCCGCATCCTGCGGCACATTCTCGACCGTTTCGCGGCCATTCGCACGATAGCTAACCGATAGCCCCCAATGCGGATGCAAATAAAAAAAGACAGCGGACTCTCAGGCCCGCTGTCTTTCTTTTTGTTCGAATTAATCTTCAATCGTCGACAGGTCGCCTGTCGGCAAGTTCAGCTCCCATGCTTTCAACACGCGGCGCATGATTTTGCCGCTGCGGGTTTTGGGCAGTTTGTCTTTAAATTCAATCTCGCGCGGAGCGGCGTGAGCGGACAATCCTTCTTTGACGAATTTGGAGATGTCGGCTTTCAATTCGTCGGAAGGCGTATACCCTTCGCGCAGCGCGATGAACGCTTTGATAATTTCCCCGCGCATCGCATCCGGCTTCCCGATAACGCCCGCTTCGGCTACCGCCGGATGTTCCACCAGCTTGCTCTCCACCTCGAACGGACCCACGCGCTCGCCCGCCGTGTTAATGACGTCGTCGATCCGGCCTTGGAACCAGAAGTATCCGTCCGCGTCCATATAAGCGGAATCCCCGGAGATGTACCAGCCGGCAATACGGAAGTATTCTTCGAACTTCGCCGGGTTCTTCCAGATTTTGCGCATCATGGAAGGCCAAGGCGTCTTAATGGCCAAGTTGCCCATCCGGTATGGAGGCAGCTCGTTGCCCGCATCGTCGATGATCGCCGCTTCTATGCCCGGCAGCGGTTTGCCCATGGAGCCCGGGCGAATTGTCATCGCCGGATAATTGCAGATCAATTGGGCGCCGGTCTCGGTCATCCACCAAGTGTCGTGAATACGCTGACCGTATACTTTAAGCCCCCAACGGACGACCTCGGGATTCAACGGCTCGCCGACGCTCAGTACGTGACGCAGCGAGGACAAGTCGAATTGTTTCACGGCTTCGTCGCCGGCGCCCATCAGCATGCGGAACGCGGTGGGCGCGCTATACCAGACGGATACTTTATAACGTTGAATCGTATTGTACCAATCTTGCGGGCTGAAGCGTCCGCCGCGGATCACATTCGTCGCGCCGTTCAGCCACGGAGCGAAAATGCCGTACGACGTTCCCGTCACCCAGCCTGGATCGGCCGTACACCAGTACACGTCCTGTTCCTGCAAATCAAGCACGACGCGGCCCGTATAATAGTGCTGAATCATTGCGTTATGGACGTGATAGACGCCTTTGGGCTTGCCCGTGGAACCGGAGGTGTAATGAATGAGCAGCCCGTCTTCACGGTCTACCCACTCAAGCTCCAATTCTTCGGAAGCGGCAGCCATCTCTTTGTGGAAATCTACTTGCCCTTCGCCCAATTGCAAGTCTTGGCCGACCAAAATAACATGCTTCAAATTCGGAAGCTGATCCACCGGTACGCGCGAAAGCTGAGACGGAGTAGTAACGATCGCCACAGCCTCGCTATCCTCCAGACGGTCCCGGACAGCCGTTTCCATGAAAGCTTCGAACAACGGTCCGACGATCGCCCCTATTTTAATCGACCCGAGCAAAGCGAAATACAATTCCGGCGTTCTCGGCATAAAGATGAACACCCGATCGCCCTTCCCCACGCCCAGCTTGCGCAGAACGTTGCCGAAGCGGTTGGATTGGAGCTTCATGTCGTGATAGGTGTACTGCTCGTCGCGGCGATCGTCGCTGTAATACAACGCCACTTTATTTTTTCGTTCGGAGTTCGCATGGCGGTCAATGGCTTCGTGGGCCATGTTGACTTTGCCCGTTTGGGCCCAGCTAAACGTCTGTTCGATCGTTTCCCAGCTAAAACCGGCACGTTCTTCTTCGTAATTTTTCATATTCGAAGTTGTTGCTACAGGTGCAATGCTTTCTACACTTGCTTGATCCATGCCACTTACCTCCCGAAATTATCCGTATTTATTTATATAAAACGCTTTCATTAGACATCTGATATTATACCACAACATCTTTCTATTCGCCTATTTATTTGTTATGCTTAACAGAGAATGTCGGAGGGGAGAAACCGCTCACAAATGGAACACCTTAAAATCTATCACTCCTTTACTATCCCGTATCAGGACACGGAAATCGTCGTTGAAGGCCCTGTATCTCCCGAGCGTCTGCGGGGCTATTCGATGCATCCGGACCTCGATGCGTTTCGCCGTCCGAAGGAACAGTTCGTGGCCCTGGTGGAGATCGCGGAGCTTCCGGAAGGACGTATTATTCTGGCCCGCCATGCGGAGCAGATCGTCGGGTACGTCACGTTCCATTACCCGGACGAACTGGAACGATGGTCGGAAGGCGGAATGAAAGACCTGATTGAGCTGGGAGCCATTGAAGTGGCCGACGATTACCGCGGTATCGGCCTCGGCAAGAAAATGATCCAGCTCGCCTTCGAGGACGAACAATTGGAGAATGTCATTACCTTTACGACCGAGTATTATTGGCACTGGGATTTGGAGAAAAGCGGGCTTACCGTGTGGCAATATCGCGACATGATGGAGAAGTTGATGAAAAGTGTCGACATGGTCTGGTATGCAACCGACGACCCGGAAATCTGTTCTCACCCGGCTAACTGCTTGATGGTGCGTATCGGCAAAAACGTACCGCTGTCCTCCGTCGAGAAATTCGATCGGGTCCGTTTCCGGCAGCGGTTCATGTACTGATGGGGGCGCAAGAGGATGAAACCGAATGCCATATTTATTTACAATGAGCGGGAAACCGCGTACCGTTTTAATGATAGTCACCCTTTTAATCAAAAAAGACTGCATCTGACCGTCGATTTGTTGAAAAAATCGGGCACTTTGCCCGCTTCCTGTATACGCATGCCGGCTTCCGCCGATGAAGGGCTGCTGCGGCTCATCCATTCGCAAGAATATATCGACGCAGTCAAAGGTCTAAGCGCGGCTGCTCCGGCGCCGCAGTGGCTGGATAAAGCAAGCATGTACGGCCTCGATACGGAGGACACGCCGTTCTTCCCGAACATGCACGACATCACGCTCGGTGTCGTGGGCGGGTCGATTCACGCCGTCGATGCGGTCATGTCCGGGGCATCGCTGCATGCCCTGCATCTGGGCGGCGGGCTGCATCATGCGCTACCGAGCAAGGGCGCCGGATTTTGCGTCTATAACGACGCGGCCGTAGCGATCGCTCACGCTAAGGCGGCTTACGGTGCCAGGGTGTTGTACATCGACACCGACGTGCATCACGGCGACGGCGTGCAGTGGTGCTTTTATACCGATCCTGACGTATGTACGTTTTCGATTCATGAAACGGGCAAGTATTTGTTTCCGGGCACCGGAGCGGCGAACGAACGTGGAGACGGTTCCGGCTTCGGCACTTCCGTAAACGTTCCCATGGAACCGTTTACGGAAGACGAATCGTGGCTTGAATGCTTCGAAGAGGTGCTGAATCGCACGATCGCCCAGTTCAAGCCCGACCTGATCGTGTCGCAGCACGGCTGCGACGCCCATGCGTACGACCCGCTCGCCCACATTCATTGCAGCATGGAAATTTTCCGTGCGATGCCGCGAATCATCCACGGCCTGGCCCACACCTATTGCGGTGGACGCTGGGTTGCGCTTGGCGGAGGCGGTTACGATATTTGGCGGGTGGTGCCGCGCGCCTGGAGCTTGCTGTGGCTGGAGATGAGCGACCATCCACTGCGGGACCGGCTTCTAGCGGAGCCCTCCCTCACCCTGCCGAAAGCTTGGATTGACGCATGGCAGCCGCTGAGTGAAGAAGTCCTCCCACACACGTGGCTCGACCCTGTAGACACCTGGGAACCGATGCCGCGCCGTGCAGAAATCGAAGCCAAGAATCGCCAAACGGTGGAAGTGTCAACGCTTTATTTAGCTTAGCTCGAGGACGCAGCCCTAGCGAATGCACGTGAGATATCCTTTTTTCTGAACTAACTGGCCATTATGCGTAACAACTTTTTCTT
>NZ_BIMH01000074.1 GCF_004000985.1 Paenibacillus validus NBRC 15382 | reverse complement strand
ATGGTACGCCCAGCATGGGCGTCATCTCTAGGGTGAGAGTCCCGAACGGGGGCTGGCGAACGCCTACCGTTAGCCAAGAGCAAGGGTGTCCACCGCGAGGCGGAATCTGAAGGAAGCTGGAGGCAAATGCACGAGCCAAGGTACACGAACTGGATTTGAGGCAGGGTTAGCTGGATGAGTCACCCATACATGACGAAATCCGAAGTCGCCAAGAGCTAACGTTGTAGACTCCAGTGGCTGCGGGCAGAAAGATGACGTTCTTATCTGGGGAGACCTGCGGAACACGCGAAGTCACTTCGTAACCGCGGCTGAGAAGCCGCGCTGAATCCGCAGGAGTCAGCAGAAGCCATAGTACGGGAGTACGGGACGCCGGAAACCGGAAGGGCTGAACCGAAAGGAGAGAGGAAACCGATGCGTTCGTATGAAGAGCAAAGACAGCAGAATATCTCGCAAGAGAGCTCGCGGCAAAGAGAAGCGGTGAAGCCGTCAGGGTATGCCGGAGCGCCGAGTTCTTCGTCGGCACAAGCCGCCCCTTCCTCTCGCGAAGCGAATAACGACTTGTTGGAGCAAATACTCAGAGGAGATAACCTCAGGCTCGCCTACAAACGAGTGGTGCAGAACGGGGGAGCCCCCGGTGTGGACAGTGTAACGGTAGCGCATCTACAAGCTTACCTGAAAACACACTGGGAAACGGCGAAAACTGAACTCCTTGCGGGAACGTACAGACCCATGCCCGTCAAACGGGTGGAAATCCCCAAACCCGGGGGCGGCGTGAGGCTGCTCGGCATCCCGACCGTAATGGACCGTTTCCTCCAACAAGCCCTTCTGCAAGTAATGAATCCGATCTTTGACGTGGACTTCTCGAGGCATAGCTACGGCTTTCGTCCCGGGAAGCGAGCGCACGATGCGGTAAAGCAAGCCCAGCACTACATCCAGGAAGGCTTTCGATGGGTCGTAGACATGGACTTGGCGAAGTTCTTTGACCGAGTGAACCACGACATGCTCATGGCAAGGGTAGCGCGGAAAGTGACGGACAAGCGTGTTCTGAAGCTGATCCGTGCCTATCTAAACGCAGGAGTCATGGCGAATGGAGTACTCGAGAAGACGGAAGAAGGTACGCCGCAGGGTGGACCGCTCAGTCCGCTTTTAGCCAACATCCTGCTGGATGACTTGGACAAAGAGCTAACCAAACGAGGATTGCGTTTCGTCCGCTACGCGGACGACTGTAATATCTTCGTAGCCAGTAAACGTGCGGGCGAACGCGTCATGGAGTCGGTAACACGCTTCGTAGAAGGAAAACTAAAACTAAAAGTGAATCGAGAGAAAAGCGCGGTAGACCGCCCTTGGAACCGTAAGTTCCTCGGCTTTAGCTTCCTGAGGGACAAGAAAGCGACGATTCGATTAGCTCCACAAACCATCTCACGATTCAAAGAGAAGGTGCGGGAGCTGACGAACCGAGCGCGATCGATGTCTATGGAAAACCGGATTTTGCAGTTGAACCGTTATCTCATCGGCTGGATCGGCTACTTCCGACTAGCCTCGGCGAAAGGTCACTGCGAGAAATTCGACCAATGGATTCGACGCAGATTGCGTATGTGCTTATGGAAGCAGTGGAAACGGGTGCGTACCCGAATCCGCGAGCTCCGAGCACTCGGCGTTCCAGAATGGGTTTGCTTTATGATGGCGAATTCCAGGCGCGGGTCGTGGGAAATGTCTCGAAACACAAACAACGCCCTTCCGGCTTCCTATTGGGAAGCGAAAGGGCTGAAAAGTTTGCTTTCTCGTTATTTAGAGCTTTGTCAACCTTTTGGAACCGCCGTATGCGGACCCGCATGTACGGTGGTGTGAGAGGACGGAGGCTAGGCGCCTCCTCCTACTCGATCTCAGAAGGCGAATAATCGGAAGTGTGTCTTACGGTTGAACGGCAACCGATTGTAACTTTTCGATGGCGCGGTTCAGCCGCTCGAACGCCGTTTTCATTTCTTCGTAGTCCGTATGCGTAAAGTTGAGTCGCATCGAATTCGTTTGCGGCTCGTCGGCATAGAAGCTGACGCCCGGTACGAAAGCGACGCCTTCCTCGACGGCGAACTTCATCAGTTCGGCGGTATCGATGTGCTGTGGCATCTCCACCCAGATGAACATGCCGCCTTTCGGCTCAACCCACTTTACACCTTCCCAATTTTGCGCTTTCAACAGATCGATCATTTGGTGCATCCGGATCTCGTACTGCGTACGAATCAGATCAATGTGACCGTAAATGTCGAAGCTTTCGAAAATTTGGTGGATCGCCTGCTGGTCCATGGTGCTCGAATGCAGGTCGGCCGCTTGTTTAGCGCGCGCCATATGGCGGATGACTTCTTTATCGCCGACGACCCAGCCGGTACGCAGCGCAGGGGCGACGATTTTGGAGAAGGTGCTCGTGTAAATGACCGGATTGCCGTCCGCCTCGCCGCCCAGCGAGAAGATGGAAGGCAAGGGCTCGCCTTTGCCGAAACGCAGCTCTCCGTATGGATCGTCCTCCAGAATGAGCACGTTGTTGCGCTTACAGATGTCCAGCGTATGCTGCCGGCGTTCGATGCTCCAGGCTTTTCCTGTCGGGTTGGCGAACGTCGGGATGACGTACACGAACTTCGGCTGATGCAGCTTGATTTTGCGTTCCAAATCTTCCGGGTTCATGCCGTCCGTGTCGCAGTCCACCGATACAAGCCGCGCTTTATGCGATTGAAACACTTGAATGGCGGCCAAATACGTCGGCTTCTCTACCAGAATGACGTCGCCCGGGTCGACATAAATTTTCGTCAGCAGGTCGATCGCTTGCTGAGAGCCGGTTGTAAGCAGCATGTTGTCGATGCCGGCATGAATGCCTTTGCGCGCCAAATGCTTGGAAATGCTTTCCCGTAAAGGGGTGAAGCCTTCCGTTAATCCGTATTGCAGTACGCTGTTGCCTTGCTCGAACACGCGCGCGAACGCGTCTCGTACGGCATCCAGCGGAAAGTATTGCTCATTCGGCAAACCGCCGGCGAGCGAAATGATCGAGCGTCCTTGCGTGAGCTTCAGAATCTCACGAACGGCGGACGATTTGAAGCTGTCGATCGTCTCCGAGAAGCGATAATTCATGGGAATGGACTCCTTTAACAGCGGGCAGTTATGTCGCGCTTTATAGTTGTATTGAATCTATTAAATTTATTTTAATCCTTTGCAACTAGGATGACAACCTTCAAATCGGTCCCGAGGATCAACCTATAGGTATATAGTCAATGCCTATGAAGATGATAGATTTTATATCTTTGTAAACAGCGGATAAATATGCTACAACTGAACTAATGAACCCCAATGAAATGAGGAGTGGAACGAATGGCAGATGTAAAGAAAATCGCCGTCATCGCAGGCGACGGGATCGGTCCCGAAGTTGTGGCGGAAGCGATTAAAGTGATGAAGAAGACAGAGGAGCTGTTCGGCTACCGTTTTGAATTCGAGCACGGTCTGTTCGGCGGAATCGCGATCGATGAGAAAGGCACTCCGCTGCCGCAAGAGACGCTGGACATCTGTAAAAATTCCGACGCTGTGCTGCTCGGCGCAGTCGGAGGTCCGAAATGGGACAATAACCCGAAAGAACTTCGCCCCGAAACGGGCTTGCTCGGCATTCGTAAAGCACTCGGTTTATTCTCGAACATTCGCCCGGCGAACGTGTTCGATTGCTTGAAAGACGCTTCGACCTTGAAACCGGAAGTACTCGAGGGCACCGACCTGATTGTGGTGCGCGAGCTGACCGGCGGCATCTACTTCGGAGAGAAGTTCCGCCGCGAAGGCGCGCAAGGCCAGGAAGCCGTCGATACGTGCGTGTATAACGTGACAGAAGTGGAGCGTATCGTGCGCCAAGCGTTCGAAATTGCCCAAACCCGCCGCAAGAAGCTTGCTTCGGTCGACAAAGCGAACGTGCTTGAGACTTCCCGCCTGTGGCGTGAAGTGGTTAACCGGATTGCGCCGGAATATCCGGATGTCGAGCTTGAGCATGTGCTCGTGGACAACTGCGCGATGCAGCTGCTGCGCCGTCCGTCCAGCTTCGACGTCATCGTGACGGAGAACATGTTCGGAGATATTCTTAGTGACGAAGCGGCTATGCTGACCGGTTCGATCGGGATGTTGTCTTCCGCTTCCCTTGGCGAAGGCGCCTTCGGCTTGTACGAGCCGGTACACGGCTCTGCGCCGGATATTGCGGGACAAGGCATCTCGAACCCGATCGCGACCATCTTGTCCGTCGCCTTGATGTACCGCCTCACGTTCGGATACCATGACGCGGCGGAAGCGATCGAGCGCGCCGTGAAAGAAGTGCTTGATGCAGGTCACCGTACAGGCGACATCGCTGTCGATAAGAGCAAAGCCATCGGTACCGTAGCGATGGGCGATTTGATCGTGAACGCAATCCGTAAATAAGCTTGCTAGTTAATAAACTATAACCGGGTATACAGTTAAACTCTTGGGAAATACTCTTTCTTAAGAGTTTTTTTGTCAGTCCAGTCCAAAAGGGATAAGAGACCGACAATTTTGTACAAAATGTGACAGTTTATAATGATTATCATGAAGTAATTGCTTTAATCTTGACTTTGCTATTGTCGAATGATAGGATTTAAAGTGTGATAATCATTATCAATAAATTACAACAAGGAGGATATTATACACATGTCTGAACGTTTAGTAGGTAAACCGGCTCCTGATTTCACAATGGAAACAGTTCTGGGCGATGGCTCCGATTTCGGTAAAGTCTCTCTTTCCGATTACAAGGGCAAATGGCTCGTCTTGTTCTTCTATCCGCTCGACTTCACTTTCGTTTGCCCGACAGAAATTACGGCGATCAGCGATGCGGCGCCTCAGTTCAAAGCTGTGAACGCTGAAATCCTTGGCGTATCGGTTGACAGCAAACATTCCCATCGCGCATGGATCAACACACCAGTGGACCAAAACGGTCTTGGTAAGCTGAACTTCCCGCTTGCATCCGATCTGACGAAATCCGTAGCCCGTGACTACGGTGTATTGATCGAAGAAGAAGGTATCGCGCTTCGCGGCTTGTTCATCATCAATCCGGAAGGCGAATTGCAATACCAAGTCGTTCACCATAACAATGTAGGCCGCAGCGTTGAAGAAACGCTCCGCGTACTCGAAGCTTTGCAATCCGGCGGTTTGTGCCCTGTTGGTTGGAAAAAAGGGGACAAGCACTTGGTGGCGAAATAATCGGATTTTTCCGACCCTTATACCCCTCAGTCTGCCTACCCGGGCAGGCTCTGGGGTTTTTCCACGCTATATGAGCTTAAGAAGGTTACGAAGGAGAGCGATCGATGGAAATCATCCAAGGACTGAAATACAGCGAAAATCACGAATGGGTACGCCTTGAAGGAAACCGCGCGGTTGTCGGGTTAACCGATTTTGCGCAGGAGGAGTTCGGCGTCATCGTGTTTATTGAGCTCCCGGAAGTGGGGGAGACGCTGCGCGCGGGAGAACCGTTCGGCAGTATGGAATCGGTGAAAACGGTTACTGAACTGTACGCGCCGGTATCCGGTAAGGTGATCGACATCAACCGGAAGTTGAACGAGAACCCGGGCCTTATCAACATGTCACCCTACGGGCAGGGTTGGGTGTTAGTCGTCGAGATGAGCGATCCGGCCGAATTGGACAAGCTCTGGGACGCAGCGAAGTACGAACAAACTTATGCCCACGAATAAACGGACAACCTTGCTTCGTCGGGGTTGTTTTTCTCTTGATATATAGCGATTTTCCTCGAAAGGGCTCCGATCAGGAGCTTTTCTTATGAGAATGGCCGCAAGTCTGCCGAATCAATCCCCCATCCACGTGCCTGAAGGAGCGGCGTCGGCGCCCCGACAGAGCGCCGACGCCTGTGTATCCCCGGCTGTTTCGCTAGCGGCTGATTGCGGTTCGTTTCAACAGACGCTGGATCGAACGATTCGCTTCGTGCAAGATGACGTCTTTGTTGATCGTTCGCATCTTTCCGTTCTCCATGATGATCTTGCCGTTAATAATGGTCGTTTCGACGTCGGCTCTGGTGGCGGAGTAGACGATCCGGGAGATCGGATCGACATCGAAGGACGGGTACATGTGGAAGTTGTTCAGGTTCAAGATCGCCATGTCGGCTTTCTTGCCGAGTTCCAAGCTTCCGATCTGCTTCTCCAAGCCGACGGCCCGGGCTCCGCCAATGGTAGCCATACGAAAGACGCTACGGGCGTTCATGGCCGTCGGGCCGTGAACGGGCTTCTGAATAAGCGCGGCCAGCCGCATCTCGTTAAACATATCCAGATTGTTGTTGCACGGAGCCCCATCGGCGCCCAGGCTTAAGGAAATATCAAGTTCCAGCATCCCCGGCGTATCGGCAATACCGGACGCCAACTTCAGATTGGAGCCGGGACAATGGCTGACGTGCACGCCTCTCTCACGGATAATCCGCTTCTCTTCCGCATCCAGCCAGATGCAGTGCGCCAGTATCAACCGTTCGTTCGCCAGACCTAAGTGATCGAGGTAGACGACATTACGCATGCCGGTTTCTGCTTGTACGATTTGAATCTCATGCTGATTCTCCGAAGCATGGGTGTGCACCTTCGCCTCATACTGCGCCGAGAGCTTCTGAACCTCCCGTAACAAGGCTTCGGTGCATGAGATGACGAATCTCGGGGAGAACGCGTACTGGATGCGGCCGTTATCGAAGCCGTTCCACTTCTCCAGCAAATCGACGCTTTGTTGGAGGGAGTTCCAGGTATTCTCTTGCAAAGGTAAAGGGACCTCATCTCCCTTATCCATCATGACCTTCCCGGATAAGGCGCGAATTCCGCTTTCGGCAATCGCTTGAAACGCATAGTCCGTATGATGGACCGTCTCCATATCGACAATGGTTGTCGTGCCGCTTTGGATCAACTCGCCAATGCCGAGCATGGCCGAATAATAGATGGATTCCTGATCGTGAGCGGCTTCCAGCGGCCAAATCCGCTTTTTTAACCAATCGAGCAGCTCCAGATCGTCGGCTTTGCCTCGGAAGAGCGTTTGGCACAGGTGGATATGCGTTTGGACGAAGCCGGGAATGACGGTTCTACCTGTTGCGTCAATGATCGTCTCATCCGGTATCGGTTGTAAGTCGGGCCCGATGGCGTGAATGAGGTCGTCCTGAATCCGGACGTCTCCGGTTACAATGTCCTCGCGTGCATTCATCGTCACGATTTGCGCATTCTTGATCAGCAAGCTTCCCATGACTGACTCCTCCGTTTGATATGAAAATGAAGAGCTCAACTTCCTTTGAATGCAAAAAAGCTACGAAAAAAATACGCACAACGTGCCTATTTATTTCGCAGCTAGAAATGTACGGTTTCTAGTAAACGAAAAGGGGATACTTATTCGCTTACCTCGAATTGTAATTCATAGGTATATACATGTCAATATGTGTTATGTAAAATAACATTTATAATATTCCACTGAAGAACTAACATGCTTATTAAACAATTAAGAGATAGAAACATCGGAAATGATGAAAAAAAGAGATGTTCATGTTATTTTAAATGACATTTAAATTGCAAGCGGCTAAGGGGCTAGAGCTGGCTCGAATTGAGGAATAGCGGAACAGCGTTGCTTTATTCCATGAAGTTCAAGGCTGCGATCGTCTCACATGCAAGCGAACTGTTGTTCCGTTATGTGTGGTTTGAGCAGCTCCGGAGCAGGAGACCCGAGCTCTGCCTGCCCGGAACTGCCCGTTATTCTGTACTTATTTCGAAGCTGCGAGCAGCTTCTTGTACTTCTCGGTATACTTCACGACGGCGAGCACGTAGGTCGCATGCGACCAAGTGAGCGGGGCGACCGAGACCGGATCGCCATTGAACGGATCGAGCTGTTCCGGCAAAATACCGCTTTCCATCGCGTGCTGGACGACCCATTCGAGTGTCTTGCGCGGCGATTCGAGATCGGCGAGCGTCTTGGCGTATTCGATTTCCCACTCTGCGATCCACAGCGTACAAATGATCCACGGGTTGCCCGGGATATTCTCGATATCGGAAGAACGCTGGAAGTAATAGTCGTGGTAGTAGCGGGCGACGCCGCCGACATCGGTTTTGATGGTTAAGCGATCGCGGTTCGCCCGCATCGTGCTGACGACGCGGGGGTCGTCGGCCGGCAGGACGCCAAACTCGAAGATGCCGTAAACGCTGCTCTCGTAAGTACGATCCTTGACCCATTGTCCGTTCTCGAGGTACAAGCCGCGGACGAACCGGCCTTCCTCTTCGTCCCATAGATGCTTCAGGATGCCGTTCTTGATCTTCTCGGCGGTATGGCGGTACCGGTTGGAGCGTTCTTCGTCGCCGAACAGGCTGCAGAAGTTGGCCGCGGCGATCAACCCGCCGTACACCGCCGACGCGGTGAACGTATAAATGCCGTACCGTTCCTCCCACAGGTCGTAGCTCGGCTTGGGCAGGGACAAGTCATGCTCCAGATAGCTGGACATGAACCGCGCCGCGCGCCGGATAAGCGTCCGATACAGGGACTGCGGCAGCTCGATCACCTCGTGGCGGACGTAATCCTGCCACAGTGCGAACAAGACGAGCGCGGTTTCGTCCTCCTGGATCGGCAGCTGCATTTTGCCTCCGTTCAGATAAGGGTGCCAGCTGGACCCCACAGTACCGTCCGGGTTATATTTATGATGCAGGTAGCCTTCCGGAGACAGCGCATTCGCGCAGAAATGGAAGAACGGCGTAATCATCCCCTGGTACCCGGCCATCGTCATGGCGTACGCGATCAGCGCGCCGTCCCGCGGCCACATGTAGCTGTAATGATCGCGGTTCGATTGCATGATTTCCGAGTCGTTAGCCGCGATAATCGCGCCATTGACGTCGGTTTGGGTCCGGACGATCAGCAGGCTTTGTTTGTACATGCGGATACAAGCTTCGGTCAGGTTGCCGTAATCGCGTTCCGACTTGTTGACCCAGCGCTGCCAGTAGATGATGGCCCGCTCCAGCAGTTTGTCGGGGTGGCTCTCTTTCACATAAGCGTCGAGCTTCTTCACTTCTTCAAGGTCTTTCCCTGCGCTCATCCAATAGTAGAGCGATTCGTCCGCGTTCGGCGCCACGTGCGCACGCAGGGAGATCGTGCTGTCGACGGAGCCTTGCGCGATAGCGTTCCCGGACAAGTGGCCGTCCTCGGCGTCGCGCCATGTGCCTTCGGCGTTATAAAATCGTTTGACGCCGGTCGTATATTGATACAATCCTTCGCTGCCGGTCAGGCCGTTGAACATGAAGTAGCGGTCTTTTTTATAATGAAACACGGTGTTGTTCAGAGGATAGTATGCGGCGGTATCGCCGACTTCGGTTTCGTTAATGACCAAGTCTTGATTGAAGAACAGCCGGATTTCGCGGACCTTATCCCAGTGGTTATGGACTCGGATGCGTTTCAAGTAAACGTCTTCGCGTTGGTGTACCCCGTCGTTGATCAGCAGCGTGACACCCAGATGATAATGCGATGCCCGGACTTCCGTGACAAGCGAGTCCTCGACATAGGAAAGCTCGATATTCCATTCAGGATCGGAAAGCCAGGTGAAACTGCCGTCCACCCATAAGCCGACGCGGCACTGATAACCGCCGATGTGGTTCAATTGCCCTACATAAGGGTAGTACAGATCGCGCATGAAGGTGTTGCGATCCAAGTTGATTAAAAACTTGCCGTTCCCGATGACAAGATGTCTGGGCAATGCATCCACATCCTTCTCTATCCAGAATGCTATCTTCATACTTTAGAGTACCGTTTTCTGGCAAGTGGGTCAATCCATGAAAATGAATGAAAACGGATACTGGCGCACTTTTTTTGCGATAATAAAAGATGATCTTACTAGAATCACATCCTATTATTACCAAAATTAAATAGTGATAGTCTAAAAAAAATAATCTCCCGCTGGGCAAGGGAGATTATGTACTTGATCCGCGGTCTACGCTTGAGGGGGAAATACCGTCTTCGTGGCCGCCATTCGCATGATCATGTCATACCGGTTGGGAGATTGCAGCAGCATCTGATACTGGTCGGGGGCGACGTCAAGGCAGGTGTACGTCTGACCCGTGTAATACTGAATATGCATTTGCGAGGCTTGGTCATCATACTGCACGAACGGAATTTGCTTGGAGCCGATCGAAATTAATTGCACAAGCGATTCTCTCCTTTCGGGGACGCGGGGGTTAAGTGGGAAAAATCCGACTGCGCCAGTAGGAACGGCAGCGGATTTTCCGAAGACGAAGCCTTTATTTAGATATGTATGCCGCTTGCATGAAGTTTAGAATACGTTTGCGGCACCGCTCTACAAGTGCGAATACAGCGGCGTCCTAATCGCCGAGCACCTAGCAGGATAGAGGCGGCTAAGCGGTGCATAACGAGTGCCGGGGTACCGATGATCCGGAGTTTTCCTTTACGCGATTGATCATAAACCCGAAACCTCACTTCATACAGTTGGAATAAGCGTTAATTTTCCCAAAATCGTGCGGTATGATACGCAACCAATATTTAGCATATGGCGTTTTTCGGGGAAAAGAGGATTTTTGACACATTTGGTCGAATAACTTTAAGGATGGTCGGACTCCCGAAGGGGAACACGGCCTGTGTTACAGCTGCTGCATCGCAGCGGATGCCCGGTTGTCAACACCGTACAACGCAGTATCGCAATTTACGATGTCGGTTGTCACTTAGATGCAAAACTGGAGGCGAATGTGAATGAGCTTTTGCTGCGGCGCCAGCATGTTGGGGACTAAGGGGACGTTAAAACATATAAGAACGCAGATTCACAATGTGCCTCTGTTGTTTTGTCCGGTTTGCCACCGGGTAGAAGTGCATCATCTGGTGGAGAACGAATACGAAATATTGGCCGAATATGCGCATGGGGACGGAGCTCCGGAAGTTGATTTCGGCGAGTATGTGGAGAACCGCGATCAAGCCGAATTGTTCGAGAACTGCGTGAACCACGAGGATGAAGAACCGCTCGATGTGGTGCGCAGCCAAATCGACATGGCGCTCGACCTGCTCACGGTCGCCAAGGAAATCGGCGATGACGAATGGGAGCGGCAACTGAAGAAGCGGTTGAACGTCTTGAGCCAGCGTCGAAACAAGCTGAAAAGTAAAAAAACGATGCGCGGCATGTCCTGATCTTTACGACCCGACGAAACGTCCCTCCACCACGCGCTTTCTCCTCTTCATCCCAACCGGTTCTCGGGGAGAAGCAGCGTGATCGGCAACATGACGATGTGCCCGGAATCCGTTCCGGTCCAGCGTTCGTCACGCTGCCGGGAGGGACGTTTTTTTTCATAAATATTCCTGTAAGAATCTAGGGGGAGCTCGTCTGCTGTACCCCCGTAATCGTATAGAGGGTAGCGAAAAATTTAGTGTGAGGTGGAACGGTTGCTGCTTGTTTTATTTAAAAGATTTTTAGGAAAACGTCAATCACACCACACGGAGCCGGAGAAACTGCAAACTCCGGAAGAGATTGTCATTCGAATTCAAGAAGGTGATCTGCGCCTACGCAACCAATTTATAACCGATTATCAGCCATATGTTGCGAAGGTCACAAGCCGATTTTGCAAACGTTACGTCGATCCTGCGAGGGACGACGAATTCAGCATCGCGCTAGGTGCTTTCAACGAGGCAATCAATCAGTTTTCGCCGCAGGCGGGCCGTTCGTTTCTAGGGTTCTCGGAGCAAGTCATCCGCCGGAGGCTGATCGATTATGTGCGTAAAGAGCAGCGTTTTGCCGGGCAAATTCCTTATAGCACGTTCGAGGTGGAGGACGAGGAGGAACATACGGTCAACCCGGTCGAAATTCACCAAGCGATCGAGCAGTATGAGAAACAGAAAGGCATGGAAGAACGGCGAAGCGAGATCGTCGATCTGAGCCGCTCCTTGTCGGACTTTGGTATCAAATTTGACGAGCTGGTGGAGGCTTCACCCAAGCATGACGATTCGCGGCAAGCTTTATTCGGGATCGCCAAGAAACTGTCCGACGACGCAGACTTGATGCGGCTCATGCTGCAAAAGCGCATGCTGCCGATTAAAGAACTGTTGGATCAGGTAAACGTCTCCCGCAAAACATTGGAACGTAATCGGAAATTCATTATCGCCGTCGCTCTGATATTTAACGGACCGTACCCGTATTTGAAAGACTATTTACATATCAGAGATGAGGCTTAAAGGAAGGGGGGGACGTATATGCATAAAGGAATCGTCATGGAAATGACGGACAGGCACATTGTGGTGATGCGGTCCGACGGCAAGTTCGACCGTATTTCCCGTAAAACGAGAGCCTGTGAAATCGGGGAAGAGATCGTCTATGCGAGTTCCGGCATCAACTGGCGAAGTCCCTCGGTAGCGGGAAGATCCGCCATTGCGGCGGCCGTCATTTTTTGCCTGGTGCTGTTCGCAAGCTTTAACGGCAAGCTCGGCAGTCCTGAGGTTGTCGCCTACATATCGATGGACATCAATCCGAGCGTCGAGATGGGCATCGACATCGACGAGAACGTGCTGGAGCTTCGGGGCTTGAATGAAGATGGGATAGCCTTGGTCGAATCGCTCGAGTATAAGGGGAAAAAGCTTGAGCAAGTGACCGAAGGCTTGCTGGATAAGGCCGAGCAGAAGGCGCTCGCCGGGGGCGAGGCGGAAATCGTCATTACCAGCACCGTCGTGCAGGAGGGCAGCAAGGTGAACGACGAATCGCTCGCGGCCAAGCTGAAGCAGCAGGTGGCCAAGCACATTGAAACGACACACCCGCAGCAGGCGAAGTCTTATCAAATAGCCGCTTTTGCGGCACCGGCGGAAGTTCGCGAGGCGGCCAATCAGAACGGTGTCTCGACGGGGAAATATTCCGTTTATTTGAATGCAAAGAACAGCGGGGCGGATGTGACGCTGGAGGAGCTGAAGAAGGAATCGGTGCTGAAAATTTCCAAATCGAAGCCGGATATAGCCCAATCGATTCGACTGAATCAACTGCCGACGAAGGCCGATTTGAAGCAGCTCGTGAAGCAGGAAAAAGCGGGCGAGCTGGATAAAAAGGTGGCGGAGAAGAAAACGGAAACCGGCTCCGGCAAAGGAACTACGTCGAACGGCAGGAACGGTTGGACGACGAACGGCTCTTCCGATAAATCGGGACCGGTGATGTCCGGCGGCAAAAACGGTTCTTCCGGCAGCGGCAATAAAGACGATGCCAAGAGAAACGGTACGACCGGCAAATCGTCCAACGATCGCGACGACGACCGTGACGACGATCGCGACGATGATCGCAAGGGCACGAACGTGAAGCCGTCGACCGGTGTAACGAAGCCGGTATCGTCCGGGTCGGGCTCAAATAAGGGCGACGACAGGAAAGACAACAACCCAAACAATAAAGAGCAAGCAAAGAAGGATGATGAGCGTCGGCGCGAAGAAGCCCGGCGCCTCGAAGATTTAAAGAAGCAGACGGAAGAGAGGAAGAAGAAGCAGGAAGAAGAACGGAATCAGCAGGAAGAAGCGCGGAAGAAGCAAGAGGAAGAACGCAAGAAACAGCAAGAGGAAGCGCGCGAGAAGCAGGAAGAAGCCCGGAAAAAGTTGGAGGATGAACGCAAGAAGCTGGAAGAGGAAGCACGCAGGAAGCAGGAAGATGCCAGGAAGAGGCAAGAAGAAGTGAAGAAGAATCAGGAGCAGAATAGCAATTCCTCCACGTCGGACGATTCCAGGAACAGGGACCGTGATAACAATGACGATTAAACGTCATCTCCTTGCGCTGCCGATGGGTGCCTATCAGCCATCCTTGCCGTGACACGGCTGGGAGCGATGCGTGTACGGCAGGGGGGCGCTTGAAGAAAGAGAACCGTATTCGGCTGTTGATTCAGGCCGGGTGCGGTTTTTTTGAAGCTATCGGCAAAGCCGCCTTGGCAAGAGGCAAGTTGGATGATACGGACACCCGGGGACGGGTGTTTTTTCGCGTAGGTTTGAACTATAATGATCAAAGAGCTTATGGACCAAGGGACCAGGGGAGGGAAACGGACGTCATGCGTTATTCCATATTCGGCAAGACGGGCTATCGGGTATCTTCGCTCGGTTTTGGAGCGATGAATTTGCCGGGAGTTCCGCTGGAGCAAGCGCGGGAAGCGTTAAACTATGCGCTCGATCAAGGGATTAATTATATCGATACAGCGGCGGGCTACCGCAACAGCGAGGAAATTATCGGGGAATGCATTTCACACCGACGGTCGGAGTACTTTTTGGCTACCAAGACATCGAAGCGGGATTACAAGACGGCGAAGGAAGAGATCGAGCGAAGCCTGGTGCGAATGAAGACCGATTGTATCGATCTTTTGCAAATCCATTATGTGAATAAGGTGGAGGAATATCAGGCGGCCATGGCCGAAGAAGGCGCTTACCGGGCGGCGCTGGAGATGAAAGAGAAGGGGTACATCCGGTATATCGGCATTACCGGGCACCGGCCCGATTTGTTGGCCAGGTGGATTAAGAAGGAGCAGTTCGATCAAGTGTTGTTCCATCTGAATTTGGCGCAGCCGTTCGCGTTGGATGAGCTGATTCCGGAGTTAACCCGTCTGAATATGGGGAAAACGGCCATGAAGCCGCTGTCGGGCGGTTTTATTCAACCCGTGGCGAAGGCGATACGCTACCCGTTCAGCCAAGATGTTCACGTGATCCTGTCCGGGATGGTCAGCAAGGCCGAGGTCGAAGAGAATATCGCGGCGATGCGCGAAGAAGTGGGGCACGCGGAGCGTGCCGAGCTGGAGCGGCTGGCGGCTGACCTGGGCGGGCATAACTGCCGGCGCTGCAATTATTGCTCTTGTCCGGTGGAGATCGCGATTCCGGACATTATGATTTCCAGTCAAATCCGCAAGACGTTCGGCCTGCTGCCGAAGGGCGACGGATTTTATCAGAACAATAAGGAAAAGATTTTATCGTGCGCCGACCATGAGCCCTGTAAGGAGAAGCCCTTGTGCGAGCCGATGTGTCCTTACCATCTGCCGATGCGCGAGGTCGTCATGGGGGCTGCCGATTATTACAAGGTGAGCGGAATGGCTTAAGTATGGGCGTAACGATTAGTAGATGCAAGCGCACGAGCTGCGGCAGGAAAAGAAACCGGGAAGTCGTGCGACCTACATAACGGTCGGAGGAAGGTGTGAGCGGATATGGATGCGTTCGAGCGCTATGTGACGCAGGAGTTACGACTGCGTATCGTATTAGCCGATGCAGGTGTAGAAGCAAGTGCGGGAGCGGATGGAAGTGTGGAGGCAGAAGGGACAAGCGAAAGCGAGGGAATCCCGGCAGGAGCAGCGGCAAGCGCCGGCACGGATGCGCTCGTGCTGTTCGTCACCCGCGAGGCTTTGGCCGCGGGGACGTGGGCGGCGGAGGCCGGCATGGCCGTGCCGGCCGCGCTGGTGCAAGCGGTCCGCGCCTCGCAGGAGCGCGGACGATTCTCGGCCGGCCTCGGGGAGACCGAGGCCTTGCCGACGCTAGGCCTGATGCGCGGCTATCAGGCCCTGCTGCTCTGCGGGCTTGGCGAAGCCGCCCGCGTGAGCACCGACGCCTGGCGCGACGCTGGCGTCTATGCGGCCCGCGCCGCGCTCGGCCAAAGGCTCG
>NZ_BIMH01000073.1 GCF_004000985.1 Paenibacillus validus NBRC 15382 | reverse complement strand
CGACTGACATTTAAATGTCAGTCGTTTTTGCGTTAAACCGTCGATACGTTGTTGCGTCCGCGTGCAGGCGTTTTGCGTTTGTCAATCAAACGGTTGATCGCATCCACATAGGCGCGCGCGCTCGCTTCGAGGATGTCTGTGCTCACGCCGCGGCCCTGTACGGAATAATCGCCCTGCTTCAGCACGACATGCACCTCGCCGAGGGCGTCCTTGCCTTGCGTCACGGATTGGATCGAGTAGTCGTCAAGCTCAACGTCTTCCTTCGTCGCTTTATCGATCGCATTGTAGATCGCGTCGACGGAGCCGTTGCCAACTGCCGCTTCATCCAGCGTCTGGCCTTCCAGCGTACGAATCCGCACCGTTGCGGTCGGCGTGGATTGGTTCCCGTACGACACTTGGATCATCTCGAGCGCGAACACTTCCGGCGTCTCGATCAGCTTCTCCTCGACCAGCGCCAGGATGTCTTCGTCAGTGACCTGCTTCTTCTTATCGGCCAATGCCTTAAACTTCCCGAACGCCGTATTGAGCTGTTCGTCGTTCAAGCTGTAACCAAGCTCCACCAGCTTCTCGCGGAACGCGTGACGGCCGGACAGCTTACCCAGCGGCAGCTTGCCGCCCTTCAGCCCGATCTTCTCCGGAGACATGATCTCGTAGGTCGTCTTCTCCTTCAGCACGCCGTCCTGATGAATGCCCGATTCGTGCGCGAAGGCGTTGGCGCCGACAATCGCCTTGTTCCCCGGCACGACCATGCCGGTCAGCTTGCTGACCAAGCGGCTCGTACGCGCAATCTCGGATAACGTCAGCGTTGTCTTCGCCTGGAAGTACTCCTGACGCGTCTCGAGCGCCAACGCCACCTCTTCGATCGCCGTGTTGCCGGCGCGCTCGCCGATGCCGTTGATGGTGCCCTCGATCTGATCCGCACCGTTCAAAATCGCCGCCAAGGCGTTCACCGTAGCCATCCCGAGGTCATCGTGACAATGAGCGCTAAGCTGGATCTTCTCGATGCCCGGTACGGTTTCCTTCAACGTCTTGAAAATGTTGCCGTACTCATACGGGGTCATGTACCCGACCGTATCGGGGATGTTCACGACCGTCGCGCCGGAGCGGATCGCCAGATCGGTTACCTCGCAGAGGAAATCAAGCTCGGTACGCCCTGCATCCTCGGCCGAAAACTCGATTTTGCTGAAATATTTCCTGGCATACTTGATCGCCGCTTCAGCCGCTTCCAACACCTGATGCTTCTCCATTCTCAGCTTATGCTTGCGGTGAATGGGGCTGGTCGCCAGGAACAGGTGAATACATGGATCCTCCGCGCCTTGAAGCGCCTCACGCACGGCTTCGATGTCCTGCTCGCGCGAGCGGGACAACCCGATGACAGATGCATTCTTGACGGCTCTGGCCACCGCGTTAACGGCAGCCAGATCGCCGGGGGATGCTGCCGGGAAGCCGGCTTCGATGCGGTCTACGCCAAGCTTCTCGAGCTGCAAAGCAATTTCCACCTTCTCCTGAATGTTCAGGTTGACGCCTGGAGATTGCTCGCCGTCACGCAGCGATGTATCGAAAATATAAATTTTTCTCATGCCGGTTTCACCTACGCTTTACCGAAATATGGAATACTTACTTAAAGCAGAAAAAGGTACGGCTCGAAACGTGCGGAACGCCCGGCGCTTCCGGTTCGTCCCGCCTGACGTCATCAAGCCGACCTTATACAGTGCTGACATGTAAACCGCTGACTAGCGTAAAAACTACTTCTTGATCCAGTGCATCATTTCACGCAGCTGGGAACCGACTTGCTCCAATGGATGCTCGGACTCCAGGCGACGGGTAGCCGTCATGAATGCGTTGCCGGATTGGTTCTCCAGGATGAAGTCGCGAGCGAATTTACCTTGTTGGATATCGGACAGTACGCGCTTCATTTCTTTCTTCGTTTCTTCCGTGATGATGCGAGGACCGGTTACATAGTCACCGTACTCAGCCGTATTGGAGATCGAATGTCTCATCGTTGCGAGGCCGCCCTCGTACATCAGGTCAACGATCAGCTTCAGCTCGTGCAAACACTCGAAGTAAGCCATCTCTGGAGCGTAGCCTGCCTCTACCAACGTTTCGAAGCCCGCTTTCACGAGTGCGGACGCGCCGCCGCAAAGTACGGCTTGCTCGCCGAACAAGTCGGTTTCGGTTTCTTCGCGGAAGGACGTTTCGATAACGCCTGCGCGTGTGCAGCCGATTCCTTTTGCATAAGCAAGGCCGATTTCTTTCGCTTGGCCGGTTGCATCTTGGTGAACGGCGATCAGACCAGGTACGCCAAAGCCTTCCACGTATACACGGCGAACCATGTGACCTGGAGATTTCGGAGCGACGAGGAATACGTCTTTATCCGCGGACGGATTGATTTGCCCGAAATGAACGTTGAAACCATGGGAGAACATGATCGCTGCGCCATGCTTCAGGTTCGGTTCGATTTCGCTTTTATATACGCGAGCTTGCGTCTCGTCCGGCATCAAGATTTGTACGATGTCGGCCAATTTCGTAGCTTCTGCTACCGAGTACACGTCAAAACCGTCGTTTTTCGCTTGTTCGAAGGATTTACCTTGGCGAAGACCGATAATAACTTTCAAGCCGCTGTCGCGCAAGTTTTGCGCCTGAGCGTGGCCTTGGCTTCCGTAGCCGATAATCGCAATCGTTTTGCCTTTCAGAACGTTCAGGTCTGCATCTTTTTCATAATACGTAGTTACTGCCATGGTATAATAGCTCCTCCTTTAATTTAAAACCCTGTGAGTGGGTGCTCAAACGCACCACCGGCCTGCGGGCTTCTGTCCGTAGGAAAGGTCATCCGCTTGAGATCCCACTCACAGGAACATTGTACTATGTTTTGGGTTACTTCACCATACCGCGAATCATCGCGGTTACGCCCGTGCGGGATAATTCCTTAATGCCGTAAGGCTTAAGCAGCTCGGTCATCGCGTCGATTTTCTCGGAATCGCCGACGACCTGCACGATCAGCGAGTTCGGGCCGATGTCGACGACCGCTGCGCGGAACGTCTCGACGACGCCGAGAATTTCGGGCCGCATATTCGGCTCGGCATTCACTTTGATGAGCGCGAGCTCGCGGGCGACCATCGGATTGGAGCTCAGATCGACGACCTTGATGACGTCGATCAGCTTATACAGCTGCTTGGAAACCTGCTCCAACGTATGATCGTCTCCAGTCGTGACGATGACCATGCGCGAGAGACCGTTCTCCTCCGATTCCCCGACTGTAATGCTCTCGATATTGAAACCCCGGCGGCCGAACAGGCCGGATACGCGCTGCAGCACACCGGGCTGGTTATTCACTAGAACGGAAATGGTGTGTTTGCGTGTCATTCCGAATCCCCCAGTATCATTTGATCTATCGTCGAGCCTTGCGTTACCATCGGGAACACGTTCTCGTGCTTCCGAACGACGAATTCGACGAGAACCGGACCCGGGGTATCGAGCGCTTCCTGCCAAGCGCGGCGCGCTTCTTCCTTGTTCGTGGCGCGAAGGCCCTTCACGCCGTAAGCTTCCGCCAGCTTCACGAAATCCGGGCTGCCGGCCAAGTCGATATGGCTGTAGCGATTATCGTAGATGATTTCCTGCCACTGGCGAACCATACCGAGCACTTGGTTATTGATGACGACGATTTTCACCGGAATTTTGTTAATGGCGCAAATCGCCAGCTCCTGCGAGCACATTTGCATCCCGCCGTCGCCGTTGATCGAGACGACCAACCGGTCAGGATTCGCTACTTGCGCGCCGATCGCCGACGGGAATCCGAAGCCCATCGTGCCTAGGCCGCCCGAAGTGATCCACGAACGCGGCTTGTTGAATTTGTAGAACTGCGCGGCCCACATCTGATGCTGGCCGACGTCCGTTGTGACGATCGCATCGCCTTTCGTCGTCTCATGAATCATCTCGACCACATACTGCGGCTTCAGCTCAGTCTCGGAGTCGTTGTACTTGAGCGGATTGTTCCGCTTCAGCTCTATCACTTCCGCGATCCAGCTCTCCGACTTTGCCGCTTTCGCCTTCTGGTTGGCCAGCTGCAGAACGGCTTTGATGTCGCCGACTACCGGAATGGCTGTCTCGACGATTTTGCCGATCTCCGCCGGATCGACGTCAATGTGCACGATCTTCTTCGCTTTCGGCGCGAAGCCGTCCACCTTCATCGTCACGCGGTCGTCAAAGCGGGCGCCGATGCCGATCAGCAGGTCGCAGTTTTGCAGCGCCATATTAGCCGCATACGTGCCGTGCATGCCCGGCATGCCGAGCCACAAATCGTCGGCGCTCGGGAATCCGCCCAAGCCGAGCAGCGTTGTGGTAACCGGGATGCGCGTTTTGCGCACGAATTCCATCAGCTCTTCCGCCGCATTCGCATATACAACACCGCCGCCGGCAATAATCATCGGGCGTTCGCTCGCTGCGATGGCTTCCAGCATCCGGTCGACCTGCAGCTTGTTCGGCTGCACCGTCGGATGATAGCCGCGAATATCCACCTTGTCCGGATACGAGAACGGGGCCGCCGCGTTGGAGACATCCTTCGGAATATCGATCAGCACCGGACCTTTGCGCCCTGTCGATGCGATATGGAACGCTTCTTTAATAATGCGGGGCAGATCCTTCACATCGCGCACCAAGTAGCTGTGCTTCGTAATCGGCATCGTGATGCCGGTAATATCCGCTTCCTGGAACGCATCCGTTCCAATCACCGTCGTCGCGACATTGCCGGTAATGACGACGAGCGGCACCGAATCCATATACGCGGTGGCGATCCCCGTAACGAGGTTCGTCGCTCCCGGCCCGCTCGTGGCGATACAGACGCCGACCTTACCGGTCGAACGGGCGTAACCGTCCGCCGCATGAATGGCTCCCTGCTCGTGACGCGTCAGCAAATGATTGAAATCGGGATTGCCGTGCATCGCATCATAAATATATAAAACCGCTCCACCCGGATAACCGAAGACGCAATCGACACCTTCCAGCAGCAAGCTGCGCAACAGCATTTCCGATCCGGTGATGACATCTGGCTTCAACAGCTCTTCGCGAAGCTGCTCTTTAGACTTTTGTGTGGTTTGTACGATCATGGGTTGGGCCTCCTTCTCTAGATTTAGGACGACGCTTGTAAAATAAGCAAAAAACCCCTCTCGCCCCCAAACGCAAATGCGCTTGACGGGACGAAAGGGGTTGATCTTCCGTGGTACCACCCAAATTTGTTAAATGCCTCACGGCAAATAACCTTAGCAGGTAATGAACGTTGCTAGCAAACGTTACACTTACCCTCGGCACAGTAACGAGTGCCAATCCGATTTTCCCTACTAGCTGCAGCTTGGCATAGCCGCACTTTTCAGGAAAACAGCTCCGAGGTGAGCTCGTAGATAAGGGATTATGGCATTGGTTTCAGCAAATCCAAATGCTCTCTGAACATAAGGGCCCTTAGCACTTCGTCCTCTTCACAGCTGTTAACTGCTGTTTTGTACTTTAATGTATTATATGACGAATCGAGGACTTCGTCAAGAAGAATCGATTTCGGCCTTGCTTCGCGCCTACGGGCAGAAACCTCCGGTTGCGAACGAAAGGTATTCTGCGAAAGTTGTCGTTAGAGGTTGTCAATCATGGACAGGTCGGGTAAAAAGACGTACCTGTACCGTTAAACTTGAAGGGAGTGATTGAAGTTGCGCAAGCCCCTCTTGTCGATTCTCGCTGCTCTGATCCTCATTTCCGCCTTGAGCGTTCTGCTTGTAGCGAACCTTCCGTCCGACCTTCAAGCCGCACCGCCCCAGGCATCGGCTTCCGTTCAGCAAGCCGCACCTGCACCGGCTGCCGGACGGGTATTGAAGCCCGTACCGAAGTCGCCGCCGTCAAACCAGCCGCTGCTCACATTCTCTGTGCTCAGCGATGCGCACGTCCGCGCTGAAGACGAGTCGTCCCATCAGAAGTTAAGCGCCGCTTTAAGCGATCTGCATAACCTCGATCCGAATGCGGAAGCCATCATCTTAAACGGCGACATGACCGACGGCTTACCCGAGGATTATGAAGCTCTCCGGAACATTCTGGAAACTGCTCCGCTTCCGGACAAGCTCTTATATGCGATTGGAAATCACGAATACTATAAAGCCTGGCATGACGATCAGGGCCGATGGAAGCCGGCAAGCTTCCCCAATGGCGAAACGGAGCAGATGTCCCAGACGCGCTTCCTGCAATTCTCCAACGCCGAAAACCTCTATTTCGAGCGGATCATTGCAGGATACCGGTTTATCGTGCTCGGTTCGGAACAATACCGGCAATCCGATCCGGGTAATGGAGAGGATGCTGTTCTTTCTGCGAAGCAGCTGCATTGGTTGGACGAGAAGCTCCACGAGGAGGACGGTTCCGGCAATCCGATCTTCGTGTTCTTGCATCAGCCGCTTCCTTACACGGTAGCCGGCAGCGGGCTGAATCGCGGGGTCGTGGCCTATACCGAGCTCAAATCGATTTTGTCGAAATACCCGCAGGTTATTTTCTTCTCAAGCCACACGCACTGGGAATTGAAAACGCCGTATACGATGAGATGGGATCAATTTACCATGATCAACACCTCCTCCGTAGGTCATCCTTTAACGGATGACGGTAAGGGAGGCGAAACGGAAACGGCGCCCGAAGATAGCGAAGGGTTATTCGTTCGCGTCTTCGCAGACCGGGTGGAGGTGCGGGGCCGTGACTTTGCCCGCAATCGCTGGGTGCCTGAAGCTCAGTTCAGCGTGCCCGTTCCCGGCAGGTGAACGGAAAGGAACCTTACAACGAAGGCATGAAGCCATGCGCAAGGTGCCGGCGTGCGTCGGATGCTCCATCCTTCGCTCGCCGGCATCAGTCTGGCTTGCCCCAGGTAATAACACAAAAAACCCATGGAGTGCACTCTGCTGAACAGCAGAGCGCGCTCCATGGGTTTTAATGTTTGATCTTTAAGCGTTAACCTTTTGTTTAGCGGTTTCGGCGAGCGAGTTGAACGCACTGATATCGTTAACCGCGAGGTCAGCAAGCATTTTGCGGTTTACTTCTACGCCAGCAAGTTTCAGGCCATGCATCAATTTGCTGTAGGACAGGCCGTTTTGGCGAGCAGCCGCGTTGATCCGGACGATCCACAATTTGCGGAAGTCGCGTTTTTTCTGACGACGGTCACGGTATGCGTACAGCAGGGATTTCATAACCTGCTCTTTAGCTGTTTTAAATAATCTATGTTTCGAACCGAAATAACCTTTAGCAAGCTTCAAAATCTTCTTGCGACGACGAGTGCGGATAAAGCCGCCTTTTACTCTTGCCATGACAATCTACCTCCAAGAATGTTGTTTATGGATAACGAAACGAATCGTAATTTGACAATTAACCTTTGATGTTAGCAAGCTGCTGCTTCAGGCGTCTTACATCGCCAGGAGCCATGACCGGGTTCGTTCCGAGCACGCGCTTTTGGCGGCCGGATTTGCCCGACAGCAGGTGGTTTTTGTAAGCTTTGTAACGTTTCACTTTACCGGTACCTGTAATCTTGAAACGGCCTTTCAGGCTGCTGTGTGTTTTCATTTTTGGCATGGGGTGTTCCTCCTTAAAGAATGAAGTTTATTGCTGCTGCTTCGGCGACAAGATCATGATCATGCTTCGGCCTTCCAGCTTCGGCCTGCGCTCGATCACGCACAGCTCTTCCACTTCGGCTGCCATCCGTTCCAGCTGGCGCTGGCCGATCTCGGCGTGAGCGATCTCACGTCCGCGGAATCGAACGGAAAGCTTCACTTTATCGCCATCACTCAAGAACTTCGTGACGTTGCGCAGCTTCGTCTGGAAATCGTGTTCGTCAATCGTAGCGCTCAAGCGAATTTCTTTGAGTTCCACGATTTTTTGGTTCTTACGGGCTTCCTTCTCTTTCTTCTGCGTTTCATAGCGGAATTTCCCGTAGTCCATAATGCGGCATACCGGCGGTTTCGCCGTAGGAGCAACGTTCACCAAATCCAGATTCAGATCCTGCGCAATTTGCAGCGCTTCACGAATCGGCTTAATGCCCAGTTGTTCCCCGTCCGCCCCAATCAGTCGAACTTCTCTCGCCCGAATGTCATCATTAATCATGTGCTCTGTACTAATAACCTGCCACCTCCAAAGGATTATATAAAAAAGACGTAGGCGCTTAGCGCCCACGTCGGTTTAGGTTCAAGTGATCGAACGATCCGATTGCATAATCAGTCATTCATGCCATTCACTCTCATTCATAACCAGCCAACCTTAGTCGGGCAGGTGAGAAGCGGGCGCTTCTTCTTCGCACCAAAACAATATATCACAAGTTCTTGGGTAAAGTCAATGTCCCATTTACAGCTATCCCGCCTGCTTGCTCTGCACTTCTTCCAGCCGGATGACACGGGTGTGCTCCGTATGGCTCCACTGCTTATTGTTCTGCGTGAAGAAGGCGTAAACCGTGATCGGCCACCAGGAAAGCAAATAAACCGGGAACGTGATCAAATACTTGTAAGTCTTAAGCGGCGCTTTCTCAAGCACGATCGCCGTAACGAACTGACCGTAGGACAGAACGGAGTAAATAGCGAACATCAACGGCGCCATTTCGTAAAGCGACGTAAACTTCTCGAAATTCGGAACAATCAAGTTAATCCACAGCACGATCGTCAATATCGAGCCGATAAAGACGTTGTAAACGTTCAGTGCGTAAACCGCCGTATCAATCTTGGCCCAGCTTCTCTCCTTAACCCCCGACCAGAACAGCGGGAGGAAGTAACGGCGCGCGACGTCGAAGTGGCCTTGCATCCAGCGCAGGCGCTGACGCGCGGAGGCCTTGAAGGTCAGCGGCTTCTCGTCGTACACTTTGGCATCGTAGTTGAATGTCGGATTCACGCCGCGCATGACGCAGCGCATCGTAAATTCCAAGTCTTCTACGAGGCTTGTTGCGCCCCAGCCCATCTCTTTAAGCAAGTTCGTTTCAAAGCACATGCCTGTACCGCCCAAGTAGTTGGCAAGCCCCAGATTTGTCCGCGGCAGCTGCCACAAGCGGTTGCAATACCAATACGTGATCGCATAAGCCGCGGTGATCCAGGAGTCATGCGGATTTTTCGTATCGAGATACGCTTGGATCACTTTGGAGCCGTTGCACAGGTCGTTGTTCATATGTGTCAAGTAATCCGGGTTTACCAGATTGTCGGCGTCGAACATGACAATCGCGTCGTATTGACGCGGCATTTTCCAAAGCTCCTTCAGCATCCACTCAATGGCATACCCTTTGCCTCGCAGCTTCGGATTTTTCCGTTCGCAAGCGTGTACGCCCATATCGCGGGCGATCTGCGCCGTATTGTCGGAGCAATTATCGCAAATAACGAAAATATCGTACAGTTCCTTAGGGTAGTCGAGCGTCTTCAGATTCTCAATGAGCGCCCCGACAACCTGCTCCTCATTGTGCGCAGCGACGAGTACGGCAAACGATTTTTGCGGCGCGTGGTTGGCCTTGTTCTTACGACGATACCAACCGAAAAACGACAGAAGCAGCTGATAGCCTCCGATTACAGCCAATAAAATTTGGAGGCCTAGCAGGATACTGTCCAACATGAAACATCCCCCTTTTTTTGTATGTACCCCTTTTGTCTTTCTTTTCTAGTTTTCGCTTTTAATACGGATTCGATGGCGTGATCAGGAATGCGTGGGTCGCCGAATATGATTTTCCTCTCTTTGGTCCGATTTGTCAAAAGCGCAATGCCGCTTGATTAAGTCAGATCTCTGTCATTTCGGGGAAAAAGCTCCGCAATTCCGCTCAGGTTCTTCGCCATCCATCTTTTTACGTCTTATTTTCATCGTTTTTCAAACTTTTTATAAGCTGCATTTGGAAATATTTTTCTTCACGCTGAAGATGCCGGGGTACAAACTATTTCAATTGACGTCTTTCTCCTCACGCGATCGTAACGACGCTTCCGCCACCTTCCGGCAGCTGTCGTACAATCCGGCGAAAATCGCGTCCCACGATTGCTTCATGCTATAGGTTCGTCCGGCCGCAGCAAGTTTTTGCGCAAAAGAGCGGTCCGTGAAAATTTTGTGCGCCGCTTCGACAAATTCCGAAACTTGGCCGGGAGTGCATAACAAGCCGGTTCGGCCGTGCTCGATATTGTCGGCCACGCCTCCGGCGTTCGCTCCGACAACCGGCGTCCCGGAAGCCATCGCTTCGAGGATGACGTTACCGAACGTTTCGGTTGCAGAAGGAAACACGAACACATCGGCCGCGGCATAGAGATCGCTCAGCGCCTTGCCTTGCTGAAAGCCGGTAAATGTTATGTCGGGATCACCTCCATACTGCTCCGTAAGCGGCTTTAGCAGCGGCCCGTCGCCAGCTATGATCAAGTGCGAACAGGCCCGCATGAGTGCCGGCAACGATTCGAAAGTGCGCATCAACACGTCGACGCTCTTCTCGGGAGCCAGTCTTCCAACATATAACATGACGAACTTACCCGGAGAAAGGTTGCGGGCGGCAAGCACTACCCTTCGCTCCGCGAACGGATGAAAGCGCTGCACATCGACGCCGCGGGACCAAATCTCTACGAAATTGAGCCCTTTTTCCTCCAAATGTTTCTTTGCGGAACGGGAAGGAACGTAAATGCGTTGACAGCCCTGATGGAACCAAAGCATGTATTTCCACAGGATCGGCTCCATCCATTGCAGTTTATAGTAAGCGAGATACTGGTCGAAGTGAGTGTGGTAGGACGCTACCACGGGTATGTGATGCCGCTTCGCGTAATGCAGCCCGACCAGCCCCAAGTTGAAGGGTGTCGCCAAATGAATCAGATCGGGGGCAAAAGCTCTGAGCGTTTTCTTCAGATTCATCGGGTTCGGGATAGCCATTCGGCACTCCGGATACAATAAAAAAGGGATACTGTAAAATCGTTCCACCATCCGTTGATTCGTTTCGGCAGCCGAGTGACTTAACGGCGCAAACACCATGCACTCCACCCCGCGCGTTTCCAAGTAATTCACCCATCGACCGAGCGTTTGCGCAACACCGTTCACATCCGGCACATACGTATCCGTAAACAGGGCTACTCTCATAATTAACCTCCTCCAAGTTTTGTTGAAACAGTAATCCGCGTTTGCGGATGACGTGAGACAAAACTACATCGGAAGCATAAGCCGGGTTTTGTCGAAACCGTCATACACGTTGGCGGATTACCTGAGACAAAACTGACATTGGAAGCATAAACCGGGGTTTTGTCGAAACTGCAATCGGCATCGGCGGTTTACGGTGAGACGAAACCGGCGGCTGAAGAATACAATGGACCGTATGGCATGCCGTACAGTCTACCCGGCTGAAGACGTTCACGAGGCGGGAAGCAGCTGCAAAGGAAACTTTCGGGTTGGCCGGCCGTATTAAGGGATACGTTACAAGCGGCAAGTTTCACAAGCTATCTTATCCAAACATTGTTAACGGGGCGTCAATGCAACATTAATTTTTTCTATTATTTCCGTTGATACTCCATTAACAATTGACAGCTACAATAAAAGTAAGCGCATGACGAAAGCTAATTCCACAGCAGGAGGCGATAACTCTTGAGCCGTGTCGTAACTTGGCTGCAGCATCATGAAAAACGGATGTTTTGTTTTGTGAATCAGCGTATTCAGCACGACGTGCTTGACTTATTCTTTAATGCCTTTACCCATATCGGAGGCGCGACGGTCATGATCGTCACCGCGTTGTCCATTGCCCTATTCACCGGCGGCGATTGGAGAACGGCCGGCATTCAGAGCTGCGCGGCGCTGGCCGTGAGTCATTTGCCCGTGGCTATTATTAAGAAGAAATACCCCAGATTGCGCCCTTATCTCGTCCTTCCCGATACCCGCGCCTGCAAAAATCCGCTGACCGACCACTCTTTTCCTTCCGGCCATACGACGGCGGTATTCTCCGTTCTGGTACCGCTGATGTTTATCGGCCCGTGGACGTTCGCACTGTTCCTGCCGGTCGCCGCTTTGGTCGGCGTTTCACGTATTTATTTGGGCCTGCACTATCCTTCCGATTGTCTGGCCGGCAGCTTGATCGGAACCGTAACCGCCGTCTCGGCTGTAGCCGTGCTGTAGGAAGCAAGCCCCATGGAAGGCAAGCCTAAATCACAAGGTACCCGGTGGAGGGAATTCGCCAATGCGTAAAAAGAGGGTTCTATTGTTATCCGAAGGCTTCGGGGCGGGACATACGCAAGCGGCGCACGCGCTGGCCCGAAGTTTGCGCCTGCTTGCTCCGGATATTCAAACCCGCGTACTGGAGCTCGGGAAGTTTTTACACCCGATGCTGGCTCCTTGGGTATTTACGGCGTACCGGAAGACGGTATCCACCCAGCCCAGACTGTATGGGATGGTGTACAGGTCGCGTTACAAAAAATCGCTGAACCGCATGACACAGCTCGCCTTGCACCGCATTTTTTACGCACAGGCGGCAGCCGTCATCCGTCAGCTGCGTCCCGATACGATCGTGTGTACGCACCCGTTCCCCAGCGCGGTCGTTTCCCGTCTGAAACGAATCGGTCTCGACGTTCCTTTATGTACGGTCATTACCGATTACGACGTTCACGGGGCATGGGTAAGCCGTGAAGTGAACACCTACCTGGTGCCCACTGAGGAAGCCAAGCAAACCTTGCTTAGCCGCGGCGTACCGGCCGATTCGGTTCAGGTGACCGGCATTCCGGTGCACCCGAATTTCTGGAAGGCGCACAACCGCGACGAGCTGCGCTCTCGCTTCGGGCTAAAGGCCATGCCGACGGTGCTCGTGATGGGCGGCGGTTGGGGATTAATGAAGGGAAAAGCGTTCCTCGATCATCTCGTGCAGCGGCGGGAGGACATACAGCTCGTTATTTGCCTCGGCAGCAACGAGAAAGCCAAAGCTGCGCTGCTCGCAGATGAGCGGTTTCGACATCCCCATGTGCGCCTGCTCGGTTTTACCCATGAAATCGACAAATGGATGGACGTGTCTGACTTGCTGATCACCAAACCGGGAGGCATGACATGCACGGAAGCTATGGCGAAGGGAATCCCGATGCTGTTCTACGAGCCGATCCCGGGCCAGGAAGAGGAAAACCTTCAATATTTCATTCAGCAGGGGCTCGGGGAACCGATACGCTCGCCGGAAACCGTCAATCGTTGGTTTGACATGCTGGCGGAGCAATATCCGGTCATGCGGCATAGACGTGAAGCGCGCGGAAACAGCGCAGCCGCTTACCGTCCGATGGATTGTTCGCGCGTGATCATCGATCAGCTGGCGGCTGCCGGCTGCTGGACCAAGTCTTCATAGCCGAAAAGCCCTGACCGGGGGTCAGGGCTTTCTCGCGCGGAGCCAAGCTCCGCCAATGTCATAACGAAAGCAAGATGGAGGGCTTATGACGAAGCGCGGTGAAATATAGCGGACCGGTAAGGTACCATCGGAACGAAAACGGGCGAACCGTCATTCAACCAATAGACGCGAGATCGTTCCGTTATTTTTGGCGCAGGAGTTAGTTCGCGTTTCCTTCCGGTTCAGCCCCCGCCTCGTCTTCCTCCGCCAATCGCTTCACATGAGCGGCCAGCGCCTTCTCGCCGATCACGACTTCCACCCGGTGAATCGGCATCCCCCGCTCGAAAAATTTCGTCTCGTATTCCGTCATCACCAGATCGGTGCGCGGCCCTTCGGCATGCAGATCGAGCGAAATATTGCGCATCCTCAGTCCGAGATCGGCGAACGAGTTCAAAGAAAATTCGAACAAGCTGCGGGAATCCGTCTTGAAATGAATTTCGCCGTTATCGTTCAGGACTTTCTCGTATTTACGGACAAAAGCGGCATGCGTCAGCCGACGGCGCGCGTGCTTCTTTTTCGGCCACGGGTCGCTGAAGTTCAAATAGATGCGGTCCAGCTCACCGCTCTCGAAGATGTCCTCCAAATATTCGATATTGAAACGAACGAGCCGCAAATTCGACAAGTCGCCGCCATGAACCTCACGGGAATCGCGTGCTTTCTCGCTGCCTCTGCGAATCAATTCGTCGTACATGTCGATGCCTATGTAATTCGTTTGCGGGTTGAGCGCGCTTAGCTCGCTGATAAACTTTCCTTTGCCCATGCCGAGCTCCACATGAATCGGACGGTCATTGCCGAACACTTCCCGCCAACGGCCCTTATGAGCCTGCGGTTCCAAAACAACCAGCTCGGGCTGAGCCTCCAGCGCTTCTTTTATTCCTTTACGTCCTCTTAGCCGCATACTCGATTTTCCTCCAACCGCAATTTACGCGCGTCCTGTTCTGAAACCCGGGACAGCCGTTTTCCTTTGTCGATTATACTCAATAATACCGGCAATGAAAAGACCGAACCCCGGCGATCGTTCGTTCGCTTAAGGTTCGGCCGCAGTCGGTGCGTGAAGGCTGGCTTTCCGTCTTTATACTTTACTTCGCACGGTCTACATCCTCGTCCCTGCTGCGTCCGCGCATGCCCGCTAATCCGAGAAGACCCAGGAGGCCCAACCATCCCCAATTGCTGCCGTTCGCCGTGGTTGCGTTGTTCGCCGTGTTCGTCCGGTACGAGAGCGTACTGTAATTGCCTCCATACCCGTAGCCGGTGCGATCGGCGGTATTCGGGTAAGTGTTCATGCGGTCGAGCATGTTGTCGTTGTAGCCGGTTCCCGTCGTGGTTGTCGTTCCGGTCGTGCTTGTGCCCGGTGTCGAAGGGCCGTAGCCGGCCGTGCCCGTCGTAGTCGGGTTAACCCTGCCCGTGGCGCTAGTCGCTCCGGTGCCGTATGTCCCGTTGGTGTTGTAAGTTCCATACGTGCCCGACGTACCGGTAGTTCCGGTTGTACCGGTAGCAGCTGTCTCGGCGAACGCCTGACCTCCGAAACCTAATGCAGTCGTCAACGCTAACGCAAGCACTGTTTTACCGAACTTGTTCATGATGTGAGAAATTTCCCTTCTCCAATCGAAAGTTGGTTAGCCGCCCTGCAACCATAGGATGAACCTCGGCGCTTCTTGTTATCCGATTCGGGACAAGGGGGCTATTGTCAAGGGAAAGTTCGCTTTTCCGCCCTGTTTTTTGTAAAATGATTGAGAGCCATCGTGCTCGCAGCAACCTGAATTTGAAGGAGTCCATACGCCATGCAAGCAACGGAATCAACCGGACCCCGTTTATGGGGAGATAAACGGTTTCATACATGGAATTACGAAATGCGCCGGCAATTCGGCACCAAAGTGTTCAAAGTGATGCTCGACGCCGGTTTTACGTGCCCCAATCGGGACGGAACCATTGCGACCGGCGGGTGCACGTTCTGCAGCGCCCGCGGCTCGGGCGATTTCGCCGGCAGCCGCCGCGACGACCTCGTGACGCAATTTAACAAAATTCGCGACCTGCAGCATCAGAAATGGCCGGAAGCGCAATATATCGGTTATTTTCAAGCCTATACGAATACGTACGCTCCCGTCGAAGAGCTCCGTGAGTATTATGAAGCGATCTTGCAGCAGCCCGGGGTTGTCGGGCTGTCGATCGCCACTCGGCCGGACTGCTTGCCGGACGATGTGATCGACTATTTGGCCGAGCTGAACGAGCGGACGTACCTCTGGGTCGAGATGGGGCTGCAAACCGTGCACGAACGCACGTCCGAACTCATCAACCGCGCGCACGACACCGCCTGCTACCTGGACGCCGTCGCCAAGCTGCGGGCGCGCGGCATCCGCGTTTGCGCCCACATTATATACGGGCTGCCGCAGGAGACACACGAGATGATGCTGGAAACCGGCCGGCAAGTGGCGCATATGGACGTGCAAGGGATTAAAATTCATCTGCTCCATCTGATGCGCAAAACGCCGATGGTTAAGCAGTACGAAGCCGGGCTGCTGCAATTCCTCGAGAAAGATGAGTACGTGAGCCTGGTCGTCGACACGCTGGAGCTGCTTCCGCCCGACATGATCGTTCACCGGCTTACCGGGGATGCGCCGCGCGACTTGTTGATCGGTCCGATGTGGAGCCTGAAGAAGTGGGAAGTGCTGAACGCATTCGACCAAGAACTGGTTCGCCGGGACACTTGGCAAGGGAAAAAGTGGACTTCGGCATGAACCGACCGTTCCCCGCGAGCGAGCCTCGATCCTCGTAGGAAGACGACGATTCCAGAATGTGAGGGGGCTTGACGATGAGAACCATTCCGCAGCGCTCTAACGCCGCTCTGCTGCTCGGGGTCGCGCTGCTGGCCGCGACCGGCTGCAGCTCGGAGCCGGTCCGGCCGGCGGCTCCGCAAGCTGCCGCACCCGCCGCCGATAGCAGCGGGACGGGTGCGCCCCTGTTGCCGCCGCCGAAGGCTGCGCCTGTTGCCCCCCAGGGGGCAA
>NZ_BIMH01000072.1 GCF_004000985.1 Paenibacillus validus NBRC 15382 | reverse complement strand
GATGAACGATCATGGAACACAACTATACAGCTCATAGTCAAGATATTCAAGGTACGGAGATAGAAGGCATCAGGCGCATCACGATTTTCGATACGACGCTGCGGGACGGGGAGCAGGCGCCGGGCGCGACGCTCGCGCCGGAGCAAAAAATCGTCATTGCCCGACAGCTGGCCAAACTGGGCGTAGACGTCATTGAGCCGGGCTTTCCGATCTCGAGCCCGGGCGACTTCGCCGCGGTGCAGCAAATTTCCCGCGAGCTGCAGGGTGTGGAAATATGCGGCTTCGCCAGGGCGGTGAAGGCGGATATCGACGCCGCCGTCCAGGCGACGCAGGATGCGCAGCGCCGGAGGCTGCATATGTTCTTGTCTTCGTCGAACATCCACCTGGACTTCCAGCTGCGTAAAACGCGGGAGCAAGTCGTCGCCCTTGCCCGGGAGATGGTGGCGTACGGCAGGCAATTTGTCGGAGAACTGGAATTTTCGCCGATGGATGCGACGCGGACGGGCGACGAGTTTCTGTTCGAGGTGATCGAGGCGGTGATCGAGGAAGGCGCCACGATTATCAACATTCCGGACACGGTCGGTTATGCGCTGCCGGAGGAGTACGGCGCGATGTTCACACGCGTGATGAAGAGCGTGCGCGGCGCCGACCGCGTCAGGTTCAGCGCGCATTGTCACAACGATTTGGGGTTGGCGGTCGCGAACAGCCTGGCGGCGATCAAGGCCGGCGTCAGCCAAGTCGAGGTCACGGTGAACGGCGTTGGCGAGCGGGCGGGCAATTGTTCGCTCGAGGAGCTGGTGATGGCGCTGGATACGAGGAAAAGCGCGATGGGCGCCGAAACCGGCGTGCGGCCGGAGCATATTTTCGCTACGTCGCAAATGGTCAGCCGTGCGATGAGCTTCCCGATCGCCTTCAATAAACCGATCGTCGGCCGCAACGCCTTCCAGCACGAAGCGGGCATTCATCAGGACGGCTTGCTGAAGAACCGCAGCACTTACGAGATCATGGATCCCGAGTCGCTGGGCATTCCGCGCAGCATGATTATTTTGGGCAAGCATTCAGGCCGCCACGCGATCAAGCACCGGGTCAGCGAATTGGGCGTCGAGCTGGATGCGGAGCAAATGGAAAGCTTCTACAACGCCTTCAAGGAGTTGGCCGACCGGCAGAAGGTGGTCCACGATCATCAGCTCCTGGAGCTGGTCGGAGCTGCGGTTAACCGTATGCTGGAGCCGTTCACGCTCGTCTCGACCCAACTGGTAACCGGCGACGCCGGACACCGGGTCGCTTCCTGCACGATCCGCAATGAGGAGACGGGACGCGAGAAGGTGTACACCGGTACGGGCGAAGGACCGGTAGAGGCTGTCGTCGCCGGGATCAAGCAGGCGCTGCCGTTTGAAGCCGAATTCTCCGATTTGGAGCTGTACTCGCTGTCGTCCGGCGAAGAGGCCAGCGGCGAAGCGATCGTGACGGTGCGGGCGAACGGTCAAACGTATCGCGGGGTTTCGGCACAGCGCGATATTTTGATGGCTGCGGCACATGCGTTTATGGCGGCCTGCAACCAAGCGGCGCGCGACGAACGGCAGCGGAAAATTCCGGCGCAAGGGAACGGAGCTGCGGAAGAGGTCGAAATTACGATTCCGTAAATTTGCACCAAAAGTAAATATTTCCGCTGCTGCTGGATCGTGGATAGAAAAACGGGTGATAGAGACTGTGGACAAAAGTTATCCACAGTCTCTGTGCATATTGTGGGTAAGTTTAGGAAATCGCGTCATGACGGGAAATGTACATTTTCGGTTTTCCACGGGTGCCGTGCATAACTTTCGCACATCATTTCTGTGGATAATGTGCATAAGTCTGTGGATGAAATAAAAAAGGCCGATTTTTCTAGAGAAAGTGACATTTTTTTCTGGGGATATCCTTGTGGATATTTCCGTCATTTTTCTTCGTTATGCACACGCTGGATCAGGTGAATTTTTTGGAGAAAAGTGCCAGAGGCCGCGGTTGATTCCGGGTTCGCTTTGAGTCCGTTTTTTCGCAATATGGAGCCGACCCTGCACTGTGGTTATGTACCTTTGCCCCCTATCCGGAAAAGTCGAAACGTATCGGTTGTGTCGTTCTTCCGTTCTTTATGGCGTTCGGCATGTTGTTATCGACAGGGAACGCGGAAAAACCGACATCGAATCGCAGCGATCAAGGCGTTCCGACATCCAGGAATGCCTCATCGCTGCTCTTCTGTATGCGCTGTCTCTTATCGAGGGGCAGTTTCTGGCGAAGAGGGCGAAACGCCTTAATGGAAGACATCGTGCCCGATCAGCCAGTCCAGCCGCTGCAACTGCAAGCCGGGCGGCATGGCGCGGAGTATCCGGTTGCGTATGGCGATCGCCGCCGGATGCTCCAGCTGGACGAGCCGTCCCATCCGCCGCGAATCACGTACAACACGGGTCGTGCGCGGGAGTCTGCTGCGTTCGTAAGCGGTTAGCGCTTGAGGCACATCGGGGTCCGCCTCCGCCAAGGCGCGTGCCAGCACCAGCGCATCCTCCATCGCCTGAGCGCCGCCCTGCCCGAGATTGGGCAGCATCGGATGAGCGGCATCGCCAAGCAGCGTGACGCGTCCTTCGCTCCAGCGCGGGAGCGTAGTCCGGTCGAAGACGTCGTGCGAGAGGACGGCTGTTTCGTCCGTCGCTTCGACCAGCGCTTCGACCGGAGACGCCCAGCCGCGCAAATGCGCGAGCACCGCCGGCTTTCGCCGGCCGGGCGGGACGGTGAAGCCTTCGGGGGCGTTCACGGCGGCGAACCAGAAGATGTCCCCGCGGCCGATCGGCGTGGCGCCGAACCGCACGCCGGGACCCCATGCTTCGAAGCCTTCGCCGACGTCGCCCGCGATGCGCGCTTCCGGAAACCGGCAAATGCCGCGGAAGGCGGTGAACCCGGCGTAGCGCAGCGGGGTATGGCCGAACAATGCCCGGCGCACGGTGGAATGCAAGCCGTCGGCCCCGATCAGCAGGGCACCGGTCGCGGTTTCCCCATTCTCAAAATGCGCCGTCACGTTCCACTCCGTTTGCTCGAATCGCACCAATCGCCGTCCATAAATGATCGTATCGACGGGCAGCAGCGCGATCAGCACGGCATGGAGGTCGGCCCGATGGATCATCCAGCTCTCCGAGCCGAACCGTCTGGCTTGCTCCTCGACCGGGAGACGGGTGATCCGCTTGCCGTCCCAAGTGCGGATCAAGCCCTGCCGAACTGGCGAGCCTTGAGCGCGGACGGCATCCCCGGCCCCAAGCCGGTCCAGCGCCTTCATGGCGTTGGCGGCCAGAACGATGCCGGCGCCTGCGCCGGTGCGGGAGTCTGCTTTTTCGCATACGCAGCATTCCCAGCCTTGCATGTGCAGCGCCCGGGCAGCGGCCAATCCGCCGATACCGCCGCCGATGATCAACGCCTTCTTATTACGGTTTTTATCCGCTTCATCGAACAAGTTGCGTCCCTCCTCTAACGATTGGCAAATGAGATGAATGGCAAAGGTTCCAGCCTGTAGGGTTGTCCCGCCGGTTCGACCCGATTCCGCCCCGATGTGAAGAAAGGCGCCCTCCCAGGCGCCCTTCCTTACATGATTACACGCAATGACACTTATGATTACGACTCCGCCAGCTGCTCCCACTGTTCATAACAGGTTGCCAGCTCGCTGCGCTTGGATTCCATGGCTGTATTCTTTTGCTGCACGAGCACGTAATCGTTGTACACCTCGGGCAGGGCCAGCTCGCTTTCCAGCTCGGAAATTTCATTCTCCAGCCGGGCGATTTGCTCCTCGAGCTGCTCGAGCTTGCGCTGACGGCTGCGTTCCTCGCGTTTGGCCTGCTTATTCGCCTCATAGCCGTTCGCCGGGGCCGCCTGTGCGCTGGCGGACGAACCCGCGGCGCTTTCCGCGCCTTTGCTTGTTCCGCCGCGCTTTGCCGCCTCCTGCGCCAGCCGCTCCTGCTCGATTTCGGCGAGCTCCTGCTTTTTCTCGACATAATCGTCATAGTTGCCCAGGTAGACGGTGACCCCGTCAGGGGCGAGCTCGAGCATGCTTTCGGCCATTTTGTTGAGGAAATACCGGTCATGCGAAATGAAAAGCAGCGTCCCTTCGTAATCGATCAACGCCGATTCCAATACTTCCTTCGAATATAAGTCCAGATGGTTGGTCGGCTCGTCGAGAATGAGCACGTTCGCTTTCAGAAGCATCAGCTTGGCTAGCGCAACCCGGGCCTTCTCGCCGCCGCTGAGCGATCCGACTTTCTTGAAGACGTCCTCGCCGCTGAACAGAAAATTGCCGAGCACCGTGCGAATCCGCGCTTCCTCTAAATGAGGGAACGCGCTCCATACCTCCTCGAGCACGGTATGGTTCGGATTGAGGCCGGTTTGTTCCTGATCATAATACCCGATCTTAACGTTAGTTCCCCACTGATAGGTGCCCCGGTCGGGTTGATGCTGGCCGATGAGCGTTTTGAGCAGCGTCGTTTTGCCGATCCCGTTCGGACCGATCAATGCCGCCGTGTCGCCTCGCCGCAGCTGAAACGTGACATTGCGCACCAGCGGATTTCGCCCGTCATAAGACACGCTTAGACCGCGGACGTCGAGCACTTCGCGGCCTGTCTGCGCTTCGATCTCAAAGGCGAAGCTGGCTCTCTTGAGATCTCCGAGCGGCTTGTCCAGCCGTTCGATTTTCTCAAGCGCCTTGCGGCGGCTTTGGGCCCGTTTCGTTGTGGACGCGCGCACAATATTCCGCTGTACGAATTCTTCCATCTTGGCGATTTCATCCTGCTGCTTTTCATATTGTTTCAATTGAATCTCGTAGTCCGCTTCTTTCAGCTCGATGTACCGCGAGTAATTGCCGGTGTACCGTTTGGACGAGTTGCGCTCGATTTCATAGATGGCATCGACCAGCGCGTCCAGGAAGTAACGGTCGTGAGACACGACCAGAATTGCCCCGGGGTAGGAGCGGAGGTATTGCTCCAGCCACGTCAGCGTCGGAATGTCCAGATGGTTGGTCGGCTCGTCGAGCAGCAGCAGATCCGGCGCTTCGAGCAGCATCTTGGCCAGCGCCAGCCGCGTCTTCTGACCGCCGCTTAACGCCTGAACGGGGGTGTCGGCATTCATGCTGCCAAAGCCCATACCGTTCAGCACGCCCCGCACCTTCGCTTCGATCTCATAGCCGCCCTTGGCGCGGAACGCGTCGGACAGCTCGGCGTAACGCCGCATCGTGTCCTCCGTTTTTTTCTCGTCGGCGAGCACGTCGGGTTCGGACATGCGCGCTTCCAGGCGGCGAATCTCTTCCTCCATCTCCAGCATGCCCGCAAACACGCTCATCAGCTCGTTCCAGATGGAACGATCCGAGGCGAGACCGGTGTTTTGCCGCAAGTAGCCGATTTTCGTTTCCTTCGCTTTAAAAATGTTGCCCTCATCATACGACAGCTCGCCGGCAATGATCTGCAGCAGCGTCGATTTCCCCGCCCCGTTCACCCCGACAAGGCCGATGCGTTCGCGGGCTTCGATCTGCAGCGTTATATTGGAAAGCACGGTCGTAACGCCGTAGCTTTTGGTAATCCCCGATACTTGCAAAAGCATAATTCTGAAGCCTCCCAGCTTGTTTATGCGTTCATTTACGTTTCTTTTTCGCGGTTTTACGACTATAAGTGTAGCATATTCGCTCCGTTTTTTCGATTTCCTTCCGTTTACCCGGCGGCTTGTCCGATTCCTGGGGAGTCCCTTCTACGGCTGCAGTCGAAGAACAGGGAGCGGCCTGCTTTTTTTTATTGCTTATTTATTGTAAACTGGTGAAAATGGATGTTTCTTAACAAAACGGAACTTGTTCCTTCTGGAGCAAGTGTTGAATTGCCTGTTGAAAAGAGGCCGGTCATGAACATTAAAGAGAGAAAAATCAAGCTTCGGCGGGAGGCCGAGGCGGTGCGGGCCGCCATCGGGGAGGACGAGCGTCAGGCCAAATCCGAGGCGATCAGCCGCAAGCTGATGGCCCGTCTGGAAGAGCTTCTGCAGCCGGATCCGTCTGTCCGCCGCAAGCCGACCCTGCTGACGTATATGCCGGTCAAGACGGAGGTCGACGTAACGCCCGTGCTGGAAGCGTGCTGGAAACGGCCTTGGCGGGTAGTTGTCCCGAAGATCGTGACTGCGCATAAGCAGCTTAAACTATATGAAATTAAATCCTACGCCGATTTGGAGCGGGGCACTTGGGGAATTCGCGAGCCGGTGGCTAAGGCGCCGCAGCTGTTCGATATTCGGCAAATCGACGTCGTGATTGTGCCTGGACTCGCCTTTGACTTAAACATGGGGCGGCTCGGGTATGGCGGCGGCTTCTATGACCGTTTCATACAGCAGTATGTGCGCACCGGTCTGCCGAAGCCGTACATTGTGGCGCCGGCCTTCGAAGAGCAAATCATCGACGAGGTGCCGATGGGACTGTTCGATTTTCGCATTAACGAGCTGGTGACCGAGTCGCGGCGTTATGTGGAGGGAGGGGCGATTGTCCTTGACTAAACGGGAAGAAGATCAAGAGACGGCGAAAGACGCTGCGCTATCGCCGCTGACGCATTTCAACGAGCAAGGACGTGCGCGCATGGTCGATGTATCGGACAAGTCCGAAACGACCCGCACAGCGACCGCGCGGACGACGGTGACGATGCGTCCCGAGACGCTGCAGCTGATCCTGCAAGGACGGATCGGCAAAGGCGATGTAATGGGCGTCGCCCAGGTGGCGGCGATCATGGCGGCTAAGAAAACGTCGGACTGGATTCCGATGTGTCATCCGCTATTTTTAACCGGGGTCAATGTCGAGTTCGACAACAACGGGGAAACCGAGCTTTATATTGAAGCGACCGTTCGTACGAAGGGGCAGACCGGGGTGGAAATGGAGGCGCTCACCGCCGTGTCCGCCGCCGCGCTTACGGTGTACGACATGTGCAAAGCCGCCGAGAAATCGATGCAGATCGGTCCGACCCTGCTGGTCAGCAAAACGGGCGGAAAAAGCGGCGATTACCTACATACATCATCTTAATGTCAAAGTCGGGATTTGAAACGAATCAGGGGGAGGAGCAGGCTTATGCGCTGGAAAGTGGCGATCTTGACGGCAAGCGACCGCGGTTCACGCGGAGAACGGGAAGACACTAGTGCGCAGGTCATTCGGGAATTAATCGAAGAGGAGATGAACGGCGAAATCATCGAGTATCGGATCGTGCCGGATGAGAAGGATGAAATTATGGCCGCCTTGATCGAGATGACCGATTACTTTAAAGCCGATCTGATTCTAACGACGGGCGGAACCGGTTTGGCACTCCGGGATGTGACGCCGGAAGCGACGCTGGAAGTGATTGACCGGCAGGTGCCGGGACTCGCGGAAGCGATGCGGCTGTATTCCATGCAGAAGACGCGTCGGGCCATGCTGTCCCGGGCCGTCTGCGGCATCCGCGGGAAGTCGCTCATCGTGAATTTACCGGGCGCCCCGAAGGGCGTGTCCGAGAACTTATCCGCCGTGATGGACCAGCTGCCTCATGCGCTTTCGATTTTAACAGGACGCGAGGGGGATCATGGCTATGAAGCCTGATTCGATGATGGAAGAAGTCGAGGTTGAGAAAGCGGTCGGGCTGGTGCTTGCCCATGATCTTACGCAGATCATTCCCGGTCAATTCAAGGGGCGGTTGTTCAAGAAGGGCCATGTTATCCGCGAAGAGGACATTCCGGCGCTGCTCAGCATTGGCAAAGAGCATATTTATACGTTGAAGCTGCAAGCCGGGTATTTGCACGAGGACGAAGCGGCCCTTCGGCTGGCGCAAGCGGCCCAAGGGCCTAACGTGGAATTGACGGAGCCGCACGAAGGGAAAATTACGTTAAAGTCGACGATCCACGGGCTGGTCAAAATCGATCAGGCGCGCATCGACGCGGTGAATGACATCGACCAGGTGATCATGTCGACGATTCGCACGAACGCCGTCGTCAAGCCGGGGCAAGCGCTGATGGGCACGCGGGTCATTCCGCTCGTGATCGAAGAAGCGAAGGTGGAGCAGGCGGAGCGGGCGGCCGCTTCGGCCGCGTTCCCGCTTGTCGAGGTGAAGCCTTTCCGGCCGCTGCGCGTGGGCCTGATTACGACGGGGAGCGAAGTGTTCAAAGGCCGTATTCAAGATAAATTCGGACCGGTCGTACGGGAGAAGCTAGCGGCGCTCGGTTCGGAGGTTATCGAGCAGCGCTTGGCGCCGGATGAGAGTGAGACGATCGCGCGTGAGATTCTGCGGTTTCTGCGTGAGGATCGCGCCGACTTGATCCTGCTGACCGGCGGCATGTCCGTCGATCCCGACGACCGCACGCCGGGTGCGATCAAGCAGGCGGGAACCGATATTGTCAGCTACGGGACGCCGATGCTGCCCGGCTCCATGCTGCTCGTCGGTTATTTGGAGGGGGTGCCGGTGATGGGGCTCCCCGGCTGCGTCATGCACGATCCGCATACGTCGTTCGATGTGCTGCTGCCGCGGATTTGCGCCGGTGAAACGATTACGCGCCGGGACATTACCGAGCTCGGTTACGGCGGTTTGCACCATTGCTGACACAGGCGTGTCTGGCGCCATAGGGCTTTGAAATTTGGAGGAAAGGTCGAGAGGCCATGTTTGGGAATATCGGATTTTCTGAGTTTTTGCTGATCGCCGTCATCGCACTTATTGTATTCGGACCGGCGAAACTGCCGGAGATCGGCCGCTCGCTCGGCCGTGCGATTCGCGAATTTAAGCAAGGGGCGCAAAATCTGTTGAACGACGAGCCGGAGCAGGCGCAGCGTAAAGACGTGACGCCGTCGCAGCATGAGGCTGCCCCTGAACCGCCGCAGCCCGTCGAAAAGCCCGCGGCATCGGCATCCGAATCTGCGCCGAGCGGCGACGCCACCCCGCCGCGCGCTGCCGCCGATTCCCGCAGCAATCCGCGCCGTTTGCCGGATTGATCGGTGCGTAAACGTTAAAGGCAGGTGTAACGATGAGTCAAGAAGAGGGCATGAGTCTTGTCGAGCATTTAACCGAGCTTCGCAAGCGGATTATATGGGTCGTCGTCGTGCTGATCGTCGGGATGGCGATCGGGCTGTTCACGGCGAAGCCGTTAATTACATATTTAAAAACGATCCCCCCTGCGAACACGATTAATTGGAACGTGTTTTCCCCGTGGGATTCCATTAAGATGTATATGAATTTTGCATTGGCCACAGGGCTTTTGATTACCCTTCCGTTTACGCTGCTGCAAATTTGGGGATTTCTGAAGCCCGGTTTGCGGGAAGTGGAGCGCAAAGCGTCGCTCATTTTCGTGCCGTTTGCCTTTCTCATGTTTCTGATCGGATTGGCTTTCGGGTATTTCGTCGTATTTCGCATGGCCTTCCTGTTCACGACCTCGATCGCCCAAAGCTTGCAGCTAAGCGAAACTTATGGGATCGCGCAATATTTCTCCTTCATGTTTAATATCCTGATTCCGATCGCGCTCGTGTTCGAGCTGCCGATTGTCGTGATGTTCTTGACCAAGATTCGTCTGCTGAACCCGAAGCTGCTGAAAAAAGTGCGCCGCTTCGCCTACTTGATCCTCGTTGTCGTCGCTACGATGATTACGCCGCCGGATGCTTTGTCCGCCATTGTCGTCGCCTTGCCGATGATTATACTGTACGAGTTCAGCGTGTATTTATCGTCGCTGATTTATCGCAAGCAGCAGCTCCAAGATCAAGCGTGGGAAGCGGAGAGCGCGCTTAAGCCTGTCGAATGACAGGCTTTTTTGTTGTTTGCTGTCGGTATATTTTAAAAGACCCCAGGAGACAATGATGAAGGTGCAAAAATGTTGTAAAACTACTTGCAAAATGAGTGCGAAGTGAGTATCATAAGAATTGTTGTTAGCACTAATGAGGTTCGAGTGCTAATAAAAAACTCAGTACCATATTTCAAAGGAGGCTATTTTCTCATGATCAAACCGTTGGGTGATCGCGTAGTTATCGAAGCCATCGCTAAGGAGGAAACGACAGCAAGCGGTATCGTACTGCCGGACACGGCGAAAGAAAAGCCGCAAGAGGGTAAAGTCGTAGCAGTCGGCAGCGGTGCACTCAAAGACGGCGTTCGCGTTCCGCTTGAGCTGCAAGAAGGCGATCGCGTGATTTTCTCCAAATACGCAGGTACAGAAATTAAATTTGAAGGCCGCGAGCTGCTCATCATGCGTGAGAGCGACGTCCTTGCCATCTTGTAGGACAAGTTCGAAAGCGCCTCGTCATATACTTAAGTTTGGCTCCACTACTTAGGAAAATATCCGAATCGTTAACCATAAACATTTTCCAATCGGGAGGGTATACTCATGGCTAAAGAAATTAAATTTAGTGAAGAAGCACGTCGTTCGATGCTTCGCGGGGTTGACGCTTTGGCGAACGCCGTAAAAGTTACATTGGGACCGAAAGGACGCAACGTCGTTCTTGAGAAAAAATTCGGCAGCCCGCTGATCACCAATGACGGCGTGACGATCGCCAAAGAAATCGAACTCGAAGACGCGTTCGAGAACATGGGCGCACAGCTCGTTAAAGAAGTTGCTACGAAAACGAACGACGTTGCCGGCGACGGTACGACAACCGCTACGGTTCTTGCACAAGCGATGATCCGCGAAGGGTTGAAAAACGTAACGGCAGGCGCTAACCCGATGGTTATCCGCAAAGGGATCGAAAAAGCGGTTAAAGCGGCTGTCAGCGAGCTTGCCAGCATCGCAAAACCGATCGAAGGCAAACAATCCATCGCTCAAGTTGCTGCGATCTCCGCTGCTGACGATGAAGTCGGCCAATTGATCGCCGAAGCTATGGAAAAAGTGGGCAAAGACGGCGTTATCACCGTAGAAGAGTCCAAAGGCTTCGCAACCGAGCTGGAAGTCGTTGAAGGTATGCAATTCGACCGCGGCTACATCTCTCCTTACATGATTACGGATACGGATAAAATGGAAGCCGTTCTGGAAAATCCATATATCTTGATCACCGATAAAAAAATCACGAACATTCAAGAGATCCTGCCTGTGCTTGAGAAAGTCGTTCAATCCGGCAAGCAGCTCTTGATCATCGCAGAAGACGTAGAAGGCGAAGCTTTGGCAACGCTGGTTGTGAACCGTCTTCGCGGTACGTTCACTTGCGTAGCGGTTAAAGCTCCTGGCTTCGGTGATCGCCGCAAAGCGATGCTGGGCGATATCGCAGCTTTGACTGGCGGTCAAGTGATTACCGAAGAGCTCGGCCTGGAATTGAAATCGACGACTCCGGACCAACTCGGTTCCGCTCGCCAAATCCGCGTGACGAAAGAAAACACGATCATCGTGGACGGCGCCGGCGACAAGAAGGATATCGGCACTCGCGTATCGCAAATTCGCGCACAACTGGAAGAAACAACTTCCGAGTTCGATAAAGAAAAACTGCAAGAGCGTTTGGCTAAATTGGCCGGCGGCGTAGCGGTTGTTAAAGTCGGCGCAGCTACCGAAACTGAGCTGAAAGAGCGCAAGCTTCGCATCGAAGACGCTCTGAACGCAACTCGCGCTGCCGTTGAAGAAGGTATCGTTGCAGGCGGCGGTACAGCGCTTGTGAACGTCTACGCAGCTGTATCGGCTGTGAAGGCTGACGGCGACGAGCAAACGGGCGTGAACATCGTTCTGCGCGCTCTGGAAGAGCCTGTTCGCACAATCGCAGCTAACGCGGGTCAAGAAGGCTCCGTTATCGTTGAGCGCCTGAAGAAAGAATCCGTAGGCATCGGCTACAACGCCGCTACCGGCGAATGGGTCAACATGATCGAAGCCGGTATCGTCGACCCTGCGAAAGTAACGCGCTCCGCGTTGCAAAACGCTGCGTCCGTCGCTTCGATGTTCTTGACAACCGAAGCTGTGATCGCAGACAAACCGGAAAAAGACAAACCTGCTATGCCTGATATGGGCGGCATGGGTGGTATGGGCGGCATGGGCGGATTCTAATCCGACCTGCCTGCTCTCGAGAAGCAGCATCCTTTATGGGGTGCTGCTTCTTTGCGTTGTGGGACTGGGGGCGGCGGCGGAAAACTGCGGCGCCTGCATCTAAATCGACGTAAATATTGTGATATAATTAGACTTATTTTGCAGCGATGGTTGGAACGGGAGGACAAGGATGCAGGAGCGAACGTGGAACGAGTGGGTGAAGCTTGCCTATCGTTATTTCAGTTACCCTATACTGCAGCAGGGCTGGAAGCTTTATAGCAAGGGCTTGATCTTTGATTGTTATGACGAGGGCGGTATGGTTGGCGGTACTGTAGGGAGCCGAGCTTACGGTAATGGCGGCAGCGGCGATGCGAAGCTGGTGAAGGACGGTTTTCAGACAAGCACCTGCACGTGCCAGAGGGGAGCCTCTTGTGAGCATCTGGCGGCCCTCGCCTTCTTGTTTTTGGAAGAGGATCTGGCATTCGATGCCTATAAGCTTTTGATGCCGGGAGGCAGCGGATGGGGGGCCAAGTCTGTGGTTACGCCGGCCTTCGACGAGCGGCGGCAAGTCGCTGCGTCGGAAGCGGCTCTTGCCGTCGCCCAGAGTGCGGCTGGGAAGGCGCCCTTGAAGGCTGCCGCGCCCAGCCCCAATTCTAACACGGAGGATTGGTATCGTTATTTCGAGAGTACCTTTCCTGTCGAACATTATTCGAATCTTCGAGCCATTCAAGGGATGTACGATCATGTGACGGGTAAGCTGATGAGACTTGCCGGGGCGGACTGGAAGCCGACACTTCGCTTGCTGTACGAGCTTCAGGTGCTTTTGTTCGTGATGCAGCTTGCGGATCAGGTTGTCGCTAATCGCAATCGGTACCTCGGTTATTACGATAGCTATGCGGCAGCGGAAAGCGGACAGGAGATCGCCGAAAGGTGCTGCGACAGATTAGTCGAACTATTGGGCGAGATCGATACGGACGAGGCCAACCGACTGTACGAGGATCGGCTTCAGAGCATGGCCGATTATTTGGCTGCGCACGCTTTTCCGGCGTTTTCCGGCCCGATCCCCTGGTCCTATGTGTACACGTCCACCTGGTGGGGTCTGCTCTGGAGGCAGGATCGGGTTGACCGGGAGAAAACGCGTCTGAACCGGGCGCTGCGAAGCGATTCGCTAGCACCGAAACAAGCGGATCAATACATTCTGGCGTCGCTCGGATTTGATGTGCATGACAGGCAGGATGAGGCGGCGATGCGGAAAGCGGAGCAATTGAACCATAAATCTCCTATGCTGTTTTATCCTTACCTGCATGGCTTCGCAGCGGAACGGCAATGGGAACGGATGATGATCTGGTTGGAGTGGATGGTTCCATTCGTCCCCATGATTCGATATGGAGCGGAGGAATCGTATTTCTCTCTCTGGGCTACGGTTCTTCCGCACGTGGACGCGGAAGATCGATGGAAACGTGCCGTCATGGCCTTAATCCCGCGCAGTATGCCGTATTATTCGGCCTACTTGCTGCAGCGCGAACGGTTTCAAGAGTGGGTCGACATCCATATGGCCCTCGGGATTACGCCGCTCGATCTGCGCGTCAGCGATTATAAGCCGGTGGAGACAAACCGCAAGGATTTGCTGCTCCCCTGGTTTCATCACGGCATAGAACGCTTCATTGCCGAGAAAAACCGGGATTCTTACAAGAAGGCGGTGCGTTTGATGAAAAGGCTGGAATCGCTGTACCGCCGCTTGAAGAAGCAGGATCAATGGGAACGTTACTTGTCTCATGTCAGCGTCAAGTATTCGCGACTCCGGGCCTTTCAGCAGGAGCTGGGCAAGCTGAAGAAAGAGGGGGATGCGTAATGTTGGATCTTGATGCCGTCATGGTGGAGGGGGAACAGCTGGAGAGCGGCGAATGGCTGTTGTGGGAAGAGTCGGAGCTGTCTTTGTCCGGTTCGCAGCTACGGATGAGGCTGTTTGCGTGGCACCCCCGCAGCCTCTATGGAACGCTGCTCCGGGAAGGAACCGGCTTCCGCGGGGAGTCGTTGGTCCTGTCGCCTTATGATGCGCTGGATTACTTCGCGGCTCCCGGAAATTCGCTCCATCTGCCTGTTGAGTGGTCGGATAAGCTCAAGCTGGCGCAGCAGGCGGCAAGCTTGCTGCGTGAGGCGTTGGTCCATGGCTGGTACGCGCCGGAAGCGAGCGCGTGGCAGGAGGGCAAGCGGGAGTGGAAGCCGCTGCTGCCTGATAAGCAGCAGGAGCTGTATGCAAAGCTGCACGAGGAGCTGCTGGCGGAGGGAATTGACGCATCGCGCTGGTTCACGCAGGCTGTGGAGGAGCTGCTCGTCAGCGAGCCCGCTGTTCGCGAGGCCTGGGACAAGCTTTGTGAGGAACAGCCGTTATTGACGGCTGCGCCGTTCGCCGAGGAGAAGGTTCCATCCGCTCTTGCGCTCGATGAAGAGGAATGGTTGACCGCCGTTAGCTGGAAGAAGGACGAGATTCCTTTTCGCAGCTGCCTTCAATTGGTCGAGCCGAACATGGATTCGGAAGGGGACGATGCCGGAAGCTCGGAGGACTCCTTCTGGACGCTGCGTATGCTGCTTCAGGACAAGCATGACCCGAATATGATGGTGGAAGGGGAGTTGGACGGGAACACTGTCCGTGCGCTTGCTGAAGGTTTTGCAGGCCGCATTCCCTTCGCTTGGGAGAAGCATGTTGAACGTAAGCTGGGGGCTTTGTTCGAACGGGCGGAAAGTCTCGTACCCGAGCTGTTTGAGCAGCGTTCGCCCGGCGAGGACAGGCTGCCAGGACGGCTGACGGATGAGGCGGCGTGGCGTTTTCTGAATGAGGATAGCTTGAAGCTGCTGCAGGCAGGCTTTTCCGTCTTTCTGCCTGCTTGGTGGGAGGAGCTGCGGCGCTCACAGCCTCGGTTGAAGGCTCAGTTGAAGTCGTCGGTCGGTTCCAGAAGCGAATCGTTCTTCGGCGCCGACCAGCTGATGAAATTCGATTGGAAGGTCGCCGTCGGTGAGCTAGATTTCTCCGAGGAGGAATTCGCCCGCCTGACGGCGGAGAAGAAGCGTCTTCTCTATATTCGCGGCCGCTGGATTCAATTAGACCCGGCCTTCGTTGCGGCGGTGCGTCAGGCGATGAAGCGAGTCGGCAAGCAAGGCCTGTCGTTCCGGGAGGTGCTGGAGCTGCATTTGCTCGGAGCGGGTCGCGGGGACAATGATACGGTCGATGCGGAGCAGCAGGAGGCTGAAACGAAGGAGCTTCGCATCGAGGTGGAGCTTAACAGCCATATGGCAAAGCTGATCGGACGCTTGCAGCATATGAGCCGCATCCCGATCGTAGAGCCGCCGGTTACGTTCCAGGCGGGCCTGCGCAATTACCAGAAGGCAGGCGTGTCGTGGCTGCTGTTCCTGCGCCAGTTCGGCTTGGGCGCATGTCTTGCCGACGATATGGGTCTCGGCAAAACGATCCAGTTTATTGCGTACCTGCTCCACGCCCGGAACGGGACGGTGAGCTTGGCCGGGGCGAAGTCGCATGACCGTGCCGCTGCGAAGCAGGCCCCTGCGCTTCTCATCTGCCCGACCTCGGTGCTCGGCAACTGGCAGAAGGAGCTGGAACGGTTTGCCCCTACGCTGCGCGTCTATTTGCATTACGGTCCGCAGCGGGCTAAGGGCGAAGCTTTCATCGAGGCTGTGAGCGGCTTTGATCTCGTTCTCACCTCGTACAATTTGGCTCAGCTGGACGAAGCTGAATGCTCTTCCGTCGTCTGGGACGTCATCGGCCTGGACGAGGCGCAGAACATCAAGAACGTGCATACGAAGCAGTCGGCCGCCATCCGCCGCTTCGACGCGCTCCACCGGATTGCCCTGACGGGAACGCCGATCGAGAACCGGTTGACTGAACTGTGGTCGATTTTTGATTTTATGAATCCGGGGTATTTGGGCAGCTTGAGCGCGTTTACTCACAAGTACGTGAATCCGATTGAAAAAGGCGGCGATCCCGAACTGGTGGAGCAGGTGCAAAAGCTGATTCGACCGTTCCTGCTGCGCCGCGTGAAGAAGGACCCGGCGATCCAGCTCGACCTGCCGGATAAAACCGAGACGAAGGCGTACGTTTCCTTGACGCTGGAGCAGGCCAGCCTTTACGAGAACGTCGTCCAAGACTTGATGAACCGCATTGATTCCTTAACCGGTATGGAGAAAAAAGGGCTCATTCTGGCCACACTCACGAAGCTGAAGCAAATTTGCAACCATCCCGCACTGTTCCTGAAGGAGCCTGAGCCGGGACCCGCAACCTGGGAGGACCGGTCCGGTAAGGTGGAGCGCCTTCTGGAGCTCGTTCATGAGCTTCGGGATGAAGGCGACAGCTGCCTGATTTTCACCCAGTTCGTGGGGATGGGCCATATGCTGAAGGCGATCCTGGAGCGGGAGCTGGGCGGGACCGTTTACTTCCTGCACGGAGGCGTTCCGAAGAAGCAGCGCGATGCGATGATTGCGCGGTTTCAGGGAGAGGCGGCCGCATCGGCCGGGAAGCCGATAGGCGCTGGAGTGGAAGCTGCAGAGGCAGGGAAGCGACCGGGAGCTGGTGCCGAAACAGGGGGAGGCATCTTTATCCTCTCGCTGAAGGCGGGAGGAACGGGACTCAATCTGACGGCGGCCAACCACGTCTTCCACTTCGACCGTTGGTGGAATCCTGCTGTAGAGAACCAGGCCACCGACCGCGCCTTCCGTATTGGACAAACCCAAAACGTGCAGGTGCACAAGTTCGTCACCCTCGGCACGTTAGAGGAACGCATCGATGAGATGATCGAGCGCAAGCTCGGCCTTAGTCAGCAAATCGTCGGAGCCGGCGAAAATTGGGTCACAGAGATGACCACAGATGAGCTGCGGGACATGTTCGCCCTGCGCCGCGAATGGATTGGCAAGTAGCGGGGGAAAAAGACAGCGAATGATGAATAGCATGAGAGAAATAGCTTGCGGAAACGGCTTATCGCCCGTGGAATGACAGATTAGCGGCAATGGGCTGCGTACACGATAGGAGGCTCAATACCAACAATGTCCAAACGTAAACGCGAACGGATGAAGGAAAAGGAACGCCGGCATCAACGTAAGGGTGCACCCCAGCTAACCGTCATCGAAGGAGCACAAGCTGGCACTGCCGCCGCTGTGAAAGCGGGAAGCGGCGGAGTCCCCGCTCCTGAGGCGAGTAGCCCGCAGGAGCGGCCAACCGCACCCGCCAGCCCCGCTTCGGCGCAGCAGGCGGACGCAAGCGCGGTCCCAAGGCGCCGCGGACGTCAGCCGAAGACGCAGGTCGACACGGCGTCAGCCGGTGCGACCGCAAGCAGCAGCGGTGACGCAGCAGCGCCTCCGGCCGCGGCCGGCGTTCCG
>NZ_BIMH01000071.1 GCF_004000985.1 Paenibacillus validus NBRC 15382 | reverse complement strand
ACGCGGCGGGCGCGGGCGGGCTGATGCCCCGGGACGCAGCGCGCGGGGCGCACAAGGTCGACGCGGCGGAGCGTCTGCCTTTGGCGGCGACGCGATGGAACGCGAGGAAGCCCAAGGGCAGCGAGCTAGCAGGCAGGGCCGCGGCGGAGCGGCCGATGCCAGCGCCGGAGCGCAGCGGGGCAGCGGGCGCAGGAACGCCGGCGAGGCCGGCGCCAGAGCCGGAGCGCAGCGAAGCGGCGGGCGCAGCGGGGCGAAGCCGGGACGGCGCGGGCGTTAATGGACGCGCCGCCGGTGACCAACCTTTACCTCAGATCGGAAGTCATGTAATATGAAATATGAGGTAATCGGAAAGAAACTGCACTTCACTAACGAAGGAGGTTTTCCATGTACGAACTGAAAGACAAAGAACTCATTTTTGTTTTTACGGGCCCTAACGGCGCCGGTCGAAGAACGGTAGCTCAAATGTCAGGCAATACGCTAGGGATCAAGCAGGTCATTTCCTACACGACCCGCCCTCCCCGACCGTCCGAAATGGACGGCCAGGACTATCACTTCGTTTCGAGTGAAACTTTCGCAGCGGCTGAAGCCAACAACGAATTCATCGAGGTCGTCGAGATCGACGGCAACCGGTACGGGATTAAAGAGGCCGACGTCGCGGAACAGCTGCAAAAATTCGGTGCCGTTTACCTCGTGCTTAACCGGTTTGGCGCGGAAGCGTTGAAGAAGATTTACGGTGACAAGATCGTCCGTATCTTCATTTACGCCGACCGCGAGACGGTCGAACGCCGTGAGCAAGAGCGTGGAGATTCTCCTGAACTCATCAAGCGCTACATGTCCCACTATGATGAAGAAATGGCTTATAAAGACTCCTGTGAGCACGTTTTCGAGAATCTGGACCTGGCGCATACTGTGTTCGACTTAACCAAAACGCTGGATGAGACTTATTTAAAACGCAACTTGCTCGATCTGGATTAACCGGTAGTACCGTAATTAAGAAAAGCTCCTGGTCGGAGCCCTTAAAGAAGATACTTTCGCGTTCCAGCTTGCTATATTAAGAAAGACCGATGACCCGGATACGGGGTCAGCGGTCTTTTTTAAGCATTACGCATGAGGAGGCCTCCCCATCATGACTATCTTATTTATCGAACCGACGCCAAGTCCCAACACGATGAAAATAACGGTTTCGGAGAAATTGCCCGAGTCCGTACGCCAGACGTATACGAAAGATCAAGCTGCAACTGCGCCGGAGCCTTATAACCGGCTGTTGGCGATCGACGGCGTCCGAGGTCTATACCGCGCCAGCGACTTTATCGCTCTGGACCGGACCCCTAAAGGCGATTGGCAGCAAATCCTGGAGAATGTCCGGGCGCTTCTGGGCGAAGTTACGCCCGGCGCCGGGTCGGAGCTCGCTTCTGTCGATACTTCGTCTTCTCCGGATACGTCTTATGGAGAAGTTGCGGTGAAGCTGCAGCACTTTCGCGGCATTCCGCTGCAAATCCGCGTATCGGCAGGCGGAGAAGAGAAACGCGCGGCCTTGCCCGAACGATTCTCTCAAGCGGCGATTCGGGCCGCTTCGGCTTCTCCGAATCTCATTAAAGAACGCTCCCTTGAAGACTGGGATACGCGCTACGGTGAACTGGCCGACGTGCTGGAAGACATCGTGCAGGAAATCGACGCTTCTTACGACGACGCACGTCTGGAAGAGCTTGTCGCCAAAGCCGCGCTAGGCCCCGTCGCCGAAGGCGCGCAAGAAGTAGCCGCGGCCGCGAGAAGAACGCTTTCTTTTGCAGAAACGGAGCGGCAGTTGAAATCGGAGGATTGGAAGCAGCGCTATGCGGCCCTGCAACAAATCAAACCGGGCGCAGACACACTGCCGTTGCTGGTTCTCGCGCTGCGGGATGAACAAACGGCTATCCGTCGTCTCGCGACCGTTTATTTAGGCGACCTGAAGGACGAATCCGTGCTTCCCTATTTGTACCAGGCGCTTAAGGATGCTTCCCCTTCCGTAAGACGAACCGCGGGCGATACTTTATCCGATCTCGGCGATCCGGCTGCGCAGGATGCGATGATCGGCGCCTTGCGCGACTCGAACAAATTGGTGCGTTGGCGGGCGGCGCGTTTCTTGTATGAGGTCGGCGACGAACGCGCATTGCCCGCTCTTGCGGCGGCAGCCGACGATCCTGAATTCGAGGTGCGCATGCAAGCCCGAATGGCGCTTGAACGCATCGAAGGCGGTCATGCCGCCGAGGGCTCCGTCTGGCAGCAGATGACGCGTCGCAACGAGACCTGACATTTCTTACCCGATAATCCCCGTGAATCGTAACGATTTACGGGGATTTTTGCAGCTGCGCCGGAAAGAGTCGATGCCGGAATCTTTCGTACTCTATAATGCTGATAGCTGATATAATAGTCCCATACCGGACTTTAGAACCATGTCTACAGAATCAGTACTACATCCCTTCGACCTAACTATTGACTTGCTAGAATAAGGAGAGAGTTTCTTGCGCAAAACGATTGCCGTCCTATCGTTAACCGCCGCCGTTGTCATTTCACCCCTTGACGTCTTCGGCCTTACCGTCAACTTCGGGCACGCCTACGCCGCCCCCGTCGCTCCATCCCCCCAATTGGTCATTAACGGCAGCGTCGTGACCGCCGACACGCCCTTTCTATGGGGGGGATTACACGGGAACACTTTATACGCCCCCGCCCGTCTTGTTCTGTCCCGACTCGGCTATGACCTTACCTGGAACAGCGAGGAACAGTCGCTTCAAGCTGCGATCGAGGGCCAAACCGTCCTCCACAAACCGGGCAGCACAACCTGGCTGATCGACGGGTACGTATTCAACTTCGACGATGCCTCCTTGATCCGGGACGGCTCGACTTGGTTGCCCGTACAGCCGGTTGCCGAAGCGCTCGGACAACACCTCGTGTGGAGTCCGCTCACCGCTACTTTATATGTGAAATCGACGCTCGCCGCCTCCATTTCAGAAACGCTCAGCTATGGCTATACGCGGCTTAGCTATGAAGGCGAAACGAAAGACGGCCTGCGGCACGGCTTCGGCCAGCTTTTCGTGGACGGCGTCCTGTGGTATGAGGGCGAATTCGACACGAACCAAATGAACGGTTACGGCAAGCTGTACACCGATGGCCGCCTCCAGTACGAAGGCGGGTTCGTCAAGAACAAACCTCACGGTCAAGCCACCTTCTATTACCCGGACGGCTCTTCCTACATCGGAGAATTCCGGAACGGGCATCAGACAGGGCAAGGCAGCTTCTACGATGCCCGCACCGTCATCCGCTACCGGGGAGAATGGGTAAACGGTTTGATGGAAGGACACGGGGAGATTTTCAACGCCAAAGGCACCATGATTTATTCCGGTGAAGTCCGCCAAAACCGTAGACACGGCTATGGCGTCAGCTACGACGAGGCCAACAAGAAATCGTACGACGGCCAATGGAATAACAACCTCCGCTCCGGTACGGGCAGATCCTATACCCCGGACGGTAAGCTGGCTTACGTCGGCCAATGGAGCGAGGACCGCAAACACGGAAGCGGCTATGCTTACCGGATCGGAAATCTGGATTGGTATGAGCCTAATGATAAGGGTGAGCTGACCAAAACCTCAAAACCAGCGACGGAAATGACGGAGGTTCGCTACCGAAACGATGTTAAAACCATGGAGGGGCAAAAGCTGATCTACTCCGGAGACGTCACAACCGAAGGAATCCCGAACGGAACCGGTAAGTTAAGCAAACAAGGAGGGCTGCAGCCAGCTTCAGGACGGGGGACGCTTTACGCCTACCGTACGTATTATGAGGGTCAGTTCGTGCTTGGGGAGATGACAGGGATGGGGAAATATTACGACGAGCAGGAAGCTCCCGTCTACGAAGGGCAAGTCGTAAACGGCTTGCGTCAGGGACAGGGCCGCGGTTACGAGAACGGCGTGCTCGTCTATGACGGCGAATGGAACCATAACGAGAAAAGCGGTATCGGACGTTCGTATACGTACGACAAAGCGTTTACAGGAGCTTCCTTCGAAGGCCAAGCCTCGCTCCTCATGTATGAAGGACGCTATATCGCGGGCAAGCTTGCGGAGCAGACGGCTGTTTACAAATATTACGGGAATTTCAAACAAGGGGTCCCCGACGGCGTGGGCTCCGTCCTGATGCTTCACGATTATAAGAACGATAGCGGTCCGAAATCGCTCGACAAGGAGCAAGGAACGGCTTGGCTTGTGTATGAAGGAGATTTCAAGGCGGGTGTGCGCGAGGGGAAGGGCAAGCTGTATGAGAACAATACCCTCGTGTACGAGGGAGGTTTCGCTCAAGGCTTGCGCAGCGGCGACGGCACCGGCTACGAGAACGGTATGAAGCATGTCGGGAAATACGCAGCCGATCTCAAGAACGGACAAGGCAGCATCTACGACATGCACGGCACGCTGCGTTATCAGGGAAATTTTAAAGACGGGAAGAAAGACGGCTTCGGTAGAGCTTACACCGAGTTTGGAGATCTCTCCTATGAAGGAAACTATAAAAACGACTTGAAACACGGCTTCGGCAAGCTTTACAGCGAGGGAACGGTCTATTATCAAGGCGAATTTCGCGAAGACAAGACCTTAAGCCAATATTTAAACGAATTAAAGGATACGGAGTAAAGGAGGACTTCCGGCTTGCCAAAGCATTTCTGGGTATTATTCGCGTTGATTTTGTTTCTAGGCGCTTATGGCGAAGGGGCCCGCGCCGAAGAACATCCAGGTTCGGGAGCTCCATCAGCTTCCAGTCAGCAGGAAGCCGCATTAACAACCGTGAGCGGAAGCACCTACAGCAGCAAGCTTGCCGGTCTGAGGTTCAGTGCGGGGGCGCTGCAGCCTTCCTTTAGTCCCGAGCAATATGACTACCTATTGCATGCGCCTTATGAAACCGACTTTGTGGAAGTGGAAGTGATTCCGCGAGACCCGAACACGTCTTTATCGGTCAATACGTTTTGGTTAAAAAACACGAACGTATTTCGCAACCAAAACGCGTTGAGCGTCGGCAATAATTACTTTGAGATCGTCGTAACGGCTCTTGACGGGGATATTTCGATCTATCGGCTGAACATCATACGAGGTGTTCCTTCCAGCGAAAGAAATTTAAAGTCGCTATCTTTCAGTACGGGACGCTTGTATCCGTCCTTCGACCCCAGCGTGACCCAATATACCCTGTATGTCGATCATCCTGTTAAGTTTTATACCGCTATCGCCAGGACGGAAGACGCCTCCTCGCGATTATCGTTTAACGGTACGGCAACGCCGAGCGGAGGTCTTTATACGAACGATGCACCTCTGGAAGTCGGGACTGCCAATACGCTAAATGTCATCGTTTCCGCCCAAGCAGGCGGCTCGAAAACTTACACCATCACGATCAAACGCGCCGAAAACCTTGTCAAATCAACCCCAACCGGACACAGCGGCTTCTACAACACGAGTCCGGTTGCGAAGCCGAATACGGAGACGCTGAAGGAACAGAACGGTCAAGTCAAAGCCGTAGTCGAGATTGTCAAGGACCCTTACGCAGCAGCTCTGGAGGCCAAGAATGAACCGCTTGTTTTTATCGATGCGGCGAGCGGCCAATACCATCACGTGCTGGAGGTCAAGCTGGCCCCCGATCTATGGAAAGCCGCCGGCGATAACGGGAAGGCGCTGGATGTGATCATGAACGATCTGGACGTCGTGCTTAAGCCGGGTCCGGTTCCCTCCGCTTCGAAGGATACCGGAGCCCGGCTCTCCTCGAGGAAGCTGGAATTATCCGGTCGCACGGAGTGGGAGCAGAAGCCTCAGACGGCCAGTTACGCGGCGGCCGCGTTCCTCTTGACCTGCGAGTCGTTCGGTACTTATACGGCGCAGTTATCCCATCCGCTTGATATCGCGCTGGAGCTGAATCCGGCGAAAGTTCGCAACGCTTCTTCGCTGGCGGCCTACCGGTATGACGAAGCTTCGAAGCGTTGGCAGTTTCTCGGGGGCGAGCTGAAGCCCGGCAACAGGTACGAGTTCCGCTCCGATACGTTCGGCCTCTTCGCTGTCATGGGCGAGGATCGGTCATTCAGCGATACGACCGGGCATTGGGCGGAAAGCAGCATCGAGATCATGACGACCAAGCGCATCGCAAGCGGGGTCGGCGACGGCAAGTTCGAGCCCGATGCGCCCGTGACGCGTGCGGAGTTCGCGGCGCTGCTGGCGCGCTCCATGGAGCTGCAGGAGCTCCGGACCCTTTCGTTCGCCGATGTGCCCGGCGATGCCTGGTATCGCTACGAGCTTGGCAAAGCGGCGGCCGCCGGGTTCATCGAAGGCATCGACGAAGCCACCTTCGCGCCGCAAGCAACGATCACACGCGAGCAGATGGCGGCGATGCTGATGCGCGCGTACAGCTTCCGAACGAAAATCAGGCTGAACGACATTCTTTTGCCGTCAGCATCGAAGTTCAGCGATGAAGCGAGTGCCTCGCCATGGGCCGCCCGCAGCATTCGATTGGCAGACGCCGTCGGTCTTATGAACGGCTCTCCCGACGGCGCTTTTCATCCGAAGGCATCCGCCACCCGTGCGGAAGCGATCGTCGTGCTGCTGCGCCTGATCAACAAAGCTGCCTCCTGACAGCCTATCACCGCCTATCTGACATAGGCGGTTTTCTCATCGGCATGCGTGTCCTTACTTTAGCAGATTAATGATTATACTATAGCTGATTAATGATTATTGATATTAATGTCCTTGCTCTTCATCACAGCTCCGATTTACGCTTGGCTTGACGAATTCGGAAGAGAACGCTACGCTTGGCGTAATTTTAGGGGAAATCATATAGGAGGTAAATGAATGCGTTATGTCATTTGCTCCGGAGGGCAGCTCGGCGATTGGGCCCTCGCGGAATTACGCGAAGGCGATGTGCTGGTCGGCGCGGACCGGGGCGCCCTGTTTCTGGTAGATCGCGGGTTTAGCCCGGATATGGCCCTAGGCGACTTTGACTCGGTTAGCGCCGGGGAGTTGATGCGCATCCGGACAGGCAGCAGGCGGTTTGAGGCTTGCGACCCGATTGCGAAGGACTGGACGGACACGGAGATGGCCTTGCGCTGGGTTCTCGCCCAACAAGACCCTAAGCCCGACGAAGTCGTGCTGCTTGGCGTGCTGGGATCGCGGTGGGACCATTCGCTGGCCAATATCCACCTGCTGCGCGTACTGCTTGAAGCCGGTGTGCGCGGCCGCATCGTCGACGAAACGAACGAGCTGCACCTCGTCGACGGCTCCATGCCGCTGACGCTCGCCCGCACGCGCCATACCTACGTCTCGCTGCTGCCGCTCAGTCTCGAGGTGACGGGCATTACGCTGAACGGCTTTCAATATCCGCTGCTTGACGCGACGCTCACCATTGGGCAATCGCTAGGCATCAGCAATGTCTTGCTGGAACAAACAGGAACAATCCGCCTTCGCGACGGGCTGCTGCTTGCGATTCAAAGTATGGACTAGCCGTAGTTACGAAAAAAAGCCTCCCTTTACATTCAAAAAGGGGGGCTTCTTCTGTTACGTACGCTTCTGCCCTACGACGTCGTCGGTTCAGCTCCTGCCGCCCGGGGCCGCGCCGCACCCGTTGCGGCGCCCGATTGCAGCTGGTACATCCGGTAATACCGGCCCTGCAGCTTCATCAGTTCCTCGTGATTGCCGTGTTCGGCGATCTCGCCCTTGTTCAGCACAAGGATTTGGTCCGCCTCGCGTATCGTCGACAGCCGGTGTGCGATGACGAACGTCGTCCGGCCTTCGCTGACGACGCGCAGCGCTTCCTGGATCAGCCCTTCGGCTTCGCTGTCGATGCTGGCCGTCGCCTCGTCGAGGATAAGAATCGCCGGGTCGAAAGCGAGCGCCCGCGCGAACGAGATGAGCCGGCGCTGTCCCGCCGACAGCGTGCTGCCTCGCTCTACTACGGGTTCGTCGTACCCGCCGGGAAGCTGCTCGATGAACGGCGCGGCTCCGACATCGGCAAGCGCCTTACGCACCTGCTCCGGGGGTAATCTTATCGTTGTACAAGCTTTACGTTGAACTTAATGTCCCCGGCGAACAGGAACGGGTCCTGCAGCACGATGCCCATATGCTTGCGCAGCGCCTGCTTGGACAACGTGCCGATTTCGCGGCCGTCGATCCGGATTTCACCGCCCGACGGCTCGTAGAAGCCGAGCAGCAGATTCATGATCGAGCTTTTGCCCGATCCGGTGTGCCCGACCAGCGCGACGGTTTCTCCCTTTCTCGCTTCGAATGGAATGCCCTTCAGCACCGGCTCCCCCCGATTTGTAGGCGAAGGAGACATTGTCGAACACGACGTGTCTGCAGGCCGGTCCGTCTCTTCGACGCGCACCGGTTCGCCGCCTTCGAGATCGAGCAGATGGAACACCTTCTCCGCCGATACGACGGCGCGCTGAGCGTTCATCAATGGGTCGAAGATTCCGATAATCGGCTGGAAAAAGCGCCCCAGGTAATCGATAAACGCGTAAAACACCCCGAATTTTGGTTGATACTCCACCGTTTTATTTGAAAAAGTTGCCGCCTCCCGGCTCAGTCCCGCCTCAGGCTCGGGTCATTGGAACGCGCCCAGCACTACGACCGCCGCCGCCGCAACCATGAAGGCAGGCAGCAAATTGGCCACTTGGATACGGCGCAGCTCGAGCAAATTTATACCGACCCCGATGATCAGCACGCCGCCGACCGCGGTCAACTGCACGATGATCTCATTCAGCAGAACCTTATCCAGCAGCGATGCTATCCATGATGCGCCGAGCGCGATCGATCCTTGGTAGACGAAAATCGGCAGCGAGGAGAACAACACTCCGATGCCCATCGTCGAGGCGAAAACAACCGACAGCAGGCCGTCCATCAGCCCCTTCGTGTACAAAATGACGTGGTCGCCGCGCAGCCCGCTGTCCAGCGAGCCGAGAATCGCCATCGCCCCGATGCCATACACCAGCGTCGCGTTCACAAATCCGGCCGCAAGGCGCCCCTTCGGCCGTTCCCCGCCCCGCCGCCGGGATGGCAGCCGGCTCTCCGCCGCGTACACCGCCCGCTCCAGCGCCTGGCCAAGCTGCTGCAGCCTACGCTCCAGACGCAGCCCTTCGCCGATTAACCCGCCGATCGTCAGACTGATCACGATCAGCAGAAAATTGTCCGATTTCAGTGCCATCGACAAGCCAAGCACCACCAGCGCCAGCCCGATGCCGTGCATCAGCGTCTGCTTCACGCTTTCGCTCATCCGGCCTATTCCGATGCCCAGCAAGCTGCCTGCGACTATCGACGCCGCGTTCACTATCGTCCCCCATAAAGCCATATCCCGTCCGCACAATCCCTTCTAAGTTTAAGAATGGAACCATCATACCTCGGCTCGGGCCCGGGCACAATAGCCTCGGGTTAAGACCGTCTCCTATGGACATACTTCCTTGCGGGCGGGGGTATACTAACGACCGAATCAGGTATAAGGAGGGTTTTGGCAATTATGGCGGAAGACAAAAGAATGGAGCCCGTTTCGGGCGAAGAAGTGGAGACCGACGGCATCTATGAGAACGAATGGGGACGCGAGGAAACGTTAAAGCGCGGCGACGAGTTTCCATTTGATCCAGTGAACGGCCAGACGGAATGGAAACTGACCAGCCTTGCGCTGGAAAGCCAGGAGAACGAAATGTACAAGGACAACAAGGCCAACACGGAAAAGCGCATGCATCTGGACTTCGGCACGAAGGAAGCGAAGGAACGGCCGAGACCGGAGTGAGCAACATAGACTGGCGCAGCCAAGGAACCGCCCGGCACATGGTGCCGTAGGCGGTTTTGGCGTTGTCGGCCGGCTGCGGCTGCAGGGAAACCCGATTCGTCCGCTTGATGTTCTCCGTGCTTTCACGACCACGAAAATAGCGCCCTCCTTCACAGGAGCGGCGCTATCCTTATTCCGCTTTACTCGGCGTGCATGATTTTGATCAAGTTCGTCGATCCGGACTTGCCGATCGGCACGCCGGCGGACACGATCACAAGCTCGTCCGGCTGCACGACGCCCGACTGCTTGCCGTGGCGAATGGCTGACTCGAACATCTCGTCCGTCGACGCTACTTCATAACCTTGCACCGGCGTCACGCCCCATACCAAGCTGAGCCGGCGCAGGATTTGCTCGTTGGGCGCTACGGCGACGATCGGCGCCTTCGGGCGGTACTTCGATACCATCCGCGCGGTAAAGCCGCTTTCCGTCGGCGTGATGATCGCCTTTGCGTCCAGCTCCAGCGACGAGCTGACGACCGCTTGGCTGATCACTTCTGTCACGTCCGTCCTATGGAGCGCCGTCCGCTTGATGAACTGCTCGCGATAATCGATCGACGCTTCCATCCGCTGCGCGATCGACGCCATCGTCCGCACCGATTCCAGCGGATATTTCCCGGCTGCCGTCTCCCCGGACAGCATGATCGCATCGGTGCCGTCAAGCACGGCGTTGGCGACGTCGCTCGCTTCCGCCCGCGTCGGACGGGGATTGGACTGCATCGAGTCCAGCATATGAGTCGCGGTGATGACGGGCTTGCCGGCGATATTGCATTTTTGAATCATCATCTTCTGGATATGAGGCACGTCCTCCACCGGCACCTCGACACCGAGATCCCCGCGCGCCACCATCAACCCGTCCGAGACCGCGAGAATGGCATCCAATTCACTGACGCCTTCTTCGTTCTCGATCTTCGAGATGATCTGAATATGCCCCGCTCCCTGCTCCTCCAGCAAACGGCGAATTTCCAACACATCCTCGGCCTTCCGCACGAAGGAGGCGGCGATAATGTCCACGCCCTCCTCCACACCGAAGCGAATATGCTCGATGTCCCGATCCGTTACCCCCGGCAGCGACGTATGCGTCCCCGGCAAATTTACGCCCTTGCGCGGTTTGATGACGCCCCCGTTCATAATCCGGGTATGAATCTCGGTCCCTTCGACCGACTCCACGTTCAACTCGATCAGCCCGTCGTCAAGCAAAATGCGCGAGCCCGGACCTACATCCTTCGTCAGCTCGGCATAATTCACCGCGATCCGCCGTGCGTCGCCTTCGATGGGCTCGGTCGTCAGCGTCAAGCGCCCGCCCGTTTCCAGCATATAAGAGCTGTCCTTTAATTTGCCTATGCGAATTTCCGGACCTTTAATATCCAACAGAATCGCCACCGGCTTCCCGGTTTCCCGTTCGGCCTGGCGCACCTTCGCGATGCGCCCCCGCTGCTCGTCCAAATCGCCGTGCGCCATATTCAAGCGGGCTACGTTCATCCCCGCCTCAATCATTTGCTTCAACATCGGGACATGATCACAGGCAGGTCCCATCGTACATACAATTTTTGTCTTCGGCATCGTTCATACCCTCCGCATCAAGCTCACATTGTCGATGCCATTGTACCCCTCTCATTCGAAAGTGACTATGAATTATAGTACGCTAAGTGTATTATAGTATCATCTTTTTGCGTGTAGTCGTGCACCTTCCACATGGGGAAAAAGCGGCTCACGATTCACAATTAGACGGAGGTTCGTCCCATGTTAAGCGTAAAATCGGTCTCCCGCCACGCCGGCACGATGCCCTGGTTTGAAGAAAGCGGACAAGAAAACGCCTTATGGTCCTTTATTCTGGTCGGTTACGGCAAGTGTGTGTATTGGCTTGAAGGCGAGAAGGTGCTGCTGGAGAAAGGCGATGTGCTCCTGATCCCGGCGGGAACAAGCTTTTACGGTAAAAGCATCCCGTCGTTATCTCACGAGAAATACGTCATAACGTTCGCCGTCTCGACTGAAACCGGTTTGGCGCTGCCGATCACCGCGGTCACCCATCCCTTGCACCTGCGTTCGACACAAGCCGACCTGCTGCTCGGCCGTATCCAGACGATGTGGGAGGAGTGGACAGAGCAGTTCCCTTACCGCGAAGCGATGGGCCACGCGCTGCTGCTCGAAATGCTGACCCGTCTCAACCGCGAATGGGATCACGGACCGCGTTCCTCCGTCAAGCATCGCCAGGCCGAAGCGATGAAAGCTTACATCAAGAACCATTACCGCGAAAAGGTGACCAAAGACGAGCTCGCCGCCGCCATCGGCAAGAGTCCCAACTATGCAGCCACCCTATTCCGCCTGACAACGGGGCAAACCATCAGTGATTACGTGCACGCGATGCGCATCAAGACGGCGATCTACATGCTGCGCCATTCACAGCTGACCGTCGGCGATATCGCCGACTACTTAGGTTACTGCGACACGTCGTATTTCCACCGCACGTTCCGTCGGTTGACCGGCGCCTCGCCGTCGGTGTATATGAAAGAGCGCGTGGAACCGCTGCAATAAGCGCAGGCGGCAGCCGAGGCTCGCGACTCGGTTGGCTGGCTGCAGCAGTCTGGGCAAGCGACTCGGATGGATGGCTGACTGAGACAGTGCGAGCGCAATAGCGCGCGCTGGTACAACGATTCACTTTCGTTACCTGCTTCTCGCGCAGACAAAACAAATAGCGGAACACCGATGCGCTATTCCCCCTTCCCGGCGATCGCCCTGGAAAGAGACAAATAAGACCTCGTGGTTCCGCTATTTTTCTAACTAGGCTCGCAAGTGCAAAATAAAGCACCCTCGTTCCGCTATTGGGCTTGATTTGCGAGCGCTGGAGTCAGCCTAAACTCATTACTTCCGCCCGTAGTCCGCCTTAATCTCGCCCCACGCCTTCGTATTCCACTTCACAATCGGATTCGAATACGTATTGTTGCGCAGCCAAGCTTCCGCACGGTCAACCAGCTCCCAAATTTCCCGGGTCGACGCGTCGCGCGGCAGCGTGGAGGCAGCCGCCTTCTTGCGCACCCAACTGATCGCCGTCATCGAGTCGCTGTAGATCGTCATAGCGCTGCCGATTTTCTTCAAATGGGCGAGCCCGTGCACAATCGCGAGAAACTCGCCCATGTTATTGGTGCCTTTCGAGATCGGCGGGTGTTGAAACACGATCTCCCCTGTGCGCGTGTATACGCCTTTATACTCCACAATGCCGGGGTTGCCGCTGCAGCCGACGTCGACCGACAGGCTGTCGAGGTCGGGCACGCCGACGTCGTCAGCTCCCACTGCGTCTCCGGATGCCCGGCTGCCGCCCTTGCCTCCTGCAGACGAAGCCGCTTTCGCCGCCGTGCTGAACGCCTTCTTCCAGCCGGCTACGAACATCTTGCGCGCTTCTTCCTCGCTCTCGTAAGACTTGAACTTCGCTTGCGGATATCCGTTCGTCTGCGCCTGGCATTCCGCCCACGTCTTGTAAACGCCGGGCTGCTTGCCTTCCCAGACGACATAAAATTTCGATTTCGCCACCCTGCAACCGTCCTCCTATTCTGATCGCTCCTTGGCCTACCCGCTACTGCCCCAGATGCCGCTTGAAAAATTCGATAAAATACGCCCCATACTTGAAAAATTTCGCCTCGCCGACGCCCTTGATCTTCAGCATGGCCGCCGGATTCGTCGGCTTCACGCCGCACATCTCGCGCAGCGTGCTGTCCGGGAAAACGATGTAGGGCGGAATCCCCTCGCGTTTCGCGATCTCCGAGCGCAGCTTGCGCAGCTCGTCGAACAGCTCCGTCTCCGCGTCCTGGACGACAGCCGCCGCAGGTTTCACCCGAATGCGCTGCACGACGCGTTCCGTCCCGGCCAGTACGGCGCCCGCCTTGGACGACAGCTTGACGGTCGGGAACTTTCCTTCGGCCAGCTGCAAATACCCTTCGGCGACAAGCAGCTGGATCAGGTCGACGATTTCCTTCTCCGTCCGCTGCTTCATCAACCCATAAGTGCTCAGCTCGTCGAAGCCGAAATCGAGCACCTTTTTGTTCCTCGACCCTTTGAGCACCGAAGCGACCAGCGTCACCCCGAACCGTTCCCGCATCCGCCGTACGCAGGAGAAAATCTGCTGCGCTTCCAGCGTAATGTCCGTCATCTCCATATCTGGACTTGAGCAGTTGCTGCACTGTCCGCAATCCTGCTCCAGCTCCCCGCCGAAATAGCGGACGATGTACCGCTGCAGACATTGCGGCGTATGGCAATAGTCCGCCATCTGCTGCAGCCTGCGGTACTCCTGGGCCTGCCTCTCGGGACTTGCAACCGACTGCTCGATCAGAAACTTCTGGATCAGAATGTCCTGCGGGCTGAACAGCAGCAAGCAATCGCTCGGCTCCCCGTCCCGTCCGGCGCGGCCCGCCTCCTGGTAATAAGCCTCCATGTTTTTCGGCATATTGAAATGAATGACATACCGCACATTCGACTTGTCGATACCCATTCCGAACGCATTGCTTGCGCACATGACGCGCACTTCGTCGTAGAGAAATTGCTCCTGCGCCTCCGCGCGCTCTTTATCGGTCATCCCCGCATGATATTTCCCGGCCGCCACGCCCTGCTTTTTCAAAAACTCGCACAGCTGGTCGACTTCCTTGCGCGTCGCCGCGTACACGATCCCCGCTTCTCCCGCATGAGCGCGAATGTACCCGGTCAGCACGTCGCGCTTGTTCTCGCCCTTCACCACGGTGAACGACAAGTTCTCGCGGGCGAAGCCGGTGACGAACACCCCCGGCGCTTCCAGCTTCAGGTGCCGGACGATGTCCTCACGCACCTGATCGGTTGCCGTCGCCGTGAACGCCGCCAGCTGCGGACGCCCCGGCAGATGCGCCACCAGCTCGCTGATCCGCATATAGCTCGGGCGAAAATCATGTCCCCACTGCGACACGCAATGCGCCTCGTCGACCGCGACCATCGGAATGGTCAGCTCGCCGAGTAAATCGAGGAAACGCTCCGACTCGAGCCGCTCGGGAGCGACATAGAGCAGCTTATATTCGCCGCGCGCCGCCTTGCGGATACGCGTTTCCACCTGCGCATAGGTCAGCGAGCTGTTAATATAAGCGGCCGGTACGCCAATGCTGTCGAGCCCGTCCACCTGATCCTTCATCAACGAGATGAGCGGCGATATCACGATCGTCGTCCCGCTCATCATCAGGGCGGGAATTTGGTAACAGATCGACTTCCCGCCGCCGGTCGGCATAATGCCGAGCGTATCGCGCCCTTCGAGCAGGCTCGCGATAACCGCCTTTTGCCCTTCCCGAAAATCGGGATATCCGTAATATTTACGCAGCAGCTCGCGTGCCTCCGCCATACGGCGGGACACCGGGATGCTGGAGATTTCCTCCACCCGCATATCCGGACCCGGATTCCATGAACTCACGCCTCAACTTCCCCCTCGCCCTTACGCCGCAGGCTCGCCCAACGCGAAACGAACGGCTCCCCGTCCCACAAGACGTCCGTGGCCGCACGCCGCGCCTTCATCTCCGGCTTATCCAGCAGCGTAAAGAAATTTTCCGTCGGCAGCTCGCCCAGGCCGTGCTTGACCGACAGCTTGTTCAAATAATCGCGCCGTGAATCGGACCCGGCGTCCCGCGACATATTGCCGCCGCTTTGCCCGAAGGCATACAGCACGCTTGCGACCGGCACCCTTTTCACCCGATAATGAGCCGATGCCCGCAAGATGAAATCCCAATCCCAGTAATTATAGACCCCCTCGTCGAACGGACCGAGCCTGTCGTGCAGCTCGCGCCGATACAGACAGCCGGAAGAAACGAATGTCGAGCATCGGCGCATTGCCTCCAAATCATGCTCATACGCAAACACAAAGCGGCTCGTCGCCCGGCGGACGCCCTCTTCCTCCACATAGTCGAAAATTTCCACGTCCGAATAAACCAGATCGCAATCTTCGATCTCCCGCACCATCCGCTCCACGTGCGTCGGCAGCAGCAAATCGTCATCGTCGCACAACAAAATATACGCCCCCCGGACTTCAGACAACCCCCGGTTCCGGGCTGCGACATGCTTCCCGTTGCTCTCCATATTCACAATTGTGACATCGAGCTCGGGGTAGAGACCGACCGCTTCCTCAATCGGCTCCCCGGCGTCGTTCACCACAATGATTTGCAGCCGTTTATACGTTTGCCTGCTCAACGATTCCAGCAGTTCGCTGAGCGTCCCCGGCCGATTGTAGGTCGGCGTAACGACCGATACGAGCGGCTGTTGCTCCATAGCGGCTCCCCTGCCTTTCCAGAAAAACATCCTACGTTCACTATACCGAAAAATAGGCAAAAGGAAAACCGAACATCTTCCCGTACGCTGCTTTCCCTTGCGGGCACCGTTTTCCCTGCGACGAACCTACTCCCGTTCCGCGTCCTCCTCCTGGAACCTTCGTCCGTTAGCCGCGTAGAAAAAGAAACACAGGCAAGTTTGAGGAGGAATAAAACATGTTGGAAATGAATGCGCCGGAATGGGGAACGGCCTGGCAGTACGCCGCCCTGTTCCTGCTTGCAGCCGCGCCCTGGCTGGAAGTATTCCTGGTCGTGCCGCTAGGCATTGCCTGGGGGTTGAATCCGACAGCTGTAGCGGTCACCGGCTTCGTCGGCAATTGGATCCCCGTGCTGCTGATCGCCTTGTTTTTCCGTCAATTCACGGCTTGGCGAACGAAACGCCGAACGCGCAAAGCCGCTTTGACCGCCGCGCAATCAGGCGGCACGGCAGCGGAGACCGCAACTCCAACTTCAGCCGGTACAACCGCCGAATCGAAGAAACACCGCCGCGCCAAACGCATCTGGGAACGGTACGGGATTCCGGGGCTCGCTTTGACCGCTCCCGCCATCGTCGGTACGGATATCGCCGCCTTGCTCGCGCTTACCTTCGGCTCTTCTCCGCGCTGGGTCCTGCTGTGGATGACCGTCAGCCTTGCGTTATGGACGGTTCTGCTCGCCGTCGGCTCGGTCTACGGGCTGGAGTTCATCGGTTGGTTTCAACCGAAATCCTAGGTTAAATTTAAATGAGATGCAGGATAATTTTGCGACCGTACGGAATCTGTCATATGTAGCATACAGCCGGGAGGATGGTAGTTATGGCTTGGAAGACGATTTTTGAATCGGAGCAATTGACGCTTGTCGTGGACCAAGAGAAGAGCTCGGTCATGCTGGAAACGAGCAGCGGCGGATACCGTCCCCGTTACGTGACGCTGCACTGGACGCCGAAAGAGCTCGATACGGTGATCGAAGCGCTGCATAAGGCGAAACGGGAACTGGCCGGCGGCAATTCCGGCGAATAGAGCTTCCATATCCCGGAGGACGCAGACTGACACTATATTCCGGCAAGGGCACTATGATAAAATAGGCTTACTATCGATGAACCAAGGAGGCTCTTGCCCATGCCGCGAAGAAGAAAAGAACTGCCCGTTAGTTCCGACGCGCCTCAGGTGACCGAAGCCACGGCCGCGAACGCGGCTGCTCAGGCGCCGGAGACGCCGTCGGCCGTTGCCGGGGCGCCGAGGCGCAGAACCCGCGCG
>NZ_BIMH01000070.1 GCF_004000985.1 Paenibacillus validus NBRC 15382 | reverse complement strand
ACTCAACCTATGGGAGCATTATACACAACCTCAGAAGAGCCGCCCAAATGGTCAAATAGAGCAAGAAAAATGGAATCGAAAGGAAAATCCTCCTTGTATAAAAAATCGCAGTGAAGAAGGGCCATTTCAAAATTCGATTTTTTCAGGGGCAACTAATTAGTTAACTTTACATTGTACTATTGATAGGAGAATACATTTTGAAAAAGTGGTTAATAGGATCGTTAATTGCGATAAGCTTTTTAAGCATTGGTGGTTATGCCGGTTACCATTATCTAGTAGACTTGGCGGCTAATAAACTGCTGCAAGAACTTCCCAGTGATTTAAAAGACACAGACATTTCCATTGATGTCGATAAGTTAACTAACAATAATGATCAGTTAGTTGCAACACAGTCAGCTAGTGAGAAGGCAAACGAGTTGAAGCTGGATGCTGCCGAATCCAAAACAGAAAATATTCCTCAAGAACAGAATTCCACAAAGCAAGAAGAAATTAAGAATTCGAACGCAAAAAATGATAGCGAGAGCCGGGAAGTTCTAAGTTTTGAAAACAAGCAACAAGCGGTTAAATTTGCCATGAGTAAATTTTCGGTTTCTGAAATCAAGCACATCAAACAACTGGCTAGCGGAGAGTTAACTGCTGAGAAAAAGGCTGAATTAAAAAGAATAGCTTATTCCAAATTCACCAAGGAAGAAATAGAAGCTGTAAGAAAAGCCGTTTCCAAGTAGCACGTTAGTAGTGGATGCTCACTTCCAATACTATTACCTAGCATCAATACGTGTTACTATATAGAGGAAAGCTGATCTACTAACTATACATAGGGTGATTGGATGAGGAAAAAACTCTTAGTCGTTCTGGCTAGTTTGGGTGTTCTTATTATAGCGGCGTTCTTTATTGCGAATAAATCGTTCTCAATTATTATGAATAGCATAAGCGGAGGAAGTTCCTTACATACACTATCGGCTGACTCTACAGTACAAAAGCAGCCCAACCTCGATAAGTCTACGAATAGCGACAATCAGGTCGTACCGGAATCTAATTCCGTTTCAACTCAGAGCTCTAATTCTACTGAAAATCATGGTGCCTTATCGACTTCTGCGCAAAATGAAAAAACAGAAGTCAGTCCTATCACGGAAGATAAAGGATCTAACAAAGCAACATCAGATGCTGCTAAAAGTTCTGCTGAAAGCCAGGAGAAGCCGAACGGCAATACAACCCAATACTCAGCCACTATATCAGAAGAGAAAGCGGAAAAAGTGAAGGATGAAATCACCATAGCCGAAAAAGCCAAGGTAACCTCCATGCTTTTATCCAAGCTTAGTCCTGGCGAACTAAAACTATTTGCCCAAATGGCATCAAATGGCCTATCATTGGAAGAAAAAAAAGAAGCCAAAAAAATCATCCTCAATAAGCTATCCGAGGATGAATACAACCAGCTCATCGGTATTGCCGCTAAGTATGGTTTAAGCCAAGGCAAAAACTACGCGGATTCGAAGAAACAAGATCTTTCAAACAAACAAGATACAACCAAGCAAGATACAACCAAACAAGATCAGCCCAAACAACCCTAAGTCTAGGTAACAGAAAGGTGACCACAGTGAAGAATAAAATTAAACTATTTTCCTTAGCCGCGATGTTATTCGCAAGCGCGGTAAGCACCGCTTCCGCCGCGCAGACCCCACAAAACGTTGATGTTTACTACGTTCCGCTGCAATTCGTCTTCGACGGTGAGCAGTATGCTCCGCCGGAGGATCAGCAGGGCTTTATTTATGAAGGAAGTACATATGTGCCGCTGCGCTTTATCTCTTACTCTCTGAACAAAGCCGTCCAGTGGGACGGGGATACATATAAGGTCACAGTAGAAGAGCCGAAAGCTGCGGATAAAGTGCAGATCGATGAGTATAATCTCAATACGAAGGTGCGCGGCGGGAAATTGCGGGATTCCTTTGACGCTTCCCAGTTGAAGCCGTCAAGCATTTCAGTATACCAAGAGAAAGTCCAATACGTCTTTGACGGCCAAACGAAAGAAATCGGCGAAGAGCTGCCGGGCTTGTTCGTAGATAACAGCCTCTATGTGCCGCTTCGCTTCTTCTCGGAGTCCGTTGGCAGGAAGATCGAGTGGGATGCGGTGAGCTATACGATTAAGGCCGAGGTTCCGGCGGCGGACAAGCCGAAGGCTGAACAGGATAAGCCGGCCACGCCAAAGCCGGCAGAAGCTCCGAAGCCGGCGGCGCCAGCTGCACCGGTGATGGGCGGCGGAGGCGGTGGCGGCGCTACAACGACAAGGACGGAACAATCGATCGCCGATGAGTTTAAACCGCGAATCGAAGCCCTTCAATCGGAAGCGATGGTGTATTTCTTAGGTTTGCTTGCGCAGTACAGTAACATTGAAGACGAGCAGGAGAAGGCTGCCAAGAAAGCGGAATTGAAAACCCAAGCCGAAGCCAAGCTTGCCGAGTTTGATAGCCGCTTTAATACGATCATCTCTGCGATGGAAGCCAAATTGGGCGAGTACCAATATGGCACCGCCAAGGCCGATGAATATCGGGCAAGCTATGAACAGGCAAAGTCTTTGGCTAAACAGTCTTACGGTATCTAATCAGCTTGACTTCGCATCGTTCTCTCTAGCGGGAGGACGGTGCTTTTATTTTATTAATAAGATTTTGCAATAATGACTATCGCTTTTATATATTTCCCCAATAAGCCTGCCATCCCTCATAATATAGAAAAAGGAAGGGGCTGAAAGCCATGACCAAGAAAACGGGGAAGCCGGCGGCCGGGCAGCAATGGAATGCCGAGCACTATGACAAGCAAATCGGGTTTGTGTCGGAGCTGGGGAAAGGTTTGATTGCGTTGTTGAAGGCGCAGGCGGGGGAGCGGATTCTGGACCTGGGCTGCGGGACGGGGGATTTGGCCTATGAGATTGCGCAGATGGGGGCGCATTGCGTAGGGATCGATTATTCACAAGAGATGATCGATAAGGCACGGAGTAAATACCCCGGTGTACGGTTTGAGCAAGCGGATGGCCAAGCGTTTCGGTTGAAGGATGGCGAGCAGCCCTATGATGCGGTATTCTCGAATGCGGCGCTGCATTGGATGAAGCGTCCGGAGCAGGTAGTGGAGTCGGTATGGTTGGCTCTGCGGCCTGGGGGGCGGTTTGTGGCTGAATTCGGCGGAGCCGGGAATGTGGAAACTATTTTCTGTGCGGTCCGTGATACGGTAAAGACATATGGCATCGACGCCGGTGAGCGGGACCCATGGTATTTTCCGACGATTGGCGAATATGCTTCGATATTGGAGAATCAGGGCTTTCAAGTAGGGTATGCGGAATTGTATGATCGGCCCACACGCTTAAGCGATGGGGAGCAGGGGATGCGGCATTGGTTGAAAGCTTTTGCCGGTGTGTTCTTTGAAGGCTTGACGGAAAAAGAGAAAGAGGAAGCGGCCGATCGCTGTGTGCAATTGGTAAAACCCGTCCTCTATGAGGGCGGGCAGTGGATGGCTGATTACCGGAGGATCCGGGTGCATGCCATGAGGCCGCGGCGGTGATGAAGCTCAGGTAGAAGTTTGTAATGAAGTTTAGTCTCGCAGGTTTAAGAAGGAGACGCGGTTTTCCAGCGACGACATCCGTTCTTCCATCGCGGCGAGCATCTGCTCGAGTTCGGCAAAGCCTTCGTCGATACCGGCGTATTTATGGCGAATATCCAATAATTCTTGAGTTATAGATTGGAGATTGTTTTCCATCTTTTTATCCTCCTGACGGATTACATCCGAATGAAAGTTATATTATAATAGATTCGACTAGTTCTTTAGATTTTAGTCGGTCGTTTACAAATAATTCCATGCCCGCAGGTGAATGCCTGCGGGCTGCTTCTATATACCAATCAAATCTATGAAATAGATTTGGGGCGTTACTAGTTTCAAAGAGGAATTGTTAACAGTGGAAGCGGTTTATATATGAGCAACTTGTCGACTACGTGCATGGGTGCAGTCAGAGAGGGGTTATCATCCGAGTGTTTACTTTCCGTACGATGCCATGGTTACGCTTATTTGTATCCATATTGTTACTAGGTTCTGTATTTACCGCTTACCATATGGCGGGTGTGCAAGGGGAGGCGCGCATTCCGCCCTTTGTTCTGATCCGTCTGGAGGACGTCGGACCGGGAGGACAGTACGGGTCCATAGAGCAGCTCGGGAAGCTGCGGGCCGTGCTTGAGTATTTGCAGGAACAGCACGTGGCCTATCATATCGCCCTAATTCCCAGATGGATCGACTACCCGAAGGACGGCCCTGCTTACGATGTGAGACTGGATCAAGCAGATCATCCGTATGTAGCGGCATTCCAAAAGGTCGTCAAGGATGCGCTTTCGTCGGGAGCCATCGTCGGCATGCATGGCTATACGCATCAAGTCGGACAAAGCCGCAGGGATGACGGGCACCATGAATCCGGTATCGGCAACGAGTTCGACGTGGCGGATGTGGCGGAGACGCAGACGAAAGCTTTTGCCGAGGAGCGGATGCGGGAGGGGCTGGCTATTTTTCGCAATGCCGGCATTACACCGCAGTTTTGGGAGGCGCCCCACTATCATACGACAGCGGCGCAGGATGAAGTGTTTCGCTCGTACTTCGGCTTGCAGTATCAGTCCGAGGTTCAAGCGCATCGTAACGCGCCTGCGGCTATTTATATGAATGGAAGAAATGAAGGATCGACTTTGGGGGCGGCCTACGTGCCGACGCCTTTTGATTACATCCCTTCTAACAAGGATGAGCGGGTGATCCTGGACCGTCTTGGCAAATCGGACAACATTGGCTCGTTCTTCTATCATCCGTTCCTGGAGTTCAAGTCGCTGATACCGGTAACCGACGAAGAGGGCGATCAACTGTATCGGGACGGGCTTCCGGTATATCGCTACCCCGATAAAAATGTCAGCGTGCTGCAGAAGCTCGTAGCCGGCTTGAAGGCGAAAGGGTATGCTTTTTATTCCATACAAGATTACGTGCCTTTCACCCCGGCTCAGCATGTAACGGCTGCTGATGGTTCGCTCTCCCGCTTGCTGCTCGGTGATGCGGACGGCGACGGGCAGGTGGACCGGATCGATTGGAATGAGCGCAATGGGGACGTCTCCGTGACGTTGGGAAGGTATCAGGGAGTACGGAACGAGCAGCCGGGCCAGGCCGCGAAGTGGGGACGTATGGCCTATAAGAAGGGGGCAGCGGCGGCGGTCAGCGGCAGAGACGAGAAGGGCCCGTGCAGCGTCTGGAAAGCCGATCCGAACGGGAAGCTGGAGCGGTATGCAGCCAGCGGCGGGCGGTTCGAGCCGTCCGGCAGTTGGACGATCGATGCACGCGCTTGGGATAGCTTATACACGCTGCCGCTTGCCGGAGGCGACCTGCTGGTAGCCGGTTTGACTCAGGAACGCCGGGAGCTGTATGGTTGGCTTCTCCATAAGGACGAGATGAGGCCGTTGAAGCCTTACAAGCTGCGAAGCGAGCTGCGTTCGGAGCTTCAGGCAAGACGCGAGAGCGGCGGGACGTTGTTCGCGGCTAAGGACGGCGCTTCCGCAGGGATCGAGTTTAAGCCGGATACGCAAAAGCTCGAGTGGACGGCAGCCCGGGCCGGTCTTGACTTGCCGAACGAGGAAGGGAAGCTGCGGTTCGGCGATTATAACGGGGACGGGCTCGAGGATGTGTTCCGCTGGAATAGCCGGACGATGACGGGGACGGTGTATTTGCGCACGAATGAGGCAGGGTGGAAGCTGTTGTCCGGGTTCGGCCCTTGGGGAGTGCCCGGCGCGGAGCCGAAGCTGTGGATTGCCGACGCCGACGGCAACGGAAAAAGCGATCTGGCGCTTCAAGACGGCAAGAGCGGCGACTTGGACGTTGCGCTGTCTTTTATCCGTCAGTAAGACTTGACCTTGTTCCTTTCCGGTTTTTCAGGCAAAATGGAGATGTACGCGAAGACGGAAAGGAAATGGACTTCTATATGAAAAGTTGGCTTCAGCAGTTTACGCAGCATTGGAAAGTGATTCTGGGGCTGGCGCTCCCTTCCATTATTTCGTTCGCGTCGGGTACCGTGACCGGTACGATCAATTTATTAATGGTGGGGCCCATGGGGGCGCTCGTCATTGCGGTGGTCGGCGTGTCCAATATTGTGGCCTACAACGCCTGGGCGCTATGTTCGGGCTTCGGGCATTCGGTCAATTATTTAGTGGCGCAAAATTACGGCGCCGGGCAAATGGATCAAGCGGTACGTCGCACGTACACGGCCTTATATGTCGGTTCGGCGGTCGCTCTGCTGGCGGCTATCGTCGGGCTGCTGCTGCCGGGCTCGATTCTCCGCTTGATGGGCGGTTCGCCCGAGCTGGTCGGGGCTGGCGCCGATTATTTGCGTTTCAGGTTGTTTGCGGTGGCGTGTTTTACGGTCAGCTTCGTCCTGCACGGATTTTTTCGCGGGGTGGGCGACACGCGGACACCGATGGTGATGTCGCTTGTGGCGAACGGCTCGATGATCTTTTTTACCTATACGTTGACGTACGGGCACTGGGGATTCCCGGAGCTTGGGCTTCGGGGAGCGGGGCTGGCCGTTCTGATCGGAGAGGCGCTCAGTCTGATCGGCAGCGCATATGTGTTCTTGGTGCCGATGCATCGCAGGTTTGTGACCCGCAGACGTATTCGGCTGGAGCGGGCCGAGTCGAAGCTGCTGCTGGTGGAAAGCGGAAAGCTGGGCATGCAGGAGATGGCGATGTCGCTCGCGATGTTCGTCTTCACCATGTTCGTTACGCGTCTGGGCACCGAAGCGCTTGCGGCCAATGAGATCGCGCTGAACGTGATGGGGCTTGGCTTTATGCCGGCATTCGCTTTCGGGGCGACGGCGACGATCCTGGTCGGTCAAGAGATCGGCCGCGGCCAGCCGCGCTTGGCGCGCCGGTTGGGTACGGATGTCGCCGTGCTCGGCAGTTTGTTCCTGCTCGTGCTGGGGACGGTCGAGTTTTTCTTCGCGGTGCCGATCGCCCGGCTGTATGCGTCCGACCCGGCCGTCTATGAGTTGGCGGGTCGCCTCCTGATGATCTCCGCGTATTTGCAGCTGTTCGACGGGGTGTTGAACTATTATGCCGGGGCGCTGCGTGGACTCGGCGATACGACGTTCCTGCTGCGGGCGTCGCTCGTGCTCAATTGGCTTGTGTTCATCCCGCTTGCCTATGTGCTGACCTTCACGCTGGAGCTTGGAAGTACCGGAGCGTGGCTGTCGCTCTATATATTCTTAACGCTGATCGCGTTGGCGTTATGCATTCGTTTCTACCGTACCGACTGGGATACAGTCACGGTGAAGCAGCCGAGCCATGAGTAAGGCGGAGCAAGGACGAGCGGGTATCCGATCCGGCTGCGCGGAAGAAGCTCGCGACCGGCGTCCTTGACGGCATCCGTAACTATTTCAATATCCCCGGGAGTAGGGTGCAAAACCGTGAACCGATACTTGAATATGCGTGTCATGCCGTTCGTTCTATTCGCGCTGCTGATGCTTAGCCTGGGCTTGCTCAGCCCTCTTCTGTTCAACCTCTCCGGCTCGGCGCCGGTTGCGAAGGACGGCGTGCTGGATCTTCGTGAATGGCGTTGGGAGGACGGGCAAGCCGTACGTTTAGACGGGATGTGGGAATTTTATTGGAAGGAGCTGCGTGACCCGGATCAATTCGCCGTGAAGTCCGGTACAAGCCCGGGTACGAGTCCCGGCGCAGGACTGGATTCAAGCGCCGACTCACGGGCCGGCTCAAGCGCTGACTCACACGCCGGCTCAAGCACCGACTCAAGCCCTTCTGAAGGCGGCGAGCGGTCAAGCTTGACTCATGTCGCTGTACCCGGTTCGTGGAACGGGACGGTTGTGGGCGGCCGCTCGATCGAAGGTGAAGGTTACGCCACGTACCGCCTCCGCGTCCTGCTGCCCGAACCCGAGCAGGCGCAGGAGCTGGCGCTGGACATACCGACGATCAACACAGCCTACCGGTTGTGGATTAACGGCCGCATGACCGCGGCTGCCGGGCAAGTCGGCACGAACGCAGAGACGTCCCGGCCGGAATTTGTGCCGCAGTTGACGATTGCGGACCGGTTTGCCTCGGAGCTCGATATCGTGGTGCAAATCTCCAACTACGATCACCAGAAAGGCGGTATCCGCCAGCCCATCAAGTTAGGTCTCTTCCAGTCGGTGAGCCGGGAAAAGGAGTTGTCCGCCGGCTTCGACACGCTGCTGATCGGCAGCCTGCTCATCATGGGGCTGTATCATCTGGGGCTGTTCGCCGTTCGGACGAAAGAGCTGTCCACGCTATATTTCGGCATCTTCTGTTTATTGTTCAGTCTGCGGATGATGCTGCTCGGCGAAATTGTGATGACCAAGCTGTTCCCCGGCTTCAGCTGGGAGCTCGAGCTGGTGCTCGAATATATGACAGCGGCGCTGTCCTTGCCGGTCTTCATCCTCTTCTTCGCCAACCTGTATCCTTCGGAAAGCTCGCGGACCGTCAACATGGTCTTCTGCGTCGCGCTGCTGGCTTATTCTGGCGTGCTGCTCGCCCTGCCGCCGTTCTTGTTCACAAGCGCGTTGTGGGTGCTTCAATTGCTCGTTGTGCTCGGCATTTGCTACATTCTGTCAACCGTCACGCTGGCGTTCATAAGACGCCGGGAAGGCGGCAGCCTCCTGCTGTTCTCCTGCTTCATTCTGGCGGCTGCAATTATTAACGATATGATGTACGCGCATGAGTGGGTGAAGACGACGGAACGCATGTCTGCGTTTGGCCTGCTGGTGTTCATTTTCTCCCAGTCGTTGCTGTTGTCCATGAAGCTCTCACGCGCTTACGTCAACGAAGAGAAGCTGTCCGCAGCGCTAACGGAGATGAACAGCGGGCTTTATGAGAAAATTAAGGAGCGTACCGGCGATTTAGAGCAGGCTTACGAGGCGTTGGTTCTGACGAATGGCGAGCTGTCGCGGATGGTGACGTCACGCAGTCATCTGATCAGTAACATTTCCCACGATTTGGGCACGCCGCTGACGACGATTCAAGGATACCTGGAGGCGATCCTGGACGGGCTGGTCGATACGGAGGAGCAGCGGGAGCGGTACTTGCGCATCATTCACAGCAAAGTGATCGGGATGGACCGGTTAATCGAAGATTTATTCCAGCTATCGCAGCTGGAGGCGAGGCAGGTCGAATTCAAGAAGCAGCCGCTCACGACCGAACGTCTGATCGAGAGGCTGTACCAGCGCTATGAGCTGGACGCGAGGAACGCGGATATTCATTATACGCTGTCGATACGCGGAGAGGCGGCGCAAGCGGGGACGTTTTCCACTGTAAACGTCGACGTGGAGCGCTTGCATCAGGTGTTCGGCAATCTGGTGGCGAACGCAATTAAATTTACGCCGTCCGGCGGCATGATCCAAGTCGATATGATCGATAACGGTGCAGAAATGAAGGTTCGCGTCCTCGATACGGGAGAAGGAATTGGCGAAGACGATCTGCCGTATGTGTTCGACCGGTTCTATACGAGCAACAAGTCGCGCAACTCCGTTACGGGGGGCAAGGGTCTCGGGTTGTCTATCGCCAGGGAGATCGTCGAGGTTCACGGAGGGCGTATTTGGATCGAGCACACAGCCAAGGGGCAAGGTACGATCATCTGCTTCTCGCTTCCGGCAGAAAAGGCTTGACCGCCAGCCATTATTTGCCTATTCTAAACAGTAACAGCGGGACTTTGGGATTATGTTTCGGACGGTGATGGCATGTCGGCTCAAAAAATTATGATTGTCGAAGATGACCCCGAAATTCGGGATGTAATCCGTCTTTATTTGGAGAAGAACGACTACGACGTCGTTTGGGCGGGTAATGGAACGGATGCGGTCCTGTTGGCTGAAGCCGAGCAGCCGGATCTGGCCATTCTAGACGTGCTGCTGCCGGGAAAAGACGGCTTCGAGATATGCCGGGAGCTGCGGGCGGTATCGTCGGTTCCGATCCTGTTTCTGAGCTGCAAGAAAGAAGAGTCCGACAAAATCCATGCGCTTAACTTGGGCGGCGACGATTATATAACGAAGCCCTTCTCCCCTAACGAGCTGATTGCCAGGGTGCGCGCGCATCTGCGCAGACCGTTCATGACGGGCGGCGAAACGGCTGAATCGGCTTCGGCCAAACTGGCGTTCGGGTCTATCCGCATCGACCGGGCCAGCCGGGTGGTGAAGGTAAACGGTCAAGACGTGCAGCTTTCCCGCAAGGAATTCGACTTGCTGCATTATCTTGCTTCGCGGCCGGAGCAGACGTTCACGCATGAGCACCTCTTCCGCGAGATTTGGGGGCAGGAATGCTTCAACGACACCCGTACGATTATCGTACATGTCAGCAACCTGCGCAAGAAGATCGAACCGGACCCTTCGAATCCTCGATATATTATCAATGTGCACGGGGTCGGGTATAAATTCGCGCATCCCGGCGGAACTTACCACTAACATACAGCTGAGCGCGAGCTTGCCGCGACGAAGAAAGGGGAATGGATATGGAAGTGAATATTACGGAAGCGTCAATGACGCATTCCAAGGAAGACGGTTATTTGGGACGCGTCGTGTTCGGGGTGACCGGACAGCAATCCGCTTACGAGCTGACGCTCCAGAGCAAGAACGCTCGCGATTGGTCCTACAGCTTAAGCTTTACCGCAAGCTCGGGCAAGGAAGAAGACATCTATGTCGTGGAATCGCGGCTGGAAGAAGACGATGAGCTGTTCGACGCCCTGGTTGATGCCGCGATGCAAAATTTGCAATCGTAGAAGAACGAATGCCTGTTATCGCGGAAATAGGCTGCGGCCAAGACAGGAGAAGAAAGATCGCAGCAGCGTTCGCTCTATGGGGCGATACGCGCGCGATCTTTTTTGCGATTTTACCCATTAAAAGGAATTGCGTGAAGGAGGGGATTGCGTGAAGTCCAAATTTGAGATCGTCTTGCTGGTGCTCTCGCTGACATTTACGTTATCGTTGACGGCTTGTTCACAAGGGAAGATCAAGCCTCCGGATACACCGGCAAACAAGGAAACGCCGGAATCGGCCGAGCGGGAGAGCGGGAAGAACGCTTCGGTCGAGGTGTTGGCTGAAGGGCTGCGGACGCCTTGGGCGCTCGATTTTCAGGGGAGTACGATGTATGTCAGCGAGCGGGAAGGAACGATCGCGAAGATCGAGGGAACGTCGGTCAAGCGGCAAGAGGTGCGTCTCCGGAAGCCGCTTCTTTCGGAAGGAGAGGGCGGTTTTCTCGGCTTCGTGCTCGCCCCAGACTTCACCGTGAGTAAACTGGCCTTCGCCTATCATACTTACAAGGATAACGGGACGGTTTGGAACCGGGTCGTCGTTCTGAAGGAGAATGCGGGCGGTTGGACGGAGCAGCAAGCGCTGCTGGAGCGTATCCCGGGCTCGCTCAACCACAACGGGGGAAGATTGGCTCTCGGTCCGGACAAGCAGCTGTACGTGACGACGGGAGATTCGAATGTACCTGATTTGGCGCAGGACCTCAGCAGCTTGGCCGGAAAAATATTACGGATGACGCCGGACGGTCAAGTTCCGAAAGATAACCCTTTTCCCGAATCGTATGTGTATTCGTACGGACATCGCAATTCGCAGGGGATTGCGTGGACGTCAGACGGGGCGATGTATGCTTCGGAGCACGGGCCTTCGGGCTCGCCGGCAGGGCACGACGAAATGAATCGGATTCAAGCGGGCGCCAATTACGGTTGGCCGCTTGTCATCGGTGACGAGAGGCGTGAGGGGATGCTCCCGCCCTTGTATCATACAGGTCGCGAAGCCATAGCCCCGTCCGGAATTGCAATAGGCGGGAACGGTCCCATCTATGTGGCTGCTTTGCGCGGAGAAGCGCTGTTCCGCTACGAACCGGAGACGAAGTCGATAAATGCCGTCCTGCAGCATGCAGGGCGTCTCCGGGACGTGAAGGTTCATGGCGGGTATGTGTATGTATTGACGAACAATACGGACGGGAGAGGCGTGCCGAAGGCGGGCGACGATCGCTTGATGAGGATGAAGGAGTAGACGTCGTTCCTCGTCCGATATGTAGATGCCCATCATCCGGTCGTTGATGTTTTTATGGAGATGGCATCGGCCCTCTCTGGTATAATAAATAGCGAACCAGATAAAGAGAGTGGAGTGGACGCAAGCGATGATCCGATTAGTTGCATTCGATGTAGACGGCACGCTGCGGGATCGGGACCAATTGCCCGAATCGACGCGGACGGCGCTGAAGCAGTTGAAGGAAAGAGGGATCGCCCTCGCTTTATGCACGGGAAGGAGCGAATATGAGATGGCATCGCTCCGCGAGGAGCTCGGCATCGATTGGGCGATCACCTGTAACGGCAGTCATGTCGGGCATCGGGGGAAGACGTTGTCCGGTACCCCGTTCGCGCGGACGACGGTGGAAGGGTGGCTGACGGAGGCGGAGCGGTTAAACCATACGCTGTTGTTGTACGGGGCAAACGGTTTGTATACGAACCGGGAGAACGCCCCGTTGTTCCGGCGCGCGCAGCAGGAGATCGGCTTCATGGAGCCGACGTTAATCGATTCGGCGAGCGGCGAGCTGCCGGAAATTTACCAGAGCATTATCTTCTGCGGGGAAGAAGAGGAGTCTTTCTATACGGGAGCGGAGCGTGACGGCTTTTACGTTCATCGCTGGCGGACGTGGGCGGTCGATCTGAATCCGAGCGGCATGAACAAAGCGATCGGCCTGCGGATGCTGATGGATCATCTGGCGATCGCCCCCGAAGAAACGGCCGCCTTCGGCGACGGCCTGAACGATTTGGAAATGATCGCATCCGTCGGCATGGGCATCGCGATGGGCAACGCCTGCGAGGAACTGAAGGAGCGGGCTCGCTTCGTCACGAAGCCGCTGCACGAAGATGGCATCGCGTATGCGGTGGAGAAGTGGATATTGCCCGCATGAAATACATCCGGGATTTGTTGGTGCTCGCCGTCGCGGCGACTCGCCGCTCATCCGCCAATTGCGGTATCGGCTCGACGAAGCGGGGGGTGTACTTCTAGCAATTCCCGGGGCGAAAAAGGTGCTGCAGCGGACGAACGGCGGCGAACCGCAGGCAGGGCTTGGCTTGATTTCAGATGCTGGATGCACAATAGCGGAACTATGAGATGATGATGCGCTGCTAGTCCGGCTGCAAATCCGGATCGGCACGACTAACATCTCGCAGTTCCGCTGTTTATGTTTGAAGAGGACATATGCTTTTGGCAGTAGCCTACAGGATATCGATGATCGTCTATTTGGTTAAAGCCCGTTTTAAAAATTTTTTTAGCGTTTTGAACCGGCTCGATTTTATGGCAGAGAAAGCAATAAAAATATAAGTCGCATGTCATAAACAGCTCTCCTAATGAATGCTTGCATCATGATGGTTCTTAGATTTTAAATCATGCTCATTTTTATAAAATATGCTTCCCGCCATTAAACATTCACAAACAACATAGGATTAATGCTATAATGACGGGTAACCGAGCCCTTCTCTCGGCCTATTACATAAATGTTACGGATCGTTGCAGCAAGGGGGGCGCATCTTGTTCTCATCTGTTCTTGATTTGCCTATATTTAAAGATATCGATATCCGGGACGAGTCTTTTGTGCTGTCCAGGTTTACGGAACGAAATTATGCGAGCAAGCAGGTTGTTTTTTTTCAAGGCGATGAAGGTCACGAGATGTATATCATCAAATCGGGCGCGTTAAAAATTTACCAGGAGCATGAATACAAGCAGATTATTCTCGCACACCAATTTCCAGGCGAAACCCTTGGCGAACTTGAGGTGCTTCATCACGACAATCGCCGGCTTGCTTCTGCCGCAACCATAGAAAAAACGACGTTATGGATGATAAAAAAGCCTCAGCTCGAGGAGATCATCTATGCTTTTCCGCAAATCATGCGCAGATTGTTCTATGTGATCAGTGAGCGCCTTCGCCAAGCGAACAGAAAAATCGAGTACCTTGCCTTTCTGGACGCCCGTGTTCGAGTGGCGAATCTTCTTCTTGATTTATATACGAATTTTGGCGTTGAAACGGAAGAAGGATACATGATTAATTGGAAGATCACCCAACAACACTTTGCCGATATGATCGGCATCGGTCGTGAAAGTGCTACGCGGGCGCTGCATGAATTTCAGGACGGCGGCTTGATCCGTATGCAAAATAAGCATTTCATCATTATCGACTTGCACGGGTTAAAATCCCTTACCGGCCCGGATCGCGATACATCCGAATGGAGACAATGGCACTCCTGTCATAACTATAATAGGTATAACAATTAAATAATTCAGTGACCGCTTCCGCAAAATTTTTGTGTTCCTTGTCACGAACATATGCTCGATTCTGTAATCATATTGTAATGACTGCCTTTCCGTAGGGGGAAGCGAAAAGCCGCACTAACGTCAATAAATTACACCAAAGAGTATAATTTTAGTTCTCTAAAATGAATGGACAGTTCTTTATAATGGACAATATAAACATGCAGTTCCTGCCAAATGAATGCCTGCAAAAGGAGAAAAATGATGAAAAAAGCATGGTGGAAAGAGTCCGTCGTCTATCAAGTTTACTGGCGAAGCTTCTATGATTCGGATGGGGACGGGTATGGAGATCTGGAAGGCGTCATTCATAAATTGGACTACATCCAACAGCTGGGCGTCGATGTCATCTGGTTAAATCCTGTTTATGGATCGCCGGATAAAGATAACGGATACGATATCTCCGACTACAATATCATTATGGAAAAAGCCGGCACCATGGAAGCTTGGGAGAAACTTCTCGAAGAAGTTCACCGAAGAGGCATGAAGCTCATCATGGACTTAGTCGTTAACCATACTTCCGATCAGCATCCGTGGTTCCTGGAATCCAGGTCCTCGACGCATAACCCGAAGAGGGATTGGTATATATGGAGGGACGGCAAGAACGGGAAGGCGCCTAACAACTGGCGGTCTTACTTTTCTCCGTCGACCTGGGAATGGGATGAATTAACCGGCCAGTACTACTTTCATTCGTTTGCGGTGGAGCAGCCGGATCTGAATTGGGAGAACGCCGAGCTGCGCGAAGAAATCTATAAGATGATGAGATATTGGCTGGACAAGGGTATAGATGGCTTCCGGTTGGACGCCATTGCGCTGTTGGCGAAGCCCAAAGACTTCCCCGATGCGGAGAATCCGCAAGATATCCGGTATTTGACCAATAATCCGGGCTTGCATACGTTTCTGCAAGAAATGAATGCCCGGGTGTTTAAGGACTACGATATTTTAACGGTGGGAGAAGCCGCTTTCGTAGGACCTGAGGAAGGATTGAAGTATGTAGCCGAAGACCGGCACGAACTGCATACCTTGTTTCACTTCGAGGTTTGCGACGAAATGCCGGATTGGGACATGCTGCGCTTTAAGAGCATTCAACGTCGCTGGTACGAAGGTCTCTGGGGAAGAGGCTGGAATTCCCAATTTCTGAACAATCACGATCATACCCGCCAAGTGACGCGCTACGGCAATGATGGCCAGTACCGTGTGGAATCGGCGAAGCTGCTCGCCACGATGCTCCATACGCTGCCCGGCATCCCTTACATTTATCAAGGGGAAGAGATAGGCATGACCGGCGTAGAGTTCCCTGCGATCGAGGATTACGACGATATTGCGATGAAAAATAAGTATGCGGAGGAAGTAGGCAAGGGCAGGGATCCCGCAGAGGTGCTTCAAAGCTTGAAAGCGTTAAGCCGGGATAATTCACGGACTCCGATGCAATGGGATGACAGTGAGCACGCAGGGTTTACGAAAGGCACGCCTTGGATTAAAGTGAATCCGAATTATAAAGAAATCAATGCCCGACGCGATGTTAATGATCCTCATTCGATCTATACCTACTACCAGAAATTAATCTCGTTAAGAAAACATCATGAAGTGATGGTTTACGGCGAATATGAGGATCTTACGCCGCATGATGAACACCTTTATGTCTATACCCGCCGCTTAGAGGACATCACATGGCTCGTGATGCTCAATCATTCCGATCGTCCGCATTCCTTTGCCTGGCCTGCGGGCTATGAAATGCGGAGCCGGCAATTGATACTTGCCAACTATGGCGACGACGTTAAGGAAGAAGAGCCGCTTCCCGTGGTGACGCTTCGTCCGCACGAGGCCCGCATCTATCAAATCGGTTGATGCGATCCATAAAGCGAATAATTCCAAAAAAGGATCCGCCGGCGGATCCTTTTTTGGGTTGAACGCTCGTGCCTCCATTCGACGGACTGGGAAGGCCCCCAATTCGCCTCGCTTTTGCATATCCCGATCGATCAGGAAATAAAAATGATCATCGTCCCGTTCTCCTTGCCCCGATTAATAGCCCGTAATCGGTATCCACGACTTCAAAACGCGGGGCACTCCTGCCCGGGCAGCTCGGGTTTATCCTCCGGTTAGTTAATGATATCATTTTGTAAGAACCTTTTCCCCGGTAACGACCTTAACGATTGACAGAGGGTCACAGCTATAGGTACGATAGTTTTATACCAAGTACGAGAAGTATGCAGCACCCAATTGCGGCAGTGACCGATACGGCGGGTTGTATAGAAAGCGGACAGCTGTAGAAACGGGTAAGCGCTTAAAAGATATACGGAAGGAAGAACAACTATGCAGCTAAAGAATATTGAGGCGTTTTTAAAAATTGTTGAAAAAGGGAGTTTTTCTGCAGCCGCAGATGCCTTATATATTAGCCAACCCACCATCAGTGTTCGGATCCAACAGCTCGAACAACAACTGAATACCCCGTTGTTTCAACGGATCAACGGGAGAAAGGTGGAGTTGACGCAAGCCGGGGAAAAAATTTTCCCCTATTTAAACGAAAGTTTCAAGCTGATCGAAAAAGCGTATGAAGAACTGCAAGAAATACCTGTGCAGAGGAAGAAACTGCGAATATCCTGCCCCAATCATATGGGGGTAGAAATCATGCCGGAAGTACTAAAAGTTTTATATGAATGTTATCCAAACTTTGAATTTCCCGTTAAAATCAATCCAACAGATCTTGTCGTCAAAGATATTCGTTGTGATGAAGCCGATGTTGGATTTGGTTACATTCAGGTAGAAGAAAACTATTCAGATATCTGTATGATCAAAATTGCCAACGAACAAAATATTCTCGTTTGTGCACCTGATCACCCTTTGACACAATTGGAAAAGGTTGTTCCGTCCGATTTAAGCAATCAACGTATTATCGTATACAATCGTGAATTTTATGCAACGCAAATGGTAGAGCAGTTTCTGGAAAAAAACCAACTAAAAGATTATAAGGAAGTCGAGATCAGTAACATCGGATGGTTAAAGATGATGGTTCGAAAAGGTATGGGAATTGCATTTTTACAGGAAGTTATCGTTCGGGAAGAGCTGAATAACGGTACTATTGTAAAACTTAATCTTCGCAAATCGCTTCCCCCCACACCCATTTAT
>NZ_BIMH01000069.1 GCF_004000985.1 Paenibacillus validus NBRC 15382 | reverse complement strand
GAACACCCCGAATTTCTTCAGAGTGTTCTTCTTATCGCTGCTACATTCCCCCAAAACCATAACCATCTATGCTAGCGGCCTTGCGGACCGCGGATGATTACAACTTGACGACGTTAGCTGCTTGAGGACCACGTGCGCCCTCTACGATATCAAACTCAACGGATTGGCCTTCTTCCAATGTTTTGAATCCATCAGTTTGGATAGCGGAGAAGTGTACGAATACGTCGCCACCGTCTTCACGCTCGATGAAACCGTAACCTTTTTCTGCGTTGAACCATTTAACTTTACCTTGCATGCCAAACATTCCCTTCATCATCAAATAACTGCAAGCTTTAGCCTACATTTCGAATATATCACTCCCTCAACATCCATGTCAATCCAAGTTCCACCATGTTAGCAAAATATTTAGAAAATTCGTGTATTAACATGAGGTTAACAAATTTCTACAATTTATTCACAACGAAAAACCTTGTCCTGTCGCGGTTTTCCGACATTTTCCGCAAAGTTATCAACAGAGTTATGCACATTGTCCACAGGGGTCGGTGATTTGTTTTTTCTTACATCCATACGAACGATGACACGCAATTCGCGGTGCGACGCAATGCTGAAACCGTTTGTTCAATTAAAAAAACCAAGCCCCTTTACAAGGACTTGGTCTCCATACCCCATTAGCCGTTCTTACTTCCGCTTGTCCACAAACGCACTTTCCATCGAATAATTCGTTTCATACGCATTGCGTTGCAGTCGGGCGGCATCCATTTTCTTCAAGCCATCGCCGGCTTCTGATTTCAGCTTGTGCATCGCGGTTAAGAGCAATTCATCGTACCGAAGTATACGTTGAATTTGCTCTTTATGATCAGGACGCAGCTCTACACTATTTGTAATGCCTTGTATTTCATAAATAATTCTTCCCCGCTCCGTTACGAACGTATCAAACTCTTCTTCCGTTACCGAATCGAGCTTGACTATAAAGCCTTCGGTCAGCTGCTCGAGTTCCGTTAACAGCCTATCCATGAGTAATACCGGCTGCCTGGGCGCTGGCAAGCTTGGCGGCTTGAACCCACGTTTCCTTTAATTCTACTAAGTATCCAAGCACTTCTTCCGCCGGCTCTGCAACTTTTTTAGTATTGGCTTCGATCAGCCGAAATACGAAGTAATCATAAAGTTTAACCAAATTTTCAGAGATCTCCATATTCGGGTTGGCTGTCATGGCCAATTCTCTCAAAATCTCTTGAGCTTTGCATAAATTATAGTTCACATCGTCGAACTTCCTCTGCTTAATGCCCTGGATGCCCAGACGACAAAACCGGATTGCGCCGTCGTATAACATGATGAGTAATTGTGCTGGGGTTGCCGTTTGTACAGCTGTCGCCAAATATTTATTCTGTGCTGGTATCATCGATGTTCCTCCCTAACAACTGGTTGGACCCTTGTATTTCATCTATTGGCTTAATTGGGATAAGTAACTGGACTGGGAATTATATTTATTAATAACGGCCTCCATGGCTGTAAACTTTCGATAATACATGTCTTCCTGATTTTTAATACGTTCATTGGCTACATCAATGTCCTTGTCCAATAAATACAGCTTTTTCCCGATGTAGCTTTGATCTTTGGCACCAGTATCAAAGCTGCCGGGACTCCCGGCTTTCTGGATCATTTCATTCAACGTAAGCTGCGCATGATCGTACAGCCTCTTGGCGATCCCGACATCGGATTGATCCGAATCGCCGTTTCCTGTTGCAGTAAACAAGGCCATGATAGCCTCCGGCTCTTTTTCAATCGCTTCTTTTAATTTACTTTCGTCTTTGATATACAGCTTTCCTCGTTCTATGTATTCTCCGGTCTCAATACCAATAGAAGCCAGTGTCTTATATTTCTTGCTTCCGGTTTCGACTTGAGAAAACACATCAAGCCGCATGGTGCTAACGGCTCTACTGAGGATATCATCGTTCTTGAGCATACCACTCTTGGCCTTTTCTTCCCATTGCGTGATATCCGATTCTTTCATGTCTTTCTTTTGGGTATCTGTGAGGGGTTGAAAGCTTTTATACCTGGCTTCATTAAGCTTATCGTTAAGCGTTTGTAAGATATCGTTGTAGTCTTTAACGAAAGCTTTCACTGTATCCATGATTTTATTCGTGTCGGTATCTACAGTTAATGTGGCAGGATTGCCGGGATCCTTCTTAAGTAATGTAACCTCTACCCCATTTACGGTTATCTTATTGCTTGCATAGGAGCCCTCGGGCATCCCGTTAATCGATACTTTGGCATTGACTGCAACTTTCTCATTCGGACCGCCCGTGGCCACTTTCAGACTTTGGGTTAAAAAATTGCCCGAGAAGGTTATTCTCTCGCCAAGGTTAGTTCCTGGCGCTGCGCTATCTGAAGCAGGATCCGACGGGTTGTTAACAAGCCCCGTGTTTTTGGACACAAACGATACGAATCCTGTAGTGCTATCATAAAACGCATTGACATCCGTTGTTTTGTTGATTCGGTCGATGACATCATTCAGGGAGTCTTTCGTCGGATCGAACTTCACTTTCGTCCCGTTGATCGTAAACTCGTTGCCTCCCGGATCGAAAACGTCAAATTTCCCCACTTGGGTAGAGAGTGTCAAGGTGGGATCTATCTTTTGCCCCGTCTTCCGAATGTCGCCGGCGCTGTAATTGCTTGCAGCCGTCGCCATTTCCTTGACTTCAATTTTAAACGTTCCGTTCACGGCATTACCGGTAGCTTTCGCTGAAATAGCCGCAGCGTTACCGGCAACGTCTACCGTCTTGGCTGCAAAGGTTCCCTCCAGACGATAGCTGCTTAATTTATTATTCCTAAAATCGTAAATCTTCGTGTTCATGTCGCGGTATGCTTCCCGCTGCCACTGTATCGTTTGTTTGTTTTGATAAAGCTTATCTACGGAAGCCCGCTTCGCCTGCATCAATTGACTGATAAGGCCTTCCGTATCTATGCCGCTGGCCAGACCGGATACGCGATTGATCATGAGTCACACCTTCCTTCCTTGATTATCTCCGTTCATCTATCAATATACCGGCCATCTCCCAAACCTTGGCGATAAAATCCAGGTTTTTTTCAGGGGGGATCTCCCTCAATATCTTTCCGTTCTCTTTGTCAATCACCTTTACCATAATTCGCTTCGTTTGCTCATGTACGGAAAAATCAAGCGATGTGGAATGGCCTTGCATGGCTTTTACCGCCCGGTCGATTGCTTTAATCAACTGTTCGTCGCTAACTGAAACATATTCTCCCCGTAACTCAGCTGATTTCAGATCTTTTGCGGATTGCAGGTTTACAGGCAATAATGACGCTTCGGCAGCGGCTGGCAAATCCGTTGATTTCACTCGGGCCTGCCCTTCCACCGATGTCCGTTCTCCTCCGTTGGAGGGCGTTCCGTTTATTGAAAAATTAGCGCTCATCAACATCCCCTCCCATTTCCGTTATACGGTTAGTATTTATATCGGAAACAATACGGATTTGTTTTAGAGCGATTTCGCATAATATTTTAGATTTGAACGTATTGTTGATATATTTTTTTGACCGCCCGCACCACATCTTCCACATCTTGACGTGTCATCTTGGGGAAGAGGGGTAACGTAATCGCTTCTTGGTAGAAGGCCTCGGCTTCAGGACAATGCGTGGAGCTGTAGCCCATTCTTTGATAATAAGGCTGCTTATACACGGGAATGTAGTGCACATGCACGCCTATATTTTCCGCCCGGAGCGCCAGGAAGAGTTCTTGTCTGTCTACTTTAAAAGCCTCGCGCTCAAATCTAAGCATATAGAGATGCCAGCTTGAGTTCGCGAAAGCAGCCTGATAAGGAATTCGAATACCCGGCAAATTGGCAAAAGCTTCATGATAATAAGCGGCAATCTCCCTGCGCTTGCGTACAAATTCATCCAGCTTCTTCATTTGTGAGCTGCCTAAGGCTGCCTGAAGATCTGTTAAGCGATAGTGATATCCCAGTTCGTGCATTTCATAATACCAAGGCCCTTCATCCTGCGTTAATAAGGAAGGATCTTTCGTGATTCCATGACTCCGGAAGAGCTGAAGCTTTCGGTACAAATCCTCCCGGTCCGTCACAATGACTCCTCCCTCACCGGTTGTAACGTGTTTGACAGGGTGAAAGCTGAACATCGTCATATCCGCGAAAGAGCCGATTTTTCTGTTTTGATACTCAGCACCCAGCGAATGTGCCGCATCCTGGATGACCAAAAGCCCATGCTCCCGGGCTATATTCATAATGGCCTCAATCTCTACAGGCTGCCCTGTAAAGTCCACCGGAATAATCGCTTTGGTGCGAGGAGTAATTTTTCTCTTGATATCCTCAGGATCGATGTTATAGGTCGCCGGATCGATGTCTGCGAACACCGGAGTCCCGCCGCAATATAAGACGCAGTTGCTGCTGGCCACAAACGTAATCGGTGTGGTGATCACTTCGTCGCCGGTCCCTATACCCGCCGCGAAGCACGCGCCATGCAGTGCCGCTGTACCGCTGGAAAAGGCAACGGCGTATCGGGCTCCTGCATACGATGCCACTTCTTTTTCAAATTCCGTGATGTAAGGGCCTTGCGTAATAAAAGGGCCGCGCAGCACGCTGACCACAGCATCGATATCCCGCTCATCGATCCACTGCTGTCCGTAAGCCAGCATGGTGGAGCGAACCGGTACACCCCCCTGTATCGCAAGCTTCTCCATGAATACATCCTCCTTCGATAAAATAAAGTCACCCGTTACATCAGGTGACTTGTTTGAATCCATTCCGCTGTTCTGCGGATGCCTTCTTCTAAGGAAACCTCCGGCTCCCAGCCTAACAGCTCTTTCGCTTTGTCATAGTTGCACAACAGCTTGGGAATCTCGCTTTGCGGATGAATATGCGTAACATGCTTGATTTTTCCATCGTCTTCTGCAATCAGCTTGGCCAGTTGGTTAATAGTGATATCTCTGCCTAAGCCTGCATTCACAATCTGCCCGTTCACCCGGCCTGAATATCCGGCCGCCACGACAAAACGCGCACAATCCTCCACATAAAGCAGGTCGCGGGTTTGCGTTCCATCTCCATAAATGTGCAGGTCTTTACCGGCCAATGTATTTTTGATGAAGATGGCTACTACGCCGCCTTCGCCGCCGGTTTTCTGGAACGGACCGTACGTATTGAAAGGGCGGATAACCACGGTTGGCAAATCATAAGCATGGTAATAGGAAAGAACCATGTTCTCCGCCGCGATTTTTGACCCTGCATAAGGCGAAGCAGGCTTGATTGGATGCTGCTCGGTAATCCCCTTATCATCCATGCAGCGATCGTATACCATGCAGGTGCTCATAAAGACAACTTTTACGGTGTGCTTCCGGCATTCTTCCAGCACATAGAAGGTTCCGACTGTATCGTTATTGAACGTAGTCTCCGGATCATCGATGGAATCTTGCACATTGATCGATGCACCCAGGTGATAGCAAACATCAAAGCGTCCTTCGGCAAAAAGCTTTTCGAGCAAGCCCCGATTTTTGATATCGCCTATAACAAACTGGACTAGCCCCGGATGTCCTTGAAACTCATCCAGGTTATCTTCGCGTCCGTTGGACAAATCGTCCAATACCGAAACCTGATGTCCGTCGTTCAATAATCGTTTAACGACCCACCGGCCGATAAATCCGGCGCCTCCTGTGACCAATACGTTCATCAGCTTTCCCTCTCTTCTTTTACCGTGTCACGCGTTTTACCGTGTCACGCGATATTTAAAAGGCCCGAATTAATGGAGGCTCCTGATGCCCCAGTTCTCCGTCCAAATATTTGTCTACGATATCATTGTTAAAGGTATTGTAGATCAAGCGTAAATGCTGCGGTTTCCAGTCCTTTGATAAAAATAGCTTGCCGTTTGATCTTTGCGGTTCTTTAGGCAAGTCTGCTCCGCTTCTCAGCAGCCCGACCAGCTTCACGATATCGTCAGCCGCTTGCCTCACAGCTTTACAGGCCACATCGTGAATTCCATCGCCTTGCGATAATTCAGGGACCGAGTGATGGACAATGTCCCCTCCATCCAAGCTGGAAGTGAGATAATGAACCGTCATGCCCGCCCAATTGGGCTGAAGAAAGTAAAAAGGCCAGAATAAAGTAATGCTGCCTCTATACCATGGGGATAACCCTCCATGAATATTCCAAGCATACGCCGGAAATTTGGCCAGCAGAGCGTCATCAATCTTGTGAACACCAAAGCTGATTACAATATCCGGTCCATTAGATTGTACCCAATCGGCCACCTTCTCGGAATTAAGTTCACCCGATGTCACATTCATCTGAGAAATATCGGTCCAATCCAATCCCTCTGCCTGTCCAAACCAACGTCTCTCTGCTGCTTCACGGTCGGAGAAGTGGCGTATAAAGTTGACCCGGTCTTGATCCGACAATCCCTCCGGCGGGGCAGGAACGAAGTCCTCCCGGTTTTCGATCAAAAGACCCTGCAGCATACCCGCTTCCTTCAGCTTTTGGGCTATATATAGATGTCTTGGATGCGAGCCGGTTAAAAAAACGACTTTCATGTCATCATCTCATTTCTTGGCTCCAAGAAAGGACCCTTCAATAATTGTTTATCTATTAACATGTTTATAATGGGTTCAAGATCTGTTAGAGAGCAGTTGCATTTCTCAGCAATCTCCAGTAAAGAATAGCAACCGTCGCAATAGTTTAGCAGCATCAGTATCCGGTCAAGCTGCATACGATTATCGGCAACGTTATTGCTGGAGTAAATTCCGTTAAGAGGGAAATTCAAATCCGGGTATAAGTCGTGTTTGTCCAGCTTCACCTCTCCAAACGGACGCTGATTCACATAAAATCCGTTCAACTCAAGAGCTTTCAATACGCTTTCCAACTCGTCGACACTTTGCTGCAGGGCTTCAATTGTCATGACTTCTTTAGTATCGCAGGAATTATGGTACCCCGGATAGCAATTGTACACCATTCGGGACATTTGTCCTACCGGAAGATTGAATCCTGGGGAGCAGTACTGACGTTCGTCAGAGCCGTTAATCGGTGTAAAAGACCGAATATTCCCTTGTAGCGATTGAAATCTGAACAAATGCTCGACCACTTGATCCACAGGTGAACTGCCGCGGCGGGATGTTTTGTAGCTTAACGGGTGCTCAAGACCGCCCAAACACGTTAGCACTAACCCAGAATATAGGCTCTCCTTGAGTTTTGCCCCAAAACGATGGAGGTACGTGATGCTTCCGATCGTTTCCGGGACAAACACAAACCTATACGTAAATCTTCTTCTCGGCCAAGACGCCAGTCTCCGGTAAAGAAAGGCTGCTGTCACCGGACCGCTGAGCTCATTATTTGCCATTGATGGATGGCATATATACGTGCTGATTAAAATTTCCCTATCGCTTTCTCCAGGCAAAATCGAATGAGCAAAGTTCAACTCGCCATCCACATGATCACTATCGATATAAGCATGGTAGGTCCCCTCTTCCAACTGCTCCATGAGCCGGTGGGGAAGGCAAAAGCCCCATCTCTCTTTATAATAAGAAGTAACGTAAGGAATGGCCTCAGGCATATGAGGGATTGTAAACAAATGCTTTTTCAATTCGTCCAAGCTCATTCTCCGGTCAATTGGAACGCTATAATTCAACACATGTAAATTACTGTCTTTGAAATCAATAATTTTGGAACCATCCGGCCCTTTTACCCATGCATCGCGAATACGCCATTCCTTTGGAATTTGCCAATCAAATACCGGACTGCCTGTTGGTTGCCCAAAATGTTCCAAGGGTAAATATTCGCCTAAAATCTCCAAGCTCTCCCGCAATCCCGGACCCGTAATGCTTCGGCAGATTGGAAATAATCGATCAAACAACTCATCCATGCTGCGATGCTCTTCGATTGTTTTCAAGAGGTGTAAAGCTCCTTCTCTATAAAATGCTGTCCCATGTAACTGGAGCGCCCTTTTTAATCTCCCGATTAACTTTACGGCCCAGAAGGATGTCATAATACTTTGGCGCTAAACCTAGACCAGGACGGATGACTCGCAAATTATCTTTGGTCAGGACATCCCCAGGCTTGAGATCCTCGGCAAAATAAAGAGAGCGGCGATGTTTGAGCGATCCCTCTTCTTTGGATTGAAGACCATACTGTACTTTGCCTAGAGATTGCCATGCCCTTTCACTTTCTACGACTAAAGCATTCATCTCCTCCGGCTCCATGGAGAAAACGGAATCCACTCCGCCATCGGCGCGACGAAGTGTGAAATGCTTCTCAATCACGGTTGCGCCCAGTGCAATACCTGCTAGAGGGGCCCCGATGCCAAACGTGTGATCGGACACCCCTACCTCGCACTGGAACAGCTGCTTCATATGAGGGATGGTCAACAAATTCGAATCCTCCGGCGTAGCCGGGTAAGAGCTTGTGCATTTGAGAAGAACCAGCTGTTCGCCACCGGCTTCCCGGGCAGCACGTACCATCTCGTCAAGCTCTGCAATCGATGCCATTCCGGTTGAAATAATTAACGGTTTTCCTGTTGATGCCGCTTTACGGATCAAAGGAAGATCTACATTCTCAAAAGAAGCTATCTTGTAACATGGGACATCAAGCTCTTCCAAAAAGTCAACAGCTGTTTCATCAAAAGGGGTACTAAAGCAAATGATCCCGAGTTCCTTGCACCGTTTAAAAATTGGCTCGTGCCACTCCCAAGGCGTATAAGCCTGTTGGTATAACGTATAAAGAGAATTGCCTTTCCATAAGCTGTTGGGATCATCGATGAAAAATTCGCCCTCGTTGATATCAAGTGTCATCGTTTCGGCAGTATAAGTTTGCAGCTTCAACGCATCGGCCCCTGCTTTCGCAGCGGCCTCTACAATCTGCAATGCCCTCTCCAGCGACTGATTATGATTTCCCGACATTTCAGCTATAATGAAAGGCCGATAACCGGAACCGATTTTGCGATGGCCTATTGTAATTTCCGACATGTTTATTCCTCCGCTTCCCTTAACAAGCAAATGGATCTTTGTATGCATTCAATCCTAATAAATTTGCCAATTCGTCCAGGCTCTCGATTTGATGTTCAGCTTCATAATCATTTGGCTTGATAAGCTCGCTAAAAGCACCCCTTATAATGCGAACAGTACGAAAACCAAGAGGTTTAATGCCCACGAAATCTTTATTAGGGTTATCTCCGATATATACAACATCCTTGGGATCAACCTGTTCTCTCTCACATATTTTCATAAAACAATGCGGAGAAGGCTTCTCATTCTTTATTCCGTACCTTCGCGTGATATAACAATGGCGAATAAACTCATGATCATAAAGCCCCAAAGCTTGTAATTTACTTTGCTGAACCAGCTTATTGCCGTCCGTCACAATATACATCGGATAGGCTTTCAGTTCTTCAAGACAACGACGGGCATCGTCATATAGCGAAATATCAGGACGATGCATACGGTAAATATTTAAGCAATGAAGGATGTTCCCTTTCGTCTCCAGACCATACCGTGCAAGAACACAATTAAATACTTTTCCCCTGCCGTGCCTCTGCAATTCCAACCACATGGTTTGAAACGTTTCTTCCGGCTTCAAACCGAATCGATTATGCAAATCGAATGAAACGGCTTTAAACCCACTCTCTACAAACGTAAGCTCTTTATATAACGTGTCATCCAAGTCGAACACGACTACGGTCATACGATCAAATCCTCAGCGAAGCGTATTAGCCGCTTCTCTTTTTTTGAACGTAAGAACGGGTATTCGCTAATATCAGCACCTGCAGATTCCAGTAAGAACCAATAAAAACTGTCCAGTCCCGCTTCTACGCTAAGCGTAGATGCTCCACCGAATCTAGTGTTGCATTCAATGATATGCGGCATACCCTTTTCATCTACGAGCACTTGGAGTACGGCATGTCCATATAATCCAAGATGGTCCGCTATATCATAGGCCAGCTTCTCCAACTCAGGGTTATTCTCGGTCTTCGAAATCTGCGATTCGCCATTAACGACTAAATCACGCGAACGGACAATCGTTCCCTTAACACGGCCCATTCTGTCACGGTACAGGTCTATGGAATACTCTTTCCCTATAATGAAAGGCTGAAAAATCGGCTGCTTTAGATTCAATGCATGCAAAACCGCCATCTCTTTATTGAGGTCAAGCCCCAAACTTTCCGAGCCCGCGCCGAATCTCTCTTTTACAACATATTTTTCAGCTTCCATGTCCTTTATTGAAGTTGAAGTAGGGATCGCCGGGAACCCTGCATTTTTTAACGTTTCGTAGAAAAGCTGTTTATCCAAGCATTTTTGTACGGTATCAGGTTTCGATATCATAACATGGATGCCATGCTGCTTAAGCTCGCTTTGATGTTCCGCATAATATGATAACTCGCCGTCACGAGTCGGGATAATACATTTGACATCGTGCTCGTTACAATAACGAATTAACTCAGTCACCGGAAGCTGACCCAGCCGTGGCATTTCCCAGAACATATCGGTGAAATGTTTCCCGATACAGTTCGGATTGTTATCGGCACCAATGATCTGCGTCTCCAACCCCAGCTTTTGGACCGCCTTGTTGACCGACTTTAGCAGAGGTATCTTTTTCGATACACTGCTAATCAGAATACGGAACGGCTCCGAGCGTACCTCAGACGAGCTACAATCACGCTCATAAGCAATCATCTCCGGGATCGTATCCTCTAGATGTCTTTCGGGAGCCCAGCCGGTCCATTTCTTGAAAAGACTCATATCCGCCTGAGAGGCTTCATATGGTATATCGCTATCACCCTCGGTTACTTTCATGTGAGGAAAATGCAGCGCAAGGACATCCAGCACTTCCTGTACCCGCCGCGCTCTCCCGCTGCCCAAGTTAACAATCCCTACAGCATCGCTCTCGGCTAAGCGGATTAATCCCTCCGCGCCATCTTCTGCGTAAATGTAATCGAATAACCCCTCTTTACGGAAGACGGTAATCGTCTCATCCTGCAGCAGAGCGCGAATCCAACGAGATATGATGTCGCGGGAATTTTTCCCGTAGCTTCGATAAATCCTTGCGCTTACGGTTTGCAGGGACGTACCGCGGAAATGGTGTAGAAACTGCAGCTCCATCTCATGCAAAAGCTTGGCGACACCACAAAGATTACGCGGATAGATTTCTCCTTCCTCCTTCAGATTCACAGCCTCGAAAGCAGGCTCCTGAAACGTATATGTGGCAGGATTATAAATTAAATAACTGGATGCAAAAACAACCTTTCGGAGCGTCGGAATATCTTTTAAGCAGTGCATCAAATGATGACTAAGCCGGACATTATGCTCATAATTTTCATTCCAAAATTCATAGGTTTCTACAGAACGCTCGAAAGTGGCAGCCAAGTGAAATACATATTCCGGCTGAAACCGTTGCAGCTCTTGACAGCTGATATAATTTAAATCACCTTGCCTGTATATAATACTCGAATCCCAACCATGTGGACGAGGCTTTATATCCCCTACCATGACTTCAGCTCCACGCTGAAGCAGTTTTTTCACAAGTTCTTGGCCTATTACACCGGCCCCGCCGCTGATAAAAACCTTTTTACCGGTTAGCATGATTAAACTCCTTTAAGCAGCCGTGTAGTAAGGAATCGACAAATTTACCGTCTACTACTGCATGTTGTCGCATCCGTCCTTCATATTGAAAACCGCTCTCTTCTAAAATCATCACATGATGTGGTCTTATATCATATGTTTCGGTAAATAGCCTGTTAAAATGGAGATCTTCAAACGCTACTTTCTTCATTAACGCAAGAAAAGCGGTAAAATCATTCCTGTACCCAGCTTTATCCATAATTCGGTTCGTATTTAAAAGGAAGGAAATCTCCGCTCTTTTGCACATCCAATCGTTATTCGTTAAACCGCCGTATCCGATACATTCTCCATCCAATAAGAAGCTGAACAAAATGATAGTAGGATGTTCTTGATCAAACGAGGGTCGGACGACATGCTGATAATAAGACTGTTGATCTTCGTCCGTCAATACCTTGCTTTGCCGCAATACCGACATTTGCTCATTTCTCCATTGCTTGATGGACAGCATGTCTTGTTGCCGCAACGTAACAGCTTCATATCCTCCAGTACGGTAGAATGATTCTTTTAAACAACGATATTTCATAACTAGATACTCCTGTCTTGTCTAAACGACCGGTTTCTGCTGGATATGGGCATTAATTGCCGCTACATCTGGATTAGCAAGTAAATATTGTACTACCGTTTGCGAAGAAATCAGCTTGTCCTGAGAATGATTGGCAATAGCTTTAAGCAGTTCATAATCTTCCGGAGTATCTAGCGTAATACGAAGCTCTGGATGCTGTAAGGACTCGGGTATCTTACAGTAAGCCGCTTTAAACCGCTCCGGATATTCGTAGGCGTAGTACGTCACATGTTCACGATGCCGGTGCTCTTTGCCGTAATGATACATGTATTCTAAGGCTTGGAATGAAACCATTTCAATGGCCAAGCCTCGCGGCAGGGCGCCTTGAAGCAGTACGATGTCACTGGGATTCTCTTCCATCACCTGCACCACTTGATTTCCCAAGTGATAATCGATAAATGGACAATCGCTGGTGACTCGAATCACATAATCGGGTGCGTACGCTTTAGCGCATTCGTAATACCGGGAAAGCACATCGTCCTCAGAACCACGGAAGCAAGTCACTCCGTTTTCTTCACACCACTCTACGATAGGTTCATCCTGCTCTAAGGTTGAGGTAGCCACGATGACATCCTGCACTTGGTTGATTTGTCTGCAGCGTGTTACATCATAATCCAGTACCGTGGTCATCCCGAGAGGCTTTAAGATTTTTCCTGGCAGTCGGGTCGACCCCATACGTGCCTGGATAATCAGAATAATCTTCATTCTTGGGTTCCGCCTTTAACTTTTTCTTCAAACAACCGCAATGCCCTAGCCACGCACGCATCCATATCATAATATTTGTACTCGGCAAGTCGTCCGAGCAAGACGAATTGATCAAATTCCTTCGCTTTATCCCTATACTTTTCATATCTTTCTTGATTTTCAGGGCGCGGGATCGGGTAGTAAGGTATATTTTGCCCTTCCACATCTTTGATATAGGCTTGCGGATACTCTTTCACGATGGTTGTATATCCATGCTGCTGTCCGGTTAAGTGCTTAAACTCGGTAATTCGCGTAAAATCATACTCATTCGGGTAGTTAACCGTGCCGACATTCTGAAAACGTTCTTGATGGAGCGTTTCAAACTGAAAACGCAGCGAGCGATACGGGAGTTCCCCATACTCGTAATCAAAAAGCTCATCAATCTTTCCGGTAAAAATAACCTTGCCCCTAAAAGGCACCCCAAAAAGTGTCACAGCCTTCCGTTCCCAATCAGCCTTGATCACTTCCCTATAATCGGTATTCAGCATGATCTTGATGTTCGGATGGCCCAACATCCTTTCGAACATCGCCGTATAGCCCTTTTGGGGCATGCCTTGGTAAGCATCTTGGAAATAACGGTCATCCCTAGAGATATAAATGGGAACTCTTCCAGTAACTAAGGGATCGAGCTCCTCAGGCCTCATTCCCCACTGCTTGGTGGTGTAGTTCAGAAACACCTTCTCATAGACGAACTCCGCCAACCATTTTAAGTCCACATCATCCGTGTTCCGCAGCTTCAGGATCGGCACCTTCACATTATAACCGAAAGCTCGAAGAAGCTTGTCTTCCAGCTTGGCCGCTGTGTGAGTCGGCAGAAGCGTATATAGTGTATTTAGGTTAAAAGGAATAGGAGCCTTGTTCCCGTCAACGCTTCCCAGAACATGGTGATGATACAAATACCAATCCGTATATTGAGACAGATAATCCCATACATATTTAACTCTTGTATGAAAAATATGCGGCCCGTATTGATGGACGAGCAATCCCGATTCATCATACCGATCGTAGACATTTCCGGCGATATGGCGACGTTTCTCAATGATAAGTACTTTCTTGTTCAATTCATTGGCAATCCGTTCTGCCATGACTGAGCCGGAAAAACCCGCACCCACGATGATATAGTCGAACATAGGGAGACCTCCATTAAACCTTATTTCTTCTTCAATCTTCTAAGCATCATCGGCAACCCAATAGTTAACGGAACCGCAAGCAGAACCGTAACTAGCACTGAAATAGCCGAAATCAATAAGCTGCGAGCTCCCATACCGATAATGGAGACCATGCTAACTGGGCGCAAATCAGAGATGAGATTACAAATATAGCGTTTCTTAGCATTTATCGTTAATGAAAACAGAAGTACATTTAAAAAACCTGCTCCTGTCAAATTGGATACCGGAACGATGACACAATCAAATTTCTGATCTTTGAATTCTTGCACTGGACGCCAAAAAGAAAAGCTTTGTTTATAAGGATACACATATATTTTACTTAACAATTTATATTTCTCGGCTAGCTTAACACCATGCTCATGAGTTAACATTTGAAACCGATGATCGGGCAGTGCCTCTTCTATCGCTGGAAAATTTTTATCCAGTTGTTGAAAGCTTGCCGAACGTATAATTAGAGCATTTTTCAGATTGACCAACCACCTTTCGATTACCGATAAAACGTAAAAAAGACATCAAAGGGGACCCGAAGGCGCTGAACAATATCAGCCCGAACAGCTTTTCGCTTATTTCGGATTGCGTCCGACTGACTGAAGGCGGCAATTAAAGCTTTGAGATATACATTTGTTCTTTGCTCCATGGATGCATATAAACAATCGTAGATTAACTTGAGAGTCTGTTTTACAGCCGCTCTAATCGGATAGTTCTTCCACACAATCCAAAAGGCGTTTCTAGTGTAATAATAAGGCGCCCTCCACGACGCTCGATTTTGTGGCGAGAATTTATGATAAGCAACCACATCTGAAAAAAACTCGATCTTATAGTTCAAGTCTAAAATACGGAAAGCGACGTCCAGTTCATTATTATAAAGAAAAAAATCTTCAGGGTAGAACCCAACTTCTTTAAATATATCTTTTCGAACACCAGCTCCAGCTCCGTTAAAAGACATCAGATAATCTTTTGTGATTGCAGCCGTGTTAACATCTCCACTTTCCGCTTCCATCGTTTTTACTTCGTCATAGTTGAAGTAATTTCGAACGTCGAAAGCTACCACGCCTAATTGTGGATCTTTCTGAAATTTATCAACCATTCGACGGATAGCTTGTTTAGCAGGAAAAGAATCATCATCTAGAATAACGATATATTCACCGCTTGCATTCTCAAACCCAATGTTATAAGCCTCGATCCCTAGGTTCTTATACATGCGAATTAATCGCGCTTCGGGAAATTCCTGTTCTACCATCGTCTGTGTTCCATCCGTTGAGCCGTTGTCTACTACAATGACCTCTAAAGCTCCGTATTCGATCTCACGAATACGCTGCAGGCTTTCGTACACATCTTCTTTGCGGTTCCAACAAAGCATAACGATGCTCACGCATGGCTCCTTCATCCCTGGGCCTCCTTGCCTATTTGAAGGCTAAATATTTGCGGCGATCTACCGACATCTTGAAATTTTGTTCTGATATCCATGATAATATCGCTAATAAAAGAAAGGGAGCCAACTGCAAAAACATTAATGTTTTTTGACAAAGCCGATGTTAACGAGATCACTTCTACTCCATCTATCTTCTGTCCCCAAAGGGAAGGTTTTCTATCTACAAAGTAAGCTACTTTAATTTGATTTAAACGGGCAATTTTCAGTAATGATTGTCCTACATCACCTGCCCCGTAGATCGTAATTTCGTGAATATGGGCTTGTCGAAGATTGGATACAAGATGACTCATCATGTAAAGATATCCATGGGCAGTGCTATTCTTCAAATAATGCCGAAAAATTACAGCAGGGTCAGATCGTGTGACTACACCTTGAGGCCAGTAAACCTCAGTAGCTTTAAATCCAAAGCGGCCTAGCTCTAAAAAATGCTCCGAACCTAATCGATTACATAATTCTAAATCTTCTTTTGTGCAAATGCTGCTTGCATGCTCACTTCCAAAGTTATCATCATGTGTCAAACCACCAAATTGATGAGCCTCTTCGGCTGTTGGCATGTCAATAACTCTATGAATAAGTTTAGCAAAATCACGGTTTGACGCGTCTGGAATTTTCATCAGTTGTGATTTTTTCTCTTTTAAGTAGTACCAATAAGCTTGAAAGGCCATTACACCTTCTTGACAGATTTGTTTTTTTCTAATTTCTTCTTCTCCATATTTTAATTTCCCTAATATTGGCTTTGAGGCACCTTGGTGTTGTTCATAACCTAATGTGGAGCCTATTTCACCCATTAACAACTCTTCCAAAAATTCAGGACTTCTCATAATAGTCTTGATTAAATCGTGGTTTTCCCCACTATTTCCCGTAAACCCACGAATATCGAGCCCCGCTAGAAGATGATGCTTCGTTTCTTCGCCGCCAACGGCAAGAAGATGACTTATATCGAAAGGAATGCCTGATATTTTCAATGCAGCATTTATAGATCTTTGGATTGTTCCTTTAAAGCCTAAATCAACGGTCACGATGCCGTCAAAAGAATTACAGCTTTGTTGTAAGTATTGAACTAAATCATTTCTTCTTTTATCAATAACTTCCCGTATTTTCTCTTGCACAACCGAGCTTGTCAGTACATTCTTCAAGCTCTGCTTCAAATTGCCGCCCTGCGACAAAACAATTTTTGCCGATTCACTTAATGGTATATGAGCAAAATCTAGGTAAGCTTGCAGTTCCTTTTCTAATTCAAGCATTCGTATGAGATCCGCCACAGTAAAATGATTTCTCTCGAATAAATTACCGAAATGCTCCTCATCGAACGCATCCAGCCCCGCTAAAAAAGTAGCTTGTCTGGAAACGTACAAAGGTTCGATTTTTATATCAAGCCGCCGCATTTGCGCCGCCTTCTTGAGCATGCCGGTAAGCAATATTCCCTCCCTGAGAAATGGATAAATGGCCTTTCTTCGCTCTTGAACACAAATGTCCAGTATCCAGTCACAATAGGCTGCTAAAAAAGGCCCATATACTTCAGCCCCGAATCGAAACCAAAATTGATCATCCTCTGGGTATTCAGCCGATGTTGCTCCAGCTAGCTTTCGAATCGATTGTAATTGGGGCAAAATATCATGATGTCGAACTTTCTCCCATTCAAAAACACCTTCAAAATCAGATGGTATTACTTTATAGTGAATAGCCTTGATACCAAACTGGATTGCCCCGTATACATCCGCATCTGCGCTATCCCCTATATGTAGATACGCATCGATATTTTCATTAGGAAAACGCGTCACCATTTTATGAAAGAGGTTCCCATTAGCCTTGCCCCCACCCTCTTCATTGGAAACGAACATGAAGTCAATCAACGATTCTTCTAGTCCTGACGAACTGATAAGTCTCTTGATTTGCTCTGAGGAAAGATACATATCCGATAGAAGAACAATCTTGGTTCCATTTTTTTTAACACTCTTAATTAGTGACTCGATATTAGGATTTAGATAGCAGACTTGCCTTTCTACTTCTAATTCGAGGTTCATAATCTTAGCTCGATCGCCTATGTTTTGCGGTAACATTTCATATATTTGCTCGAAAGTAACCTCGTCATGCCCTGCTTCTTTTTTGAGTCTGAATCTTGCCTTTCTCTCAGCTAATATACGGATTTCTTGAAACTCTTTTGCCGTTAATCCATTTCTTACAAGTTGCATTTGAATGGCTTGCTGTCCCAACAGGTAGAAGACATCAACAGGCTTCTCACAAGTTCTTAATAAAAGTGTATCAAACACATCTAAGCTCAAGATTTTAATATTATTGACATAGCCGATGATTGTATTTAGGTATCGATCTCTTTTCCAAAGCGAATCATCGAACGGCTTGTCCCACCATTGAACAGATGTCATATTTCCCCACTCGTTTCCTAGT
>NZ_BIMH01000068.1 GCF_004000985.1 Paenibacillus validus NBRC 15382 | reverse complement strand
ACGCACATAAGCCTAAATATAGGATTATTATATCCGTATTTAGCGTATTTGTGAAGCGTGGAGGCTACTATGCCCCACGCTTTTTTTGTTATTTTTTTCCGAAGGGCCGTGAAAACATGGACATTAACGCTATGATGCTAATCAATCTAGCAATCGTTGGAGCTGGCGGGTACCTCTGCTATAAAGCTATTCAGACGGCGCGAAAGGCCGGAAGGAAGCTGAAACGGGAACTTCACTTCTGGGGAAGCCTCGGAATTGTTTTTTCGAATGCTGCGGCGATTGTCGCACAGTACATAACGAATTGGGGGTTCTAGGATGGATGACAAGTTATACGGGGGATCAATGAGCGGGAAAACGATGACGTACGCACGGGCCGCGCAAAGATACGGAGAAAACAAGCGGATGTTCTCGAATTATCCAAGCCCGGGCGAGGTGATCGATTGGGCGGAACTGTTCCCGCGTTTTCGGAAGGATAAAGCGCAGCCGGTCGAACGGATCGGGATGACGCTGACCAGGGGCCACATGGATTATTTGCTCAAGCTGCTGGAAGATAATCGGCCGACGAACTTCGAAGAAAAGTATAACCGTGACGAGTTGTGGAATATGTTCGAGGCTTACCTGTTTCGCGAGGATCTAAAAGGAGACTAGCCATGAAGATAGCCGTCGACGTGCGGCAAATCCTTAAACAGCTAGGAATTAAAACACCATGCCCGGAATTGCTGAAAGATGAAGCAGCTGCTCGGTGAAAAACGAGCAGCTGCAGGAAGATTAGCAAACGAAACTCGCGCAGCTCGGCGCGATCCGCGACGGCCAGCAGATCCATTGCTCCATTCGTTTACTAATCTTCCTGCAGCTGCAAAGCGCAGGAGTACATAAACAACCGAATAACAAACCAAGCGCTCGACCATTTTTTGAAAAAATGACCGTCGAGGGCCTGTTTTTTTGCTGCCTTTTTTAAGAAATCTATCAAATTGAATAGTGCTAGACGTGGAGAGCAGCGAGACCACGAAAAAAACGCTAAAGGTGGAGTGCGCCGCCGATGCTATAAACCGTTGAGAAACGGACGTACCTAGACCATTACGGCGTACCCATGCCCGCGCCCGGTCTAGTACGGGAGGACGCCGGAAAACGGTCTGGAGGTAGCTGAGCCGCGCAAGCGGGGAGGCAGCGTATATATATGGCTCACGGGATCAGCTTCGTGAGTAAAAAGACGCTGGCAGCGTAAAAGCTGCGTATCGGGCATGGGTAAACGGGAACCTCGTCCTGCCTTATACGGCGCGCCGAATTGCGTTACGATATCCGACTTTTGCGCCCACATTCTTTTTTTGGTGTGGGCGCAGGTCGGGTCTCTGTGCCGTTTCCTGAGCCAAGCCAGACCAGCGTGCCGTTAAAACCTTTTAAAGTCAAGATCAAAATCGAACTTTCTACAAGCGCTAACCGTTTGATATAGAGAGTCAAAATCAAACGTTGACGGCGAAGCGAAGCGGTGATATGATTTAGACAGTCAAATTCAAAAAAAAGAGAAGAACAGAACGAGATAGCCAGGCACCAGCCAGGCACCAGCCCGCGCACCAGCGCGCACACAACCAACCACGAAAGGAGAACACCCCCACGATGGAAAAGACGAAAGCTATCGAAATGGCCTATCAGATCGCCACCCTGACGCATCCAGGCGCGGAAGTGATGGAGCTGCTGGCCCCGATCCCGTACGAACGGACGCTTGAGCTGCTTCTAATCCTCCGTATGTCTTCTAAGCCGGTCAAATCGCCGCTGAATTTCCTGCGCCGCGCGATTGCGGAGAACTGGACGCCGGAAACCCTCGCGCAGCCTATCGACCGTAAAACGCAAAATGACGCGGTTAACGCGTATATGCGGCGCGGGATGACTCGCGAGGAGGCCGAAGCGCGTTATGCTTCCTGGCGGCGCGGAAATTGAAAAAGACACCATGAATCAAATGAAAGGTGGTTTTTTTTTGTCTGAACAGGATACACAACGGCGGCGTCTACGTACGATCATGAGCGCTTGCCAAATGCGGTATAATCTACCCGAGCTGGCAAACGAGTACATGAAACTATTTGAGAAGGCCAAAAAACTGTATGATACGGTTAACCTTACCGATTTCAAATATACGAAGCGCTTCGACGAAATAATTGATCGTATGAAAGAGCTGGAACACCAGGCGAAAGACCTCTTGCCGGTGGAAGCTGCTGCCGATCCGGCCCCGCAGCCGGTGAAAAAGCAGCGCGGCGGCAAACGTGATGGAGCTGGCCGGAAGGGTAAAGGATACATTCGCCGGAAGCCGACGATCAGCATGGATCCGGTGTATTGGGAAATGTTCGATACGATGGCCGGACATTTTAAGATGGACCAGGCCGCGCTGATCCGCGCCATGATGCAAACGTTCATAGATCATTACAATGAACAGGGCATGACGATTACGGGATTCTATGACCCCAAGTTTAGCGAGTTTGATTACGTTCTTTGTCCGGTCTGTTCCGGTTACGGGGAGATCGATCCGAAGGGAGCTGCCGCGCCGATCCTTTGTCCTGGTTGCAGCGGGGAGAAGCTGCTCAAACAAGTGAAATTAAAAATGGAGGGGTGAAAGACGTTGGCCCAAAACTATGATTTTGAATTGCCTGGACACCCAAGCATATATCAGGATGCGGCCCCGAGGAATTTTAAGGTTTATTTTTCGGAGCCGGAAGGCGGCACCAATGAGGAAACGGGACTTTGTTTGCTGGTGCCTGGCTACGGTGGTCATTCCCAATCTAACGTATATAAAAAAATGCGCTCAGAATTCGCTGATAAACACAATTTGATCGTGATCCAGTGTGATTACTTCGGACATGAGTTCATGCAGACTAATCCAGCCCTGACGTCCGACGAGGATTTTAATGCGTATTTCCGTAAATGGATCGAGCAAGTTAGGGAAAAAGGCATTCACGGTGAGGTGTCTATTGATATTGAGGAGAAACTGGGGGAGAGTAAAGGGAATTTCAATGATATGTCGATCATGCAAGCCGTGGATAATATCTCGGCCGTGATTGCCGTTTCGGAGATTTTGAAGGATAACGGATTAAGGTTCAATGCGAAAAGAGTGATATCCTACGGACATTCACACGGCGCATATCTTTGTTTACTTGCCAATGCATTGGCCCCGGGTCTGTTTAGTCTGATTATCGACAATTCGGCCTACATATCCCCCTATTATTTCGATTTGAGGCGTAAGGTATCCCGAAAGGTTGGACAAGTGACGGGAACTATTTTAAACACCTACATAGCCGGTTGGATCGTGGATCGAGAGCTTGCCGATTTAAAAAATGTTTACAGGCAAATTCGGCCCAAATCGGCAAGAATCATAAGCTATCAAGGGGCGTTAGATTCGATAGTTGCAGCGGATGAAAAAGACCGATTTTGCCGAAATATCGGCGCGGAATATCATTTGATTCAGGATGCAGACGTGGACGGAAGAATGTTTAAGTCAACGAATCATGGTATCGGGGCAGACTTTCTTCTTCTTTTCGATCATGTGTTAGATGGGGTTAGTTTCTCGCCTGGTTCCGATGAAATTCGTATAAATGACGTACAGATAACAACAAAATCCGGTGTCTACTCATTGAGCTACGCAAATAAGATGCCTATGGTAGGATGCTCAAAGAAAATCATAATGGAAGGGTGACGGTACGGCTCCTGCGACCGTCATCTTTTTGTATCCAGGCATTTCGCATAGAAAAAAATCAAAAAAATAGAAATATTTATCGTATAACTATATACAATTGTATATAGTTATGTTATAATAAAAGCATAGGAGGTGAGCAGATGAAGAAAAAAAAGAGAAAGAAAACTAAGCCACAAACCGATAAACTGATTGGCCTCGCAAGCGCAATCATCAGTTTATTGGTAGCAATCATCAACCTCATCATCGTCCTGACCCGATAGGGTCAGGTGGTGGTGGATGCTCGAAGGTCGATCAATCCAACCGGCCGACCTTCGAGGGCTTAGTTTCTTACTCTTTACCTTTTATTATAACACATCGAGGGGAGAGGTAAACCATGGACAATGTGAGTAAGACAACGTTAGCCGTTAGCGTAGCGTCCTTAATCCTCAGCTTGGTTACGCTGGGCATATTACTCTGCAAGTGGTGAAAAATGTGAATCGTGTTGAGCTAGTAAAACTGATCCAAGAACAAATTATGACTAGTTCGGAAGTGCTTGAATATCTGGAAATTAATCGTTCTGCTCTCTCCTCCCTTGTAAATAGGGGCAAACTTGTGCCGGTGAAAGAAGCCGGCACAGGTACCGGCACCGTACGCCTATTCCTGCGCGAAGACGTCGAAGCGCGGAAAAAAGAAGCCGAGGAATTGAGGAAAAAACATCGACCATACGAAGAATGAATAGGGAGCGTGCGTGAGATGATCGATTGGTATATAAAGAGCGCTGACGATGAAGCGAATTGTCCGGCTTGTAAAGGGAATCTAACGCTTTTACGGAAAGATACAAGCTTATGGGAATGTGAATGCGGCTATTCCGACAATGGAATGAGCAAGAGAATTGATGTTTGTAGTCGTTGTGGTCGTGATATATATGAGGGTGATGAAGTTTGGTATGAATATGTAGAGGGGGAGCCGCCTTTTATTGAATCGGAAGAAATAGCAACTTGTGGTGTTTGTGAAAAAGAAGAATCTCGGAAATACAATGAATCAAAATGAATAGGAGAGTGTGCGAGCCATGATTAGAAGAATAGCAGGTAGAAAAGATTGCGGTAACTGTTACAGACTATTCAAGCCATTCGAAACAGTCCATTACCTTGGTATTGATAATTGCAGTTACTGCGCTGAATGTCGTGAAAAACTTAGACCTGGAGAAAAGGACGATCCCCATGATCACGGCGGATGGGTTCCCGCATTATACATCGGATTTAATGAGGAAGGCCGAAATAATATCCTCCAGCTCATTAAGCTCTGGAACGAAGAAAACCAAGAAAGTTATAATCTGGAACACCAGATTGATGTATCAAAATGAATAGGAGCGTGAATGAAAATGGCTATTGATTATTCGCAAAAACATTTTTGGACTGTTCAGCTTCTTGAAGAAACTTTGAAATATCATACAGTTCTTAGACCTGAAGAATATGGCAATTTTGATCTGCTTTGGCAGGCTAAACTTGATTGTGAAAAAACTATTGGCGGCGTGATCCGTCCGGCGCGTGCATCAGAGTGAAGATTATAATTTTTGTTGCTTCGATTGTCCTGTTCGTTTTGATGGCTATTCGGATTTTAGGGTTGAAATGAAATTATCGAAATTCCAGTTTATCAAGAAAATGGTAGGAAGAAACTTAATTAATAAGGCGGTGTTCACAGGAATGGAAGAATTGATTAAAAAACTTAGGGGATTACATCAAATACAGATTTACACAGTCAATGAACATTGGTGCATTCAACTTTTTGACTTAGATGTGTGTGCAAACGATTATGATGTCCAACCTTGCCCCAAGTTCGAGTGTGTGTTTGAGACTTCGGGCACAGTGCTTTATAACGTTCTGTCTGATGCTCTTGAATGGGCTGAAGAACATTTGCGGGGTATGCAACTTTCAGGGTGAAATGATCACCACCTCATAAAAGTAGATGCATAAACTTTCTGCAACGATCAAGGTGAAATAAGTGTTAATCCAATCTTCGATAGAAGGAGGAACGATATGAAGGCTATAACTATACATCAGCCGTGGGCGAGTTTAATTGCAATAGGAGCGAAGCGATTTGAGACGAGAAGTTGGAAGACGAACTATCGTGGGCCGATTGCCATTCATGCATCAAAGACAGACCCTCATGACATGATTCGGTCACTACCGCATGATGTTCAACGAGCCATGTATGAGCAATTTTACGATAGGTTAGGAATTAGTTCAGGAGCATTAAAGAGGATGCCAACGGGGTCGATTGTGGCGACTGCTGAGTTGTCTGATTGTTTGAAATCTGTAGACACTTGGACGGACGGATATGAATTAGAGGGCAGAAAACTTATTTATTCACCTGAATATGAGTTTGGAGATTTTACGCCAGGCAGATTCACATGGGAACTAACCAACGTAAGGATGTTGGACGATCCCATACCAGCAAAAGGTCAACAAGGTTTATGGAATTGGAATCCCGATTGAAGTATTGCACATGTTTTTCACCTCGAAAGTTCAATACCCCATTTGTGAGAAGTGTCTTAGTGAATACATTATGTTTCATTAAATGGAAATTGAACCACAGGTTTCAACCCTAAAATCCGAATACCCGTTTTGATAGGGCTAGGGATTAATATTTACAGCGCTTATTTGGACAAAAAGAGACATTGGGAACACGTTCAAAAGATGAAACATAATGAATAGGGGGATGAACATGGGAAAACAGCAGGAACGCGTAAATAGTGTACTGGCAATGATGCTCGAAGCCGGAGTTGTGGAAGAACATAACCGTGAATTAAGCCGTGATTTGCTAACAGTACTTTACCAGCGCAGCTATGAAGACGGAACACTTAATGGAATCGGAACGGCGAAAAAGCAAGTAATTCAGTGAATAGGTGGTGTACATGGTGAACCAACGGAAAATAGGATTCATCCAAGGGGTATGTTATTCGGCATCTATGATGCAAAGAGCAAATATGGATGCAGAACGGTTGCTTAAAGAGTCGGGATTATCTGTAAGCGACATTAGGGAATACGCTGATGACTTTGACCTTGAAGTGCTGGAATCGGTGCTGGCTGAAATCGAAGAAACAAAATGAATATCGAAGGACATGGGAGGTTGGGGACTTGTATCTTAGCAAAGAGCAACTGCTGTTAATCTACCGAGCATTCGGTCCGGAAAATAGAGAGTATCCAGATGAACAAGATGAGGCAACCGCAGAAGTTATTTTGAAAAAGGTTAAGGACGAATTATACAAACGTTTCGGCATTATAGCAGATTGACGGACAGGTCTGAATATTTAGTTACTTAGGGGAGTCTTTGCCGTTGGATTGGCGGCAGCGGCAAGGACTTCTGTACAAAATTCTTGATTTTGTGAACATGTCCGAGGGGTTTTCGGACAAGGTTAGGTATTAATCGGGAGAAAATAGGAGAAAACCGGACTTCGGCTCTATTGAGAATGGGACAGAAAACTGAATTGTTCCACGGAAGAAAAATCGACGAATACAGCCCAAAACGGGCGAATATGGAGGTTGAATATGTCGGGTGAAATGGAACGGCTACAGATTGAAATTAACCGGCTGAAGGCGTGTTTGGAGCTGGCACACGCCGGAATAGATACGGCCATGAATATGATGAGGAGCGAGGGTCCGGACTTGGTGAGGATCGGCGCAGTAATGACACTGGCACGGGTATCGTCTACAGAAGCGAATTTCATCAAGACGGAACAAATCCTTCGAGAAGGCGCGGCCCGACGTAGCCGCACTCATTAGTCATTGTGCCCCGTCCTAGCGGCGGGGTATAATTGTCTCATAATCTTGCCCGAAGGTAGGTTGAGACATGGGTAAAAGTGATAACCGAGGTTCGGAAAACATCAGTAATAACCAAGGTGAAAGTTTACCAACTGTCAAGCAAGTCGCAGTTATGTTGGGTGAAACAGAAGATATTATTAGGAATTGGGTAAAGCAGCTAAAGCAGTATATCCCGGTAACCAGGGCAGAGAACAATTACCAGCTTTTTACCGATGAAGCTATTGAGGTTTTACGCAGGATTCAACGAATGAATCGGAACCAGGGGTACACGATCCGGCAGATCGAGGCGCATCTAGCGACGGGCGAACCGGAGCTTCGACCAAGTGCGGCGGCGGCCGAAGTCGGACCGGACGTTTTGGCGGAGCTGGCCGAGATGAAAGAGTTGATCCGGCAACAGGGTGAAATGATGCAGCGGCAAGCGGAGTTTAACCAGGAATTACTTGTTCGCCTGGACAAGCAGCAGCAGCTATACGAAAAAGCGGTTATGGATCGGAACGAACAAGTGAACGCAGCTCTCCAGGAGTTTCGCGAGGTTCGGGCGCTGCAAGCTGCCGCGAGTGAGCGCGGCTTTTGGTCGAGACTATTCGGTAAAGGGTGAGTCGCATGTTTAACAAGGGGCCGATTGAATACAATAAGATACTGGCGAAGACGAGCAAAGAGTTTGTTATCGTCATCAAGCGTACGATGAAATTCGAAAAATTGCAGGTCATCGAATCGGTGATCGGGGATCACCGGCAAGGGGTGGACGTGGCCCTGATCGCGGCAGACCGGCTCCTTATATTGAGGGGGTACAAGGTCATCAAAACTGCGCATATCCAAGAATTTAAATTAGACGTTTGGCAGGAGTGGACGGGGAACCATGGTAAAAAGGTAGGTGAATTCCTGCGTTATTATCACGAGAACGTTCAGCCGCTTGAAGATGCTTGGTTAAAAGCTATGTAATTTTTAAAAATTTGAAAACTCCAAAACCGCTGAAAAGTTGCCAACGCGCCGATATAGCCTAATATGTATATACATATAAAATAGGTGATATATTTACCAAAGAAATACCAAAAAAGGACTGTTCAATTCGAACGGTCCTTTTTATTTTAAACAGCTATTCTGAATTCGTGGTGGAATAGCCGGAAATTGAGAGACGCTCATTTTCGAGCGTCTCTGAAATCTTCGATTTGCTTCCGAGTCCAGATTGGGCCGGAAGCTAAACGTTGTATTGGTTCCGGGAATGCCCCGCGTGAAAGGTACGTTCCGACGCGACGTTTATCCCATCCGAGGATTTCAGCGGCTTCTGCGTACCCGACAAGCGGGGGGATTAGTTTCCCAGTTCGACGAGGGCGGTCGAAATTGCGTTTTGGATGTCTTCAAGATCGTTATAACCATTTGCCGCTTCGCTAACTGCTTCATCGACCTTATCCGATCCGTGAATCTCTTTCAGTTCAGCGATTCTGTCCATATTGGAGATTTCACGATCAATTGCCTTGCTCCACCAGTCAAACGTTTCTTCGTCAGCAATATAGGCACCAGCTTCTTCGTCCCAAGTGAACTGACCATCAGACAAAGCGCCCCAATTGCCGATGAAGTCTTTCGTGAAGTCGATACCGTTTGCATCAGTGATATTCAGGGATTTTTCAACGTCGTTTACGATTACTTTCATTACGATCATCCTTTCGCCCGATGCCTTTTTGCATCTGCGGCGTTCATCTCTTGTATGTCTTTATCATACATTAATTGTATGTTAAAGTCAACAATCTACTGGAAATTATTTTTGGGCAGCCATCCGGACCCAATTAATGGGGATCATGGCGTTGATTTGATAATGTGGTATGCTTAGAATAAAAAAACATCATCCGCATTTGATAGGTTGGTGTTTGATGCCAGGCACAAGGTTACCAGAAGGAGAACGAAAAGAGTTATTTACTTTAAGGATTAAGAAAAAGTACATTGATGAGTTGAAAAAAATTCCTGGCTATATGAATATAGTCGAGGGACTGATTGAGGAGTATTTACAAAAAATAAAAGAAAATAAAAACGATTGACAATTTACTTTCTTTTTTTTAAGATTTAGACAAACAGTTGTACGATATACCAAACAACTGTTCTTATAAAACTATAAACGAAAAAGCCCCTGACTTCTTGGCGGTCGGCAGGGACTTTCTCTAGTGCGACATGCATCTAATGGCTGCATATCGCCGTGTTATAAGTATACTTGATGCTCTTTAAGCGTTCAAGAATACTTTATACATGATTTTTATCAATCCGCCAAAAGGCGGATTTTTTGATTTAAGCCGTTTTCAAAGGAGGCACAATGGAGGAACAGAACTTAGTGCCGCAACCGCAAACGCAGCAAATATATCTCGACAGCGAAACGACGCTAACCGTTATTTACCAGGTGACGCTTGGCGAATTAGTCTTATCTACCATGCTATTACTTCTCGTTCTGCTGTTCGTACTGAAATGGCTGCACACTCTGATCATGGAGAGGAATGCTTAATGTTTGATTCGATCCTTACCGAGTCCGAGCTCATAGCGTTGTATTCCGTGTTCATGATTCCGATCTCTTATTTCGCCTTTGTTTGGATACTCCCGAATTTGCTAAGGAGGATGAGGCGTAGAAGATGAATCCGCTGCAACTCGCGTTTTTCTGGTTTTTAAGTCAGAAATTCACGCTATACATAACCTTCGTACCGTTGATGTCTCTTTCTGTCGTAGTTGGTTTGATTACTTTCGTTAGGAGGTACTAGCTGATGGACTTAACCGGTCTTCTGGATATGGACTACTTTTGGTGGGTCTTCATCAAAATGGTCGGTTTCGGGATCATATTCGTGGTCATAGCCGTGGCGATCGCCTCTGCTGGTCACCTCCTGGAAGTCATCATTAACGCTTTTAGAAGGATGAGTAAGTGATGATGGAGATGCTGCCGCAAATTAATTTTTTCGATGCTGATCGCATGGGGCAGTTTTTTCAGTTCTTATTCGTCGCCTTGGCTTTTATTATGCCGCTCGTACTCGTGTGGGCTGCGATTGAGTCAGCTGGCGACCTTATCAGAGTTATCAGGCGCGTTTTTGCTCCGAGGGATGAAAAACGGCAACCGGATCAAGAACGCTATGATATAAAGTACAAAGACTATAACGGGAGGTAGAAAAATGCCAACTACACCAGCACCAAATAACTTGTTCGATGGAGTGTCTTCGGTATCCTGGGGATTCGCAGCTTCGGACATTTGGACGAATAGCGTCGCGATCTTCAGTTTCCTCGCTGCGTTCGTGCTGCTCGGCATCGTCCTGAACGTGGGAGCGCCGAAAGTCGTCGATCTCGTTCGCAATGCATTCAAGTAAAAAGCTGCCGACACAATAACACATATTTGAATTTAACACCAAAAATCAAAGGAGAGATTAAACATGGACTTATTTTCTGGATTAACATCTGTATCTTGGGGCTTCCAAGCCGCTGACATTTGGACGAACAGCGTCGCGATTTTCGGTTTCCTCGCTGCGTTTGTGCTGCTCGGCATCGTCCTGAACGTGGGAGCGCCGAAAGTCGTCGATCTCGTTCGCAACGCATTCAAGTAAGAAAAAGGCCCGAACAGGGGGCGGGGTATCCCCGTCCCTTTTTTTCATGAAAGAAAGGGGTGAAAAATTGAAACGAATATTGATCCTGACACTTTTTCTTTTAATAACGATACAGCCAATTAGCGCATTCGCGACGGCAATTCCGAAGAATACCGTAAAATATTTTGAAATTAGAGACGAATACGTCGTCACTTACAACCGAGGCTTTTCAAGGCCGCCGGTATCCATCAAGCTTATTTTTGATTCTTCAACCGGCACTCATGCCGAAAAACAATTTGATTCTACAGGAATTACGGGCGTTTTCTATCTGTCTTGCAACGGCAACTATAGGCTTGAATTTTACGACGGCAGCGGATTGGTTGGACATATACCGAACTTGGTCACAACGAATATTAAAAGTAACCGCTGCGAGTCTTATCCATACGTTATACATAATGACTTGAACGCAAAATTGGTTAACGCAGGGGCCGGAGTTTTAGAAATAACGTGGCCTCGGAAAACGGAGCCCCTTGCTTATGAATTTTACCGAGATGGGGCGTTCCTCGAATTGAAATGGAATGACACGCCTTACACGATCTATTATCCGACGGAACCAGGTATGTACACGATCAACGCTGTTGGCCCGGACGGTCACAGCATGGGAACGAGCGACGTTTTAGTGACGGAACCGATGATAAACAACACCGGATCGACAACAAATCCATGGGGATCGGGAGCAGCCGACGATATTAACGGCGGCGGCTTGCTCCCGGGAGAGACACCAGGCGGCGGCGATCCAGGAGGAGGCGGTGGAACACCGACCGAAAGTTGCGACGGTTGCCAGATCATAAACGACATGCTTGATTGCCCTGAATGGGATACGTACATGGGCGAATGGTCGAAAATGATCAAAAACAGCGTTCCACCGGCTCCGGATTGGCAGCAAGTCGCGAACGTGATGCGCGACACAATCGTACCCGCAATCGGGAACGAGCTGCTTAACAAAATGCCGCAATACGCCGACATCATTGCCGACGAATTGCAGTCGAGAGAAAAAGCTGTCAGCGCTCCTGGTCAGCTTCCGACATTCAATCCTGCCGTTCCGACGATGACCGATTTGCCATCAAAATTCGAACAGTCCGTTACGGATAACGTGCCGAGCTTCGAACCTGATTTTAGTGGGTCGCAGCCTTTCGTGATTCCTGACCCGATGACGGCCCTCGACATGTCAACGGACGACAAACAGGGCGGGTATCAGCATAACCCGAATCCAGATCGAACAGCTCCGACCTATACGAAAACGGAAGCCGAGCCTGAACCGGATATCGGGTACAAGGAAATGCCGGAAGTCACAGTTACGCCGCCAGCTTACCAGAACAGAAATACAAATTCATCGACTCCGGCGCCGGGTTATAAGCAAGCAAATCCGACGGCAGCTGAACCGAATCGATCATACCAAATCACCAATAGCGCGCCGATGCCGACGTACACGGACACGAACGCGACTAGCGGATCTCCGATGCCTGCATATAGGACGAAACAATAGAAAGGGTAGAAGGCCGGGATGAAAATGAAAATAAATATATCCAGTAAATTATTAATCTCATTAATTTAATAGAAAGGTGGGTGAAATGGGGAAGTGAAATCAATGAAGGAGGAAAAACAGGAATGAAAAATGATTTGAATATAGGTTGGAAGGTGAGGAACAGAGTTTTATTAATTGCACTGACTGCTCTTTTTTTTACTTCATTTTTTAATGGGGGTGCGAGTTTAGTTTGGGCTGCTACGGATTATAGTGGAGGAATTCTCGATGGTATGAGCGGTTTGAGGGGGGGGAGCGGCAATATAAACTCGGGAACTGCCGCCACGGACAATAACGAGGAAACATCGACGTATTTTGGGAACGATGCCAATTATAGTAACCACTCATATTCTTTTAGTACAAAGACTATTAGTTCTTTACGCGTGAAGACTAACACGGGTTGTTCAGCTAGGATAGAATTTCGGCTAAACGGGGCGTTTGTCGGAGATACGGGATACATAGCTGCTACGGGAGCCTTGGTACCAGTTAATAACATTACAGCGAATAGGATTATTGTCTTTAATTTAAATACATGCGGCTCTTACTATTTGCAAGAAGTCAACATATATGAGGCGCCTGATACAGCCCCTCCAGCCGTTCCTTATGGATTGAATTCTGTCGCTGGGGACGGATCAGTAACATTGACCTGGTCGCCGGTTGGTGATTCTGATCTCAAAGGCTACTACGTTTATAAAGATTCGGTAAAATTGAACGCCACACCGATTACTTCAACTAGCTACACCGTGACGGGACTTGCGAACGGGGTGGCGTATAACTTTCAAGTTAGCTCCGTGGACATAAAGAACAATGAATCGGCTCTGAGTCCGGTCAAAACTGAAACACCTGTTTCCCCTCCTCCACCCGTTCCATCCGGATTAGAGGTCACGGCAGGAGATAAACAAGCTTATTTAAATTGGACGGCGAACACAGATGATACTACAAAATATCATATTTACAAAAATGGTGTTTATCTTCAAACCGTCACACATCCAAATACATATTATACGGCAACTGGATTGACGAACGGGACGACTTATAGTTTTTCAATAACAGCAATGGATGCGTATGGGAAGGAATCGGAAAAAAGCGCACCGGTTATGGTTACTCCAGTGGAAATTCCACCAACTGTACCATCGGGATTAACGGTCACGGCGGGGGATGGACAAGCTGCTTTGACCTGGTTGGCAAATACAGACGATACAACGATATATCACATTTATTTAAACGGCATTTATCTCAACTCGGTAAGTCACCCGACAACATCATACACTGTGACGGGACTAACGAATGGAACAACATACAGCTTTAGCATATCCGCAGAGGATGAAGATGGTAGTGAGTCGGTAAAATCTGAAGCGGTAACAGTAATTCCAACCGAACCCCTTACACAAAAACCAACGGGTTTGAAGGCAATTGCTGGAGATGGTCAAGTTACGCTATCTTGGACAGCTAACACAGACAAAACAACAAAATATCACATTTATAAGAATGGCGTGTACTTAACCACGGTAACGCACCCGACAACAACTTACACAGTAACGGGATTATCAAACGGGATGCAATATTCTTTTACTTTAAAAGCAGAGTTTGCAAGTGGGCAATCATCGGAAGCATCAGGTGCGGTAAACGTGACACCAGCAGGACCGGCACCCGTAACGGGGATTCCTGCGGGGGGTTCTGCAAACTTTGGATTTTCAGCCGCTGACATATTTACAAACAGCGTCGAGATCTTCGGTTTCTTGGCTGCGTTCGTGCTGCTCGGGATCGTATTTAATCAAGTTGCTCCTAAAGTATTTGATTTGGTTCGTAACTCATTTAAGTAAGGGAGGTTATATCGATGACTCCACAAGAACTTACAGAGGCAACGGTAGCGTATTTGATCGCTACCGCACCATTTTTACTTTTATTCTTCGCTCTCTCATCTGCTGATCGTTTGATAGACCTGATTTATAGAGCAATCGGGGACCGCCGGTATGTTTAGTGCCATAGCCGACGGATTTGGCTATCTGTTCGGCCTTCTGAATTCTCTGGGACTATGGATACTGAACGGAATAGGGAAGCTGTTACAGCCGATTTTAGACTTCCTGGGCGCTATCTTTTATTTCTTCTACATACTCGGCCTAGTCCTGGTCAAAGTCATCATGCTAGTGGTCGGAGTCGGCCGGCTGCTGCTCGGCCTGATCGTCGGATTCTTTAAAACGATAACCGGTTTCGGTTACACCGGACAAGCTACGATCCTGCCGCCAAGCTATACCGATGCATTTAACAATTTAAAGCCCGTATTTGCCATGCTGCAGCTCGATAAGCTAGCTTACATATTCATCTTCGCTATTTGGATTTACACGGCCTGGGCAGCCATGCAGAAGATTGGAAAGATGAGGTGAGGGTGGGACTTGCGAAACTTCATAGACAGCTTGTTTTCGCCGATCATTCAATTCCTCGACCAATGTTATGCCAAGCTTGCTAGCGTGGGTACGATAGCGGCCAAGGGGATCAGGCTCGATCATTACTTCGGCTTCTTCTCGATCCTGGGCAATGAATGGACGGCGGTTATAACGAGCCTTATAACGGCTTTCCTGTTCTTGTATGTACTGGACAACATCCAGAAAATAAGCCGCGTTTTACTTTGGTTTAAAGCGTTAATTAAATTCTGGTAAGGTGGCGATGTGTTTGCGGTCGGAATTATTGTTCGAACTTCAGCGGCAGCCTAACCAGGAAGCAGAGCTGGCCGCCGCTTTGATCTCGCTGGTGTTCCTCCTGGTTGTGGTGATCTGGCAGCGGGGAAGAGATCACTGATCGGATACTAGCTGCACCGGATCGCGGCGTCCAGCCCAAATGAAAAGACTCAAGGGAAGGGTGAAGACATGCCAACAGCACCGAACGGTTTAAGTCTCGTATTCCAATATTTCACGGCTGTCGGTTTTGGGGTAGGCTTCGGTCTCCTGATTCCGTTTGTGGTCGGTGTGTACTTTAAAAATAAGATTGAGGAAGGGTGGTCGCCGTGGCGAAGAAAGAACAACAGGGGGTAAACCTGGGGCGCGTGATCATGATCGGAGATTATAACTATACCTACGACCAAGAAACCGAGGAGTGGACGCATACGGGGGGCACAGCGCGCGTTTGCGATGTGCTGCCGGTAGAAAGATTACTATCGAACCGGATCGTCACGGAGAAGTACGTTTTGCCGCTCTCCGACGCCCAGGTGTACAACAGCGATAAAGGACTTACTTATGTTTATCATGCGGGGCTTCCGTACCTAAAAGAAACGGCGCATCTGCTAGAAGTGGAGAAGAACATCGTCATCGGCCAGGCGTACCTTTATCAGGGCAAGAACATTCCGAACGGCAAGCCGAACGGGCTGACCTGGGTTCTGATCATCGCGCTGGTTATCCTGGCGATTATAGGGATGGTGAAGTAATATGCAGCATCCTATAGCACCGGACATTCAAGGCACGATGACGCCGGATTTATACTCCGAGGCGGCACCGATGATCGACAGCGTGAAACAGGTTATCGACACGCTAAAGGACAAGGTGCAGCCGCTCACACCGCAACAGATGCAAGCGGTCGGATACCTGATGGACTTGCAGAAAAGGCCGCTGCATAAGGGTGCGAAGACGTATCAATCAATCATTGATCATATCGTTAACGACGCGCAGAAGGTCGCGCCGAGCGGCTTCTTCATCCGAGTCATCGAGGCGCTGATCCCGCGGCCGATCTCGGTGGATTCCAAAACCTACGAGAAAATGAAAAAGGAGAGTGACGGACAGCGATGAGCGAGGACTTGAAAAACTATTTGTTCGAGCAGCTGGAGGAACACATATCCGATCTTGAGGACGAGTTTCAACAGGAAAACAACGAGAACAAGATCATGTACCACATGGACAAGATCAAGGATATAACCGGTAAGCTGAAAGTGGCGGTGATCTCGGCATGAAATGGGCACATGTATTTAGAGGGGGTGTAGTGCATGGCCTTTATAATCGGCATTGAGGGGGGGTACGGGCAAGGGAAATCAATTACGGCATGCATCAAGGCGCACCAATGGGCGATGGCCAGCGGTGCGCAACTGTTCGCAAACTTCCCGCTGCGTGGCGCGTACCTGTTCGACCACTATACGGATTGGTACCGGATCGCCAGCGCGCACGGCAGCATTGTTCTCTTTGACGAATCACAGGTCAATTATGATAACCGGCAGTGGGCCGGATCGGGGCAAATCACCATTACCAAGGTTATAAACTACGTACGTAAAATGAACAGCCTGTTCATCTTCATCCTGCCGAGCTTTGCCAACATCGATAGCCGGATTCGTAATATGACGGACGTTCTGATTCGCTGCCACAAGTCAAAGAGCGGCACGATCATGAACTACATTTATGACTTCCAGGCGAAACAGTACGGCGATTACGGAAAGCTCATTAACCGGTGGGTGTTGCCACGCTCATCCGTCTTAAAGGTAGCGAAGCTTAACCTGTACAACACGTATTCCATGATCCTGCCTTACCAAATGCCGCCCATGGGTAAAGATAAAGAGTTTTTTGAGGAGCTGGACAAGCGTCATATGGCAGCTCTGAGGAAATACCGCGCGGAGCATATGGACATTCAGACGCTCGCCAAGGAGGAACTCGAACATGTCAGCTGAACAGCAGCGCATGAATCCCCATAACTGGGCTTACCGGCAGTACTGGAAAGGTAACGCGGTGCATCCGATCGCGTTCAGCGTCATGACACAGAAGTTCCACCAGGAAGACGTCATGCAGCTGCTTGAGGAGATTTGCCGAGTGGTCAAGCAAATCGCGGTATCGTCCGGTCTCCTGACGGCCCACCAGCGGCGCAAATACGCTGATAATAAGGTTCGCCGAAACAAATGGGTGTACTACTTGTTCCCGTTGGAAGCTGTACCGTATGACGTTTATGTGCGGCTACAGCCGGAAGAAAACAAACGTGTGTATGCCAGGAATGCGGGAGGGATGGACGATTAAAACAGCAGCAAGCGAAAAGGTGAAAACGGCCGAGGACGTGAAGCGGATATTCGCAGCGGATCGACGTATAACGAGCCTATCGGCCTCCTGGTTGAACGCGATCATGCGGCGAAACCATTCCGAAGCGATGCGGATACGCTGGGAGCAGAACCGCATTAAAAAAGAGATTCTAGCAGAATATAACATAATTTTATAGACAAGCGGCGGGGCAAATGGTAGAATTTTCTCAATTGAACATTCGGGAAAATAAAAACCCCCCCGCCTTGTCTGGTAAACTCGGCGAGGGGGTTCGGGAAACCGGCTCTGGTAAAGCTGGTTTACCCCGGGATTATGTGAATGACCTCCTCACATAAACCCTTAGGCATTTATGTGTCTC
>NZ_BIMH01000067.1 GCF_004000985.1 Paenibacillus validus NBRC 15382 | reverse complement strand
GCAGCAACGGTGAAACTCGTATCACTGCCTTCGTTAACCGACTTATCGCTTGGCTGCCCCGTAATCGTCGGTGCGGCGCTCGCATCAGAGGTGGTAAAGGTCTGGTCGTCACCATATATGGTTATTCCGGCACTATTTTCAGCTTTAACACGGTAATGATAAGTGGTGTTAGGCGTCAAGTCCGAGAGAGAATGGGACGCCGTCGTATTGCCGGCATTCGCATAAGCAGGGCTGCCGCTGGTGGCGGAGACACTCGTGCCATAGCTCACGCTCGTGCCGTATTTGAAACTGACGGTGGTGTCTGTTCCGTTAGCGTTAACCGTTCCGTTCAGCGTCGCGCCTGTGGCGGAAACGCTGCTCGCCGCGTCTGTGCTGACGATGGGAGGTTTTTTGGGATGGCTCCCGATTACGAATTGAGCCACTGACGTAGAGCTGCCAATGTCTCGAGCACCCTTAATGGTAACGTGAATGGTACTGACTGTTACCGATGGTTCGAACGTAATCGTTTTGAAGTTCCAACCATCAAGCTGCTTGTCTTTAGTTGCGTTGTTTACAGTCACCGTTGCGACTGGGATAGAAGAGTTGTCAAACTTCACTTCAAATTTGTACTCTGTCCCTGCAGAAGCATTTACGGTTAGCGACTCTATAGAAAAAACGGTTCCGCTGGTCGCGGGAGCGATGTGAATGGTTCCCTCTCCCGCGATGGATAAATCGTTTGGATCCCCCAAGTAAATCCCGTAACTATCAACGCTGATTTTATTTTTTCCATTGGCATCCAGCCCGGTAAAGATAAAGTTTCCATCGGTTACACTTGTACCGGTGCCATTGATGTTCTCAAACGTGGTGGCGTCGTAGGTCACAGACAAAAGCGCATTATATCCGTCTACAACATAGGGATCTAGACTCGATTGCGCCACGGCCTTTCCTGTCGAAACTTCAAGTATCCAATCTCCGCCCAAAGATGATGAACCCGTGGCATCTGTCGATGCTGCGACAACAGCCCCCGTAATTTCCCCCAAACGATGGACGAAGTGATGACCCACGGTTCCTTGAGCGACATCACATCCGTAAAAGAGTATTTCCCCCTCTTTCTGTAATGACTTGGAGATGGTCCTAAGCTGTGAATCATAGTTGTCCAGGCTCTCTGCAGACAGTATACTGCTGCCCAAAAAAACCTTTCCCGGCGCACCGTGAGAAATAATGGTAACGGCAGCCATGTTGTGTTTCACAGCCATAACATCGGCAATCTGTTTTACACCGTCCTGCCCGCTGTCGAGATAGACGACCTCCACACCCGGTCGAACCCCTTCTGCAAGAACCTGCGCGTCCTTAACGTTGGCATCGATAAAGACAATCTCCTGCTGCCCGGAAGAAGCTCCTGCAGGGAGAACAAAGAAGCAACTCATAAGTGCTGCAAGGATTAAAAGTGTAACGACCCGCCTCTTTGACTTGCAGAACGCGGCCGCCCTTTCACTTGCTTTCCATCTTCCTAAACGGTTCATGCATAATCCCCTTCCAGCACTTCATCTGTTCTCGTAAAATTCAATAAATCTCGTTGCTTTGAAGTTCAAGCTTAACGGACAAGCAAATCAATCACTCCCCCACAAATAGACTCAACATGACTGCACCACTTCTTGTTAAAGTCATAATCAACAAAAATATCCTTTTTTCTGACATTTCGACAAGTAGTTCTAAAGTCCTTCTATCGTTCATCTGATTTAATCTAGATTTGATCTTGCGCCTAAGAATCCGTTAGCCGCATGAAGATATAAGAAACAAAAAATCCCCTCCCAAGATCGTTGGAAGGGGAAAACTTTTACTCCATCCTATTCATTACACTTTCGAATATTGACGCATATCGTCGTTGTTGACCCACCGGTCCGAGGTCCAGCCTTCCAGATCGTATTCGCTCATGCATTGGTCAACGAAGCCTTTAAGCTTATCGGCTTCTCCGGTACCCATGGCCATGCCCAGAACTTCCAACCGGATATTCTCATGATTTCCCGTATAATTGCGTTCATAAAGCTCATGCCTGCCCCCGAATTCGCTTCCCATGGCGTCCCACAGCAGCTTGATCAGCTTATTCCGGCTGACGGCATCATAGCCATTCGATCCGCGGAAATATTTATCCAGATACGGCCGAATTTCCGGGTTTTTGAAATCTTCCGTGCTGGAAGGCTGTACGATGAGTCCCCCGGCCACCACATTCTCCACAATATCCTTCACCTTCGTCCACGCCATGCCGCCGAATACGCGGTAGGCCAACGTAGCATTCATGTTAGGCAGCAGGGACCCGTTCGCGCCGGGGGTTGGATCTTTGACAGCCGCCGTAGACAAGGCCCACATCATATCCCGCCAAGCGAGAACTTCGCCCACTTGGACTTGAACGCCGCGGAATTGATTCGTACCTGCCATTTCAATGGCTTTGAGCAGCAAGCCTGACACAAAGTCCAGCTTCACGGCCAGGCGGGTGCTCCCATGCAATCCGGCCCGATTGGAATATCCGGAATGGAGCAAGAACGAGTTGGCCTTCTCCATATCGCGGTAAACCAGCACGTTCTCCCATGGAATGAGCACTTTGTCAAAAATAAGTACGGCGTCATTTTCATCAAACCGGCTGGAAAGCGGATAGTCAAACGGCGAGCCTGTAACCGCAGCCGTCATCTCGTAGGAAGGTCTGCACAATAATTTGACGCCGGGAGAGCCCATTTCTACGATGAACGCCAGCGCATATTCCTCTTTTTGCACCGGCACCGGGCCATAATGCGCAACAAACGTATAATTGGTCAGCATACAACCGGTAGCAACCATCTTCGCGCCGCTGACGATGAGTCCGGCATCGGTTTCTTGCTCGACATGGACAAAGACGTCGCCCGCTTCATGCAGCGGTTTATGGCGGTCCACCGGCGGATGAATAAACGCATGATTGAAATACCATACTTTTTCTTGCGCTTCCCGGTACCATCGTACGGCATTGCTTTTGTAGGGGCCGTAAAACTCCGAATCAGGTCCCAGTCCGCCCAAGAACGCGGCTTTGAAATCGGGACTGCGGCCCATGTAGCCGTAACCAAGTCTGGACCATTCGGCTATCGCATCGCGCGCTCCGATCAAGTCGTCGACACTATGACTGGAACGAAAAAACTTATGGGTATACCCCCCTGATCCGGTATCGGTTTCCGTCGTCAGGACATCTTTATACTTCGGGTCATGAAGAGCATCGTATAAGCGGGCCACGCTTCGCGCCGAGTTTCGAAAAGCCGGGTGAGCCCCTACATCCTTAATGCGTTCGCCGTCAAGCCACACTTCCCGCCCATCCTTCAAGCTTTCCAGGTATTCTTGGCCCGTTAAAGGGAGAAAGCTTTGGTTCGTTATCATGGGATGTTTTACTCCTCTCCCTCCGTGTTTAACACGGGGTGGTATCTTCCATAGAGCCTTGCGGTCCGTACCAGATCAGCCCGCTGTCCAGCTCCTGCTCGCTCCATTCGATCGGCTCCCAATCCGGATCGAAAATCAGATAGCCACCGCTGAACAGCTCGAGTCGATGCCCGCTTCCGGGGTCCTTCACATAAAGAAAGAAGGCTTGGCTGATGCCGTGGCGTCCCGGTCCACCCATTTCGAGCGGAATATTGTATTCCCGCAGAATATCGGCTGCACGCAGGATATCCGTCACATTGTCCATATAGTAGGCCAGATGGTGAAGACGGCTGGACTGTCCTTTCGGATCAAGCATGACGCCGATATCGTGAACCAGCGGTGTGACGCTCATCCAGCCTCCGGCCACGAATCCGTTGCTCAAGCGGACCGATTCCCTCATCTTGAATCCCATGTTGTCGGACAACCACTGATGAACTTCACCCGGATTGGATGTCCACACATTCACATGATCAATGCGGCGGGGCGCGATTCCGTTAGATGGGCGGTACACGTTATTTTTAAGCCGGGATTTCTTGTCCTCCGGGGCTTTCGGTTTTTCGATGTCATAATAAATTTCAAAAGGATAGCCATTAGGCAGCCGGAACCGGATCGCCCTGCCCTGCCCCTTTTCTTCGCCTGGTTCGATCCATTGGATTGGGGTGCCTTGCGCCTTCAATTGTTCTGCGAACAGGTCTACATCACTCGCCTGTTTAGCCCTCCAGGCCATATGGTCCACTCTCGCTTCGCTGCCCGGCGTGAGACTGAGCGTATGATGCTCCCAGTCACCCCAAGCGCGCAGGAACACCGTATCCCCCTGATGGTCAACCTCTTCCAAACCAATCACATCGCGAAAAAACCACAACGACTTCTCCATGTTAGGCGTGACGAGCGCGGTATGCCCCAGTTTTGCAATTTCAGCTGCCATAGTGAACCCTCCTGAAATTTATTTAGTTAATCTTGCAATAAGCCGGCGACTTTACCGACTCCCCTAACGCCCATGCCGCCGTCAGAATGAATAATGGTTCCCGTTACGGTTCTCGAGCGTTCCTTCGAAGCAAGGTACACATAAGCCCAGGCGTGATCCTCCGGCGTACCTACGACCTGCAGAGGCGTGGTGGACCGCATGATGTCAGGAAGATTAGGTACGGCGGCCATCGACATGTGATGCTGCTCCAAGCTTTTTAGCCCTGCCAAATCGGTTATGGTGCCGCCCGGGGCTACTCCGTTCACCCGAATCTTGGGGGCTAATTCATAAGCCAGCTCTGTAATCAAACCGCGTACGGCAAACTTGGAAGCCACATACAGAGGGCCTCCTCCAGCCGGATAAAAGCCCGAGTTGGATACGGTCAACACGATGCTCCCCTCAGTTTTTAACAGCTCGGGCAAAGCTGCTTTCGCGCTGAGCAAGTTGCTTTTGACATTGACGGCGAATAATTCATCGAACGCGCTGCTAATTTTCCCGGCCGGTATATTCGGCAAATCGGCGAAGTAATCCCACACGCCCACGCATACCACCAAAATATCCAACCGGCCAAAAGCGTCTGTCGTTTGCCCAACCGCCCGTTCATTATCCTCATAAACGGTAGCGTCTCCTTGAACAGGCTTGACCGAAGCTCCCAAACCCTGCAAGCTTGAAACCTTCTGGGGATTGATCTCCAAAACGGCTACGGATGCTCCTTCCTGAACAAAAGTATCCACCACGCCGCGACCAATGCCGGACCCCCCGCCAATCACCAAAGCAACCTTTCCATCCAACCATCCCATCCGCAAACCCTCCCTCTTCCATATTGTTGCTGCTAGGTATGATGGGCTTTCGATCCAAAAGGAGTTTCCAGAAATTGAGAAAATACAGCTTTTTGCTGCCACGTTATACTTTCAAGCTCCATAGGATCGAGTAAAATTTGATACCCTAGTTTCGGGGAACGAATCTCCAAGCGAATCCCATTACGGGTATTCACCTTGCGTATTGTAACCATGGCAAACTCGTTGGAAATTACCATTTCGCCCTCTTGGTTAAAGGATTCCAATGCCTGTTCCCCCTTATCTACATAAAAAATGACAGATTGTGCGTCGCCAAGGTAGTCTGATCCAGAAGTACCGTGCGTTTCGCCAATTTCCAATTGCCGTCTACCCAGCGCAGAACATCTTGCCGTTTCCCGGACAGGATGTCGAAAGCCGGAGAATCCCCTCGACTGCGGTAAAAAAGCAGATTGGAATCAACCTGCACCTCGCTGTCATTGCCCCCCGGCCGAACCCTGATGTTCGACACGAAATGCCGCGTCCGGGAAGGGGGAATTTCCGCCCAAGCGTATTCGGATTCAAGCCGGTGAACGCGCTTCTCCAAAGTATAGAAAGTATCGTCCATATGGGACATGCTGTCGAGAAAACCAAAGCCTTGCCCCACCTCTTTGGTCACTCGCAGCGGTATCCGGTACACTAAATCATCCGTCATCAGACTGAGCCATTCACGAAAAGCTCCAGTATCCAGCAGATCGGCTTCGTGAAAAAGGAAATTACAAATTTCCATGTAGCTTTGGTCCTTGATCTCCAGCTTCATACCTTCATCCCCCTTCAAAGGCATAGGACTTATAAACACACTATATCATGAATTTTGTAAGCGATTCCATTTTTTCGAATGATAGTTACGCACGCTCCATGTATTCCAGATACTTGCCATAAAAAGACCGGGAATTCGCTTCAAGATAGGCCTTCGGGTATGCTGTACCCGGGCCCGGCCAATCTGTCAAAGGCTGTATCCCCGACGTCATCCCCATCTGGTAATTCAATAAATGATTTCTTGCCATGGACCCTTTGGCTACCTTGGAAATGCTCCGCCAATTTTCCGTATCGTCCTGTTCCAACGTCCCGGAAGAGCCGAAAGTTAACACGTAACCCCGGTAGGAGGCTTCCTTAAACCAGTCCGGAGCGTCTTTCTCGACTAAAAACCAGGACCAGATTTCGATCTTGCCCGGGCCGATCGGGTTCCACGTCCTCATCGTTAAATAAGGTACCGGGCGCCCGCCCTGCTCTATAATTGCCGGCGCATTGAGCAGACTGAGATTCGGAAACATACCGGCATGCGATGGGAAAAAATGATAATTCTCATTCCCGATCAGCAGCTCGACTTGTTCCGGCTTCAGATTTCTTTTGAGCGATTCCACAATGTTGGGGGGATATCCGTTAAACGATTGCGGAGGCGAGTAAATAAACCCGGCGCCGCCCGGATCGGCATAGACTTGAACGCCATCTTTATGAAAATCGGCATTCGGTCCCGGAAGGACTCCGATTTCAATCGTACTTCGGTGACTCACCCCGGTATGATATCCGTCGCCAATGAAATTATCAGCCCCTAATTTCCAATCGGCATCCACGACCCAACGCTGAGGAGCGCCTACAACCTCCAAGCCCTGCTCGCTCTTTTTCAAATAAATATCCAGGTACCATTTGAACCCGCCCAAATATTCGTCCAGCGATACCGCATCCGGATCCAGACATGCGAAGATCATCCCATGATAAGTATCGTACTTTGCCGCGCTCTTTAAGCCCCATTGGTCCCTATGGAGGCCGTCGCCGTACAACTCCTTGCCGTAAGGAACCCCGACAAGATTTCCATTGTTTTTATAAGTCCAGCCGTGGTAGGGACAGCGAAAATGCGAGGTATTGCCCATCTCCACGTTGCAGATCTGCATACCGCGATGCGAACATGAATTGAACAAAACCTGGACGCCGCCGTTCTCGTCTCGGATCACAATAAAGCTGTCATCCACGATATATCGCACTACATAGTCGCCCGGGTTCGGGATTTCCGATTCATGGCCCAAGAACATCCAGGCTTTCGTGAAAATTCGGTCTTTCTCCAATTCGAATATTTCCGCATCGTTGAAAATATGACTCGGAATCAATCCCTCCTGCAATTTAGAACGGAACAATTCCAAAGCAGCCTCTGCCCGCGATAATTTGCTTTCGTCCGTAGCCATCTTCAAAACTCCTCTCTAAAATTAGATCAAGGGTTTGCAAGCATATGCTTGGCTGGTTATGGAGTCTTCAAAAAGCGAACCGTCGCCTCCGTAAATTGCTCAGGGTATTCCAGCATCACCCAGTGTCCGCAATTAGGCAGCACATATAAGGAAGCATTATCTACGAGGTTGAGAATTTCCCAGGAATCTGCGGCTGGAACGACCTTGTCGTTCTTGCCGTGGATGAGCATGATGTGGTGACGAATCGATCTCAACTCTTCATCTTCATAATACATGCCGTTCTCCTTCACCCATTTCATTGTAGCTTGATAGGCGCGCATCACCTCCGGCTTGGCTGTGAATTTCAAACGGTAATTCACCAGGTCATCACTGATTTCAAAACGGTCATTCGTTAAGGAACGGACGATTTGATACATTTGATCCCAGCCGTATTCATAATCTTGAAGAGTTAGCAGCGCTTTGCTTTGTTCTCCTTCCTTCGGTCTGTGACGGCCCGCTGATCCAAGCAATACTATTTTTTGAACCAGCTCGGGTCGTTGGATCGCTACACCAAGCGAGGCGGCTCCCCCCATTGAATTGCCAACCAGATGGACCTGCTGTAAATCCAAAGCCTCAATGAAAGCGATTACATGTTTGACCCTATTATCATTCGAGTATTCATAGTTCTGTGGATCGGGGGACTCGGTAGATCCAAACCCTACCATATCCAAGGCGAGTACCCGGTATCCTTCTTTCGCAAACTGCGGCATGAGGTGATTCCAGTTCCCCCATCCGTCAGCACCGGCGCCGCCCCCGTGAATAAAAATGATCGGCTCGCCTTCCCCTACCTCCCAGTAATGGGTGTTCAGTCCGTGAACATGAACATATTTCTCCTGAATAGCTTCCTGCATATTGGGCGCCTCCTATTTCAAGATGATTCAACCGTAATCACTTATCCAAGCTCTGAATTTTCTTCGGCATGTGATCAAGTCAAGGAATCTTCAATACTAACATTTTAGTTTTCCTCCTTTTCATTATATTCCCTGTATTTAAGCTGGTTAATTATGTCATTTGCTGCGTTTATTGAATGCTAACATTTTAGTCATGAGTTGTCAATATTTTCTGTTAATTCATTTTGCCGTTTTAAATGGTGGGCGACCCGCACCATATGGTTTTCCATAAGCTGCTTGGTCAAGGCCCCGTTTCCGTCCTTCAGACCGTGGAATATCATCCTATGCTCGGCAAGGGAACGCTTGATCTGGCCGTCCATGAACAACTGATCCGTTTCCGCCGCATACTCCAGATAATCCCAGTGCTGCTCGACCAAACGCTGAACGTAAGACAAGCCCGAAGCCAAATGGATGGTCCGATGAAATTCCCGGTTCAGATTCGCGTATTCATGCGAGGTCAGTCCGGATTGCTCCATTTGTCCGAGTATAGCCTCTATGGCATCCAACTGTTTTGCGGTGATTCTAAGCGCTGCCCACTCTGCGGTAACGGCTTCCAGCGCCGCACGCGTCAGCAGCCGTTCGAACACTTCCTCTGAAGCGGGCCTGCGGACAAATGCCCCCACCTGCGGCGTAATGGAAACATACCCTTGTTGTTCCAACCGCGTCAGGGCTTCTTGTACGGGCGTACGACTCATGCCCAGCATCGCGCATACATCGTTGACACTGATCGACTTCCCCACATCCCATGTACGGTCGATGATCCGATCTCGCATATACAAATAAGCCTCTTCTCTTTTCACTTCAAAAACCGCCTTTCTATGACTTAAGGTTTCTCGTATTCCAGCCCGCTTCGGCCTGACCCCTTAAGTGATCCATGTTCTTATTCAGAGGCTAACATGTTAGTATTCACAAATCAACATTTTAGTTATTTTCGCTCATACAAAAGCCCGATGGAATGTACCGTACATTCCATCGGGCTGGCTATAGCCGTCCGTTTTAGAAACCTGTTTGCGAATAAACGCCCGGTTCGGGAATTTCTCCATTCAGCACCCAATTCCCAATGTTACGCAGCTTGTATACGGTTGGATTATGGAGCGTATGTGTTCGGACATTGCGCCAGAATCGATCAAACCCATATTGTGAAGCCGTGGAGCGGGCGCCTGTTACTTCAAGGATGCCGCTGCTGATGGCCAACCCCGCTTTGGCGGCAAATGCATTCGCGGTAGCGATGAGGACAGCTGATTCCCCACGCTCCAGCTCCGTTAATTTGAATTCTTTAGCCCATATCTCGTCCAGATTGTTGGCGGCTTGTTCAACCAGAAGTATCGCGCCTTGGAGCTCTAACCAGAACTCCCCGTACTGGCGAAGGATGAACGGATCTTGAGCCGCTTGATCTACACCCGAAGCGATGCATGGGCGGGACTTGGTCAACGTATAATTTCTGGCTTCCGCAATAGCTCCCTCAGCGCTTCCGACAAATATATTCGCCAGATCGATTGCGACAGAATAGGGTCTAGTGTGGAAAAAGCGTAATGTTTCCTGGAATCAATATCCAGTATTTCGTGGTTTTCTACGAGGACTTCCCCTTCCGAGAAGTCGGAACAACCCCTACATGAAATCCACCCGACACATCATCATTCCATGAAATCAGCAGCATATCTGAATCCTGCGATCCCGAACTGAAGCCTTTTTTACCAGATACATTTGCGCCGTCCGCGGCTTTCTTACCCATAATGCTGCGCTCTAAGGGATTGGATGAATTCCCCCAGAACCAGTTGTGCTTGGCTGTTTCTGTGTAGAAAAAAGCTTGTTGCTCCCGAGAGCCTTTGTAATGTGCTTGTATCAGCATGAAGAAGTGGTAGCCCAGTACATGCGCGAGTGAAGCATCCACCTTTGCCAACTCACGAATGATACGAAGCGCTAAGGACCATGGCTGTCCGTCCCCGCCATATTGCGTGGGAATAGACTGGGAACATTTATGTCGTTAATCGCTTTGAAGCCTTGATACATAAGGCTTTCCAACGGTGACGGTATTGAAATCGCGAGTTCACCTGCAACAATAGAGTGCAAAAAATTACTCTCTTTTATCTGCGTTGTTTAGCAAATAGAAGGGAGTATCAATGAACTGATTGATGATTTTAAGCTAAATCAAGAAATTTTGGGTAGAGACAAGATGTACGTTGATCTCTGCATGTTTCGACTGCACAGATGGGAGAAGTTCACGGTTGAGGTGTTAGGTGTTACTGAAACAGAGGAAGTGACTCAGCTTCATATCAAAAAGTATATACAGGAGTGTCAGCGTATCGGGAGGGAAGCGAACAGAACGATAAATAATAACATTGCTACGTTAAAAGTGTTTTTTCTGTATTTGGTGAGCGAAGAGTTTATCGATGAACAGGATAACCCGATGCGTAGGATTCGAAATCTCAAAGAAGAGAAGACGGTCATCGTCACTTTCAATGATGATGAAGTGTCGCGGATAATAAATGACCTGAAAGAAGAGACGTATTCTAATGTCCGCGACAAACTAATTCTTATTATGCTTTTTGACACTGGTATAAGGGTCTCTGAGCTGTGTAACATCAAAAACAATGATATAGCAAGGAGACACATTTTAATTCATGGGAAAGGCTCTAAACAGCGTCTGGTGTATATAAGCAATATCATGCGGAAGTACATGAGGAGGTACGAAGCAGCTGTAAGATTGTCTCGCTCCCGCATTAATAAAATTTTGAAAGAACATTGCAGTAATGCTGGGGTAAGAAAAGAAGTTAGGTGTTCGCCTCATGATTGTCGTCATTATTTCGCCCAGAAGCAGTTGCGAAATGGCATTGATATTTATAGTTTGAGTAGGCTAATGGGTCATTTTGATACGCAAATAACTTCGAAGTATTTAAGGGGATTAGAGCAAGATGACATTTTACAGATTGGACGTTTGCATAGTCCGCTGAATGGAGTGAAGATAAAACAAGGTTTAATGGGGGGACTAAAATGACAATGTTTCACATTGACCTTGATAATGCAACTACCCAACGATTGCTACAGATCGCTCAGCGCCATTGTAAGCTCGCTTTGGAACATTCCAAGGTAAATGTCCTGCCAGACCGTAGAGGATCCATAAGAGCCTATATTGAACGTCTCTGGGCAGAGTGGGATGCTTTGTTGGAGTCCTTCAAGCAGGAGGGCGTAAAATGAACGAGGAATTTGAGGAATATTAACAGCTTACTCGGTTTAACTTGTCTTGTACGTTTTTAGGGTTAATAGATTATTTATAACCTTATTGAGTGTCTTCGCGAGGTCTGGCTCTTTCCATAAGTTTTGTTGCATCAACCGAGTTTACTGTAATCATTTCACATTATTTCCCCTTTAATAAGAATTTTGATTTTTTTCTTCAATACATCCGAAATCATGGAAGCACTATTCCCTAGCCATCTACTTATGTGTTCTCTGGATACACCACATGAGGTAGCAATGAATCTAATAGAGGTTCCATATTTCTTCTTGAACCCGTGTACGCTTGTCATAGTTCATTGTCATTCATTTGAATCATCTCCTTAACGTGATTTATGAAGCGAAAATAAAAACTCTCCGAGTTGGTCGGAGAGTCGCTCATTCATATTAGCGTGAAGTTAGCTGTGAGTTCTATTGTTTTGGTAACTAGAAAAAATAGCATATCCAGCTGACGCTTTTGTAGGGTACTATGTAACTGACAAGAAATGTTTGAAACTACATATAGGAGAGTCTTCACTATGAAAAGAAAAACAATCATTACAACAACAATGCTCTTATGCGGTGCATTCGCCTTCGGTACTTTTACTGGGGTATCGGCGGAAACGAATTTGAAAGAGATTGCCGCATATATTAATCAATCCATCAACATCAAGCTCAATGGAAATCAATTTCTTCCTACGGATAGTGAAGGGAATAAGCTGAATCCAATTATCTATAATGGTTATTCTTATCTTCCTGTTCGTGCTTTGAGCCAAGCATTGGGTGTAGCAGTAAGCTACGATGACTTGACCAGTACAATACTGCTTGGTCAGCGAGAAGGTAAGGGAGAGAAGCTTGACCGATTCAGAGCAGGTGGTAGTTCTACTGCTGTGACATCCAGAGATGCGGATATCCTTTCAATTCATGGTGAAACCATAAATGAAGGATTCTATTCATTAAAGCCACATGACATTCTACCAAGCACAATGAATTTCAGATTAAATGCAAAGTTTCAAAATCTTTCGTTTAGAGTTGGAGTAATAGGTAGTCCAGCGACTATTGTTGTTTCAGATCAAAAGAATAAAGTGGAATTGAAGAAATTTACGGTGAATGAGTCTGATAAGTTCAAACAAATTGATATATCCACTATTTCTGACGTTGATTATTTGGATATTCAAATCTATGGAACAATGGATAGTAAAAGGGTTAATCTTACAACAGAAAAGGTTGTTATTACCGATGCTTACGTAAAATGATACTCGATACAATAAGAGAAGCGATCAACTCACGTTTTCTAGTGGGTGATCGCTTCTTTTTTTAGTCTTGTTCTTTGCCATTGGGGGATTTAATGATCTCAGAAGTTGACAATCTTAGTGTGTACAATACGGTGAGTATGAATAAATTCTTTCATATTCCATTACTGCACCGAATAACATGGTGAAAAACGAGTACCAAAGATATCAAAGCGAAGAACGAAAGGCCATAGAAGATTGGCAAGGGGGAGAACATCTTTTTATATTTGCCCATCCCGACGGCAAGGCTTTCCATCACGAACGGCCTTACCTGTGGTTCCGGGCCTTCTTAAAGAAAAACAAGCTTCGTTACATCAGATTCCATGATCTTCGCCATACGGCAGCCACTTTGTTAATTAATAAGGGCGTTCATGCTAAGGTCATTTCCGAACGCCTGGGGCATGGGAATATTACGACAACTATGAATATATACGGTCATGCCTTACAGGAAGCCGATAAAGATGCTGCGAATAAAGTAAGCGATATTCTATTTATTCCCAACGCCCGCAAAACGAAAGCATAAAAAGAGACGACGCTTTAGCACCCTAACGACGTCGTCTCTCCAAAGATTAGCACCAATTTAGCACCAAAGCCGCAAATACCCCGCTGTTATACCAATATCAAAATACCTGTACTACAGACAAATCCCCTTATATATCAAGGCATTTCAGCCTTCTGTTCCATCCCTCACCAACAAACAAACACTTTCCACATGTGTCGTGCTTGGAATAGGGACACAATTCACTCCCTTCATTTTTCAGCGACTTTTTTTGAAATGGACTGCACGTTTTGCCTTGAACGCTGTTATGAAAACCGGTTTTGTATACGAAGGTCAGCTTGTATGGATTAGGTTGCTCTGGATCGGCGTTCGTGCCGATGATGATTTTATCAACAATACTTTCAAATACGCTGCGATCAAACGATGGCAAGAGCTCGTTCGTGCGAAGCACCTTGCGAAAATGCTCCAGCCGCTTGCCCGTATCGATTTCTTCTTGTGCGGATTGCTCCAACTGAGACTTCTCTTCAAGTAATCCCGACAACGAAGCGTCCAGCTCCGCATATTTCTGCTCGTAAGTTGCCCGGTCGATTTTTTCATCCAAGCACAGATCGATCAGCTTGCAGCGTTTTTGCTCCAATGCCTGAATGTCGGTGATCAATTTATTCAGCCGTCTTTGACTATTCTGGTCGCTGAACACAGCTTCCATTCTTTTCATCAGCTCATCAATAATGTCCGTATGATTGCGGCATACCAATTTGTACGACTCCACAAAGGCGTCCTCAATTATTTTCTCATCCAAGCCTTTGCTGTGAGGACAGAGCTTCTTTCCCTTTTTGGTAGAGGTGACGCACTGCCAAACTGACTTTTCGTGTGGAGTTCCGCTGTGCCAGCTCCGCCGCGAGAAATTGCTTTTACAAAACGCACATTCCAGCATGCTGCTGAATGCAAATTTCCTGCTGTATTTGTCACGTTTGCCTTTCATTCCGCGACGGCGATTCTCGCCCCTTCTATGCAGGATAGCCTGCGCCCGCTCAAAGACTTCTTCGCTGATGATCGGCTCGTGGTGATTTTTGACATAAAACTGATCTTCCTCGCCATAATTCTCAAGTCTTCTCTTGGATATGGGATCGAGGGTAAAGGTCTTTCCCTGTAGCAAGTCGCCTTTGTATTTCTCATTTTTGATGATACCAAGAATGCTCGTATCCTGCCATTCAATTCTTCCATACTTGGTCTTATGTCCTGCCTCGGTTAATTCCTTAGCAATAACGTATGCGCCCATGCCATCAACGTAGCGCTGAAAAATATAGCGAACAAGCTCCGCTTCTTCCTGGTTGATGGAAATCTTCTTCGTGCTCGGATCGTAATCGTACCCCAAGCAGCTTTGGAAGCCGACCAACTCGCCGCGCTTCATTTTCATCTTCAAGCCCTTTTTGACGTTAGCTGAGATATTTTCGACTTCCTGCTGCGCTACGGAACTCAATATGACAAGCAACAACTCGCCGTCCATCGTCAGCGTATTGATATTCTCGTCTTCAAAAAATACAGCAACGCCCTTATCCTTTAGCATACGGACGTACTTCAGCGTATCGAGCGTGTTTCTGGCAAAACGGGAGATGGACTTCGTGATGACCATGTCGATTTTTCCGTCCATGCAGTCGTTAATCATGCGCTGGAAATCCTCGCGCTTCGTCACCTGTGTGCCGGTAATCGCTTCGTCCGCATACATATCAACCAACACCCAGTCGCTGCGCTTGCTCACGAGATCTGTATAATAAGCGACCTGCGACTTGTAGCTGTTCAACTGCTCCTCGGAGTCGGTGCTTACTCGGGCATATGGGGCAACACGGAGAACATCCGACGATTTCCCGCCGTTTCGATCAGCTATTTTTCGGCTAGCTTTAATCACTTCCACTTCAAGCGCCATAGCCTCATCCTCCATTCTTATTAACTCGCCATCAGTATAATAAGAGTTGGGCGGACCGACAAATGTGCAAATTATGAAGTCAGGTCCGAAATGATGCCGTACTCTCTCATGGTTTTGCCCTTGATCTGATGGAACTCACTTTCAGTGATTAAAGAGAGATTCAATAACTGTTTAATCATCGCAATTTGCATGCTATATCTGATCAGCTTTGAGTTCATACCCGACCTCCCGATCATTCAGACATGCTGAAAAGCAGAGATGCGCACCCGAAAAATTTCACTTATGCGCATCTCTGTTTCCGCCTCTGTTTTGGTTGCATACCTAAAAGTCTTATCCAGCGGACAGTGGTTAACTGTACTCATAGGCGTCAGCCTCTTCCAGGATCGCTGCAAGCCGCCCCCATTGCGATGAGCTATGGCTGGGCGGAAGTATCATTATCCCTCCGTATGGGTCTTCGCCTTAAATGGTACCGCCATTCATTGATTGCATGGCAAAATCGCTCGCATTCCATCGGTTCTGCTAACAAGGCATACAAAAACAAGAATCGACAAAATGGTCGTGGCGCGCCTGCAACGTGGCTATCCTTCATGGCCATGCGGGGAACGTACCGGATAAGATTGTATTTGGTTGTTAAGGAGCGATGAGGGCGACATTTATCCCTCTACTATCCGCTACGTTTTCGGGATAAAATCGGACTCCGGTTGCAAGATTTCGAGAAAAATATTTTACGGGATGGAAAACGAGGAGGTTGGCAGGGAGTTGGTAAAATAAAAAGACGGTGCAAGAAATTCCTGTTCACGCTTTTTGGCAGCTTCCAATACAATCTTGAAATGTTTACTGCTTAACCTTATGGTATGCTATATTTTCTATTCGACTTGTTATCGCATGTTATCGCATCCATTGACGTATTCATAAATCATTTGTAATTTAGTATCTCCTTAATGCCGCTAAATTTAACAATTTATGTATCCAACCCATGGCGTAAAGGGCAGACTTATTTTGCATTTGCATATGGATTCCTTTTTCTTACAAATGTAATGCCACGATTCCCTGAAGCCGGGCCATACCCGGCAGTGAATCGGAATACTCGCCGCGGGTGACCGCGAAACCGATGACGACTTGCGACAAGTCGACTTCCAACAGGCCGGCCACGCTGTGGAACACTTCACGCTGAATAAGCTCGTCGGATTCCAGCAGGAAGTCCATCGCCCGATAGCCGTGCTGCACATCGAAGGACGACAGTTGTGGAATGACAACTTCACGATCCACCCAGTCTTCGGCTGCCAGCTTGCTGCCGGGATCAAGCACATGATTGGCCACCATGGCAAAATGGCGCGTTCTACCGTCACTTCGGAATTCCCGGTCCGCCAAGCGCTTATGAAGGCCTAATCGATGCCGAACTCCAAAAACTCCTTCCAAAACTGATCCAGTAGCCAGGTACCGCCGAGTACCTGAGACATCAACAGCTTCACGGCAGAGCGCCGAGGCTTCGTAGCAGGCGTCTCAAGCGGATCGCAGATAAGTGGTGAATGCATGTTTATGAAGGTGAATTAGACTCATTTATGAAAAAGAATGGTATAACTAAGTTGAAGAAAAGCAGAGCTTTTCGGTATCCCCAAAAGGCTGTGTTTCCGCCTCATATAGACAACCAACCCGATAAAAATGACCAGAAACCGGGCGGATGCCGTTGTTCACTTCTATGCATCTGCCATAGACTGGTGTTGTAAGTTCATCAAAACTCACCTACCAAGGAGGAATGGTTTCGAATGCAGTTTATCAAACAGGAAATGCCCATGTATACGCATGACCACGCCGCTTATGTCAGGCAAATGTACGACTGGCACGTGAAAATGGCTCAGTATCAAGACCAATTGCGTGCCTTTCATCTGGAAAGAGCGAAACAATTTCAAAAGATGGCCGAAGAAAGAGCGAAAACGTCAGAAATACCCAGCGGCACCAGCGCCGCTTAAAGGCGAACCGACATGGAGCGATGTGATGAATTGGCAGCATTCCGAATCAAAATCTGGGACCGTTATTTAACCCTTCGTTCCCAATATGGAACCCGGATGCCCTTGTCTTTCGACCAGTTCTGGTACGACTTTTTGGCCAGGCACATGATATCCGACTGTGGAGTAGAGCAAGTATATGAGGACTTCTGCAACAACTGGGAGAATCAGTGCGTGGAAAATGTTTGCGATTCGAGCCATAGGTAGAATGCCGGAAGTTTTTTTAAACGAACCGATTCATACTTCGTTTTGTCCCGAGGAGGTGGCGGCCATGACAGAGGGGCAACCGGCGAAGAGCGAGGAAATGCTGCAAACCGCATTCCGATTAAACAAAATGTCCGACTTGCTCCGTGCGTAAGTTGGAAAATTCATTGTATAATTTTCGAAGACAACTTATCATGAGAAATAGGACCACCAAAAGGCCGGCTGTTGCCCAAAATGGGCAGCTCCGGTCTTTGATATTTGTATGCAGGGGACAAGGGTAGATGGGATCGAATCCAAGCGGAACTTTCACGATGCGGATTACTGCTTGGCGGAATAGGATGATTCGTTTCTGGACAACTTAAATGCTGTTTGCATAAATTTGGAAAGGCGGATACCTGCATGTCACCAACATTCAGTACAAGCGTTGAAAACCGGACTATCTCTACCCCAAGACAACCGAATCGATGTAAAAATTGCATCTGGGGCAACTGGGATGGGTTGAAACAATTCTGTTCGAAACCTGTCTGCATTAAGAACCAACCAATATAAGGGGTCCACTTCTTTTACTTGATCAGGTTCGGCTATCTGTAAAAAATTCATGGCCAGTGACTGGCATTTTTGCCGAGGACGCATATAATGACGTGATCCAACTTTGAGGAGTGATAAATCATGTCCATTGCGGCTCAAACAAGTACAAAGAGTTTACCTCCCTTAT
>NZ_BIMH01000066.1 GCF_004000985.1 Paenibacillus validus NBRC 15382 | reverse complement strand
CCCAGCCGCGCGAGGCGGCCGAGCTCTGCGGCCAGCTTTGCCGCAAGCGCAGCGGCATGCGCCTCAAGCGGCGCGAGGCCCGTCTCCGCGGCGTACTCCGCCGGGGCATACGGGCGGCCCCGCCGGCCGGAAAGCCGCTCCGGCTTACGCGATCCGCGGCGCCCGAGCGTCAACCAGACGCTTGCGCCGAGCAGCAGGACGAAAGCGACGCCCGCTGCCGTCGTCTCGCGGAACAGCAGCAGCGCGGCAGGCAGCGCCAGCGTCAGCGCGTAAACGCCGATCACGGGGACCCCGGACGCGCCCGAGCCGGCAGCCTCGCCGTCAGGAGCCGCCCCTTGTCCGAGCCGCTCCAAATCGCGCAACCGCTGCTCCGCGTAACGAATCTCCCGCTGGGCGTCTTTCCACTCGCCGAACAAGCGTCGTGCCGTTTTCACCCGCTCCAGCGCAGATGCTGCCGTCTCCCCGCCCGCGAACGGGTTCGGCGGCTCAACGCCATCCCGGGCCGAAGCCTCATTCGAAACCGCCGTCTCTCCTTCCAAGCGCCGAATCTCCGCCGCAAGCAGCGCGTCTTCGTGCTGCCACGCGCGCCACTCGTCGCGGAAGCCCGCTGCCTGCTCGCGAAGCATCACCGTCGAAGGCAGACGATCCAGCGTTTCGATCGACCAACCCGGCCCGATCCGCCGCAATAACCGCTCCAGGCCGAGGCCCAGCTGTTCTTCCTCCGCCTCCGCTTCGGCCAGCTGGCGCTTGCCTTCCTCGTAGGCGGCGAGCCGATCGAGCAGCGACTCCAGCTCCGCTTGCCGGGCGAGTATCGCTTCACGCCGCTCCCGCCCGCTCTCCAGCGAGGCCAGCTTCGCTTCCGCTTCGTTCGCAGCCAAAGTCACCGCATCCAGCTCGGTCGTCAACCGCTCGAGCTCCGCTTCGAACGCTTCCTCCCGCAGAACGGCGTCCTCCGGCACCTCGTCGAGCGACCCCGGCAGCGCCGCAAGCTCACGCTCCACTTCCTCCAGACGGCGCGCGAATTGCAGCGCCTGGCGGCTGCGGTCGAGTTCCCCCGCTTCCCGCTGCAGGCGCTCCAGCTCCGCCTCCAAGACGCCGCACCGTTCCGTTAACCGTGCCCCTTCTTCCACCAGCAGCCGGTATGATTCGGCTTCCGACCGGCTCGCCCGCAGCCGCTCTTCCACCGCCGCAAGCTCCCGCAGCGCTTGATTCACGAGCGGCGTCCGGCCGCGCGGCCGGTAAAGCTGCTCCAGCTCCTGCGTCAGCTTCTTCTGCGCGGCTTGAATCGCCGTGCCGCTGAGGCCGAGACCCGCGCTGTACAGAAAGCCGCTCACTTCATCGGACTGCAAAGTGCCCAGCTCCTGCAGCTCCGATAACCCGAAGGCGAATAACTGGCGGAACAGCTCCGGAGTCAGGCCTCCGACCAACGCCGCCAATTCCGTTTCCCCGCCGGTCGTCCCGTCCGGGAAAACGACCTTGACTGCGCCGGCGGCCGGCGTTTTGCCGCGCCCGTCCGCCGAACGGTCCCAGCGTTCCACCCGAATGCGGCGCCCGGCGGCGTCCCGCACCGTCAACGCCCCGCCCTGGATGACGGCCGGATCCGGCGCATAGCGGGTCGTGCCGCCGCGGGTCGTAAATCCGAACAGCACCGTGCGAATAAATTCCAGCACCGTGCTTTTGCCCGCTTCGTTCGGACCGTAGACGAGCGTCACCGGCCGGTCGGTGTGAAGCGTTACTTCACGCAAGGAGCCGTATGCCTGAATGTCTATCCGTTCGAGGATCATCCGTTCCACCCCGTTTCCGCCCCGGATGCCAGCAGATCGATCGCCAGCTCTTCCGCTTCTTTCATCATCGCCTGGCGTTCTTCTTCCGTACAATCGGTCCACATCGACGCAAGCGCCGGATGTGCGGCGAGCGGACCAAGCGCTTCCTTCGCGAAGACGTCGAAACGTTCGCGGTCGCCGGCCGTCTCGCGCGAAAGCCGAAGCAGCTCGCCCAGAAAGCCAGACTGCGCCGCAAGCTTCTCGGGATCTACCGGAGCTCCCGTTCGATCCGTCAAGCTTTCGAGCCAGCTGTCTCCCGCCTGCTCGCGCAGCATCGAGGCGAGCTCCGCCAAGGCGCCTGCTCTTCTCAGCACCGCGTGCATCGGACCCCGGCCGGTCAGCGTCAACCGAACGATCGCCGAACGTCCCTCGCTCCGTTCGCGTGCAGCAAACAAAGCGTCCTCCAACGCTTCCTTCAGCTGTTGTTCCGAATCCAAGCCCTCGATCGGCACCTCGCCTTCCTCCCATCGCCATACGTCAAGCGCATGGAACGTCGGCTCCGCCTCCCCCTGCTCGGACACGCGCACGACATAACAGCCGCGCGCCCCGGTTTCCCGGATATGACGGCCCTGCACGTTGCCCGGGTAAACGACCCAAGGCCGCTCGTGAAGAATACGCCGCGTATGGATATGGCCAAGCGCCCAATAATCGACGCCCCGCCCAAGCAGATCGGCCAAACGGCAGGGCGCGTAATTGCCGTGCTCCCCGTCGCCGTCCACATTCGTATGTAACAGTCCGATATGAAACAGTCCGTCCCCCCAGTTGGCATAGCCGGGGGTCAAATTATCGGTCACCGCCGCCCGGTCGAACGAAATGCCGGAGATTCGCGCCAGCGGCTGCCCGTCCTCCGCATAAACCAAAGCGCTTTCCACCGCTTCGCAGCCGAATACGCGGACGCCACCCGGCAGCCTCAGCTTAGCCGTATACCCTTCCAGCAGCGGATCGTGGTTGCCGTGAATAATGAAGGCCGGTATGCCTTCGGCCGCCAAAGCTTCCAGCGCCTGTTGAAAGCGAAGCTGGGCGCGCAGCGAACGATCTTTGGCCTCATAGATATCGCCGGCAAACAAAACAAAGTGGACCCGCTCTCGAAGCGCAAGCTCGACCAGCCGGTCCAAGGCGGCGAATGTCGAGTCCCGAATATCGCTGCGCAGTCGCTCCGGTAAACCGGTCAACCCTTTAAAAGGACAATCCAAATGCAAATCCGCGGCATGTATAAATCGGAAGGACCGCATGTCCATCCCTTCCTTTCTTTTATCCCTGCTTGTAAAAGCCAAAAAAGCGGAAGCCGCTTCTCCCAAAGCACGGGCTCCCGCTTCCTTTTCACTTATTCTTTCTTATAAGACCGGTACACAGCTCGCAGCTGCTGCACGACACGCGTCATGGAATACGCTTTAAGCGCCTTCTCCAGCGCGATCCGCGAAAGCTGGTATCGATACATCGGATCGCCGATGACCTTCTCCAGCGCGGCCGCCAGCGCCGGTACGTCATCAACGGGCACAAGCAGTCCGTTGGTGCCGTGTTCGATCTGTTCGCCGATCCCTCCGACATCCGTGCCGACGACGGCCAATCCGCACAGCGCGGCTTCCGCAAATACGGAACCGAACGATTCGGCGCGGGACGGAAGCACAAACACGTCAAAGAACGGCATGAAATCTTCCGGATGTAAAATATACCCGTAAAAAATCGTTTCCTCGTATATATCCAGCTTAACCGCCAATTCCTCCAGCTCTTGGCGAATCGGCCCGTCACCGATCAGATGAAGCACGAACTTGTGGCCCTTTTGCTTCAGCTCGGCACAAGCGTACAGCAGCGTATCGAGCCCTTTGGCAGGCACGAGACGGCAGACCGAGATCAGCTGCGGCACCTTGTTCTCGTGCTGTACGGGACGAAACCGCTTCTCGTCGAAGCCGTTCGGAATGACCCCGACACGCTCCGGTTCCTGGAGGTAATCGGCCATATAATGTTTAAACGAATTGGACACCGTGATCAATTGGTCCGCACGTTCCTCGAGCTCCCGGTAAATCGAAGTCAGGAAGGCGTGCTCCGGTCCATTTTCCGCAATTTTCCCGTTCAGGATCAGTTCTTTCTCGTAACTGGAATGCACCGTCATGATGAGCGGCGTTTCCGGGAACACTTGTTTCATGACGAGGCCGGCGATCGGATGATGCGCGTGAATCAAGTCGAACGACTTCTGAATCCGCAGCTTCGTCCACCAGACGTAATCTTTATAGGTTTGAATATACTTGTCAACAATGGGATTACCCGCGTAAACCGTCCAATCGAAGGTCGAGAAACGAACTTCCTCCGTGCCTTTACCGCGGATGCGCTTAGGCAGCGAGAACAGTTCCATCTCCCATCCCCGCTTATTGAACCGGTCCAGCATGAACGGAACCATGGAAGAAACCCCGCCCGGCTGCTCCGGCGGAAAAAACAAAGCTTGAAGCACTCGCATGAAAAATAAACCCCCGGTCTCCCCAAAGTTGTAGGCTTGTTCCCTACCTACCATCCTAACAGGTATGAAAACATACGACAAGACTTCCCTAATCGAATGTACGTTTGGTATAATGGGAGTCACCTTAAGGTTGAGACGGAGGCATATACACGAATTTATGGACAGTATTACGTTATCCGACGTATTATTCGGACCGACCGGCACGGTCTGGCTTTACTCTATGCTGACGGTCATCATCGCAATGACCCTGCTCGTCTCGATCCGCCTGCTGCTCTCCCGCCGGAAGATCGGCTACTTCTCGATGATTGTCGCGCTCGGCATTGTGCTGATTCAATACGGACAATTGATCGCCAAAGCCTTCAGTCCGCAAATGAGCAACGTGGAAGCCTTCGCGGCGCTTCTTCTGAAGGTGTTCGCCTTCGTGATGATCAATATCGGAATCTACCAATTATACAATCCGACGCGCAAGAGGGACATTGTCACGTTTATGTTTTTTGTGCTGGCGACCGCGGCCGTTTCCCTTACGTATTGGCTTGCGCCCAATTGGCTCCAGAGCGGCGACGATAACTCCCGGCTGCTGCGTCCGCTCGGTTTGGAGCTGTACTTGTTTGTGCTGTTGTTCTTAAGCTTCCTGCTCGTGAATCCGCGCATCGGACAGAACGGCAAATACCAGGCGATACTGACCGTTTATTTCGTCACGCATACAGTGCATATGGCAAACCTGTACCTTTTCGACGCCAATCAGCCCGCCCTGCGGTTGCTGGAGCAAACGCTTCCGTTCGTGCTGCATTCGATCTTGTTCTTGTTTATATTCGAGCGGGTTATCGAGCTGATGCAGGCGATTTATATGTCTTCGATTACAGACGGGCTAACCCGGCTGTATAATCGCAAATATTTCCAAAACCGGGTCCACCAAGCGGTTCAACAGCGGATGCCTGTATCGGTCATTTTCAGCGATATCGATAATTTCAAGAAGCTGAACGATACGAAGGGGCACCATATGGGCGATCAAGTGCTGAAGCAAGTTGCGCAGATCGTTCGGGAGGAAACCGACGAAGCCGGGATTTGCGGCCGGTACGGCGGCGAGGAGATGGTTGTGCTGATCACCGATCCCGACGCCAGCGCCGGCGCATTAGCCGAACAAATCCGCTCGCGCGTCGAGGCGGAAACGATCGTGACGGTCAGCATGGGCTACAGCCGGTTGAAAAAGGGTGTCGGCCCGGACGAGCTCGTCAAGCAGGCCGACGAAGCCATGTACAAAGCAAAAACAAGCGGCAAAAACAAAGTGGTCGGGTGGGAGTAACCGAACCGTAGGAGGAACTTAGATATGGCTCACAATCGTCGTTTAACGACCGATCAGGATTTCAAAGAGGCGCAGGAACGCCAGGTGCCCATACGCGTGTTTCAAGACGACCATATCGTCGATTCGGGCGGGATTGTCGTTCGTTTCACCGAGGAGACCGTCGTTCTGCAATCCGGAGTCAGCGACGTCGCTTATCACCAGCGAGCGCTATGCGAGTTTTTTGAAATGAGAAAACGATAGCCGGACGAGTCCGGCAGCGAATACATGAGCGGCGGCAGCGAGAATACGATCCGATCGCACCCGGCGACGGGCGCGCCAGCCCGATCCCGGCATCGCTCAGCTTGCCGCCGTATCGACATGACGCTCATTCGATCTGAAACAGTTCCTCCATCGGCCGCTCCAGCACCTCGCTCAACTTCTTCGCCGTACCGGGACCTACCGTCTTCATCGATCGCTCCAACAAACTGACATAGGCATAGCTTAATCCGGAACGCTCCGCCAGCTGGCGCTGAGTCAAGCCTTTCACGATCCGCGCTTTCACAACCGCATTCGTTCTCGCAATGATCCGCATTTCCATCTCCCCCAAGATCTTCCTGTTTATTTTCCATTATACCACCATTATTCACTTGTGCAACAAAATATTTTTAGATTTGTTAACATGCGGGCGAGCGGGGAGCACCGAGTATTTTTTGAATAAAAGCTGCCGCTGCATCGGTCAGAGGATTGACAACCTCGTTTCTTGTGATTAAAATCACAAAGATAGGACATATCGCTGCAACCGCCTATACCATACGAAATGAAGGGATTAAAATGCCGTATTTACGCTTCAAAGGTTTCCCTGCCCCGTTCGTCGAACAAATAGCCCCTGCAGTTGTCGATCAATTTGCCTCGATCGTAGACATTCCGAAAGAAAAGGTAAAACTCGAGCTGCTTCAAGTGCTGCAAATTACGAATACGCCATTGTCCGTTGAAATTATGATGTTTCCCCGGGCGCAGCGCCTTCACGACGAGCTTGCGGCCGCCATCCACGATTTGCTGTTCGCCCATGACTATCGCAACGTGCATATTTTTTTCATTCTATTATCGCCGGAGCTTTATTATAAAGAAGGCAAGCCGCTGCAAGTCTTCCCCGGTCCGCGGTGACAGAGCGCTTGCAGCGCTCTTTTTTTTAGCCGCCTGCTCCTCCTCTCCGTTCCCCTATTGTCCCGCCCCTTAACGATACCTGCCATTGTGCTGCCGAAAGTTTACTGTTAATATGAGAATGTTAACCAACATTTACCTTCCGTTTCATCCTATTTATTCTACCCGTACTGTAGGTGTCCTTCATGCCTTTTTATGAACAATTGAAAGATATGCGCAAATTAAAAGGGTTTACAATCCGCGAGTTGGCCGATCGCTCAGGGGTGTCCGCCGCCTATATTTCGCAGATGGAGAACGGCAATCGGGGCGTCCCTTCCCCCGACGTGCTGATGAAGCTGTCCGAAGGGTTAAATACGCCCTACACCGAGCTCATGAAAATCGCCGGTTACTTGGATAAGCCCGAGCCGACGGCACCGGATGGACAACCCGCTGCCATCGGCCGACCGCGCGTTAATCTGCGGCGCTTTTTGCAGGAGAACGATCTGATCTTTGACGGCATTGAATTAACCGAGCTCGATAAAGATTGGATTGAGCGAATGCTGACCGTCATGTTCTGGCGGGACAAGCGGCTTCAAGAGCCGGAGACGGACTCGAACGGCTGACCGTCCCGAAGCGGGCGGCTGGCACGGCAACCAAACAAGTCCGACGGACGACCGGGATTTCCGGCGCCGTCGGACTTGTCGCATTTAGAAGGAAAAGGCTCCCTTTCTTCTGAAAAATAGAAAATTGCCTCATTTAAGATAATGCCGTTCCGCTATGCATAGCGGCGCATGGCTTACGCTCCTGTCGCCTCCGGCTCCTCGCCCGGCTTCGCGCGGGTCAGGAAGGCGCCGCCGATCAGAAACGCGCCGCTCACATAAAAAACCGACAGCAGGCCGACCGAATTGCCGACAAGCCCGAAGAACATCGGCGCCAGCAGCTGCGACAACCGGTTGGAGGCCAGACGCAGTCCGAGCACTTCGCCGGTTCTCGTCTTCGGCGAAGCATTGTAAGTCGTCGTCATCGACAGCGGCTGTCCGCAGCCAAGGCCGAGGCCCATCATCGCGCTGAGCACGCCGAATAAGTATACATGACCGGCGAACGGAACAAGTATAAACGACAGCCCCGCCACAAAAATAGACGACAGCAGCACGCGGTCGCGGCCGAATTTGCCCGTCATTCTTCCCAGCAGCATGCGTACGAATACCATGGCCAATCCTTGTACGGCAATGATCCAGCCGATGCTCGATTCGGAAACGCCTGCCCCCGCCGCAAATAACGGAAAATAGGCGATGAAGATGTCTTTCGAATACAAGACGAGCGCGCTGGAAGCCAGCGCCTTGCGCAGTACCGGAATTTTCAGCAGCTGAAGCGAGCTTGCGCTTTCGGCGGGCTCCGCCTCTGCAGCCGGCGCCTTCCTGGCAACGATGACCGGGATCAGGAATGACAGGCTGAGCGGCAGCAAACCGACGAAGCCTGCGGTCATAAAGGCGACCCCGTAAGAGAAGTGCTCGGCCAAGTAACCGCCGATAACCGGCCCGACGAAAGATCCCATCGCCACGAACATGCTGAAAATGCCGAAGACCTGGTCGCGCGTTTCCTTGGTCGCCGCATTGCCGAGCACGTTCTGCAGCGACACCGTAATGAAGACGTGCGAAATGCCGACCAAGGCTTGCGACGCATACAACGCCGCCATCGAAGGAAACAAATACGGCAGCGCCACGCCGATCGTCGCTCCGAGCGACCCGAGCACAATCGGCAGCCTGTCGCCGACGAGATCCGCCACCTTGCCCGCGCGAATCGCGAACGCCAGCGGCAAAATCGCATAAGCGGCGGTCAGCAGGCCGATATCCATCGTCCCGGCGCCCAATTCGGACGCATAGAGCGTAATAAGCGGCCTCGTCAAGTAGATCATCGTGTGAAAGCAAAGCGCAATCAGCAATATCACTCGTAACGTCATGTCCAATCATCCGTTCTTCTAGGAGTATGCCCCTATTGTAATCTACCAATGGGTCCAGTGAAAATACGGATTGCGTATCGTCAGCCATAGCCAAAACGAATAGCTGCCGCCTCGGGGTCAGGCTCAGGCTAAAGCCCTTCCTTCAGATCCAGCGCTTTCACGAACTCGACGAACGTGCGGACCAGGTTCAGCTCCAACGTCTCTTCGTGATAATACATCCATGTGCGCCGCACGATCGGCTGCCCTTCGGCGTCAAGCAGGTCCTGCTTGAACAAGCCTTCCGCATCGCCGAGGACGGAGTGCGGCAGGATTGCGTAGCCGAGTCCGTTCAGCAGCATTTCGCGGCATGTTTCGGATTTGTCGACCTCCATGCCTATATAGGGCGGCTGTGTATAATGCTCGGTCCACCACTTGTCGATCAGCGACTTGAACAGCGGGTCCGTCTGGTAATCGATGCGCGACAAATACGGAAGACGCTCGAGCTGCAGCTCCTCCTTGGAGGCGATGCAGATCGCCTCTTCCGACAGCAAATACTTCTGACCGGGCCATGCGTATTCGCCGCGTACGAAGCCCACGTGCACCTCCTGGTTGTATATGAGGTGAAACACGTCTTTGCTCCAGCCGGTCATTACCTTGAACTCTACGCTCGGATACCGGTCCTTAAAAAGCTTCAGCAGCCTCGGCAGCGTCTTGCGCGTGATCAGATTCGTGACCGCCAGCCGCAGCGTGCCGACGACCTGATTCTCCATGTTCAGCACATGATCTTTGATCTTGCGTAGACGGGTGATCATCTCGTCGGCACACTTGGCCAAATATTCGCCTTCCGGAGTAAAATGCACCCCGCGCCGGCCCCGGTGCACAATCAGCACGCCGAATTCCTTCTCGATTTGCCGCAGGCGATTCGTCAGAGACGGCTGGGATATGAATAAGCTTTCGGCCGTTTTCGTAATGTTTTTTTGCCTGTACAGTTCCTTCAGAATGATCCAGTTCAAATCTTCCATCCGTAGGCCTCCATGGACGATCTTAAGCGGCAAACCGGTTAAGCTCCTGAATCCGCAACGGCTCCCGGCGGGTGAAGCGGCAGATGAATGCGGAATGACGTCCCCTCGCCTTCGACGCTCTCGACCTCAATGGTTCCCCCGTGCAGGTCGACGATCGACTTCGTGATCGACAAGCCGAGTCCGGCTCCGCCCTGCGCGCGGGAACGCGCCGAATCGACCCGGTAAAACCGGTCGAACACATGAGGCAGCTGTTCCTCCGGTATGCCCGCGCCGTTATCGCTGACGTGCAGCACACAGCCGCTTCGCTCAAGCGTCAGCTCGACTGCAATCCGCCCCTGCTCGGGATCCGTATGCTGCACCGCATTGTGAAACAAATTAAGCAGCACCTGTTTGATTTTATCGCGATCGAACACGGCCTTCACTTCCGGTGTAATCGACAAGCGAAGCGTCCGTTCGCCGGCTAACAGCCGAAGCTGCGGCTCCATTTCCAAAACGGTCCGGTCCAGCAGCCCCTCGGTCCATTCTACCTCGGGCGTCCGGTCAAGTCTAGCAAGCAGCAGCAAGTCGGCGACCAGCTTGTTGATGCGCTCCGACTCGCTGAGCATGCTGCGCAGCGCCCGGTCAAGCTGCTGCGGATGCTGCGCAGCGCCGCGGATCAAGACTTCGAGGAAGCCGTGAATCGACGTCAGCGGCGTACGCAGCTCATGAGACGCGTCCGCGACGAAACGGCGCATCTTCTCCTTCGCCTCCTGCTCGGCAAGGAAAGACGTCTCCAGCCGCTGCAGCATCCCGTTGAACGAATAGGACAGCCGGTCGATCTCGGCCTGCCCTTGTCCGGTCGGCAGCCGCTGGGCCAGCTGGCCGGCGTCGATTTGCTCCACCGTACGCATGATATTGTTCAGCGGCACAAGCGTTCGTTTCAGTACGGGCAAGTAGGTCACGAGCCCGAACAATAAGGCGATCGCGGCGAGCCCGAGGAAAGTCAGCAGCTGGCTGAACAGCACTTCGTCCAGGAACCGCGTCCCGATGCTTGCCTGCACGACGCCCTGCAGGCGGACGCGGGCGTTCACCGGCTGCAGGACGACCATCTGCTTCTCCCCGTTCGCACCGCGAACGATCCGGTAGTCGACTTCACTCTTATTGTCTAACGCATCGCTATAGTCCTGGGGGGCCAGGCGCGGGATGCTCTCGGCGGCGGTTTCTCGCCTGCCGGTCGTGCCGCCGTCTCCCTCCGTGTCCGATGCAGACGTTTCGTCTCCTTTAATCACCGTAAAGCCGCCGTTTGCGTCGATGAAAGCAAGCTTCACCCCGGCAATCGTCCCGTTCGACATCGGTCGGCCGGGCAGCGCAACCTCGTCCTTCCGCGGCATCCGTCCGCCACCGCCGGGCATCCACATATCGTGAGGCATCGTCAGGATTTGGCTTTGAATGGTCATCGCTTGATTGCGGTACAGAAACTGCTGCATCAGCAAGTATTGCAGACCGCCGATCAGCAGCAAAATCGCGGCGAGAATCATAAGCGACCGCGAAAGCAGCTGGAAGCGCAGCGAATGGGGATGCAGTGCTCCCTTCAGGCTTCGCGCGGCGCTCATGACAAGTCAACCCGGTAGCCCGCACCGCGCAGCGTTCGAATTAAACGATGCTCCTTGTCGTTCAACTTATCCCGCAGCGAACGGATATACACTTCCACGATGTTCTCTTCCCCGCCGAAATCGTAGCCCCATACTTTGTCCAGGATGACGGCTTTACTCAGCAAGATCCCTTTGTTGATGACCAGAAAGTGAAGCAGATCGTATTCCGTCGGCGAGAGCTCGAGCACCCGCTCCCGATAGCTGATTTCCTTGCGGCGGTCATCGATTTTGAAGGGTCCGATCCGGACCTCGCCCAACAGATGCGGAAACTGGTTGCGGACGCGGGCATGAATGCGGGCCAGCAGCTCGTCAAAGCTGAACGGCTTGCTCATGTAGTCATCCGCGCCGAGCGTCAGCCCTTTGACCCGATCGTTCACTTCTTCTTTTGCGGTCAGCATGATGACGGCAATCTGTTCCTCCTGCTTCAGCAGACGGCATACCTCGAACCCATCCATGCCCGGCATCATCACATCGAGAACGGCGACATGCGGCCGAACCTTTTCGGCGAGCGTCAAGGCCGTCAAACCGTCCTGCGCCGTAAACACCTCGAACCCTTCATTAACGAGCCCCAGCTCGAGAAACTGTAAAATATTCGGTTCATCGTCCACCAGTAAAATCTTGATTCCTTTCAGAGCGCGCATCGCAGTCGCTTTCCCTTCCTCAACCGCCGCCTTGGACGGCTTTTGTCTTATTGTACGCCTTGTACGCCGGGTCCCGGCTCGTAACGCTATCGTACGCCCCTCATCTGAATGCAGCCTGAAGACTGCCTGAAATTCCGCTGAATGCGGTAAGGCGCGCCGCTGCAAGCCAAATACGACAAAAAGTCCGAAGAACCGCAAGCCGGGGGCACCGCCGGAGCCTTGCATTTCTTCGGACTGGATCGGTTTCTCGCCGATTTCGTTAGGGTTTACAAGCTCCGGTAAGCGATCGGATCGGACGATTGCGCGTCGGCAAAGCCTTTCAACCGCAGACGGCAGCTGTCGCATTCCCCGCACGCTTCTTCTTGTCCGTTGTAACAAGAAGTCGTCAAGTGATAAGGCACGCCGAGCCGCTCGCCCTGGCGAATAATTTCCGCCTTCGTCCAATCGATCAACGGCGTTTCGATCTTGATCGGCACCCCTTCCACACCGACGCGCGTCGCCAGCGCCATAACTTCCTCCACCTTGCGGATAAATTCGGGACGGCAGTCGGGATACCCGCTGTAATCCAATGCATTGACCCCGATGTAGATCGCCTCCGCCCCCGTTACCTCCGCATACGAAGTGGCAATGGACAAGAACAGCAGGTTGCGTCCCGGCACGTACGTGACGGGGATGTCCGATTCGACCGGACCGCTCTCCCCGGCAGGCGGCACATCGATCGAATCGTCCGTCAAAGCGCTGCCGCCGAACTCCTTCAGAAATCCGAGCGAGATCACCTTATGCCGGTCCGCCACTCCGTAAAATTCCGCAACGAGCCTTGCGTTCTCGATCTCGCGGCGCTGCCGCTGGCCGTAATCGAACGTAATCGGATATACGTCATACCCGGCTTCGCGCGCGATTCCCATGCACGTCGTGCTGTCGAGACCTCCGCTTAAAATAACTACCGCCTTTTTCATCAAGCCGTACCTTCTTCCTTCAGAAATCATGCCTGTTCCCTTACACGCCCCGGGCCGCCGGGTCCCAAATGATCTTATGCAGCTGCATATTCAGCTTGACATGCGACAGGCCGTGCTCCAGCATAAGCCCGACGAGCTTGGCCGGCGGCATCGTTTCCCAAACCGGGCTGAACAACGGCAGCGCAGCGGTCGGATAACGCTCCAGCACCGCCTTGGCCGCTTCGAAATCGCGGTCGCTGCCGATGACGAATTTCAGCTCGTCCTGCTTGCGAAGCAGTGCAAAATTCGCCGTCGCCATCTTATCCTCTTCGCCTGAATCGGGCAGCTTGTAGTCCATAATATACCGCACGTTCGGCGAGGTGATGCGACGAATGAACGGCTCCAGCTCAATCGCCCCGTTCGTCTCAATATGAATGTCCTCGTAACGTCCCGTCCCGGCCAGCGCCTCAATCAACGCGGCGGACTTGTCGCCGTAGAGCAGCGGCTCGCCGCCGGTCAAGCATAGATGCTTCGCGCCGAAGCTCGTCGCTTTGCTCACGATCTCGTCGACCGACATGACGAACTCCGCTTCTGCCGGCGGATAGCTGTACTTCGTATCACACCACGTGCAGCGCAAATTACAGCCGAACAGACGCACAAAAACGGTCGGGAATCCGGCACGCGTGCCCTCTCCCTCAACCGTTTCGAAAATTTCCACCATCGGCAGCTTGATTACGGGTGAAGACATCAAGACTCCTCCCCCATCAGCCTGGCCGTCACCGCAGCGAAGCTGGTCGGCGTCTCCCATAAGCGAACTTCTTCGAGACGTACCGCCGGATACAAGCCTTCCGCCTTCAAGGCGCCGGACAGCTCCTCGTACATCCAGACGACCATGTTCTCGGCCGTCGTGTTCATCGGCGGCAGCACGTCGTTCAAATACCGGTGATCCAATTTATCAATAACGCGTTCTTTCGCGATCCGCTTTATATCGGCAAAATCGATGGTAATGCCGCGCTCGTCCACTTTGCCCCGCATGATGACCTGCAGCTTGTACGTGTGGCCGTGCAAGCTCTTGCATTTCCCTTCGTAGCAATGCAAATGGTGGGCGCTGTCGAACGTGAACTCCTTGGAAACGAGCACCTCTCGGTCGTGATACTTGAGCTCGCTCTTCTGGATGTCCTCGCCTAAGATTTGCACTTTTCTAGGAAAATCGTATTCCATCGGCGCATTCCCCCCTTTTCCGAAAAACATCAAACTATTATACCATGCACGCCTCGCTTCTCACAATATAGGGAAAGCTGTATAATGAAGGCTAATGTGTTCGCGACGAATGGAAAGGAGTTAAGGAAACGAATATGGTCGATTTACCCCGAGCTTACATCGAACAAATGCGGCGGCTGCTGTCCGGCGAAGCGGAGGCGTTCTTGCAATCTTACGGCGAACCAAGGACGCAGGGCCTGCGTTTGAACACCTATAAAATCGGAGCCGCGCGTGAAGAAACGGTACGCAGCCTGTCGGAGGCCTTCGGCCTGGAACCCGTACCGTGGTGCGAAAGCGGCTACTATTATCCGGAGGACCGCCGTCCGGGCAAGCATCCGCTGCATGCGGCCGGCTTGTATTACATTCAGGAGCCGTCGGCCATGTCCGCCGTCGAGCTGCTCGCCCCCGCACCCGGCGATGTCGTCCTGGACCTTGCGGCCGCGCCCGGCGGCAAATCGACGCACATCGCGGACAAGCTGCAGGGCAAAGGGCTGCTCGTGTCTAACGAGATCCACCCGGTCCGGGCGAAGAGCCTTTCTGAAAATGTGGAGCGTATGGGCATCGCCAACGCCGTCGTCGTCAGCGCGACGCCGCAGCAGCTCGCGGCGAAATTCCCGCGCTTTTTCGATAAAATGATGGTGGACGCTCCCTGTTCGGGCGAAGGCATGTTCCGGAAAGATCCGGATGCGATCGGCGAGTGGTCGCCCCAGCATGTGGACATGTGCGCCGCCAGACAGCTCGATATTTTGCAAGCGGCGGTCACAATGCTGAAGCCGGGCGGGCGGCTCGCTTACTCCACGTGCACGTTTAACGAGCAGGAGAACGAGCAAACCGTCGCAGCGCTGCTGACCGGGTTCCCCGCGCTGCGGCTTCTTCGCATGGAGCGCATCTGGCCGCACCGGCAGCGTGGGGAAGGACACTTCGTCGCGCTGCTGGAGCTTGCGGAGCCGAGCGCCGAGGCCGCAGCGTCAACGTACAGCGCTGCCCAGGGGATCACCCGGCGCAAGGAGCGTTCGGCCCGAGGCAAGCGCGCAACCGGGCGACCGGAAGAAGACGCGCTTCGCTCGTTCCGCCGGCTCGCCGAAAGCATCGGGGGCGCAGCGTGGGCCGACGAGCTGCAAGCCTGGCTCGGCCCCGGCGAGCCGCTGCTGTTCGGCAACCAGCTTTATTGGTTTCCCGCCGCAGAGGGCAGCCCGCTCTCCGGCGACGGGCTGCACGGCCTGAAGACACTGCGGCCCGGGCTTCACCTTGCCGAGCTGAAGAAGGACCGCGCCGAGCCTTCGCACGCGCTCGCCTTGGCGCTGCCTTCCAGGCTGGCGTCGGGAATCCCGGCCGTCAGCCTGGAAGCGGACGGCGGCTCCGCGGCCGAGCGCTATTTGCGGGGGGAAACGCTGGATGCGGCTGCCCCGGGCAGCGGCTGGACGCTTGTCACCTTCGAAGGCTTCGCGCTCGGTTGGGGCAAGCAATCCGGCACGCAGATCAAGAATCATTACCCGAAAGGGCTGCGCAGGCCCTAGTCCTGCGGACGTACCCGGGTATACGAAAAATGACGTGCAAAATGGTCCCCCATTTGCACGTCATTTTTACGGTCTGCGGTCTTTTCACATTAAAAAGACGGACCCGTTCGTTAGAGAGCCCCGCAAAGCCTCTCTTTAATGAATGGTCTCGGTTTCGAACAGCACTTCTTCGATCAACCGGTTTCTATGCATCATGGACAAGTTGAGGGCTTCATAATCCTTTTCCTTATCAAGCTCCTCCATCAGCAGCGTGGCGATCAGCTCCCGGTCCCCTTCGCTGCCCGGCTCGCGAAAGTCGATAAAACCGGTAAGCTGGCGCTGGCTGATATCGATCGTAGCGGTTCCGATGGGCAGCCCGCCCCGCGACTGCTGATAAATTTCGTAGCTCAGCACGTCGCCGTCGTCCCGGGCCAGGACAATCGAGTAGTCACTTTTCTTCCCGTATTCGGTAAGCTCGTTCGACTCCTGCTCGCTTTCCTCCAATAGATCCTCATGCGTCAGCTCGATCGTCTCGATCACTTCATTATCGTAAAGCATATGGATGACGAACGTATCGATTTCATCCTCATCAAAATCCAGCACCAGCAAATCGGCCACGACGTCAAGCTCTTTCTCTTCGGGCTCGATCATCCAATTTACCGTGCCGGTAATATTGGCCCCATCGGTGTGCATAAACGCTTCGGCGATCCAATTCTCGTCTTTATCGTAAACGTGGTATTCGATTGTATCTTCATCCTCGCCGACGACAACCAGCTCGTAATCGGCCAGCGTATAAACCTCGCGGTCGAACGTATCCTCATCCTCCAGCCGCGAATCGCTGTCCGCCCAATCCGTATCGTAATCGAAGTCTTCTTCCGCTTCGTCCCACCCGTTATTGTACGCAGCCGCCGCGCGTTCCGTCGCGATGACATGATCGTAGCTGCTGTACGTCACCATGATTTGGCACGCGGTCGCTTCGATCGCATCCATAAACGCCTGCACATACTCGTGAACGTGCTCGAACACCTCTTCTTTATCGGCTTCCGACAAAACTTCCTTCTCCAACTGCAGAGAGCCGGCTATACGGGCAGACTCCCGATAAACGACCGTCAGCGTGCCAACAAACCGATTTTTAAACACAATGTCACATACTTCTCCGCCTGCCGTCCTCAAGTCCGGCCTCAGCATCACGCTGCTCATTCGGGTTCCCTCCCTGAGATGAATTAGGTTAAGCGACTAGCACGTTGCGTTCTTAGCATGTCCTTCCCGCTGCGAAAAGTATGCGCCCCGGCCCAAGCCGTCAACCAATGCAGACGGGACATGCCAAGGAACCCGTTGCGTGATTCCACTTGAAAACAGCCGTCCAACAAAAATAGCGGAACCCGATGCATGATTCGAGCTGCAAATCGGCTTCCGCCGAATAAGCTGCGAATAAGACATCTGAGTTCCGCTACAGGCAGCGAATGCCCGGGCGATTCTTCCATTCACAAGTCACTTCAACCGCCGAGCCCGATTCCTAGCGGCTCAAGCACATGCTTCATCAGTGCCGCATGCACCCCGTCTTCGTTGTTGGATAACGTCACCTCATCGGCCGCTTCCTTGACGCCGTCCGGGGAATTGTCCATCGCGATGCCGAGTCCGGCAAAGCGCAGCATGTCGACGTCGTTGAAATAGTTGCCGATCGCGATAATCTCCTCACGCCGGATGCCCCACGAGTCGGCCAAATGCTTCAACGCATTGCCCTTGGAGGCGGAAACCGCCATCACGTCGACGAACTCGACGCCGCTGCGGATGGCGTGGAATGTCTCCGGCAGCTGAAACTCCCGGCCGAAGGCGGCCTCCACGCGATCCATCTGGTCTCCGTCGCCGAACATCGTGAATTTGACGATGCCTTCTTCCATGGCGAGTACGTCGTCCACTTGTTTCGTGACGATCAGAAACTGCTCGTACATCGCGGCCGCGGCGGCCTCCGCTTTCTCCAAGTACAGATCAAGCGGCGTATTTACGTCAAAGTGGACGCCGTTCTCGCGGCAATAAGCGACCAGCGGCGCAAGCTCCTGCATTTGAAAGCTGAACTGATGAAGCACCTGCGCCCCCGGCGTTTGCACGGTAGAAGCGCCGTTGTGGGTAATCAGCACCCCTTCCAGGCCAAGCTCCTCGAACACCGGGATCGCATTCGCGGGTCCCCGTCCGGTGCACAGCACGATGCGAAGTCCGGCTTCATGCGCCAGCCGCAGCGTGCGAATCGTCCTTTCGGTCAGTTCGTGGTTATCGTTTAACAACGTACCGTCCACATCAAGCGCAATCAAGCGGTAATTCATCGGTTCTCCACTCCTCATCGGGCAACCCTTTATTGGTCCGCCTCCGGCTGTGCCGCATGCGCCTGCAGCGACTCCAGTTCGGCGGTCGTCAGCTCGCGGTACGTTCCCGTGCTCAGGTCCGGATCGAGTGCGAGGGGGCCCATGGACATTCTTTTCAAAAAAACAACCCGTTTGTTCACGGCGAGAAACATGCGTTTCACTTGATGAAACTTTCCTTCCCTGATCGTCAGCTCGATCTCGGACAGCTGTCCTGCCTCCGGCTCGCCCTTGCTCAGTATGCGAAGCTCGGCCGGCATCGTCACGTAGCCATCGTCCAGCGTCACGCCCCGGCGAAAAGCTTCCCGGTCGCTTTCGTCGACCGCGCCCTCGACCCGGGCGTAATACGTTTTGGGGACGTGTTTGCGCGGCGACAGCAAATTGTGCGCGAGCTTGCCGTCGTTGGTCAACAGCAGCAAGCCCTCCGTATCTTTATCAAGCCGGCCGACCGGGAACAGCTCGAAGTGCGCATAGCCGTCGTCCAGCAAATCGAGCACCGTCCGATCGCGCGTATCTTCCGTCGCCGACACGACGCCCTGCGGTTTATTGAGCATGATGTACACAAACTCCCGGTAACGGACCGGCTCGCCGTCAACCGCAATGGCGTCCCGTTCGGCATTGACCTGCAGGCCGCTGTCTTTGACGGTTTTGCCGTTCACCTGAACGGCGCCGCGCTTGACGAGTATTTTGATTTCGCTGCGTGTGCCGAAGCCCGAGTGGGCCAGCAGCTTGTCCAGGCGTATTGTCGTTTTCATCGATCTTAGGTCCACCTCCAACCGGGCGGATATTCGTTCTTGATCATGCCGTCCTGCCATTTGCCCCACCCGACGGGAAAGCCGTCGATGCAGACGAGGCAGAAGCCTTTGGGCTGCACGCCGTCCCCTTCGGCGTGCAGCTCATCCGGGGCGAGCTCCAGCGTCTCACCCTTCAAATACCGCACGGCCCGGCTGTCGCCGGCCGTCAGCATCACGCGGCGCCGCGCCTCCGCCGCGCGCAGACCCAAAGCCAGCGCTTGCGAGGGCGCAAAGCGCTGCTTGGCCGCGCCGCCGAGGTACCATCCGGGTCGAATGACCCGGATGCCGTCGAGCGGCGGCAGCCCTTGTGGCGCCGCGTATGCGTGCTCGCTGCGCCACACGAGCTCGGCGCCGGCCCACG
>NZ_BIMH01000065.1 GCF_004000985.1 Paenibacillus validus NBRC 15382 | reverse complement strand
CTGCTGCGCTTGCGGACGCGCCGTCAGTCGCGCCTGCCGTCGCGGCGGTGTCTGCGGCTGCGCTTGCGGCCGTCCAGGTATGGATCGCGCTCGGCTCGAGCTCGATCACGTTCTCCTTGGCGCCGCGATCCTGCAGCACGACGCGCAGCGGCCAGTCGCCGCCCGCCTTGGCCGGCTCCTCAAGCTTCAGGCACGTGCGGAACGGCGTGCCGTCCGACTGCCAGCCGATGGACACGAGCCAGTCTTCTTCGTCCATCCAGACGTCGACGGACTCTTGACCCCGCCGGAACAGCGGGAACGAACGTTCGAGGCGGTTGAGATGCTCGCGCATGACGCCGTCGGCTTCGATCCAGAGCGGAATGAGCCGTTCCATCCAATGCTGGGCGAGCGGAGAGGCCGCCCAAGCGGCGGCGTGTTCCGGCAGCTCGAGCTTCCAGCCGAGCTCGCCGCTCTTCCATTTGGCGAAATCCGGCATAAAGCGTCCGGCGCGGAGCGCGTCCTTGACATAAGGAGCGAGCTTGGACAGCTCCGACAGCTCGGGGGTAAACGTTAGCCGCTGGTGCTGCACCACAGCCGGCGCGGCCAAATAGTCGAGCGCCTCTAAGGCGGGCAGCAGCAGGCCTTCCATTTGGGCCGACTCCGTCACCTCGATGAAGGTACCGTAGAATGATGGCTCATGCCAGGCGAAGAGCCAATCCCGCAAGTCGTAAGCATCGTAGATGCCGCCGTTGTAACGCGTGCCCCAGATGAAGAAATCGTCCTGCTGCGCCCAACGTATATGTACGCGGATCTCGGTCGTGTCGGTCATGGGATCCATTTTCCTTTCCGCAGCTCTTCCTGCAGCGCCCGCAGCCGCGAGTATTTCACGGCCAGGCGATAAATATATTCCTCCCAGACCGCGGGTCGCTCCAGTTTTTTATAGAGGGCGTTCAATTTTTTCAGCAGCCTCATGGCGTTCTGGTAGGCCGTTCGATTTTTCTCTGCGATACAACGCTCGACCGCCTGATGATAAAGCGGCAGCACAAGCGCCGGATCGTGATTCTCCACCGTTTGCAGGTCGGGCGAGTACAAGTTGAGCGGCGATACCCGGTTGGCCAGCTGCAGGTCGATCCATGCCCGATAGCGCCCGGCTTTCATCAGATAGGTCGTGTAGAACGTGTAGGTTCGCGGCAGAAGCGCCACCATCACGTGCACCCACTCGGCGTCGTTCGTCTGCCGCTGCACGGCCTCGATCCAGTAGTGGCAAAACTGCCGCAAGTCCTCCTGCTGCGCCTTCTGCATGACAGGCAGGAGCCAGCGCAGCCAAGCGAGCATCCGCTCCCAGGCTTCCTCTTGATAACAAGCGTGCAGGTACATGAAGAAGTCGCGCGGTTCCCGGCGGACGAGCCGATCCATCCGTTCGCGCGCGGCCCCGTCTCCTTCTTCCATGAGGGTAAAATGAGCCTCCGCAAGCACCAGCGCATCTTTGCGGCGAGCCGGCAGATCGGAGGCGGTGAGCAGCTTCTGCAGCCGTGCCCGTTCCTCCCGAAGCCACTCGCGCTCATCGGCCATCCGCCACCAGAGGCCGCGATAGACCGTCGACCACGACAACGGCGAATCTTTGCCGGTCAGCGCGGCCTCGGCGATCATCGCAAGCGTTTCTTTCCAGTAGGCCGGATATTTCTTGGCGATCCCGGCGATGTCCATCTCCGGAATAAGCTGCTGCATGTCCTCGTGGCATTGGCGCGCTACGGCTTTACAGCCGGTCTCGATATAGTAGGAGAGATAGGATGTCTTGGTATCCATATAAAATTGCTCGATCTTCCGCATGATGAACACAATCAGATGAAGCGCGTACAGCTCCCGAAGCGGACGTTCCCAGGACTTCCCGTATGGCCTGAGCGATTCTTTCGCCGCGCTGTGAAACAACTCGATCGATTGCTGCTGGTTCAGCGAAAATCCGTAAAATTGCTGGTCGAAAAACCGCTGCCAGTACCCCGGCGGTTGGTCCGGAGTCGGCGGATCGAGCCGATCCTGCCGCTTCTCGGCGGCCCGGGCGTTCGTTTGCTGTTTGGATTGCTGCTGCCTCGTGCGAACGTGAATCGCCTGCTTCAATTGCTGCAGCAGCAGCTCCGGGCGGCCGTGAGGCGCGAACAGCGCAAAGACGACCGCGGCTATATGCTTGCAATGATCGCCATCCGAGCAGCTGCACTCGCTTTTGTCGATCGCCTCGAGGTTTAAAATCACTTCATGCGCTTTCGTCTCGCGCACCAGCGCATGAATTTCGATGCCGTGTTTAAGTTCCGCATCCTCGACGCGGCGCTTGTGGAAATCTTCCCAGCCGCCGTCGAGCCGCTCGACGGTAAAATGATCGCGCAGATACCGGGCCAACGCGTTTATTCGATTTTTCGGAATCTGCAGCTTGAGCATCTGTTGCCCTCCGCTCGTTTTGTCTATCCTTATAGTGTACCAGATTTTGCATGCAAATGCGCGGGGGCCGCCTTTTCTCGGGAAGGGCGCATTCGGTTCTCGCCCGTTGCGGCGATATCCGCTTTACAGGTACAATAAGTACAAGGAGTCCGCGGAATCGTCTGCGGTTCGGCAAGGAAAGGATGAAGCGGCATGGGAGTTAAGTTCGGCAGAGAATACAAGGATATCATCACGGATTTTACGGATGCGCTGCAGTCGGCCTCCGGCTGTCACGATTTTCTCGAGATGTCGGCGGAGGATTGGGGAGAACTGGAGGCGGAGGAACGCGAGGCTTGCATGAAAACGCTTGCCGACGATTTGTTCTACGGTCTTGGCACGGAGGGTTCCATGCATGTCGGCAATTGTGTCGTCACTCACGATGCGAAGCGGCATATCATTCGCGTCGCTACCGGCGATTCGTTTACGCGTATTATTCATTTGGTGTGAGGGGGCGAAGGATGATGAAGCCGAAGCTTGCGGATGAGGCCTTTGTGAAAGCGCGGCTTGGCGAACTGCCCGGCTGGGGGCTGGAGGAGACGAAGTGGATCGTGAAGCGGTACCGGTTCCGGGCTTTCCTGGACGGGATCGCGTTCGTGCAGGAGGTGGCGCGGATCGCCGAGGAGGCGAATCATCATCCGCTGATTGCCATCGATTATAAAGTCGTCACGCTCAAGCTGACGACGTGGAGCGCCGGCGGTTTGACCGAGCTCGACCTGGAGTCGGCCGGTCGCTTCGATGCGGCGTATGCGGCCGTACGCGTCGAGGCGCAAGAGGGAGAGTAGGGCGGCTGTTGCCTGCTCTTTTTTTATATGCTGCCCTTTCCATGAACGATGGATAATGGGCATAGGACGCCGAATTTGCTCGGGCCGGAGCGGGGGCTCCGGGCAAGGGAGTGGAGACGGTAGAGCCGGAGCGCGCCGAATCTGAGCTGATCCCTGTCTGTGCCGCCAAACACGTCCTCCGCCGCAAGCGGCGTTGGCAGAGCCTCCCCCTCATCCCCGGTCTAGAACGCGAGCGATCCGCTCGCGTACGGGCATCGGCAGCTCCCGGCTTAACGCCTGGCGCAGTCGATGAGGGCGGAGACGGCCCTCTTGAAGCCAATGCTGCTCGATGCGATCGGCCTTGGGGCTTTTGCCCGGAATCAGCAAGTAGACGACGAACCATTCCTCCAGAGGCGTAAGCGGAATGGGGGAGGAGACCTCGGGGAGGCTGATGCTGCGGTCATCCTCGTTCCTGCGCCAATCGAGGCGGTACGTGCCGCTCTCATGCCGGATGCCGAACAGCCCCATCACGTCGACTTCGGCGCCGCAGATCGTGTAGTGGTAAAAGTACGTCGTGCAGAACGGCTCCTTCGGCGCGAACGCCGCGAAGCTGCCCTGCTGCCGAAGCAGTTCATGCGCCCGCTCGGCATCGTTCGCGGCTACGAGCAGGTCAATGTCGTTCGGCCGCTCGTCCAAGCCGCAGACGGCCAGTAAGGAGGAGCCGCCGAGACCCCATTCGATGCGGTGTTCGTTCAGAACACCGGCGATCCGGTTTAACGCTTCCGTGTGCAAGATCAGCCCTCCCTTTCGTCAGCGTTCGTGCCAAACCATGCAGCAAAAGGCAGCCGGGCCGTTCGGCGTCATACGCTCATACGTGTCTGTAATTTCAAAACCGGCGCTTCGATAAGCGCGAATCGCCCGCTCGTTCCACGTGAGCACCTCCAGATCGATCTCGTGCTCCGGTTGAAGACGTCGCGCTTCTTCGGCGATCGCCCTGACGAATGCCGCCCCGTTGCCGCCGCCGCATCGGTCCGGATGCAAGCCCAGACCTAGACGCGTAACCCCGACGATGGGGAACAATTGAGCGAACCCGCACAGCTCTCCTTCCCGGTCCAGCACAGCGCGGTATTGTTCGTCGCGCAGCCGGAGGTCGGCGAACTCTTCCTGCAGCGAAACCATCAGCTCCCACGGCCGCCATTCGTAGATGTCGTAAGGGGCGGGATACCGCCAGGTGCAGATTTCGCGGCAATGTTCCGGCAGCAGGGGGGCGATCCGGTATAGGGGTTCAGACATGGCAAACAGCCGGCCTCCTTCGTACGAAACGGCGGTCTGCCGGTTTCCGCTATCGGCTTGTTCGGCCGCAAGATCGGCGCTTCGCAGCCCGTTCCGCTTTCGCCGGAGATCCGTTCCGTTGTATACTGATATCATACAGGAAATCATCCCTATAAAGGAAGTGATTGGCATGCAGCATGTGGTGAGCCAGGAGTGGTTGTTCGAACACGGTACAGACGATCAAGTGGTTATTGTGGATTGCCGATTCATATTGGGGAATCCGGAGGCCGGACGCAAAGCCTATGCGGCCGATCATATTCCCGGGGCCTTTTATTTGGATTTGGAGCAGGATTTATCGGGGCCGAAAGACGTACACGGCGGGCGGCATCCGCTGCCGGACCCGGATCAATTGGCAGTCAAGCTCGGCCAAATCGGGATCGACCGGAACACCCTCGTTATCGCTTACGACGATCAAGGAGGGGCGATGGCATCGCGGTTATGGTGGCTGCTCACCTACTTGGGGCATGACCGGGTGAGCCTGCTGGATGGCGGTTATACGCGGTGGAAGGAAGCGGGCTATCCGGTTACGGATGAGCCGCCGGTAGAGCATCCGACAGTATTCGAGCCGCAGCTTCGCCCGGAGCTGGTGCTGTCGATGGAGCAGGTGAAGGAGCGGATCGGACGTCCCGGCACCGTGCTGATCGATTCCCGCGAAAGCAGGCGGTATGAAGGAATCGAGGAAACGATCGATCCGGTGGCCGGCCATATTCCGGGGGCGAAGCAGCGCTTCTGGAAAGACAGCCTGGACTCCGCCGGACTGTGGAAGTCGGAGGCTGAGCAGGCGGAACGTTTCAGCGACCTGCGCGAAGCGCAGGAAGTGGTTGTGTACTGCGGCTCCGGCGTAACGGCGTGCCCGAACATCATTGCGCTGCAGCAGGCGGGCATCAAGAATGTGAAGCTGTACGCGGGCAGCTGGAGCGATTGGTGCTCGTACCCGGACAATCCGGTTGCGACGGGGAGAGAGTAGGAGTGGAAAGGCGCGCGGGACGGGCCTAGACACACAGGCTGTTGGGTGCTGTATGTCTCGTCTCCAGGCTTCTGAGTGAGTGCGAAACTCGAAGTCAACGCTTGGCTGTCTTAAAACATTTACAAGCACTTTAAATTGCATATTCGCTCATAAGATTTCCAAATAGGCTGTTCATTCGCAAATACGGAGGGTTTCCCCCTCGTCGGAGGAAACCCTGCCTCAGCACATATATAAATATGTAAAGATGTACAGTCTGTCAACTCTTGTTTTTAGTTTTCAGGCAGAATTAAGTCAACAATATGCGTATTTAAAAGGTTCAATCAACGAAAGGCCAACCAGCCCTTCATTAAAATGTCCTTTATGAGTGCAATAGGCGAACGGACTGCAACGTAAATTTCATGATTAGACAAAGTAGAAGATTTCATTGGATGACTTATTCAGCATGAGAAGTTTAGTCCAGTCGAGAATCTGGCAGTTGATTTTCCCTCCTCTATCGCAGAAAGCGCTGTGCGGGAACAATGAGCACAAAACGCGCTGACGAGCGTAGATGGATCCAGTGCCGCAAAGCAGCAACTCATTTTAATTAAGCCATGCCAAGCACAGCTTTAAGATGGGCCGCGATGTCCGGATAATCCTCTGCAACATTTCGATTTTCCCAGGGATCGTCCTTTAGAAAGTACAGTCGATCATGTTGGGCCTGTTCTACGATAAGCTTCCATTCTCCGTTGGAGACCATTCGCCATTTGCTAGGATGTTGGGGACCTTCGTCCAAACCGGAAATTTGTACTTCCCGCACGGTTTCGCTTTCGCCCAACAGATGAGGTTTGAGAGAGAGCGAATCCTCTGCTTCCACCATGGTTAGATCAGCAAAATCCAGGATGGTGCTGGCCAGATCTTGCAGTTCTACAAGCGCATCGCTGTATTTGCCCTTTTGGATGTTTGGACCGCTAATGACCAGAGGGATGTGCACGGATCCCCGTTCGGGTTTGCATTTGCCGAATTTATCAAAATCTCCCAGCAGATCTCCATGATCGGAGGAGTAAAGGATCACGGTATTCTCCAGCTCTCCTCGTCGCTTTACCTCTTCAAGAAGCAGGCCTACATTGCGATCGATGTTTTCCAGCATGGCTGCGTAATTTTGCCGGATGCTATTCCACGTTTTCTCCGGAAGGCTGCAACGATTCGGTTTCGCAAACTGGACGTTCTCCCATGCGGCTTTCATGCGATGGGTGATGTCCCAGGGCTCGTGCGGCCCCACGAAATTCACCATGAGGAACCATGGCTGATCTCGGGGAAATTGTTTGAGCATTTGAATCCCGTTGCGGGTCAGCCAATTGTCGCAATACGCCTCGTCCGGCAGATCGGTCGCGTTCGTTCGTTGGCCGCGCTCCGTCATATCTTGCAAATGAATTTCAGCCAATCCTTGGTCGTATAAGTACTTCATATAGGGATCCCGGGGAGACTGTTTGCCTGAATGGACCGCATCGATCTTCCCGGCGTTGTCGATCGCATCCGTAAATCCCAGCTTGCCGAGATCGTCAATCCAACCGTCCAGCCCCCACCATTGCGTTGCTTTGTGAAGATCGAACTTGCCCACTCCGCCGACGCGATAGCCGTTATCCTTCAAGACGGAATAAATTGTTTTTCGAGATAACGAGTAATCTTCATGGTTTCCGGCAACATCAGCTTTGTTATATCGTAATCCGGAAGCGAGACAGGCCCTGGCCGGAGCGCACAAAGGCGAGGGGGTGACTGCCCTTGTAAAGGTAACGCCTTGCTTCATCAAGGCTTCCAAATTCGGCATACGCAGCGGTAATTCATTCATGCCTAGATCCGATAATACGTGTGAAGCGTACGGCATCCAATCTCCGCGATGCGTATCCGGGAATAGAAACAAAAAGTTGGGACGGTTCATAGCCAGCTCACCTCTTTATGGAGTCCGTTAAGGCTTTATTGATGAAGGATTGGATCCCCCACGCTGATCTGCCAGCGTAGTAACTCTTCTTCCAATCGTCGGATATGATTGTGCTGTGCGGAGTCCTCAGCTAAATTTTGAATTTCCCATGGATCATTAAACAAATCAAACAACTGAATCAGATCCGTTCCCTTGCCTTCGGAACGATAGTAGCGAATGAACTTCCAACGCCCGTCGCTAATCATGCGCTGATAGTTTTTGTATACGGAAAATACGCTTTCTCTGATCGCCGTTTTCTCTCCGGAAATCAAAGGAATCAGACTTCTGCCTTCTACCGTATCGGGTAACGGCGTCTTGGTCAATTCACTTAATGTCGGGAAAATATCGATTTGGCATCCTAGGCCGCCGACTTCGACACCTTGCGGCAGACCAGGCCCACGCATGATCAGAGGAACGTGAATACTATGCTCGTACACATTTTGCTTGCCTAACAGTCCGTGCTGTCCCAAGGCAAGTCCGTGATCCGCCGTGTATACAACGATCGTCCGTTCCGTCTGATTACGCTCATCCAATGCTTGGAAAATACGGCCGATTTGCGTATCCAGATGGGTGATCATGCCGTAATAATCCGCTAGATGTTGACGGATCTCGCTTGGCGCCCTCGGAAAGGAAGCCAATCGTTCGTCCCGCACATCCGATTCGCCGTTATCAAACGGGTGCTCCGTCCAGAAATTTTCGGGAAGCGGGATGTCGCCTGCCGGATAAAGGTCTGAATAAGCCTTCGGCGGGGTTCTGGGGTCATGAGGCGCGGTGAATGCCACATATAAGAAGAACGGATCGTCTTCTTGATACCCGCGAATAAAGTCGATTGCCGCTTCCGCAAAAAGCTCCGAAGAGAACGCATCGTCCGGACACGCCGCTTCCGCGGGGTAAAGGCCGGTCGGGTCGTAATCGTGTAAGGCCAGCCCCGTGTGATCGGCCATGCCTCCGATAAAGATTTTCGCCCCGCCCGAAAAACTTCTGGCGAAGCTTTCTTTGCCGTTATGCCATTTGCCGATGCCGAACGTTCGGTACCCCTCTCTGCGGAACGTCTCCGGCAAAGTGGCGAGTGCCGGATTGAGCGCCCACAAGGCCGGATTTTCCGTCTCCCCGAGCGAAACCTCGTTGGCGGTAACCGTCGCTTTAAAGACGTTAGCCCCCGTCAAAAGACAGGCGCGACTTGGCACGCATAGTGCAGCCGTCTGCCCTCCCATCGTGTAAATCGATTCGTAAAGAACGCCCGTAGCTGCCAATTGATCTAGTGTGGGGGTCTTTACAACTGGATTCCCATATGCGCCGATGCCATCGAATCTATGATCATCCGCGATCAAAAACAGGATATTCGGTCTTTTTATGGCGGATTGCCGATCTCTCATCGTAACCTCCTTGATTTGTTGCTTATTTGATAGCTCCGCTCGTTAGGCCGCGCTGCATGTATTTTTGGCCGAAAATATACAAAACCACGATGGGAATCGTAATCAGCACGAGCGCCGCGAATACTTTGTGGTAATCGGCCGCGTATTCTTGGATAAAATATTTGGGAGCCATCGTTACCGTCAGCATCGTCTCTTCATGAATGAAGACGAGCGGGAAGATGTACTGATTCCACGAATTCAAAAAAGCTAAAATGCCAATCGTCGTAAGCACGGGTACCGCTAAAGGCAAAATCACATGCACGAACCTTCCCCACGTGGTGGCACCGTCGATCTCCGCCGCCTCCAAAAGCTCGTTCGGAATCTCATCGAACGAATTGCGGGCGATTAACAATGATAAGGGGATGATCATCGCGACTTCCGGAGCGATCAACGATAAATAGCTATTCATCCAATGAAACGCTTTAATCGTTTGAAATAAAGGGACAAGCATTGCGACCGGAGGAATCATAAGTCCGATCAGACAAATCGAGAATACGATAGAATCGCCCGGGAATTTCAGCTTGCTGAAGCCGTATGCCGCCAATGTGACTAAGGCGAGCAGAATCACGACTACCGAGGTGGATACGAGAAAGCTATTCATGAGAAAATGAGGGAATAAATTTAGACGTAATACAGCTTGATAATTCCCCCAACCGTCGCCCTCAAAAGAATACATAACCAGGTAAACCAATGGCGCGACCCAAATGATAGCCAAGATGAGAAGAAGGAGGTTCATGATAATCTTTTCAGCTAGCTGCAGTCGTACAAACATGCCTTACCTCCTAGTCTTGTTATAAATATTCAATTGAAAAACGGTATATATAAATGCGATCAGCAGCAGGATAACGGAAACCGCCGCACTATATCCCGTTTTAAATTCCAGCATAGATTTCCTGTATAAATAGATGGATATGAGCTCCGTCGCTCCTCCCGGCCCGCCCTCCGTCATAATCCATACTAAGTCGAATACTTTGAGAGCGGATATAATTCCGAGAATCAAAAGTGTGATATGGGTACCGACAAGCAGCGGAAAAATGATGTGGCGAAATTGTCTTATCACCCCGGCCCCGTCGATCTTGGCCGCTTCAAATATTTCCGGGTCCATATTCAACATGCTTGTATAGTAAATCAACATATAAAATCCAGTATGGGCGAATATATAGGCGGCAGCAATCGATTTTAAAGAAGTAACCGGATCGGATAGCCAGGAATGCGTCCAACTATCCAAACCAAATATCTGAAGCAGATGGTTGAGTAGTCCGAAATTGGGTTCATAAATGCCTGCGAAAGTCGTTCCAATCGTAACGACGGCAATCACGTGAGGCAGAAAGAAAATCGATTTAAACAGGTTGTCCGCAATCCACACTCCATTCAGTAAGGTGGCGAGGAGTAAACCTACGGCCATGGAAGCGGGAACCGTCATGATCAAAAAATAAAACGTATTTTTAAGCGCGTTAAAAAAGTCGGGATCGCCGAAAATTTGAACATAGTTATCGAACCCGATATATGTTCGACTCCCGATGCCCGACCAATCGAAGAAACTGGTATACACATTGTAAAAGATGCCAAAGAACGTAAACACGGATACAAATATCAATAAGGGTAACGAGAAGTATAATCCGGTAAAGCGCCTGCGGTTTTTGAGAGACGCGTTCCATTTTTTGTCGGCAATCGCCACTTGGATCCTCCTCGCATCGAAAGTAGGGGAGAAACCTCTGCCAAGGCCCCCATGACGCCGGAGGCCGATTTAACAGAGGTTCGCTTATTGAAAATATCAAGATTTCTTTATTGGAACGTAATATAATCCAGATGGCAGAAATAGTTGTTGGAATTGGCGTTCTTGGTGTGCTTGACCACTAATTTGATCGTATGGCTGCCGGGGGCCAAATCTTGTTTGTCATACGCCTTAACCTTGCTCTGCTGTGAGGCGGCATAAGAGTCGAACGTCGTTTGGAGGACACCGTCGATATAAATATCGAATTTGCCTCCACCAGGTCCTTTTTGGGTATACAGGGTAACTCCAGTACCGTTGAATGAGTATTCCGCGTAATCATTTTGCGTGTTGCTATACGAGATCGTTCCGCCGTAGCTTGTCGCTCTGGACACATGGTTCCAAGTTCCGCTGTAGGAAATGGAAGGGCTAGTATCGTCAATTACCGTATCCTCGGCTGGAGCTTGCGGCGGATTTACGGAATACTCGAACAAATCCAAATTGCTGTTGTAGCCGGTAGAATTAGGATTCTTGGTGCCTGTCACGACCATTTTGATCGTATGTGTCGCGTTGGTCAAGGAAGTTGTTTCGTACGCCACGACATCGAAAATCGGGGAAGGCGAATACGCATCGAATGTCGCCACTTTGTTTCCGTCGATGTAAATGTCGAAAATTCCGTTCGTTGAATTCTTTTTCGTGATCAGCCTTACTCCTGTGCCAGTAAACGTATATTCCGCATATGCGTTTGCCTCGCTGCTGTCTTTCGCCGTGCTCTTGTAATAACTGGAGTTGCTTTTGCTTTCCCATGTGCCGCCATATGTAATTAAAGGGCTTCTGTCGTCAGTCTGTTTCCAACGCGGGATCAATCCGATGTTATGCAAGAGGTCTAAACCCGCCTGTGATATTTTCCCATTTGGTCCGGGTGGTACGCTCACCGCAAAAGAAGCATAGCGCTTGTTGTAGTAATGCACCTTATTGGCAACGTAGGCAGCGTTATTCCACGGTGCAGCCGGAGCCTCATTATTCTGGAAGGACCAATAATCGGCATAAAGTTTCCAAGCTTCTTCCCATGGCCGGTCATTACCAACCGGCGGATCTCCATTCACGAGTTCGGTAACATGAACATCGGACGCGGAAGATTTCGAATCGTCGTGGAAAAATACGAGCGTATTCGGTTGAATGGATTTCACGTGCGCCTCTAATTGGGCAGCCTGGTTGTTCGTAATTGCCTTGGCATGGTCGAACCATACAGCCACGACTTCGCCATAGTTGGTCAGCAGCTCGGTAAGTTGGTTTTTGGCAAACTCCGTATAGGTACTATTGCCGGATACGCCATTCGGAAAATGATACCTGTCATCTGCATTGTAATATATGGCGAACTTGAGTCCGTATAAGGCGCAGGCATCTGAAACGGCTTTGACGATGTCGAGGTTCGGCGCAGAACTGGTCGCAATATCATAGGTTGTATAAGCGCTATCCCAGGCAGCCCACCCGTAACGGTGTTTGGCAACGACAATGACGTACTCCATGCCGGCGTCTTTAGCCGCGGCCACCCATTGATTCGCGTCAAAATCGGTAGGCGCGAATAAGGTGGATGGATAATTTTGCGGATTTCCTTCGCCGCCGACCGTGCCCGTATACGTATTGAGACCGTAATGCGGGAAAAATCCGAATCCCAGCTGCACATATTCATCCGGAGTTATGGCCAGAGCTCTCGGGGTGTAGGGGAAAATAGAAAGCAGCGTTATAACAAGAACAATTCCTATCGATTTCTTGAATGGCATCGTAAACATTTTAATCCCCTCCAATGATTGTTTTTCAAGCACGGAGTATGACAGGTCAACTTGGCCTATTTATCGCTTCACGGCTTCCGAAGCTTTCTGAACCTCTGCCATCGCTTGCTCCGGAGATACAGCCCTGGTAGCCACCTGTTGCAAGTTTTTGAATAGCGCCTGTTCGATGGAGGCGTTGTCCAGGAATCGGATTCCACCTACGTCGTTCGTAAGCGAGTTTAATATGACGTCCACGGACTGTTTCTCGATGTCCGTTGTTAACCTCGATGTATCCATGGACAGCCCCTCTTTCACGGGGAGGAACTGCAAGGATTTACTCAGAATCGTTTGATACTCTCCGGTTGCCATGAATTCTACGAATTTCCAGGCAGCGTCTTTATGTTTGGAATCTTTGCTGATCCCGAGCGGAACGTCGCCATTGATCAGAACGCTTGTTTTACCGCCATCAATCGTAGGTACAGGAATGAGACCGAAGGTGCGATCGCCGATATGCAGTCCATCCTTATTCGCTACGTCGGTCATGATCCAGGCGCCCACGAGGATCATCGGAAGCTGTCTTTTTTGCTCGTACATGTCCCTGAGGTCCGGATCATATTTGGTCGTCAGGTTCCCGTCTTGAAAGAGATGATCCGTATAAAATTGTTTGAAGGCTTGGGTAGCCTGGATAAATTCCGGGTCCGTAAATTTCACTTTTCCAGCGTCCGCTTCGTACAATTTCCCCGGGGCGATTTGGTTGACTAGCGTATAAAACAGATCCGTAACCGTAGCGCTTTTCCCGCCAGCAAAGCCCAACCGGGGAATAATCCCGGGCAATTTGGCGTCCTCGAATTTTTTCACCGCTTGCTTGAGTTCTTCATAGGTTTTGGGCGGCTTTGCACCTACCTTATTGAATAAGTCGACGTCATATGAGAGAAATGGTGTAACCGCAACCCCGGTCGGGATGGTCTTATACTCATTCTTTTTGGCGGATTCCAGCGGCGTGGGTTTGAAATTCTTCTCCCAATCTTTCCCCAGCGATTGCTCAGCCAAAGGAGCCAAGGGTTCGAGAATGGGGGAATAATTTTTGATCATAGGACCGTTCTGAAAGGCCATTACGTCCGGAACTTCTCCGCCTTGAATGGCCACTTGGATTTTCTTCTCATAGTCGGCGGAAGGAGTGCGAACATAATTCACTTTAATGTTCGGGTATTTGTCGTTAAAGGCTTTGATCAATTCCTGCCATACGCTATCTTCAGGAGACCAGGACCAAAAGGAGATTTCTTCAACTGCCGAGGGAGTGGCAGGTGTTTGCGTCACACTAGACGAAGTCTCGGTGCTGTTCGTTTTATTCGATGAGCAGGCAGTAAGAAGCAAAAGGCCGACAAGTAAAATAAGGCTTATACTCTTTTTTTTCATAAACAGATCTCCTCTTCATGATAATGATGAAGCCGTTTCGTGCATTTCGTGACCAAGCTTTTCATTTATGTAGCTGTGCCGGGAGAATCTCATCTTTTATCGAAAGTTTTCTTAGGGTCCCATTGCCCGTTAGACACCACCTATTTAGTATAATCATAATACCAAGTAAATTTATCGAATTAAATTAATATCACTATAAGTGCTTTTCTGCAATTAGTCAATAACGAACTTGAGAATGGTTGTAAGTCAGCGTTTTAATTGGATTTATAGCATTTTTAATGGTTGAGAAGGTACTTGTTTATCCTTTGATTTGATCTTGAATAATTTGCGTTCATTCGGTTCGCTTCGGATTTATTGTTAAATATAATATAATGTATATACTAAATAATTATAGTAAACTGAAACGGGGTGAGGTGATATCCGTGCAGGCTAAAGGTCAAATTGGCAATCTTGATCTTGTCAAAAAAATTAATATGGAACATATCATCAACACGATACTCAAATACCGCCCTATTTCCCGGGCTAAAATCGCTTCAATTACGGGCCTCAATAAAATGACCGTCTCAAGCTGCGTAGATTTACTCTTGCAGAAAGGGATCGTCGTCGAATTAGGTACGACGGGAACATCAAGAGGGCGGCCTCCTACATTGGTTGATATCAATGAATTAGCCGGAATTTGTGTGGGCGTAGATATAGAGATTAACCAGTTCACCTTGCTGATTACCGATTTATTGGGCAAAAAGCTGGAGAGTATGATTTTCCCGGTGAATAACAAAAATCCGGCTTATTTCGTGAACACGATCTCGGGTATCTTAGCGGATTTAAAGAAAACGCACTCCCATCGCCAGTTAGGCATTGTAGGAGTCGGGATTGTCATTCAAGGCTATTACAATATAAGAACGGATGCCGTGGATTACAGCGCCAACTTGCAGGAATGGATTGATTTTCCGTTACTGAGTGAGCTTACGAAACAGATTCCTGATATTCCGATTTATATTAACCCTGCGCCATATGCCGGAGCTTTGGGAGAAGTTCATTTCGGACGTTCCAAATCGGTGGACCATTTGGTTTACGTGACCAGCTCGTGGGGCTTGTCCGTTGGCGTATACAACAATGGAGAGCTGTTTACTGGAACGACTGGCACCGCGGGAAGACTAGGACATTCCACCATCCATATGAACGGTAAAAAGTGCTCCTGCGGCAGCAGAGGATGTTGGGAAATGTATGCTTCTATTAAAGCGCTATACGACTTGCTGGAATCAACCCCCCAGCAGTTGTCTTTCACTGAAATTGTTGATTCCCTCCATGCCGGGGATTCCAAAGTAACGAGCGCCGTCCACGAGCTTGGCCATTATCAAGGCATCGGTCTGGCCAATGTCATCAATGCTTATAATCCAAGGGTGATCTGTATCGGTGGACTTCTTGCTCTGCTTGGTCCTAAGCTTATCAACTCGATATGGAATACGCTGAATGAAATGATTCCAGAGCGTTTTTTGAGAAATGTGGAAATTTACTGCTCGGATTTGGGGGAGCTCGGAGTTGCCCACGGTGGAGTTTCGATGGTGATTGGCCAGCTTTCGAATACGATTATCCATTATTCCTTACTGGAGTAATATCGTTGTCCTTTAGAAAGAATTCTGGGCTATTTAATGAATGTAAGGGTTGTGGCAGGTCGCCGGCGGGCGCCCTGTCACAACCCTCTTTGTTTTGCAGCAGCATTGCCCCAATTGCACAATTCCAGTTTTAGCGCTCCGTTCAGGAGCTTTTGAGATTCGTCAACAGGCAAGGTACTACACAAAGTTAGTACTCCCCGAAGGCCGGATTCCTTTTTATAATCAATTCATGGAAAGGTTACGAATAAAAGGAGGGCCGTCATGACGCCGGGGGCTGCCATTGCTTATTTGCTGCTCAGCTACGGCATGGGCGGCGTGTTAACGGGATATTGGATCGCACGTCTGAAGGACGGAGGCGATTTGCGGTCGCTCGGCAGCGGGAATCCGGGCGCGCGAAATGCCGGTCGCATTTACGGGAAGGGGGCCTTTATCGCCACCTTCGCCGGAGATGCGCTCAAGGGAGCGTGGGTGGTCGGCTGCGCGAAGTGGATCGAACCGTCAAGCGTGTTCATCCTTGCGGCGCTGCTGGCCGTGGTGCTTGGGCATATGTACCCGGTGTGGTTGTCCTTTCGCGGAGGGAAGGGGATGTCGGTCTTTTGCGGAGGGGCCGTGCTGCTTGATTGGAGAATTTGGCTCGTGATGCTTGCAGTGGCGGCCGTGCTGGTCGTTGTCCTGCGTTCCTGGACGCCAGCCGGTCTTATTGGAGTAAGCGCGTTTCCTTTATTATGGCTGCTCTTCCACTGGGAGACGGGACCGATGCTGCTCGGAGCGGCGGTTGCGGCAGTCATCGTGAACGCCCATCGGGACAATGTGAGACAACTATGGATGAAACGGAGCTGATCCGGATGCCGATCCTTTATAAAATCGCGGAAACGGAACGAGAGCGGGAGCTTGTCGCTCATCTCAACTATAGAACGTTCGTAGAAGAAATTCCGCAGCATGAAGCCAACGAGGCGCGACGATTAATCGACAGATACGATGCAGAGAATACGTATCTTCTTGCAATGGACGGAGAACGGTTGGCCGGGATGCTGGCGGTGCGGGACCGGAGACCCTTCTCGATGGATGCGAAAATCGAGCGGTTCGAACGGTTTTTGCCCGTTCAGCCGAAGCGGATGGTCGAGATCCGGCTGTTGGCCGTCGACCCGGCATATCGACGCAGCCGGGTGTTGTTCGGCCTGATCCGCTTCTTAGACCGCTACTTGGAGCGGGGGGACTACGATATGGGCATCATCTCGGGAACGACCCGCGAGCTGCACTTGTACCGGCATCTCGGCTTCCTGCCGTTCGCCGAGCTGGTAGGGCGGGAGGGCGCTTGGTACCAGCCTATGTATTTGACCAGGGCGTCCTATGAGGCGTCGCGGGCTTACAGGTATATGAAGCGGGACGTCCAGTTTCTGGCCGGTCCCGTCGAGGTGGCGCCGGAGGTAGAGCGGGCGATGCAGGCCAGGCCGTTGTCTCACCGCTCGCAGGCGTTCATGCGTATGCACGGGGAGGTGCGCCGCAAGCTGTGCGCCATGTCGAACGCCGCATCCGTGCACCTGATGCTCGGCAGCGGGACGCTGGCGAACGATGCGGTCGCCGGGCAGTTGAAGCGGCACGGCGGCCGCGGGCTGGTGCTCGTCAACGGCGAATTCGGCCGGCGTCTCACCGGGCATGCGCGCCGGTGGGCGCTGCCGTTCGATACGCTGGAGAGCGAGTATGGACAGCCGCTTCATTATGAAGGCGTGCGCGCTGCGGCGGCTGGCGGGAAGTACGCGTGGCTGTGGGCGGTGCACGGCGAAACATCGACCGGCGTGTTGAATGACTTAGCGCAGCTGAAGCAGATTTGCCGGGAGTACGGAATGCGTCTGGCGGTGGACGGCGTCAGCAGCCTGGGCGCGGTTCCGACCGACTTGTCGGGTGTAAGCTGGGCCAGCGGAGTGAGCGGGAAAGCGCTGGGCGCTTATACGGGACTATGTTTTGTTTTCCAGGGGGATGAACCGCGGGTCTCCGGCGATGCCCAGGATCTGCTGCCTGTGTATATGGATGTGGACGCGTACGAGCAGAGCGCAGGCATCCCGTTCTCACAGTCATCGAACCTGCTGGCCGCGCTGGACGCAGCGCTCCGCGCCTTCGAAACGGACGCACCTTATGCGCATACGGCAAGTCGGTACCGCTCGATCCGTTCCGCCGTCGAGGAGATGGGGTTACGTGTGCTCGCCCCGAGGGAGCATCAGGCGCCCTACATTCTGACGATAGCGCTGCCCAAGGAGTTGTCGTCCAGGGAGCTCGGGCAGCGGATGCTCGATCAAGGCTTCGCGCTGCAGTTCGAAAGCGGCTATCTGTTGGAGCGTAATTGGCTGCAGATCGCTTCGCTCGGCCATTTGAAGGAGAAGGACATCGTACGGATGCTGGACGTGCTGCGCCTATTCGTTGAGACGATGGGCAAGCGCCGGCAGCTGCCGCTTACGAAGGAAGCCGGGCCGCAGGCCGTAGCGGCGAACCGATAACGCAGGTACAAGCTCTCCGCAGCTCAGCTCGAGCGGCCGGGGGGCTTTTCCTGTTAGGGAACCGCGGTTGCGGCATGTTCTACTGTAACTTTTATACAACAGAAAGCGTTAATTGATTAAAGTAGAAGTTATGCCTTTCGTCGATCGAAAGTAGGTGCCGATTTGAAGAGGAGGAACAGCTTCTTTTTGTGGCTGCTCGCCGTTCTGGCAACCGCCTGCGTATGGGTGGGCAATTATGGGTACTATTTGGCGCATAAGCTGCCGGATATCGTTTTTTTGAACCATTATTATGCGTTCACGCCTTCTCCAGGGCGGCCTATGGACTTGTACTACGTCACGCATCGCGATTCGCGCAGGCAATTGGTGACCGTGCAAATCTCGGAACAAGTCCATTGGTATGTTCACGGCACATCGACCTACGGGGATTACGGACCTTACCGGCTGCATAAGGCCAGTCTCGAGCTCATCCCGCAGGAAGGCCAACTGCCGACCGAAGCGCTTGGAACGTTCCGTGAATTTCGCGTCTGGTATAGCGACGGACCGAGTGAAACGGTGCCGATCGGGGAAATTACATTTACGCCTGCCGAGGATCTTCAAGGTCTCCCGCTCGAAACGGTGCAGGCGTCCTCCAGCAGCACGGGCGAGCATCACCATACGCTCGCAGCGAAGCAGGACGTGCGGCTGCAGTCCGTGGCCTTCAGCTTACATTCGAGAATCGCCGACGCATTTGACATGTCGGTGCATCGGACGATGCACGAAGAGGTAACGGTTCCGTTTGAGCTGAAGACCGGGGAGACGGTTACCATTGACGGATGGTTCCGCTTCGAGCCGAATGATCCCCGGCGGATGGAGGCGTATATGCCTGAGATGAGGCTGCGGCTGGAACCCGCGGAAGGCTCGGCATCATCCGGCATCCGTTACTGGACGCAGACGTTCTACAAGGCGCCTGAACCCGATAAGCAGGGGATCCGCCGTCTGATCGAAGACCGGAAGGGGGCTGAGCGTCTTGGCGAATAGCTTTCGCAAGCTGTCATGGGGATTGCTGCTTGTGCTGCTGGATATCCGCATCGCCTACTTCGATGTATGGCCCGATGTGATCGGGTATGGAATGATGTACTTCGCCTTGCAGCGGTTGGGCGCGGTGCGCCCCGCTTATGGCAAAGCCGCCGGTTGGGCCGCTGCGATGGCTGTCGTTTCGTTGGCCGAGATTTGGCCGGGCCCGTCCGGATTTCACGCCGATGCCCCGCCCTCCCCGGGCTGGATCGCGTTCGGCGGTATGCTGCTGCTGCTGAAGCTGCTGTTCATGCATCAAACCTTCGCGGTCATGGAAAGACATGCCTTCGATGGCGCCCTTCCTGCAGAAGCGCACGTCTTGCGTTTCCGCAGGCGGCTGTATACGGGCGGACAGTGGCTGATGCTGCTCGCGCTTCCTTTCGCTCTGAACGCCCCCGATGAATCCCGGATGTTCGCCTTTGTCGCGGTGATCCCGATGTTCTTGCTGGAGCTGATGGCGGTGTTTACGTTCCGCAGGGCGGCCCATTGGCAGGGCCGGCTGTCCTCTTAATTACAGGTTCCCTCTTGCAGAGGGAGCC
>NZ_BIMH01000064.1 GCF_004000985.1 Paenibacillus validus NBRC 15382 | reverse complement strand
TTGCGTTGGGCCGCTGCACCCTTCTCTAGGCGGAAGCATATGCTGCAATTATACGAAAGCAGAAGGGGAGGGACTTGCTTATGAAATTAAAATCCGGAATGAAGGCCGCGGCTTTGGCGTTGACGCTCGTACTCGCCGGTACGGCGCTGCTGACCGGGTGCGGTCCAAAGACGCAAGAGGGGCCGGTTAAGGTGCGGGTGGGCGAGGTGACGCGTTCCATCTTTTATGCACCGCAATATGTGGCGGTGAATAAAGGATTTTTCAAGGAGCAGGGGCTGGAGATCGATCTGACGACGACCGCGGGAGGCGACAAAACGATGACCGCGCTGCTCTCGAATGGTATCGATGTTGCCCTGGTGGGCTCGGAGACTTCGATCTATGTCCATCAGCAGGGCAGCGCCGATCCGGTCATTAACTTCGCGCAGCTGACCCAGACGGACGGCACGTTCCTCGTCGCCCGCAAACCGCTGGAAGGCGCGTTTGATTGGAGCAAGCTGAAGGGTGTAACATTCCTCGGCCAGCGCAAGGGCGGCATGCCGCAGATGGCGGGAGAGTTTACGCTGAAGAAGCACGGCATTAACCCGCATGCGGATTTGACGCTGATTCAGAACGTCGACTTTGCTAACATTCCTGCCGCTTTCGCCTCCGGTACCGGCGATTACGTACAATTATTCGAGCCGCAAGCTACCGTGTTCGAGAAGGAGGGCAAAGGCTACGTGATCGCCTCCTTCGGGGTGGAAAGCGGCAAGCTGCCGTACACTGTATTCATGACGAAGAAAAGCTACTTGACGAAGCAATCGGCTACGGTGCAGAAATTCGCGAATGCGGTGCAGCAGGCGCAAAATTGGGTGCAGCAGGCAACCCCGGACGAAATTGCCGACGCGATTATTTCCTTCTTCCCGGATACGGACAAAGCGGTTGTCCGCGATGTTGTGAAACGGTATAAGGATCAAGGTTCATTCGCAACGGACGGCATCGTCGACCAGGCGGAATGGAACAACCTGCAGGATGTGATGGAAGCGGCAGGCGAACTGAAGCAGCGGGCCGATCACGGGCAGTTAGTCGATAATACGTTCGCCGAGAAAGCGAAGCAATCCGTGAAGTAACCAAAGGGGCGGCGAAAGTGTGCGGACGGCAGCTTTCGCCTTTTCTTTGCAAGATGATAAGAAGGAGGGCACCGAATCGTATGACAAAGGCGTCTTCTATTGAAATAAGCGGCGTGTCGCAAGTGTACGTCAACCGGAAAGGCACATTTGCCGCGCTGCAGCATATCGATCTCCGTATCGAGCCGGGCGAGTTCGTCAGCATTATCGGACCGAGCGGCTGTGGTAAAACGACCTTGCTTTCGCTGATCAGCGGTTTGCTGACACCGACTTCGGGCAGTGTGAGTATCATGGGCGAGCTGATCAAGCGGCCGACTCCGCGGGTCGGGTATATGCTGCAGCACGATTATTTGTTTCCGTGGCGGACCATTAAAGAGAACGTCTGCCTCGGCTTGGAGCTGCTGGGCAGGAAAGACGAGGCGTCGCAGGCATATGTGACGGAGCTTCTGGCGGAAATGGGACTCGCAGAGTTCGCCGACGCCTTCCCGCATCAACTGTCTGGGGGGATGCGGCAGCGTGTGGCGCTTGTACGGACGTTGGCGACGGAGCCAGATATTTTGCTGCTGGACGAACCGTTCTCGGCGCTCGATTATCAGACGAAGCTTCAGCTGGAAGATTTGATCGTCACCACGTTGAAGGCGCGGGGGAAAACGGCCGTTCTCGTTACCCATGATATTTCCGAGGCGATCGCGATGAGCGACCGGATCATCGTGCTGCAGCCCAATCCCGGGCGTGTACTGGCCGATGTGACGGTACCGGAGCCGATTCGTCAGGCGCAGCCGCTTCATGCCCGCGAGAAGGAAGGCTTTCACGAGCTGTTCCGGCGGTTGTGGTCGATGTTCGAGCAGGTGGAGAGGAAAGGGGGCGGCGCGGATGGAACGCCATGAGGTAAACGAACGGGCGGAAGACATGCACTTGCTTGCTGCCCGGGTTTATGAGACGTTCCTGCGAAGGGAAAAGCGGCAGTCGCTATTTGTCCGGTTGACGCAAGGCGCTCTGCTGCTGATGTTCGTGCTGATGTGGGAAATAGCGGCCCGGCTGATGTGGATCGACGGGCTGTTGTTCAGTTCGCCGAGCCGCATCGGGACGCTGCTGCTTGAGAAGACGGCCGACGGTTCGCTGCTTGTGCACACCGGGGTCACGGTCTGGGAGACGATCGTCGGCTTCGTGCTCGGTACGCTGGTCGGGACGGCGATCGCCGCGCTGCTGTGGTTTTCTCCGTTTCTGTCGCGGGTGCTCGATCCGTACATCGTCGTGCTGAACAGCTTGCCTAAGGTGGCGCTGGGCCCGCTGTTCATCGTCGCGCTTGGGCCAGGCGCGTTGTCCATCGTCGCGACGACGCTTTCCATCACCGTTATTATCACGATTTTGGTCGTCTATAACAGCTTTAAGGAAGTTGATCCGCAGCTGTTGAAGGTCGTACAGCTGTTCGGCGCAAGCCGCAGCACCGTGTTCCGGAAGGTCATTCTTCCCGCATCGTACCCGACGATTGTGTCCACGCTGAAGGTGAACGTCGGTTTGTCTTGGGTCGGGGTCATCGTCGGCGAGTTTCTCGTCTCGAAGCAAGGGCTCGGCTATTTGATTATTTACGGGTTTCAGGTATTCAATTTCACGCTTGTCATCGGCAGTGTCGTGGTCATCGCGATTGCAGCGACGCTTATGTACCAGGCCGTCTCCTACTTGGAAGGAAAGCTGGTGCGCCAGTGAGGAGCGATGGGGAGAAATCGCAGGGAAGGGCGGGCTGCCGGCGAGGCGGCCCGCCCTTTCACGCGCTTCCTCCATGCGTCCGCTTGACGGGGATCGGTCTGAGCGGGTACCTCCGGGTTGTCGGCGTTCCGGAAAAAGAGTAAGATGGTGGAAATTGACTTTGCGGCTCTTTTGTGGCTCTTGTGTAAGGTGGACACCGTAATATGGGAATTCGCGTCATCAAAACGGCGCTTGCCGTCATCCTATCGATTTATATCGCTCAATATTTGGGGCTTAGCTCGCCCTTGTCAACCGGATTGCTCGCCATCATGGGCGTGGAGGTGACGAAGAAGCGGGGCATTGCGCTATCGCTTCAACGTATTGCGGCATCCGTCTTTGCGCTGCTGTTCAGCGTGGCCTTGTTCTGGACGCTCGGTTATCAGGTGTGGGTCATTGGGTTGTACGTGCTCACGTTATATCCGCTGCTGAGCCGGTTGAAGCTGAAGGACGGCATCGTGTCCAGCTCGGTCGTGATGTTTCACGTGTTTGCGGCCAAGACGGTTACCCTGGAGCTCATTGTGAACGAGGTCCTGCTGCTGGTGATCGGTCTCGGCACCGCGACGCTGATCAATATCGTCTATATGCCGAAAGAGCATACCCAGCTTGTCCAGTATCGCAAGCAGGTGGAAGAGCTGTTCTCGCGAATTTTTATCGAGCTTTCCCGTCATCTGCGGGACAATACCTACGTATGGAGCGGCCGGGAGCTTCTCGAAGCCGAGGAGCTGCTGCATAAAGCGGTTGACGCGGCCCGTCGGCAAAGCGATAACCGGTTGATTTTCGAAGGGGCGGAGTGGACCGTATATTTCTACATGAGGGAGCGGCAGCTTGAAGCGGTCGGCAGAATGACGGAGCACGTCGCGCGGGTGTACCAGACGCTGCCGCATGGCGAGCTGCTCGCGACCGTGTTCGAAACCTTAAGCGAGGATGTCCTGATGCCGCATTATACCGGCCGGACCGAGCGGCACTTGTTCGAGCTTGAGCAATCGTTCAAAGGCATGGCGCTTCCGCTGACAAGAGAGGAATTCGAAATTCGGGCGGCGCTGCTTCAATTGGTTGAAGAACTGAAAGTTTATTTAAACGTAGCCAAAAAAGAAAAACGCCCGGTAGGCGTCTAAATACAAGGGGCATTTGTCCCTGCTAATCTCCTCTGACATTTGCAAAAAAAGTTATCACACTAGACGAATGTCCTGCATACAAATGTAATGAATGATTGTATGGAGGAGGTTAGAAGGATGTCATTAGATAAAGACTTGCAAGTCAGAGAGATCTATACGAAGGCTGTCTGCGGCAAAGGACGTAAATTTTCGCAAGTAACCAACACGGTCACTCCGCCTCATGCTCCGACCAGTATTTTGGGTGCTTGGATTATCAACAACCAATACGACGCGGTGAAGTCTGGGGAGAATGTGGAGGTGGTAGGTACTTACGATATCAACATCTGGTATTCTTATGACCGGAATACAAAAACGGATGTTGCGAAAGAAACGGTCTCCTATGTTGAGGTTGTGCCGCTTCATTATCTGGATAAGAAACATAAGCCATCGACGGCCGAAGTGTTGGCTGCCGCCACGCAGGAGCCAAACTGCGTGGAAGCCAGCATCTCATCCAACGGATCTGCGGTGCTGATCCGCGTAGAGCGCGAGTATAAGGTCGAAATGATCGCAGAGACGAAGGTTTACGTGGTGGTAAGCCCGAACGGCATTGACGATTTCGACGATAAGCATGTGGATTTCGACACCGATGACGGCGGCTTTGAAGATTTGGATCCGGATCTGCTCGACGACGAATTGAACTGATCTTGCTACAGTATATGCCGGGAGAAGTCATTTCGGCAGAGGGCGTCAGCCCTCTTTTTTGTTTCCCGAGGCGTTCGCCGGCAAAATGGGCAGGCGGCGCCGCAATACATTCTGGCCAGCCGTGCGTAACGGCGAGGGAGGGACGCGATGTCCGCCTTTTTGCTTCATTCCCATGAACCGGAGCTGCAGCCGCTGCTGGAAAACTTGCGAATTCCGCACGGAGCGAGGCTTTCTGCCGAACGGAAGGACACGGCGTATATCATTCATTGGGGGGCTTATCACCCGAATACAGGAGGAACCAATCCCGAGGCGCTGCAGCCTGTAAAAAGCATATTGGCGGCGCTGCAGCCCCGGCGGCTGTCCGATACGCTCCGCCTGCACGGCATCGACTGCTTCTTGGACGAGGAGTCGCAAGCGGAGGGCGAGGAAATCCGCTGGAGTCACGAATTTGTGGTGCCCGTCTTTGATTTGCAGGCGCTGACGCTGTTTCACCGTTCGAGCGGGGTGTTCTATGCGGGCCGCCGTGGGGCGGCGGACGCGAGTGCGGATCCGGGCGCGGGGGCTGGACCGGGCAAGCCGATGACAAGCCGCCGGGAGACGGCTTACAGCGAGATCGGGCTCGAGCAGCGGGGGTTTTATGCGGTTCGTGCGATACGCGAAGCCGTCAAAAGCATCTATGCGCTCGGACTGGACTACGGCGTCGTGCGCATCGGGGTGCGCCCGGCAGGAACGCTCGCCGTGCGCGGCGTAGAACCGGTTCCGGCGTTGACGCCGCGGCTGGCGGAGCTGTTCGCGGACGCGATGAACCGCTTCGACGAACGGATCGGGAAGCTCGAGGCGCAGCCTCCGGCCGTGGCGATGCTGGGCGCAGACCCTGAATTTCTGCTGCTGAATGCGCAAGGGAAAGTGAAGTTCGCCTCGGCCTTCGTCGACAAGGACGGCCCGTTCGGCTGTGACGCGATCGTGCTGCCGAGCCGCCGTAAAGTATATCCGCTGGCCGAGCTGCGTCCGGCGCCGAGCACCGATGTGCGCAAGCTGGTCGTTCATCTGCACCGGACGCTCCAGCTTGCGGCGAAGCGGATCACCGACCCGGAGCTCGCGTGGGTGGCGGGGGGCATGCCGGTTCGCGGCTTTCCGCTCGGCGGGCATATTCATTTCAGCGGAGTTGAGCTGGATGTCCGTCTACTGCGCGCGCTGGACAATTACCTGGCCCTTCCGCTGACGCTGGTTGAGGGCGAGACGACGGCGGCGCGCAAGCCGCAGTACGGGTTTCTCGGCGATTTCCGGCGGCAGCGGCACGGCGGCTTCGAATATCGCGTGCTGCCGAGCTGGATGGTGTCGCCGTCCGTCGCCAAAGGCGTGCTGGCGCTCGCCAAGCTGATTGCCGAGCATTATGCGCAGCTCAAGCAGCGGCCGCTGAGCGAACCGGAGGTGGTGAAAGCGTACTACCGCGGCGACAAGGCGCGCATTCGTCCGCTCGTTCCCGGCTTGTGGCGGGATATGGAGAAGCTGCCGGGGTATGCGGAGCACGAGTCGTATTTGCTGCCCCTATGGCGCATGATGCTGCAGATGAAGGCCTGGAACGAACGGGAAGACATCAGGCCCAAGTGGAAAATAACGACGCGCTCGTAAGAAACGGGTGTTCTCTATCTTTTCATGATATAATCATAGATAACTTACGAGGCGAAGCGCGGCGTCCGGCTGCAGCCTGCAGGTGCGCGCGCTTTCGTCTCCCCGTAAAGCGTAGAGCGTGGAGGATGGAGTATGGCCAAATATACGCCAATGATCGAGCAGTACCTTGCCATTAAAGCGGAGGTCAAGGACGCTTTTTTGTTTTTTCGTTTAGGCGATTTCTATGAAATGTTTTTCGAAGACGCGGTACTAGCTGCGCGCGAGCTGGAAATTACGTTGACAGGCCGGGAAGGCGGCATGGAGGAACGCATTCCGATGTGCGGCGTTCCCTATCATTCCGCAGAAAACTATATTGCCCGGCTGGTAGAGAAAGGGTATAAGGTCGCGATATGCGAGCAGGTGGAGAATCCGGCGGAAGCGAAAGGTGTCGTGCGCCGGGAAATCGTGCGGATCGTCACGCCGGGCACGGTGATGGACGCCCGCTCGCTCAGCGAGACGAGCAACAACTACATAGCCGCGGTTCAGTCGGACGCGGCAGGCTTTGCATTGGCAGCTTGCGACATCTCGACCGGCGAGCTTTACGTCACCCGGTTAACCGGGTCCTTCGAGCGGCTGATGGATGAGCTGAACGTCTACAACCCTTCTGAGCTGCTCGGCGCAGCGGAGGTGCTGGAGCGTATTCAAAGCGTCGCGGGAGCGATGCTGCGGACGGCCGTTATGACGGTCAGGTCGGAAGAGAGCCTCGCGGCGGCGGGCCTTCAGCCGATTACCGCCTACTTCTCGGACAAGCAGCTCGCCGCATTGCCGGACGGCGGGAGAGAAGCGCTGTCCGTGCTGATGGGCTACTTGCAGGAGACGCAAAAACGTTCGCTCAGCCACATCAAACATATCCGCATCTATGAGCCGAACCAATATATGGTGATGGACCCGTTTACCCGGCGAAATCTCGAGCTGGTGGAAACGGTTCGGGACCGGACGAAGAAGGGGTCGCTGCTCTGGCTGCTGGATAAGACGGTGACCGCGATGGGCGGCCGTTTGTTGAAGCGCTGGATCGAAAAGCCGCTGATGAACGCAAGCTTGATCGAAGAGCGGCTGGAAGCGGTCGACCGCTTGTATAACCAGTTGATGCTGCGCGACGATCTGAGGCAATCGTTGAAGGAAGTGTATGACCTGGAGCGGTTGACCGCCCGGATCGCCTACGGCAGCGCGAACGCGCGCGATCTGGTTGCGCTGCGGGCGTCGCTGGAGCAGGTGCCCCGGCTGCGTGAGTTGTGCGAGGGCAGCGGTTCGGCGACGCTGAAAGCTTTGGCGGAAGGCATCGATCCTTGCCAAGACTTGATGAGCTGGATCGCCGACACGATCCAGGACGAGCCGCCGGTTTCCGTCCGGGACGGCGGGATGATCCGCGCGGGCGTTAACGCGCGGCTCGACCAGCTGCGCGAGGCGAGCACGAACGGGAAGCAGTGGCTTGCCGAGCTGGAGCGGCTCGAGCGGGAACGCACCGGTATCAAATCGCTCAAAATCGGCTTTAACAAAGTGTTCGGTTATTTCATCGAAGTGACCAAATCGAACTTGTCGATGCTGGAGGAAGGCCGTTACGAGCGCAAACAGACGTTGGCGAATGCGGAACGCTTCGTAACGCCGGAGCTGAAGGAGAAGGAAGCGCTCATTCTGGAAGCCCAGGAGGGCATGATCGATCTCGAATACGCCCTGTTCACGGAACTGCGGGACCGGCTGGTCGGACAATTGTCGAGGCTGCAGCAGCTGGCCGAGCGGATCGCCACGATCGACGTGTACCAGTCGATCGCCCACGTCAGCGCCGCACAGCGGTATACGCGCCCGACGATCGGCGAGTTTTACGGCTTGGAGATCGAGGAGGGCCGCCATCCTGTCGTGGAGGCGGTGCTGGAGGACGGCGTCTTCATCGCTAACGATACGGCCTTGACGCGCGAGAGCGGCAGCATGCTGCTGATCACCGGGCCGAATATGGCCGGGAAGAGCACCTATATGCGCCAAGTGGCGATGATCGGCCTGATGGCGCAGATCGGGTGCTTCGTGCCGGCGAAGCGGGCGGTCGTACCGATCGTCGACCGGATTTTCACACGCATCGGGGCGGCGGACGATTTGATCGGCGGCCAGAGCACGTTCATGGTCGAGATGATGGACATCCAGATCATGACCGAGAAGGCGACCTCGCGGAGCCTTGTCATCATCGACGAGCTTGGGCGCGGCACGTCGACCGGCGAAGGGATGGCGATCGCGCAAGCCGTCATCGAGTTTCTGCACGACAACATCGGCTGCAAGACGCTCGTCTCCACCCACTTCCATGAACTCGCGCATCTCGAAGAGAGCCTTCGGGATTTACGCAATTATTGTATGGCGGTGAAGGAGAGCGGACAGAACGTGACGTTCCTGCGCAAGCTGATTCGCGGCGCCGCCGACACTAGCTACGGCATCTATTGCGCGCAAATCGCCGGACTGCCGAACTCGATCATCGAGCGCTCGTACGAGCTGCTGAACGCATTCGAGACTCGCGCCGAGCTGGCGCAGGGGCATGCCGAGAGCACGGCGGGCAAGGAAGCTGCTGCGACCGCTGTTTCCCGCAAGCCGCAAGCGGAGCTTGTCCGAGAGGCCGTCGAGTCCAGTCCGGAGGCGTCTGCGCCGACCGCACTTGCGCCGGCAGCACCGGAAGCGGCGGCCGGCCCGGCGATCCAGTTGAGCTTGTTCCCGGCCGAATCCCCGGAGACTGATAAATCGGCGAAGAAAACCGGGAAATCCGACAAAGTGCTCGAGCAGCTGCGTCACGCGGATTTAATGAATATGACGCCGATGGCGGCGATGAACTTTTTGTACGAATTGAAGAAGCAGCTGACGAACAACTAAACCATTCCGAAGAGAAGAGGAATTCCGATGAACATCAAGCATAAAGGCAAACTGTGGCGTCATGCCGTCAGCTCCGTACTCGCGTTATCTCTACTAGTCCCTGCAACCCAGCCTGCGCTCGCAGCGGCAGAGAGTTTGAGCGCGGCCGACCGCGCGAAGGAAGTACTGAGTTTGCTTGAACAAAACCATGTCAGCGCGCCGGACGCCAAGAAGCTGTCCGATGCCGCGATCAAGGCGATGGTCGAATCTTTGAACGATCCGTATACGCAGTACTTTACGGCGGAGCAATTGACCGAATTCGAATCCTCCATAGCTAATCAATATGTCGGGATCGGCGTTCGCGTCAGCGAGCAGCCCGACGGCATCTACATCGCCCAAGTGTTCGAGGGGCCTGCGCAAGCGGCGGGCATTCGGATCGGCGACGTGATCGTCGGGATTGACGGGCAATCGGCTGTCGGCGTTCCTTTGAACAAGGCGACGTCCAAAATCATGGGCGAGCCGGGCACCGAGGTGAAGCTGCAAATCGTACGCGACGGCGCGACATCGGAATTGACCGTGAAGCGCGAACGGATTCAAGTTCCGGTCGTGATCGCCAACCGATTCCAGGGCGTGGGCTATGTTCGTATATTGAGCTTTTCCAGCGATGCCGACGAGATGACGGCGTTGTTCCTGGATGGGCTGCAGGCCCCCGGCGAGCTGAAGAGCCTGGTTGTCGATCTGCGCGACAATCCGGGAGGCCTGCTGGAAACGGCGCAGCAACTGGCAAGACTGTTCGTCAAGGAAGGTACGCTGATTCATACGAAAAACCGCAATAATACCGACGAACCGGTGACCTTCTCGGGCGGCGAGACGCAGCCGTTCCCGGTCTATTTTCTCGTCAACGGCAACAGCGCCAGCGCTTCGGAGGTGTTGACGGGGGCGCTGCAGGATTACAAGGCGATTACGGTGATAGGAACGAAAACATACGGCAAAGGCAGTGTACAAGAGGTGGTTCCGCTTCAATCCGGCGGCGCTTTAAAGGTGACGGTCGAGGAGTATTTGACGCCAAAGCTGCGCAAAGTGAACGGCGTCGGCTTGGAGCCGGACGTGAAGGTGGAAGGCGGAGAAGTGCCGGAGCTGCTGACGGCGCTCCGCACCGCGGGTCTTCAATCGATTACGCTGGAATTGAAACGAATCAGTATGTCCGTGAACGGATTAGACGTGGTGGATACGTTCAAAGTCGTCCGCGAGAACGGACAAACGTACGTACCATCCCGCGTTCTGGCCGCCCTCCTTGGCGCCAAGGTGGAATGGAACGAAGCGTCCCGTTCGGTGCAGATTACTTCAGCGGACGGCCAAACCTCGTATACGCCTGCGGACGGGGACGTGCTGCTTCGCGAAGGAACAAGCTATGTCAGCGCCGCGAAGGCGGCTGAGGCGTTCTCTTCGCTAGAGTGGAGCGACAACGGACAGACGCTGAAGCTGAGCACAAGCAAGTGAGATAGAGGGTTAAGGAGCCTCGGTCATGGGAAAAATAAACATTCTAGACGAGCATATCGCCAACCAGATCGCTGCCGGCGAAGTGGTCGAGCGTCCTTCGTCGGTTGTGAAGGAATTGGTCGAGAACGCGATTGACGCCGGCGGCACCCGGATTGACGTGACGATTGAAGAGGGCGGCCTCAGTTTGATCCGCGTCGCGGATAACGGCTCCGGCATGGACCCGGAGGATGGCGAGACGGCTTTCCTCCGCCACGCCACGAGCAAGATCGCGAAAGCCCAGGATTTATTCGAGATCCGAACGCTTGGCTTTCGTGGCGAGGCACTGCCCAGTATCGCCGCCGTCGCGAAGATCGAGCTGCTGACGAGCGCGGATACGACCGGACTCGGCACGCGGCTCGTCATCGAAGGCGGAAAGCTGGTGAGCAAGACCGATCACGCCGCCCCGCGGGGGACGGATATTACGGTGCGGGAGCTGTTCTACAATACACCCGCCCGGTTGAAGTATATGAAGACGATTCAAACCGAGCTCGGCCATGTGACGGATTATATGTACCGGCTGGCGCTGGCGCATCCGGGCATTGCATTTACGCTGAAGCATAACGGTAACACGCTGCTGCAAACGCTCGGCAACGGCGACCTTCTGAACGCTATCGCGGCCATTTACGGCACGGCGGTAGCGCGCACGATGCTGAAGATCGAGGGCGAAACGCTCGATTACAAGCTCGTCGGCTTCATCTCGAAGCCGGAGATGACCCGCGCGAACCGCGGCGGCATCTCGACGGTCATCAACGGCCGGTACATCCGCAACTACACGCTTGCGCAGGCTCTATTGCAGGGTTATCACACGCTGCTGCCGATCAACCGCTTCCCGGTTGCCGTGCTGCATCTGCAAATGGACCCGACGCTCATCGACGTGAATGTGCATCCGGCCAAGCTGGAGGTGCGCTTCAGCAAGGAGCAGGAGCTGATGCAGTTCGTCGAGCGGGAGGCGCGCGGCGTCTTGGCTCAGCAGCGCTTGATCCCGCAGGCGGGAGCGGTGAAGAAGCCGCGTGAAGCGGTGATTCAAGAGCAGCTTGAGCTGTACCGCCCGCAAGCGGCCTCTACCGCTGCGGAGCAGGCGGGAAACCGGGCGGAGAACGCGGTGGAAGCAGGGAATGCGGGGCGTCCGGACATTCCGGAGCGAAGCTTCGAAGAAAGCCGCCGCGCGGCCGCGACGTCTTGGCGTGAAGCGAACGGTGCGTCGGGCTTCACGGCGCCGCCTGCCGCGGGCAGGGCGGAATCGGCATACGGAACGCCGTCCGCGCGACCGGCGACCGGCGAAGGGGCAGCCGCTGCGCCGCGTACGCCAGGAACGTCCGCTGCGCCGCGCGTCCCGCTCAGCCAGCGCGAGACGGCGGCCGCGTCCGAGGCGCTGCTGCGCTCGTTGACCCCGGCCGGCGAAGCCGCTCCGGCGCTGCCGGCCTTCCCGAAGCTGGACCCGATCGGGCAGCTTCACGGTACGTACATCGTCGCGCAGAACGAAGAAGGGCTGTTCCTGATCGATCAGCATGCGGCGCATGAGCGGATCAATTACGAGCATTATTACGATTTGTTCGGAAAACCGGCGGAAGCGAGTCAGGAGCTGCTCGTCCCGATTACGCTGGAATTGACTTCGTCCGAAGCCGGACGTCTGCAGGACAAGCTGGGCCAGCTCGAGCAGGCCGGCGTTTACCTTGAGCCGTTCGGCGGCTCCTCGTTTCTCGTGCGCGCTTACCCGCACTGGCTGCCGCGCGGCGAAGAGCAGGCGTTGATCGAAGAGATGATCGAATGGCTGTTAAACGAGAGGAAGGGCGTCGATATCGGGAAATTCCGCGAGAAAGCCGCCATCATGTGCTCCTGCAAAGCATCGATCAAAGCGAATCAAACTATGGGTACGCTCGAGATGGAAGTGCTGCTCGACCGGCTGGCCGCATGCCGAAATCCGTACACATGTCCGCACGGACGGCCGATCGTCGTCAGCTTCTCGACTTATGAATTGGAGAAAATGTTCAAAAGGGTGATGTAGCTTTGTTCGTCACAACTTCCTACGACCCGAACGCCGCGCAGCTTGCCGAGGCCCGGCGTCTGGCCGGAACGCTCGGCGGACGCTGCCTGCAGCGCCGCCAAATGACGCTGGCTCAACTGCGCGCCCGATTCGGGGACGAGGATATTTTAGTCATTTCGAAGGAGCGGCTTGAGTATCATCACGACGGCCGGCAGCCGCTCTTTTTTCACCCGAGCACGGCGGCCGTCCGCGTGAAGCGGCTGCGCAACGGCGAGCCTGATACGCTGCTCGCTTTGGCCGGCGTTCGTCCCGGCGACCGGATTGTGGACTGTACGGCCGGACTCGGCTCCGATGCGATCGTTTTCGCGTTTGCGGTCGGCGATGAAGGAACGGTTGTAGCGCTCGAAAGTGCGGCGATCCCTGCTTTTTTACTTGCAGAGGGCTTAAAGTCCTATCATTCCGATGTGCCCGGTTTGAATGAAGCGATGAGACGCATCCAGGTGCATCCGGTCGATCATTTGACCTATTTGCGCGGACTACCGGACGATAGCTGCGATGTCGTATACTTCGACCCGATGTTCCGCAAGCCGATCACGGAATCGAACTCGATCCGCGCGATTCGGGGAATTGCCGACGACCGGGCGCTCTCGGAAGAGGCGGTCGCCGAAGCGAAGCGCGTGTCGCGGCGCTGCGTCGTCATGAAGGAACACCGCGACAGCATGGAGTTCGAGCGGCTCGGCTTTGCCGTCGCTCATCGCTCCTCGACGAAAATTGCTTATGGAGTGATACGATGTTCGTAGAGAGAGACGGCACAAATCCGGCGCCTGCGCGCAAGCCGAAGCTGCTCGTGCTGGTAGGACCGACCGCGGTCGGCAAGACGAAGCTCAGCCTGACGCTGGCCCAAATGTACGACGCCGAGATTATATCGGGCGATTCCATGCAGGTATACCGGCGGATGGATATCGGGACCGCGAAGGCGACCCCGGAAGAACGCGCGATGGTGAAGCACCATTTGATCGACATTCACGAGCCGGAAGAGCCGTTCTCGGTCGCCGAGTTTCAGGAACGGTGCGTGCCGTTGATCCGGGATATCGACCGCCGCGGGAAGCTTCCGTTTATTGTGGGCGGCACGGGCTTGTATATCGAATCGGTTTGTTACGATTTCCAATTCAGCGAAGCCCGCTCGGACGAAGCGTTTCGCGAAGAAATGGAGACGTTTGCTTTGCGCCATGGGGCTGATGCGCTGCATGCCCGATTGCGGGAAGTCGATCCCGAATCGGCGGAACGGCTGCACCCGAACGATCAAAGGCGGATCATACGGGCGCTTGAAATTTATAAAGTGACCGGAGAACGGCTTTCCGACCGGCTGAAGGTCCAAAAAAGGGTAACGCCTTACGAATTGTGTATCATTGGGTTGACAATGGATAGAGCTTTACTATATAAACGTATTGAAGAGAGAATCGATCTCATGATCGAACAAGGTTTGGTGGACGAGGTTCGCGGCCTGTTGGCCCAAGGCGTCGATCCTTCGTCCTTATCGATGCAAGGGCTGGGGTACAAAGAAATTGTTTCCTATTTGGAAGGCCGAGCAACGCTGAACGAAGCAATCGACGTTTTAAAAAAGAACACCCGCCACTTTGCCAAACGGCAGCTATCGTGGTTCCGCCGGATGAAAGATATCGAATGGGTGGATATGAGCCAAATGGGAGAATTTTCTACCCAGTTGCAATTCGTTCGTGGTATAATAGCAACTAAATTAACTTTGACCCGTTAACTAAACCTGAGGGGGCCCATTGATGAACAAGTCGATCAACATTCAAGACACGTTTCTGAACCAATTGCGCAAGGAGAACATTCCGGTCACCGTTTATTTGACTAATGGATTCCAAATCCGCGGAGTCATTCGCGCGTTCGATAATTTTACCATTATCATTGACAGTGAAGGTCGCCAGCAGATGGTGTACAAGCATGCGATTTCTACGTTTACCCCGCAGCGCGCCGTATCGTTGATGCAGCAGCAGGAGCAGAACGCCGAATAATCGGCTTTTGCCCGCTATTCATACGCAGGGTACTTGACCCAGGGTTGGGGCCGGAAGCAACATTTCCGGTCCGAATCGCGTCTAATTGCATAGAAACCGAAAGAACAACCCGATTCTTCCGGGTTGTTTCTTTGTTTAAGACAGCTTTGCGCAGGTTAATAGGACTGTGACACAGATAAGGAAAGGAAGTCGGGGCATGACGGGATCAAGCAAAAAGACACCGAACCAAGCGCCGAAGGAGAGAAAGACGTCAAGCGGCTTGAAAAAGAAGAAGAAGAAAGTGACGACAGGCAAAGTATTCTTAGCCATGTTCATTGCCGGAGCATTAGCTGCGATTTGTGCGATGGGGGTCTACATTTTCGTCATATTAAACGGAAATAAAATATTGCAGGAAAACCTGGATAAGCTTGAGTTTGATGAAGCGTCGCATATTCTGGATATCAATGGGGCGGAAGTCGGCGTCCTGAAGGTGGAAAACCGTGAAAATATAGATCCGAAGGAAGTGCCAGAGCTGCTGAGACAAGCGTTCGTGGCGACGGAGGACAAACGGTTCGACGAGCACGCCGGGGTCGATTTGTTCGGGATCGCCCGGGCGCTGGTGAAGGACGTCGTCGCCCGCAGCATGGTCGAAGGCGGAAGCACCATTACGCAGCAGTTGGCGAAAAACGTGTTCTTGAGCGCGGACAAAACGTTCTTCCGTAAAGCGACGGAAATGTCGATTGCGATGGCGTTGGAGCAAAACAAGACGAAGGACGAGATTTTGACGTACTATCTGAACCGGATTTATTTCGGAAACCGGGCTTACGGGGTGAAAACGGCCTCGAAAATTTATTTCGGAAAGTCCGACCTGAGCAAGCTGGAGCTGTGGGAGGTCGCGACGCTGGCGGCCATGCCGAAGGCGCCCAATACGTACAACCCGATCTCGAATCCGGACAAATCCAAGGAACGCCGGGCCGTCGTGCTGAAGCTGATGTACGACCAAGGGTATATCACGGAAGCGCAGCGGGCGGAAGCGGCCGCACACGACTATGAACGGCCTGCCGGCGCAGCGAAAGATCAATTCCAGTCCTATATCGATTACGTATTGCGGGAGGCGCAGGAAAAGTATAACTTCGAGGAAGACGATCTGCTGCGGGGCGGCTACAAAATTTATACGAATCTGGACCCGAATGCGCAGGCGATCATGGAACAAACGTATGCGAACCCGAAATTTTTCCAAAAGGACGGACCTGCTCAGAAGATGCAAAGCAGCATGGTCATCTTGAATAACAAAGACGGCGGGATCGTCGCGATGATCGGCGGGCGGGATTATGTAGTCCGCGGGTTGAACCGGGCCGTTGCCCAGCCGCGTCAGCCGGGGTCGGCGTTCAAGCCTTTGATCTCCTACGCGCCGGCCCTGGAGCTTGGCAAGTTCACGCCTTATTCGAAGCTTCCGGATGAACAAAAGTCGTATAACGGTTATTCGCCGCGGAACTGGGACGGCGTCTACCGCGGCCAGGTGACGATGTTCGAAGCGATCAAGAAGTCGGTGAATATTCCGGCCGTTGAGGTGTTAAACCAGGTCGGCATAAGCAAAGCGAAGTCGTACGTCGAAAAGCTCGGCATCCCGTTCGATAAAGCGGATAATAACTTGGCCATTGCTTTAGGCGGTTTGACGAAAGGCGTTACGACGCTGCAAATGGCGCAGGCGTATACGTCATTTCCGAACAACGGAAACGTCGTCGAAGCGCACGCAATCATTAAAATTATGGACGACAGCGGAGAGCGCGCGGCTTTCAAGGCGGAGAAGAAGGCTCCCGTCTGGAGCGCCAAGACGGCTTGGTACATGACCCAACTGCTGCAAGGCGTCCTGGAGCCCGGCGGCACCGGTACGGCGGCGAAGTTCGAACGCCCGGTTGCGGGGAAAACAGGTTCGACGCAGCTCGAGCTTAAAGGTCTCGAGAAATATAACCGCGACCTCTGGTTTGTCGGGTACACGCCGGAATGGACGGCCGCCGTCTGGATGGGCTTCGATAAAACAGATGCGAAGCATTATGTTTCGATGAGCAGCGGCGCGCCGGCCGCTATCTTCAAGGAAGTCATGCAGAAGGCGCTGGCCAAAAAGCCGATGACGAAATTCGTCAAGCCTAGCGGTGTAGCGGATATGGATGAACCGCCAAAAGGAATCGGCGATCTGAAAGCGGAGTTCGTCGCCGAGAAGAAATCGGTGAAGCTGACTTGGTCCGCTGTCGGCGAAGGCGTCGTATACCAGGTATTCCGTAAGGACAGCAAAATGCAGGAGTTTCCGAGCGAGCCGATCACTTCGACAACGGTGACCGAGGTCAACGATATTTCGGCTATTCAGCCGGATACGTACGAGTATACGGTCGTTCCGCTTAACCCGGAAAACAACGTGGCTGGCGCTCGCTCGAACATAGCCAGCGTAACGGTCAGTGATTCGTCAAATCCGCAACAGCCGGGTACGGAAAACGACGGCGAGCCGCTTGATCCGAACGCGCCGGAAGCCGGACAGCCGGGCACCGGTACCGGACATAATCCGGGCGGAACTAACGGAAATGGCGGAACAGGAGCCGGTTCGGGACAACAGCCTGGAACCGGTAAGCCCAGCGGTACGACAACCCCGGATGGATCGAAGCCTGGGACGGGGACGGGCGCGGGAACAGGTACCGGAGGCACGGGAGCCGGCGCCGGAAGCGGTACACCCCCAGGGACGGGTGGAGCCGGCGGTACGACGCCCGGGAACGAGCCCGGCGGCGGCGAAGCCTCAAATCCAACCGGCGGGCAGCCGATAACCCCGGACCCGGCAGTCGGCGGCAATAACGGCGGCACGTTTGGAAGTCCCGCGCTGCCGCAGCGTTCCCCATAACAAGGGGTGTGACCCCGGGTTGCGGTTTGAATATTTTATTTTCCGAGTTCCGGTGTAGTATAATCAGGCCGTAACGTGATTCCAATAGCTGCAGATGGAGATGAACCAACGATGATTTCAAAGATTGCGCAAAAAACGATACGTACAGCCCTCGCGGCGGGCCTGGTTGCCGGTATGCTGGCCGGATGCGGCACGAAGCCGGCGCCCGCCGACAATTCGAACGCGAGCCATCCGTCCGCCCAGCCGAATGCTTCAACCGGTACGACGTCTGAACCGGGCAAGAAAACCTGGTCGTCGCCTCCGGAGATGAAGATCGATGCGAACAAATCGTACACAGCGACGGTCACGACGTCCAAGGGGACGTTCGTCATCGAATTGTTTGCCAAGGATGCGCCCAAAACGGTAAACAACTTTGTGTTTTTGGCGAAAGAAGGCTTTTATAACAACATCACCTTCCACCGGATCATTCAATCGTTCATGGTTCAGACGGGAGATCCGCTCGGCAACGGAACGGGAGGTCCGGGCTACAAATTCCCGGATGAACTGAAGTCGCCTTACAAATACGAGCCCGGGATCGTAGCGATGGCCAATTCCGGTCCGAATACGAACGGCAGCCAGTTCTTCATTTGCACCGGCGAAGACAGCAAGAGCTTGAATAAATTGCCGAACTACACGATCTTCGGCAAAGTTGTCGAAGGTATGGACACCGTGCAAAAAATTGCCGCCACACCGGTCGAGCAAGGCTCTGAGCCAACGCCAAGCAAACCGAAGGAGAAAGTCGTCATTCAGTCGGTCACGATTACTGAAAAGTAACGGGATGGTCAGGCAGCGTGGGAATCCACGCTGCTTTTTGTTTCGACTGAGGGAACCTTATTCCGGATACATTCGTCTAATGAAAGGAGAGACCTGCATATGGCCGAGGAACGCGCATGCTTGCTGCTGCACGGCTTTACCGGCGGACCTTACGAGGTTCAACCGCTGGCGGATTACTTGCAAGGATACGGTTATGATTGTCATGTCCCGACGCTGCCCGGCCACGATCCGGAGCTGCTGGGTCTCGCGGCCTCCACGTGGCAGGATTGGCTGGATGCGGCCGCCGATGAGGCTCGCCGGCTTAGCCGGCATTATGCGTCGGTCGATCTGATCGGCTTCTCGATGGGGGGACTGATCTCCGCATATTTGGCCAACCGCTTCCCGATCCGCCGCTTGGTGCTGCTGAGCGCCGCTGCGATTTACATAAGCCCGGTTCGGTTCATGCGGGATCTGGTCGACCGGATGCGTACCCACGATTGGGAGCATTGGCAGCGGGTGAAACGCGTGCCGCTGCCCGCTGCGGTGCAGTTCATGAAATTGGCCCGGTTTGCGAAGCGGCATGAGCTGAACCGCATCTCGGTCCCTACGTTAATTATACAAGGGCGTCAGGACCAGATCGTTCATCCGCGCAGCGCCCGCTATATCTACAACCGTATCCAAGGCGAGAAAGAGCTGCTGTATGTACCGAAGTCCCGGCATTTGCTTTGTCTCGAGCCCGAAGCGGCTGAGGTGTTTCAAGCCGTACGACGCTTTCTGACGCAATAGGGGGAACAATCGTAAGGGACTGATTGCAATGAAAGAGAAACGACGCCGGAAGGCGATGAAACGAAAGGATCGCTGGATACGGGTCGGCCGCTGGCTGCTGGCGATTGCACTTGTGGGCGTCCTATGGATTGGCGTCGTGCAGGTTCGCATGGCCACATTGCCCGATCGGGAGCTGCCACCGCAGGACGTTGGCATCGTGCTTGGAGCCTCGCTTTGGCAGACGACGCCAAGCCCTGCGTTGAAGGAGCGCTTGGACCGGGCGGTGGAGCTGTACCGCAGCGGCGTCATTACCGAGGTGATTGTCAGCGGCGGCTACGACACGCCGAAGTCTACGCTGACCGAAGCCGAAGGGATGCGCAATTATTTAATGGAGCAGGGCATTCCGGAGGGCCACGTTTACTTGGAGAACGAAGCACGCAGCACCTATGAGAATTTGAAATTCAGCCAAGCGATTATGAAAGAGCACGGATGGACGTCTTCGGTCATTATTACGCATCGCTATCATGCGGTACGCGCCCTCGACATTGCGCGCTTTCTCGGCTTCGAGCGGCCGCAGGCTTCGCCGATGGATTCAAGCGTGCTGATGATGTCCTGGCACCGCAGCCGGGAGACGCTGGCTTTCGCCAAGTGGCAGTGGGACAAGGTCCAGCTTTCGCTCGGGTACGAACTGCAGCGCTAGGCGGCAGTGGACCAAACTGAAAGTTTCTTTTCGCTCGCGGTCTTGGTATAATGCAAGGAAAGGATAGTCCCAGAAACGGGGTGACGAACATGCCGTTCAATATCGGAATCGGCGGACTTTTACTTATTTTAATCGTTATACTGATCTTATTCGGGCCGTCGAAGCTCCCCGAGCTTGGCCGTGCGGTCGGTCGTACGTTAAGCGAGTTCAAAGAGTCGACGCGAGGTTTAAGATCCGGCGAGAATGAGGAAGAGAACAACAAGAAGAACGAACCGAAGTCATAATCCGTCGGGAATCCGTATGTAATCAAACTCCCTGCCGGTCATGCGAGAGCATGATCCGCCGCAGGGAGTTTTTTTTGTTGTCCGCCGCCGATGTCCGCCGCCGATGTCCGCCGCCGATGTCCGCCGCCGATGTCCGCCGCCGATGTCCGCCGCCGATGGC
>NZ_BIMH01000063.1 GCF_004000985.1 Paenibacillus validus NBRC 15382 | reverse complement strand
CCGCCGATGTCCGCCGCCGATGTCCGCCGCCGATGTCCGCCGCCGATGTCCGCCGCCGATGTCCGCCGCCGATGGCCCCTCCACGAAAAATCCCTGTACTCGCTTGTGCCTAACCCATCCTCTCCCTTTACAAAACCTTCACTTGGCCCTAATCTTCTGTTGATTTTTGTTCCTTATGCTTATCTATGGATATACTATATTAGTATAGGGAGTGTACATATGGAGAAAAACATGGATCGCCGGACATTTCTATCTTATCTCGGTACGGGGGCGGCGGCGCTGGCAGCTGCATCCGCCGGATTAGGCGTCTTGGAAGGCAAAGCTTCCGCGATGTCCCCGACGGCCGACCACCTGTTCGGGTTTAAGACGAATAAAGTCAGCGGTTATTTCGAACCGATTCAGGCTTCCAAAGAAGACCAGCTGTTGCTTCCGAAAGGGTACCGTTACGACGTTGTGGCGGCATTCGACGATGTAATCAACGCAGCTGGCGAAAAATTCGGACAAGGCTCCGATTACAACGCCTACTTCCCAATTGACGGTTCCAACACGCGCGGGCTGCTTGTGAATAACCACGAATATACGAACATTTTTGCTCTCGGTCCGGTGAAGGACGGCAAGAAATCGAAAGAACAAACGGATAAAGACCTGTACTACCAAGGAATGTCCGTTATTGAAGTATTCCAGGACGACAAGGGCACATGGAAAATGGACACGACTTCCAAACATGCCCGCCGCATCAACGGTTTCACCAAATTCGAATTCACCGGTCCTGCCAAAGGTTCCGCCATCTTGAAAAACGCAAGCACCGCCCAAGGCACGTTCGCAAACTGCTCCGGAGGCGTTACGCTCTGGAATACGGTTCTGTCCTGTGAAGAGAACTTCTCCGAGCTGGCGACGGAAGCCGGTCTGCCTCTGACGCACTACGGCTGGGTTGTAGAAATCGATCCGTTCGACGGCAGCTTCTTGAAGAAGCACACGGCGCTTGGCCGCTTCAACCATGAGAATACGGCTATGGGTTTGACGGCCGACGGCCGCGTCGTCGTTTACATGGGAGACGATAAGAAGGATGCCTGTGTGTATAAATTCGTCACGAAGGGCAAATACGTGCCGGCGAGCGGCCGTCAAAACTCCGAGCTGCTGGCAGACGGCACGCTATATGTAGCCAACCTGAAATCAGGGAAGTGGGTTGCCGTTACGTACGAAGCGCTGTCAAAAGTCATCGGCGACGCCAAATTCAAAGCGCCGGCAGGCGTTAAAGGCACGAGAGAGGAACTGCAACGCATGTTCCAAAGCCAAGCGGATGTGGTAACCAACGTGCACGAAGCGGCCTTGATCCTCGGCGGTACGCCGACCGACCGACCGGAAGATGTGGAAATTTCGCCGTTCGACAATACGGTGTTCATCAGTCATACGAACAACGACAACCATGGTAACATTCACGGTCATATCACGCGTATTTTCGAGAAAGGCAACGATCTCGGCGCGACGGAGTTCGATTTTGAAATTTTCATTGCAGGCGGACGTCAATCCGGATTCAGCTCGCCGGACAACCTTGCGTTCGATTCGAACGGCAACCTGTGGGTTGTGACGGACATCTCCACCAGCAGCATGCACAAAGGGGTTCATACTTCATTCATGAACAACGGGCTGTTCGTCGTTCCGACCCACGGTGCGGCCAAAGCGCAAGCGATGCAGTTTGCTTCTGCCCCTACGGATGCGGAATTGACGGGACCCTTCTTCACGCCGGACGAAAGAACGCTGTTCCTCTCCGTTCAGCATCCGGGCGAAAACACAACGGATTTGGCGAAGCCGACCAGCCTGTGGCCGCACCGCCAAGGCGACACCAAAGCTCGCTGCGGCGTTGTAGCGATCAGCGGCTTCAAGCTCGGCTAATCCGGGATTTATGCAGATGCAGTAACTTGCAAGTGCTCGATCGTAAATGTCCGATGTGAAGCCCGCAGGCCGGACGTAACCATCCATTAGGCCGGCGGGCCCCGCAATGGGCGTTTTACCTCAAAGGAGATGACAACATGCCATTCGGCAATATCGGGATTCCCGGATTAATTCTTATTTTAATTATAGCGCTCATCATTTTCGGACCTTCCAAACTTCCGGAGCTCGGCCGAGCCTTCGGACGCACCTTGAGCGAGTTTAAAAGCGCCACCCGCAGCCTGGTAGGCGGCGAAGACGAGAAGCCGGAGGTTTCCGAAGCGTCGAAACCGACCGTCCAAGACAAGACGCCAGCGGTCTCCGAAACGAAACCCCAATTCAACGCAGACAAAGTTAGCTAAACTCCATCCGCATTATACGTTTGGCTTCCGGTAACCGCATGCTGCCGGAAGCTAGCTTCATTATGGGAGACCCTTACGATGAAAAATAATGAAATGCACGTTTTCAGTCATCTGGAAGAAATGCGCAAACGAATCGTCATCACGCTCGTCGCCTTTCTTGTTGCCATGATTGCCGCTTTCTTATACGCGAAGCCGATCTATAACTGGCTCGTCCGCGATTTGGGAGACAAGCTGACCATCCTCGGTCCGACCGACATTCTATGGGTGTATGTGATGATTTCCGGGGTCTTCGCGATTGCTGTGACGATTCCGGTAGCCGCTACGCAGGCTTGGCATTTCGTCAAGCCTGCGCTGAAGGAGGAAGAGCGCAGAGCGGCGCTCGGATATATCCCCGCCCTCGCCGTTCTGTTTGCCGCAGGCATTGGCTTCGGCTATTTCGTCCTGTTCCCGATGGTGCTTTCCTTCCTGAAGAACATGGCGGCCGGGCAGGTCAACACGCTCTATACGGCAGATAAATATTTCCGGTTTATGCTGAATTTGACGCTGCCGTTCGGTTTTTTGTTTGAAATGCCGGTCGTGGTGATGTTTTTAACGAAAATCGGAGTATTGAACCCGGTGCGACTTGCCAAGGCGAGGAAAGTGGCTTATTTTACGCTTATCGTCATCTCGGTTATGATTACGCCTCCGGATTTTATTTCGGACATTTTGGTAACGGTTCCGCTGCTGATCTTATACGAATTCAGCATTACGCTTTCGAAATGGGTGTATAAGAAAAAATTATCGACAGCTGCAGTGGAAGCTTGAATCATAGCCGGCGGGTAAGCGGAATGAAGGAGGGGAGTCGCGGACAAGCGGCTCCTTTTTTGCGTCCTCCGGCACGGCGAGAATGGGTAGAAACGGAATGTTCACTAGGCAAAATCCGCCAATCGTAGTACGATACATTACATAATGCGGGAGGAGGTGCGGTCATGATTCGGGCAGTCGTATTCGATTTTGACGGCTTGATCGTGGATACGGAAACGGCGGACTTTGAGTCGGTTCAAGCGATGTACCGCCATCACGGCGGCGAGCTGACCATCGACGTATGGGGGCACTGCATCGGTACGGGACCGGACGCCTTTAATCCTTATGACGACTTGGAGCGGCAGATCGGCCGGACGTATGATCGCGAGGCGGCCCGCGCGATGCGCAAGCAGGCCTATGACGCCAGGATGGCCGAAGCTGATGTGAGGCCCGGGGTGCGGTCTTATCTGAAGGAGGCGAGACGGCTGGGGTTGCGGATCGGTCTAGCCTCCAGTTCGACGCGGGAATGGGTTACGGGATATTTAAAGGCGTACGGTTTGCTGGATGACTTCGAATGCATCCGGACGCGCGACGACGTTACCCGGGTAAAACCCGACCCGGAGCTTTACTTGAAGGCGCTCGCGGCGCTTGGCGTACAGCCGCACGAGGCGGTGGCGTTCGAGGATTCCCCGAACGGCGCGCTGGCGGCTTATCGCGCGGGCATGCGATGCGTAGTTGTGCCGAACGCCGTAACGGGCTTGTTAACGTTCGGAACGCACGATTTTCGCTTGGCGTCCGTGGAAGAGATCGGGCTTGCAGCGGTGATCAAGCGGCTGCAGCAGACCGACATTTTGAAAAATCGAGGAAGAGATATACAATAGACAAAGAAAACAGACACAATCCGCCCGACTCGCGCGTATACATTAACACCAAAGAAGAGGTGATGTTACGCATGAGCGGACGTGTACAGCCTTCGGATCAGATTCAGATCACGAAAAACGCCCGGCAAATCAACGTCGTCCTGCGCAGTCCGGAACCTGTCGCACATGCCCCCGCCGAATCGGAAGCTTTGTTTCACGGCAAGCCTCTATCCCAGCAAGGCCAGTTCGGGGAAATTATGAAAGAACTGGATCGTATGGTCGGTTTGGAGCATGTGAAGGAGCTCGTGTTCGAAATTTACGCGCTGCTGCGCATAGCCGGGATGCGGGCGGAAGTCGGCCTTATGGCGGGAACCCAGGTGTACCATATGATTTTCAAGGGGAACCCGGGAACGGGCAAAACGACGGTCGCCCGTATCGTGGCGAAGCTGTTCCAGACGATGGGCGTGCTGAACAAAGGCCATCTTATCGAGGTGGAGCGGGCCGATTTGGTCGGCGAATATATCGGGCATACCGCGCTGAAGACGCGGGAGCTTGTCAAGAAAGCGCTGGGCGGCATTCTGTTTATCGACGAAGCGTATAGTTTGGCGCGCGGCGGGGAAAAAGATTTCGGTAAAGAGGCCATCGATACGCTTGTAAAGGCGATGGAGGACCATAAGAACAATTTTATTTTGATTTTAGCCGGGTACTCCGAAGAGATGGAGCAGTTTCTGACGACGAATCCGGGGCTGCCTTCGCGGTTTCCGATTCAGCTCGATTTCCCCGATTACACGGTCGACGAGCTGATGCAGATCGCCGAATTGATCGTGAAGGAACGGGAGTATGCTTTAACTCAATCGACGGAGATGAAAATCCGGCAGCAAATCACGAACGAGAAAAATCAAATGGAGGTCGCCTTCAGCAATGCGCGGTTCGTGCGCAACTTGATCGAGAAAGCGATGCGCAATCACGCCGTCCGCCTGTTAAGCAGCCCGCATGTACATCCGACCAAACAGGATTTGATGATCATTCGCCCGGAGGACGTCAAGCTGGAACGTAAATCCCCAAAGGAGACATATAAATTTATATGAAAAAAACGAGCCATGAAATTACGCCGGACCACCAAGAACGCGCCGTACTGGTGAGTCTGGTTACGCAGGAATTAAAGCGCGAGGAAACGTACGACCCCGACTATTCGCTAGCCGAGCTTATCCGGCTCGCCGAGACGGCCAATGTCGAAGTGCTCGGAACAATGACGCAAAATAAAGAATACGCCGATTCCAAGTGGTTCATAGGCAAAGGAAAAGCGCAAGAATTGAAAGAGCTGCTGGAGGAGAAAGGCGCGAACACGGCCATCTTCGACCAGGAGCTGTCGGGCGCGCAGGTGCGCAATCTGGAGCAGTTTCTGGATGTGAAAATCATCGACCGGACCCAGCTGATTCTGGATATTTTCGCCGGCCGCGCCAAGACGCGCGAGGGGATCATCCAGGTCGAGCTGGCGCAGCTTAGCTATTTGCTGCCGCGGCTGTCCGGCCACGGGAAAAATTTATCCCGGCTCGGCGGCGGCATCGGGACCCGGGGACCCGGGGAGTCGAAGCTGGAGACGGACCGCCGTCATATCCGCGATCGGATCAGCGAGCTGAAGCGCCAGCTGCAGGAAGTGGTGAAGCACCGTACGCTTCACCGGGAGCGGCGTAAGAAGACCGGCGTCTTTCAAGTCGCTCTCGTCGGGTATACGAACGCCGGCAAGTCGACGCTGCTTCGCCAGCTGACGCAAGCCGACGTGTATGTCGAGAACCAGTTGTTTGCCACGCTCGATCCGACCTCGCGCTCGCTGAAGCTGCCGAGCGGATTGGAGATCGTCTTGACCGATACGGTCGGGTTCATTCAGAACTTGCCGCACGATTTGGTCGCGGCTTTCCGCGCGACGCTCGAGGAGGCCAACGAAGCGGATCTTATTCTGCACGTTGTGGACAGTTCCACCGAGATGATGACGATCCAGATGAAGGTCGTCGATGAGGTGCTCGAAGAGCTCGGCGCACACGGCAAGGATCGGATAACCGTGTTTAACAAAATCGATCTGTGCACGCCGGAGCAATTGGAGATGCTGATGACCGAAGGTGATTACTTGCGCATCTCGGCTTATCGCGAAGAAGATCTCGGGCGATTGATCGACGCGTTAGAGAAACATTTGATGGGCGACAGCCGGACGTACCGTATTCCTGCCGATAAGGGGGATATCATCTCGCTTGTGTACCGCGTAGGCGAGGTGCTGGAGAATGAAGTGGACGGCAGCGACATGCTGTTCAAGGTACGGGTAAACAATAAAGAGTTCGATAAGATAGGATACATGCTGGCTGCATACGATTCGGCGCGTGCGCCGCAGGGAGAGAACAGAGGAGAGACGTCGGAACATGTTTAACGAGCAGGTGCTCGCCTTGATGGAGAAGGCGGAGAAGGTAGTCGGGGAACGAATGAATGAAATCGATCGGTTGATCGATCGCAATCAGTGGAAAGTCATACGTGCGTTTCAGAAGTTTAAAGTAAGCGATTATCATTTTGCCGGCTCGACCGGATATGGCTATAATGATCGCGGACGCGAAGTGCTCGATCTCGTGTATGCCGACGTGTTCGGCGCCGAGGCGGCGCTGGTGCGTCCGCATTTCGTGTCGGGCACGCATACGATCGGGACGGCGCTCTTCGGCGTCCTGCGGCCCGGCGACGAGCTGCTGTCGATTACAGGTCGTCCGTACGACACGCTGCACAAGGTGATAGGCAAACCGGGCGACGGACTCGGCTCGCTGCAAGACTGGGGCATCGGCTACGGCGAGGTGGAGCTGCTTGAAGACGGTTCGCCGAACTATGAAGAGATCGCCTGGCGCATCACTCCGCGAACGAGAGTGATCGGCATTCAACGGTCGCGCGGGTATTCATGGCGTGCCTCGTTCACCGTCGAGCAGATTGGCGAGATGGTTCGTTTCGTGAAAGAAATAAAGCCGGACGTTATCGTATTCGTGGACAACTGTTACGGCGAATTCACGGAGCTTAACGAACCAACCGAAGTCGGGGCCGACTTGATCGCCGGTTCGCTGATTAAGAACCCGGGCGGCGGATTGGCTCCTACAGGCGGCTATATCGCGGGCAAGCGCGAGTATGTTGAGCTGGCGTCCTACCGGTTGACCGCGCCGGGCATCGGCGGGGAGGTCGGCGCTATGCTCGGGACGACGCGGGCCTTGTTCCAAGGCTTGTATTTAGCGCCGCATACGGTTGGACAAGCTGTTAAAGGATCGGTGTTCGCGGCGGCACTGTTCGCCGAGCTGGGATTTACGACGCATCCGCGTTGGAACGATCCCCGCACCGATTTAATTCAGGCCATACGGTTTACCGGGCCGGAGCATCTGATCGCCTTCGTTCAAGGCATTCAGCAGGCGGCGGCCGTAGACGCGCATGTCGTGCCGGAACCTTGGGATATGCCGGGTTACGAGCACCCGGTCATTATGGCGGCCGGAACCTTCATTCAGGGCGGCAGCCTGGAATTATCGGCCGACGCGCCGATTCGGGAGCCTTATATTGCCTACATGCAGGGAGGCTTGACGTATTCCCACTGTAAGCTCGGCGTTCTGACGGCCATCCAAAACATGATCGACCGCAAATTATTGTAATCATTACTTACATGTGGCATTAACCTGACATAACTTGACACGTTTCTAGAACATGGTTACAATAAAAGTAAGGTTTTATGTGTTAGGGGTGATAGTCATGAGTGATGATATCCGCCGTAATATGGCCCTTTTTCCGATCGGTATTGTTATGAAGCTGACGGATTTAACCGCCAGACAAATACGATACTACGAGCAGCATGAATTGATCATTCCAGCAAGAACCGGCGGCAACCAGCGTCTATACTCGTTCAACGATGTCGAGCGTCTTTTGGAGATCAAGGATTTGATCGAGAAGGGCGTTAACATCGCAGGAATTAAACAAGTGCTGCTGCCGGTCGACAAAGATTCGGAGGATGCAACCGTCTTGAACGAGCAATCCGAAGTGAAACGCCGGGAACTGACCGATTCCCAGCTGCACAAGATGCTGAAGCAGCAGCTGATAGGCGGAGGCAAGCGACCGAATCATGTATCGTTGATTCAAGGCGAACTGTCTCGTTTTTTCAGAAAATAGGGTTTGGCCGAGGAGCGACCGCCGCTCTGTTCACCTGAGGCGGGGCGAGCGGTACCCCTCGTTATTACGTACCGATTTTTAAGGAGGAGATTTCACAGTGACGGATAAGAACTACACGAAGGAAGACATTTTACGTATTGCCAAGGAACAAAACGTTCGATTCATTCGACTTCAATTTACGGATTTGCTCGGCACCATCAAGAACGTCGAAATACCTTTAAGCCAGCTTGAGAAGGCGCTTGATAATAAAATGATGTTTGATGGTTCTTCCATCGAGGGTTACGTTCGTATCGAAGAATCAGACATGTACTTATACCCGGATTTGAATACTTGGGTCGTGTTCCCATGGGTGACGGAAGATCGCGTGGCGCGTTTGATTTGCGATATTTATTTGCCGGACGGCCGTCCGTTCCCGGGCGACCCGCGCGGCATTCTGAAAGCGGCGTTGAAAGAAGCGTACGAAATGGGCTATACCGCGATGAACGTCGGGCCGGAACCGGAATTTTTCTTGTTCAAAACCGATGAGAAAGGCAATCCGACCATGGAGCTGAACGACCAGGGCGGTTACTTCGACTTGGCGCCTACGGATCTCGGCGAGAACTGCCGCCGCGAAATCGTGTTAACGCTCGAAGAAATGGGCTTTGAGATCGAAGCGTCACACCACGAAGTGGCGCCGGGTCAGCACGAGATCGACTTTAAATATGCCGATGCGATTAAAGCGGCCGACCAAATTCAAACGTTCAAGCTAGTTGTGAAGACGGTAGCCCGTCAGCACGGCCTGCATGCCACATTCATGCCGAAGCCGTTGTTTGGCGTTAACGGCTCGGGCATGCATTGTCACCAATCGTTGTTCCGCGGTAAAGAGAATGCCTTCTACGACGAGAGCGACAAACTCGGCCTAAGCGCAGAAGCACGTCATTACATGGCTGGTATTTTGCGCCACGCCCGCGCGTTCGCGGCGATTACGAACCCGACCGTCAACTCGTACAAGCGTCTTGTACCGGGTTATGAAGCGCCTTGTTACGTCGCCTGGTCGGCCAGCAACCGCAGCCCGATGATCCGTATCCCGGCTTCCCGCGGTCTCAGCACGCGCGTTGAAGTGCGTAACCCGGATCCGGCGGCTAACCCGTACCTCGCGCTGGCCGTTATGTTGAAGGCCGGCCTTGACGGCATCAAGAAAAAAATGCAGCTGCCGCCTCCGACGGACCGCAATATTTACGTGATGACCGAAGAGGAGCGGGAAGAGCAAGGCATTCCGAGCTTGCCGATCAACTTGAAGCAAGCGCTCGACGAAATGCTTCGGGACGATGTCATTTGCGAAGCACTCGGCGATCATGCGCTGGCTCATTTCTTCGAGCTTAAGGAAATCGAGTATGACATTTACCGTACTCAAGTTCACGCTTGGGAGCGCGAGCAGTATTTAACGCTTTATTAATAATTAAAGAAACGGACGTTCGGCTGAGCCGAGCGTCCGTTTCTTTAATTTAGCAAGACCTATATTCCATAAGGACCTAGCGGTGATCTTCCGTGAGGTTTATTTATCGAAAAAACCTCACGATCCGGCAGCAGCCGAGCTTCGAGAGGTTATGAGTTGTTAGTGGATGTCGCGGAATACGCCGATGACTTTGCCAAGAATAGAAACGTTTTTCAACCGAATAGGCTCCATGGTCGGGTTTTGCGGCTGTAACCGAATATGGTCTCTTTCTTTATAGAACGTTTTCACCGTCGCCTCGTCTTCCTCGGTCATAGCCACGACGATGTCGCCGTTGTTGGCGGTCTGCTGCTGGCGGACGATCACATAATCCCCGTGATGAATGCCTGCGTCAATCATACTTTCGCCGACGACGCTTAACATGAACACGCTCTGATCGCCGACAAAGTGGCTGGGGAGCGGAAAGTAATCTTCAATGTTCTCCGTTGCTGTAATCGGAACCCCCGCCGTAACCCGTCCGATTAACGGAACGCGGGCTACCGAAACGGAGAACGCGCCTTCTCCTGGTTCCCCGTCCAGAATCTCAATGGCTCTTGGCTTGGTCGGATCTCGGCGGATAAGGCCCTTCTTCTCGAGCCTTTCCAAGTGTCCATGTACGGTGGAACTCGACGCCAAACCTACCGCTTCGCCGATTTCACGTACGGAAGGCGGGTAACCTTTATCCTTAACTTCATTTTTAATAAAATTTAAAATGGCCTGTTGACGGGAGGAAATCTTGCTCATCGTATCACTCCAATATATAGAAACTATTAATTGGAAGTATAGCACAGAATAGCCGTTCGTACAAACATAAGTTCGAGAAAATGCATTGACACAAACATGTGTTCGTGTTATTTTAATATAAGAACAAATGTTTGGGGGTCGTCATTATGATGCATATCATTAGCAGTCAAACTTCGGTAAACGTGCCGTCCATGAATAGAACAGATGCGGTCGGCAATCGCAAACGGCTAGGGCGTCTGGCTCTGACGGGTCTTGTGTTGGCCATGATCATCGGGATCAGCACGGTGATCACGGCATTACTTGGGAATTCGGGCGCTTATGCAGCCGCCTCCTTGCCGGCCGAACAACATACCGTTATCGTCGAACGAGGAGATACCTTGTGGAGTATCGCCAATGAACATATAGCTAAGGGTGGCAACCCGAGAGAATACATCTATGAGCTCAAAAAAAAGAACGGATTGAAGGACGCTTCGATTCGTGCCGGTCAACAATTGTTGCTTCCGTAATACCGCTCGCCCTGACATTTCAGGCTCTTCCCGCCTGTCAATTCTCTTGACAATCGTTATCCATAATGTCAAAGTATAATTTGATAACGAACGCCATTTGTCTGGACATGCTTGTCAGGTTCCGACAGCTGGCGACAACCGGAACACGAGAAGACTGGGAGGATAGGCATGTTGGAATCGGAACATGATGTTACCGTGAAGCGAATCAATGAACTCGCTCGAAAAGCGAAATCCGAAGGATTGAGCGAAGCGGAGTTGAACGAACGTAACGAATTGCGTAAAAAGTACATTGATTCTTTCAAATCTTCCTTACGCACTCAACTCGATAACATCAAATTTGTTGATGAAGATGAGAAGAAGTAGGAGGAGGGTTTTGATATGCAATATCGGGCTTTGGGTAAGAGCGGTATTCTGGTATCGGAACTTTGCTTAGGAACAATGACCTTCGGTCATACGACCGATGAACGGGAGTCCGTAGAGATGATAAACCGTTTCCTGGATAAAGGAGGGAATTTCATCGATACGGCAAACGTCTATGCAGGCGGCAGATCGGAAGAGATTGTCGGTAAAGCGATTCGCGAACGAAGATCGGACGTAGTTCTGGCTACTAAAGTTCGAATGAAGACCGGACCCGGACCGAACCAAGTCGGTCTATCCCGCAAGCATATCATGGATGCCGTCGAAGACAGTTTGCGACGCTTAGGAACCGATTATATCGATTTGTACCAAGTTCACGTTTGGGATCAGGTCACACCGATTGAAGAGACGCTTCGTGCGCTGGACGATTTAGTTGCATCAGGGAAGGTTCGGTACATCGGATGCTCGAATTTCTTGGCGTACCAGTTAATGAAATCGTTAAATCTAAGTGACTTCAACCGCTACGCGCGGTTTATTTCCATTCAACCGCAGTACAGTCTCGTGTGCCGCTCCATGGACCGCGAAGTGCTCCCTCTTTGCTTGGAGGAGAACGTAGGAGTCATCCCTTGGGCACCGCTTGGCGGCGGATTTTTGACAGGGCGCTACGCGCGCGGAAACGAACCGACGGAAGGGCGCCTTTCTAACAAAAACGGCGAGAGTCGATGGGAGCTGCGAAATACCGATAAGAATTTCCGAATCCTGGATGAGGTTCTTGGCGCAGCGGCAGAGACCAATAAAACGCCGGCACAAGTGGCGCTCAATTGGCTCATCCATAAGCAAGGGATTACATCGCCGATATTCGGCGCTCGTACGCTTGAACAGTTTGAAGATAATATGGGAGCGGTCGGCTGGAAGCTTTCCGACTCCATGTGGAAGCGGCTGGATGATGTCAGCGCGCTGGAATCGGAATATCCTTACCGGTTTATTGAGAAGTTTCATAGGCAGATCTAATCGAGAGCATAAGGGGTCACGATAATGTCGCGTAAATGGGAACGCATGGTACGTAAAAATACGAAAATCATGAATAAAAAACACGGCCAAAGCAGTTCGTCTTCGATTTCCGTTCGGTCTTCGGACGGGGCGGTTACTTTTAAAGGCCGCAGCTGGTTATTGCCATTGGTGCTCGTCGCGATGAGCGTGTTCTGTTTTATTGCCCTTCGTCCGCAAGCAGGCCAAGACGAGTCTATGTATTGGGTAACGGGCTTCAGTTATCTTTTCTTGGCATTGCTTATGTATTGGGCGCGCAGACCGTTTCTGAGGATTGGTAAAACTTCGCTGGCCTCCCGTCGATTCGGCGGCGACCGGATCGTAGAAGCTTCCCAAATTAGCGAAATAACCGTGAGCAAAGATACGATCATGGTAACCTTGAAGCCGAAAGGTAAACGCTGGGTATTCACGAAATTTTTCCACCAAATGCCAATGGAAGCTATGATCGAGAAAATTTCCGACTTCGCCTCGAAAAACAATGTAAAGCTCATCAAATGAAGCCTGAACGAACGTCATGGGGTTGCTTGATCGGATTAAATATAAATGACTGGCAGTTAGGAACGATAATCGCGGTAGAAAGAGGAATTTAAACAATGACGATCAAAGCGGTGCTTTTCGATTTAGACGATACGTTGTTATGGGATGACCGAAGCGTGAAAGAGGCTTTTGAAGCAACTTGCGCGGAGGCTTCCAAACATTATGACCTGGACCCGGCGCAGCTGGAAGAAGCGGTACGCCGTGAAGCGCGGGCATTATACGAATCTTATGAAACGTTTCCTTTCACGAAGATGATCGGAATCAATCCGTTCGAAGGGCTCTGGGCGAATTTTACGGCAGGAGAGCAGGAGGAATTCCGCAAGCTGCAGGCGTTGGCGCCGTCATACCGCAAGGCGTCCTGGACCCGCGGCTTGAAGGCTCTCGGTATCGATGACGAGGCGCTCGGCAGCAAGCTGGCCGAACAGTTTCCCGCCGAACGACGCAGTCGTCCCATTGTGTACGAAGAAACGTTCGAAGTGTTGGATCAGTTGAAACAAAAGTACAAGCTGCTCCTGCTGACCAACGGTTCGCCGGATTTGCAGAAGGAGAAGCTGGCCGGGGTGCCGCAGCTTGCTCCCTACTTCGACCATATTGTGATCTCCGGTGAATTCGGCGAAGGGAAGCCGGCCGCTTCCATCTTCCACCACGCCATGCAGCTGCTGAACATAACGGCAGATGAAGGTGTCATGATCGGCGATAAATTGACGACGGATATTCTGGGCTCGAATACGGTGGGGATGCGCAACATGTGGATCAACCGCCATGGTGTAGAACGCAGCTCGGACATCGAACCCGTTTACGAAATTAAGAGCTTGCGGGATATGCAAGCGATTCTGGACTCCATATCATTCATCTAATGAACATAAGAAACCGACGGTCTGTCGATCCTGGCAGGCGTCGGTTTTTTGTTGCGGCGTTCCCGTCAAGCGAAAAAACGCCGTAGTCCGAAATGGATGCAGGATCCGTTCCGGACTACGGCGTTAAGACACCTAAAGTTGGGGTTTTATCATTAGGCCTGTTGGAAAGTCGGGTCGGCGAAAGGATGCGCAATCCAGCCTTCGGTTTCGATGAAGAGGCGGACGGCTACAATTTGCCGGTTTTCCATCAGAGTAAAGAAGTGCGGCTTATGCTCCGGTACGGAGATGACGTCGCCGGCTTCGAGCTCAACGTCGAAATATCCGACATCGTCGGTGCCTTTGATAATGAAAATACCTTTGCCTGCCGTGATGGCGCGAACCTCATCCTCGGTATGTGTGTGCACTTGTTCGAACTTCTTCAATAGCTCGTCGAGATTCGGCGTCGCATCGGACAAGGCGATGAGGTCCCAAGTCCGGTAGCCGCGACGGGCGGCCAGGTCGCGAATTTCTGCGTCGAAGGTGGATAAAATTTGACTCTTCTCTTCATCGGACAAAATAAATTTCTCCTGCAGCTCGGCCGGTAATTTGCCTGGATTCCAATGTTCATAAAGCACTTCTTGTTTCTCTAGAAAATTTCTGACGTTATCTTCGCCTTGGATGCGTTCGTTCGTATTGCGGATACGGATTTCAGCCATGGTTTATCCCTCTTTCACATGAAATGTGTACTCCTAATTTGTATTATAGTAGAAGGTGTACGTTCTGTCGATGTATAATGTATATAAATCCGATAGGATTCATTTAATAAAGACTCCATTTTTGTCGAAGTTTCTTTTCATCATATCATGTTTCTGTTACACTTAAGGATACATTGTTTAAGAGATTTAACGCTTCATACCGGATAGAATAAGGGGTCTACATGTTCGGACTGCCTACTTCATCGCATATACCGGCAGATCGGCAGGGTGAAAGGGGATTTTTCATTGATTAAACCTAGCTTACAAGAGCAGCTGCAAAAGAAAATTATGATTTTGGACGGCGCCATGGGCACGATGATCCAGCAAGAGGATTTGTCGGCGGACGATTTCGGAGGCGAAGAATTAGAAGGCTGCAACGAAATGCTAGTGCTGACTCGTCCAGACGTTATCCAGCGTATCCACGAGATGTACTTTGCCGCGGGCGCGGATATGGTCGAAACGAATACGTTCGGCGCCACGAGCGTTGTGCTTGCCGAATACGATATACAGGATCGCGCCCGGGAGATCAATCTTGCCGCCGCTAAACTGGCGATTGAGGCGGCTAACAAATACAGCACTCCCGAATGGCCGCGCTATGTGGTGGGGGCGATGGGGCCGACCACCAAGACGCTATCGGTTACGGGCGGTGTTACCTTCGATGAGCTGATCGAGAGCTATTACGAGCAAGCGCTGGCTTTAATCGAAGCCGGCGTGGATGCGCTGCTCCTCGAAACGTCGCAAGATACGCTGAACGTGAAAGCGGGCAGCATCGGGATCCGCAAAGCGTTCGAAGAGAGCGGACGCAAGCTGCCCTTGATGATATCCGGCACGATCGAACCGATGGGCACGACGCTTGCCGGTCAAAACATTGAATCGTTCTATGTGTCGCTCGAACATTTGGAGCCGATCTCCATCGGTCTGAACTGTGCAACAGGTCCTGAATTCATGCGGGATCATATTCGTACGCTCTCGGATATTGCCGGGACAGCCGTGAGCTGTTATCCGAACGCCGGCTTACCGGATGAGAACGGACAGTACCATGAGTCGCCGGAATCGCTGGCGAAGAAACTCGCCGGTTTTGCCGAGCAGGGCTGGCTTAATATCGCCGGCGGCTGCTGCGGAACGACGCCGGAGCACATTCGCGTCATGGCGGAGACGCTGCGCGCCTACAAGCCCCGGGAACAGAACGGTTCCCACCCGGCCGCAGTGTCCGGGATCGAAACGGTGTACTTGGAAGAGTCCAACCGGCCGATCATGGTGGGCGAACGGACCAACATCTCGGGTTCGCGTAAATTTAAACGGCTGATTAAAGAAGGGAAGTTCGAGGAAGGCTCGGAAATCGCGAGGAGTCAAGTAAAGAACGGCGCCCAGGTCATCGACATCAACCTGCAGGATACGGATATCGATGAAGCTTATGCGATGGAAAACTTCTTGAGCTATGTCGTCAAAAAAGTAAAGGCTCCGTTGATGATCGATTCCACCTATGATCATATAATTGAGCTGGGCCTTAAATATTCCCAGGGGAAGGCCATTATTAACTCCATTAACCTGGAAGACGGCGAATCCAAATTCAAGAGCATCGTTCCGCTCATTCACAAATACGGAGCGGCCGTCGTCATGATCCTGATCGATGAACGCGGACAAGCCGTTTCCCGTCAGGCAAAGATGGAAGTGGCCGACCGTGCGTACGATTTATTGACGAACAAATACGGGCTTAAGCCTCACGATATTATTTTTGACCCGAATATGTTCCCTATCGGCTCCGGTGACCCGCAATACATCGGCTCAGCCGTGGAGACGATTGAAGGCATTCGGATGATTAAAGAAAAGTACCCGGAATGTAAAACCATTCTCGGATTAAGCAATATTTCGTTCGGCTTGCCGGATGCCGGCCGCGAAGTATTGAACGCCGTCTATCTGTACCACTGTACGAAGGCCGGACTCGATTATGCGATCGTGAATACGGAGAAGCTGGAGCGGTACGCTTCTATTCCGGAAGAGGAACGCCGTCTGGCTGAAAATCTGATCTACAACACGAATGACGAGACGCTCGCCGAATTCGTCGCCCATTTCCGGACTAAGAAGGTAGAGAAAAAGGAGAAAATCTCCAACCTCTCGCTGGAGGAGCGGCTCGCGTCTTACGTGGTGGAAGGGACGAAGGACGGTCTCATCCCGGATCTCGAGGAAGCGCTGAAGAAATACGCTCCTTTGGAGATCATTAACGGTCCGTTAATGAGAGGGATGGAAGAAGTCGGCCGCCTCTTCAACAACAACGAGCTGATCGTTGCCGAGGTGCTGCAGAGCGCGGAAGTCATGAAAGCTTCTGTCGCGTTCCTCGAGCAGTTTATGGAGAAAGAGGAAAGCGCCGTGAAAGGGAAAATCATCCTGGCCACGGTGAAGGGCGATGTCCATGATATCGGGAAAAATCTCGTCGAGATTATTCTTTCCAATAACGGCTACAAAATCGTCAACCTCGGCATTAAGGTGCCGCCGGAACAGCTGATCGAAGCCTACCGCAAAGAGAAGCCGGATGCGATCGGCCTGTCCGGATTGCTTGTCAAATCCGCACAGCAGATGGTCATCACCGCACAGGACTTGAAGATGGCGGGCATCGACGTGCCGATTCTCGTCGGGGGCGCCGCGCTTACGCGCAAGTTCACGAAAACGCGTATTGCGCCGGAATACGACGGGATGGTGCTGTATGCAAAGGATGCGATGGACGGACTCGATATCGCCAACAAGCTGAGCGATCCGCAGCAGCGTCAGCAGCTCATCCGCGAGCTCCGCGAAAGCAAGGAGTCGGATGTGAAGGAATCCGGGCGGAAAGAAGACGCGATGCCTGCGCTGACCAGGGTCAAGACGTCCAACGTCGACCGTACCGTTCCTGTTCAAGTGCCGCCGGATCTGGAACGTCACGTGTTGCGGGATTTTCCGATCAGCCATCTGATCCCTTACGTGAATATGCAAATGCTGCTTGGGCACCACCTTGGCCTTAAGGGCAAGGTCGAACAACTGCTTGCCGAGAAAGATCCGAAAGCGGTCCAGCTGAAAGAGACGGTGGACGATATCCTCAGCGAAGCGCAAAGCCAAGGCATTATTCGCGCTCACGGGATGTACCGGTTCTTCCCGGCCCAATCCAGCGGCAATGACGTGCTTGTATACGATCCGGAAGATCCGACCAAAGTGCTGCAGACGTTCTCGTTCCCGCGCCAACAATCGGAGCCGTTCCTCTGCTTGGCCGATTATTTAAAACCGGTGGAGAGCGGCGAGATGGATTATGTCGGCTTCCTCGTCGTCACAGCCGGGCACGGCGTCAGCGATCTGGCTACCTTGTGGCGGGATAAAGGCGATTACTTGCGCTCCCACGCCTTGCAGGCGGCTGCGCTTGAGATCGCCGAAGGCTTCGCCGAGCGCGTGCATCAGCTGATGCGCGACAAGTGGGGCTTCCCGGATCCGGCAGAGATGACGATGCAGGAGCGTTTCGGCGCCAAATACCGCGGCCAGCGGTTCTCGTTCGGTTATCCGGCTTGTCCGAATCTCGACGATCAGCAGCAGCTGTTCGCGTTGTTGAATCCGGGCGATATCGGGGTGGAGTTGACCGAGGGCAGCATGATGGAACCGGAGGCGTCCGTATCCGCCATCGTATTTGCACACCCGCAAGCGCGTTATTTTAATGCTTAACCGAAAATGGGCATGCTAGAGAGGGTGGGGCGGACGCTCCACTCTTTCGTTTAAGAAAACCGTAAGGACATGAACGGAGACGATCAGGTTGGAGATTTATTTTCTCGGTACCGGCGCAGGTATGCCTTCGAAGGAACGAAACGTCACTTCGATCATGCTTAATTTGTTGGCGGAACGGAACGCGTATTGGATGTTCGATTGCGGAGAAGGGACGCAGCACCAAATCTTGCGGGCGCCGGTGAAAATCAGCAAATTGGAGAAGCTGTTCATCACTCATCTGCACGGCGACCATCTTTACGGCTTGCCGGGTCTGATGTCCAGCCGTTCGTATCAGGGCGGGGATACGCCCTTTACGATTTACGGGCCCAAAGGCGTGAAGGAATTTGTGGAAACGGCGCTGCGGATCAGCGACTCGCATGTCGGATACGAAACCCGGTTCGTGGAATTTACCGAGGGGGAGCAATCGGTCCTGTTCGAGGATGACGGATTTCAGGTCGAAACGGCTCCGCTCAAGCACCGCATCGCCAGCTTCGGCTTCCGGATTACGGAAAAACCGCAGGTAGGCAAGCTGCAGGTGGACAAGCTGAAAGAATACGGTATTGCATCCGGTCCGTTGTACGGGAAAATCAAACGGGGAGAGCCGGTGACGTTGCCGGATGGCCGTACTTTGGATGCGGAAGCGTTCGTCGGCCCTTCGATTCCCGGGCGTATCGTAACGATTCTAGGCGACACGCAGCCGTGCCCGAATGCGGTGAAGCTGGCGGAGCATGCGGACCTCCTTGTTCACGAAGCGACGTTCGCCGAGGCGAGGAAGGAAATGGCGATCCGTTACGATCACTCTACGGCGATGGACGCCGCGCGAACGGCACAGGAAGCTGGCGCGCGTACACTGGTTATCACGCATATCAGCTCGCGGTATCAAGCCGAGGCGTCCGAAGAGCTGCTTCGTGAAGCTCAATCTATACATGCGGACACTTATTTGGCGCACGATCATTTTCATCTGGAAATTTTGAATCGGCTCCGCGGATGAAAGAAACCTCCGACCCGGAAACGGGAAGGAGGTTTTATCGGTAGGTTAAGACTGCTCATTTTGAAAAGCGGATTCATCCTTGATCTCGGAGCGGAACGATTCCAGGCTGTTGCGCCGGCGTTCGTTCTTACTTGCGACCTGCTGCTTCTCGTCGGGACTGATTTCATCGGCATGCTCTGCCAAGTATTCTTCCGACTCCTCCAGGTTCTCAATCGTGTTATTGATGTTGTTTTGTAAATGTTCCACGTTGTCTGCGCGATTGTCGGGTTTAGCCATAAGGGTAGACAGCTCCTTTGATCTTGTGGATTAGCGCTTTACGGCGCCCCCTTTATTGATGCCCTGTGGCAAGTTTTATATACCTCTTAATCGCTGCCCAATAGGCCGGAAAGGAAAGGTTCAAGCCCATGCTCGGTTTTGCCATTTTGCTATTCTTTTACTTGCTCGGCTCGCTTCTTCAAACCGTTTGCGATCTGCCGCTGCCTGCCAATGTGATCGGACTGATCCTGTTTACAGTCGCGCTGTTCGCGAAATGGGTCAAGTTGGAATGGGTGGAGGACGCCAGTCAATTTCTCGTCCGCCATATGCTGCTGTTATTCGCGCCGATCGTTGTCGGGACGATGGCGTTCTTTCACGTCATAGGCGATCAAGCGTTCGTTATCCTTGCCAATCTGTTCCTCAGCACGTTCGGGGTTCTGCTGGTGACAGGCTGGACGGTCAAAGGCTTGAGCCGCTCCGATCGAAAGGAGGCGAACAAAACGCATGACGCTCGCTGACTTTACGGAACAACCCGTATTCGGCCTGACGCTTACGGTCGTAGCCTACGCGCTGGCTCTGCAAATTCACAAACGGTGGGGGGCGCTGCATCCGCTGCTTGTATGCTCCGTCCTCATCGTTGCCGTTCTGCTGCTGCTTCATGTCCCTTATGAATCCTACCGTCAAGGGGCGGATTTCATCGTATTTCTGCTGGGACCGGCTACCGTGGCGTTAGGGGTTCCTTTATATAAAAACGCGCGCAAAATCAAAAGCATGCTGCTCCCGATCGCCACAGGCATTACCGTCGGCTCGATCAGCGCTCTGCTGCTGTCCGCTGCCCTTGCTTGGGGACTCGGCGGCAGCCGCGAGTTGATCGTGACGATGATGCCGAAGTCGGTGACGTCGCCCGTCGCTCTGGAAATATCCAAGCAAGCGGGCGGGCTGCCTGAGCTGACGGCGGTGCTGACGGTGCTCACCGGATTAATCGGCAGCGTGCTCGGACCGTCCTTACTCAGGTGGGCCGGCGTTCGCGACGACATCTCGATCGGCACGGCGATGGGAACGGCCGCGCATGGGATCGGCACGGCGAGAATTATTCGCGATTCGGAGCTGGCCGGCAGTATCAGCGGATTTGCGATGGGGGCGGCTGCTATCTTGACAAGCGTATTGTTTATCCCCATTTATATATGGTTGAGTTAAAGTAACGGCGGAGTCGCATTAGATGCGGCTCCGTTATTTGTTATGGACAGCCTGACGAATCCTTACAAAAGCTTTACAACCGCCAAACGTCTTCTTAATAAACGTCTGCTAACCTAAGAGTGTAAGGCAACTTACCTGTAGAGAGGCGTGTTCTCGATGATCCCAACGGCTACTCAAACGTCATTAGATCCCTCCAGGCTGACGGTTAGACTGGCGGCAGGCGACGGCGAAGTGGAACAAGCATTGCGTCTTAGGTACCGGGTTTTCGTAGAAGAGGAAAAAAACATGCGGCTGCGCACGGATAGCGGTCTGGAACAAGATGCGTACGATGCCTATTGCGATCATTTGATCGTGAAGAACGTCGATACGGATGAGGTCGTCGGCACGTACAGGCTGCTGCCGGGCCAAAGGGCGGTCCGTCATATTGGCTTTTATTCGGAGACAGAGTTCGATCTGTCCGAGTTCCACACTTCCAAAAGCCAAACGCTCGAGCTCGGCCGCAGCTGCATCGATCCCGCTTATCGCGGCGGGCGGGCGATTCAGCTGTTGTGGGAAGGGATCGCCGATTAT
>NZ_BIMH01000062.1 GCF_004000985.1 Paenibacillus validus NBRC 15382 | reverse complement strand
TAGGGGAGCGTTGTATGCGGGTAGAAGCTGGATCGTGAGGACTGGTGGACTGCATACAAGTGAGAATGCCGGTATGAGTAACGAAAAGATCAGTGAGAATCTGATCCGCCGTAAGCCTAAGGGTTCCTGAGGAAGGTTCGTCCGCTCAGGGTAAGTCGGGACCTAAGGCGAGGCCGAAAGGCGTAGTCGAAGGACAACAGGTTGAAATTCCTGTACCACCGTGAACCGTTATGAGCAATGGGGTGACGCAGAAGGATAGTGACGCTGGGCTATGGATTGCTCAGTCCAAGCAGTGAGGCTGGTGTGCAGGCAAATCCGCACACCGTAAGGCTGGGCTGTGATGGGGAGGGAAATTTAAGTACCGAAGGTCATGAGTTCAGGCTGCCAAGAAAAGCCTCTAGCCAGGGAGAAGGTGCCCGTACCGCAAACCGACACAGGTAGGCGAGCAGAGCATGCTAAGGCGCTCGGAAGAACTCTCGTTAAGGAACTCGGCAAAATGACCCCGTAACTTCGGGAGAAGGGGTGCCTCGGTAGGGTGAATAGCCCGAGGGGGCCGCAGTGAAAAGGCCCAAGCGACTGTTTAGCAAAAACACAGGTCTGTGCGAAGCCGCAAGGCGAAGTATACGGGCTGACGCCTGCCCGGTGCTGGAAGGTTAAGGGGAGCGGTTAGGGGCAACCCGAAGCTGTGAACCGAAGCCCCAGTAAACGGCGGCCGTAACTATAACGGTCCTAAGGTAGCGAAATTCCTTGTCAGGTAAATTCTGACCCGCACGAATGGCGTAACGACTTGGGCGCTGTCTCGACGAGAGATCCGGTGAAATTTTAATACCTGTGAAGATGCAGGTTACCCGCGACAAGACGGAAAGACCCCATGGAGCTTTACTGCAGCTTGATATTGGACTTTGGTACGATCTGTACAGGATAGGTGGGAGCCTGGGAAGCCTGCGCGCCAGCGTGGGTGGAGGCGCCGTTGGGATACCACCCTGATCGTATCGGAGTTCTAACCTGGTACCGTGAACCGGTACGGGGACAGTGTCAGGTGGGCAGTTTGACTGGGGCGGTCGCCTCCTAAAGAGTAACGGAGGCGCCCCAAGGTTCCCTCAGAATGGTTGGAAATCATTCGAAGAGTGCAAAGGCATAAGGGAGCTTGACTGCGAGACAAACAGGTCGAGCAGGGACGAAAGTCGGGCTTAGTGATCCGGTGGTACCGCATGGAAGGGCCATCGCTCAACGGATAAAAGCTACCCTGGGGATAACAGGCTTATCTCCCCCAAGAGTCCACATCGACGGGGAGGTTTGGCACCTCGATGTCGGCTCATCGCATCCTGGGGCTGAAGTAGGTCCCAAGGGTTGGGCTGTTCGCCCATTAAAGCGGTACGCGAGCTGGGTTCAGAACGTCGTGAGACAGTTCGGTCCCTATCTGTCGTGGGCGCAGGAAATTTGAGAGGAGCTGTCCTTAGTACGAGAGGACCGGGATGGACGTACCGCTGGTGTACCAGTTGTTCCGCCAGGAGCACGGCTGGATAGCCAAGTACGGACGGGATAAGCGCTGAAAGCATCTAAGCGTGAAGCCCCCCTCAAGATGAGATTTCCCAATTAGTAAGACCCCTTGTAGACGACGAGGTTGATAGGTTCGGGGTGGAAGCGCGGCAACGTGTGGAGCTGACGAATACTAATCGGTCGAGGGCTTATCCTACAAGTTTCCGAAGGAAACTGCTTCGGAAGCATATGCTATCCCCACAAAGTGACGTGAAGCTGACGAAGCTGATTCCGATTACTTTGCGTGGGCCCCAATAAAAGCATTCAGCATGCTAAGTTTCGTATCCAGTTTTCAGGGAATAACAGAACCCTAGCCAGTCCTCATGGATGAGCTAGGGTTCTTTGTTTTACGCTATATACTGGAATAGAAAAACACGTCCTATTATTGGGTATAACAGGACGTGTCGTGAGGATTGATTTTCAATAATCCGCTAGACTTGTATTTGCGAAATATAAAGATGATCATAAGGCGCGGCAGAAGCAGCCATACGTGATAAAACATCGCAAACAGCAGCACATCGGTCGACAGCCACGGATAGAAACAAGCTAAAATTAACAAGACGATCCAAAACAATTGATTATGAAGCCGGAGGACTTTAGCCAGCGCGATGTAATTGCCGGGGGTATACCCGAACCAAGGCATTCGGAACGACCAGCGCCATGCCTTTGGAGCCTGTCCTTCCTTCGTGCGGTGAAGGGTGTGTAGAAATACGGCATGCACCAGCGGAATTCCGAAGAGGACAACGGCGAAAGACAGCAGTTCAATGTGTAGCAGCGCGTAGATCCAAGCCAGAACGGTCAGCAGCCAGTAAGCATAATGATGGACGGCCTTGTGGTGAACTCTACGTAACAAACGATAGTTGTAAATCGTCGAATCTTTGGATAGGGTCCGGTCGTTGTTCATCGTATCACGTTCATCCTCGCCGATTAACTAATATTTCAGTATTACTATTATCGGTCATGGAGCAACAAATTTGAAGATAGGGTGCACCGGATGAGCTCTTTTGACATAAAAATAGTTCATAACCGTTTATTCTTGAGAGAATAGGACATACTGATAGAAAAGAAGAATAGAGGTGAACACTGCATGAATGAATCGTTGCAGAACGACTATACAGCCTCTTGCATTATTTGCGGACAAGAAAAGGCAAATGGCATCATGATTATTACTGAATTCATTTGCGAAGAGTGCGAGACGGAGATGGTTCGAACGGATGTCAGCGACGTGAAGTATCCCTTCTTTATTCATCAGATGAAACAAATTTTATATAAAAAGAATGCGTAATCGGTAGGTTTGCCCGTGTCCAAAGCTCCTTTGTCTCAAGAAGGGATGGAAGCGGGCTTTTTAGTTTGGTACAATACTGCTATCCATGTGATTCTGGTTAGAAATGAGGCGTGTCGCACGTGTCGGAACGGAAACGTCCGTTATTTGAAGCCATGCGGACTTACGATCATTTACATACAAGCCGCTTTCATGTACCCGGACATAAGGGCAAGGCGGAAGCTTACGAGGAGGCCGCGTCGTATTACGGGCCGATATTGGCTCTCGATGTGACGGAGCTCCCGGGAACGGATGACCTGCATCATCCCGAGGCGGCGATTCTAGAGGCGCAGCGTCTGGCAGCGTCCTGCTTCGGGGCGGACGAGACGTTCTTTCTCGTAGGCGGCAGCACGGTCGGCAATCAAGCGGCGATCTTAGCGGCCTGCCGTCCCGGAGAGCTGTTGCTTGTACAGCGGGATGCCCACAAGTCAGTGATTCACGGACTGATGCTGGCGGGGATCAAGGCTGTATTTATAACGCCGCGGCAAGATCCGGCCAGCGGGCTGTTTACCGGCTTGCAAAGGCAGGACGTTGAAGAAGCGCTCCGTCGGTATCCCGAAGCCCAAGGCTTATTGGTAACCTGCCCTACTTATTACGGAGTAAGCGCCGATTTGAAGCCGCTGGCCGACCTGCTGCATGCGCAGGACAAGCTGCTGCTCGTCGATGAGGCGCACGGCGCTCACTTCGGCTTTCACCCGGAGCTGCCGCTCTCGGCGTTGTCGGCAGGCGCGGATGTGGTCGTGCAATCGACGCATAAGATGCTGACGGCGATGACGATGGGTTCGATGCTGCATGTGCAGGGAGATCGGATCAACCGGAAGGCTCTGCGTCAAGCTCTTGCCATGCTGCAAAGCTCGAGTCCTTCCTATCCGATCATGGGCAGCCTGGATTTGAGCCGTGACTGGCTGCAGGAGCAAGGGTTTCAAGCTATAGATGAAGGGTTAAAGGCTATTAACAGTCTGAAGATCGAACTGCAAAAGAATCAAAGATGGCGAACGGTCGAACCGAACGGGACGAGCAGGAGGTGTGACCCTTTTAAAATGGTGCTTGAGGATTCCTATGGAATCTTGAGCGGTTTCGAGCTAAAGGAGCAGTTGGAGCGGCGCGGCTGTTACGCGGAAATGGCTGACCCGGAACGTGTCGTTCTCGCTTTCGGTCTGACCGGGCAGCACCAAGAAGCGCAGCGGTTGCTGGGAGCGCTGAAGGACATCGAGGCCGGATTAGCGGCAAGCAAAGGAAACGGGCGAGCCCAGCCCGACATAGGGAGGCATCAATCCGAGTCGTACGATTGCCCCGAGGCTTCAAATTCGCCGCACGAGCGGCAAGACCTGATCGGACAGCCGGTCTCTTTTACGATAGAGTCCCTGCACAGGGAGGAGCCGGACGTAAGCCACGTACCGTTGGAGCGCTGTGAGGGCAGGATAGCCGCCGAAATGATCGTACCGTATCCGCCGGGAATCCCGCTCTTATATCCGGGTGAGTATATTGGAAAGCGAGTGTCGGCGGAACTGAGGCGTCTTGCCGCAGCAGGGGCTCGTTTTCAAGGATATGATGTGTCGGGACGAAAGACGGTGCCGGTTTATGTATCATCGAAGTAACGTATACAGCGGGCTCCAACATCTTACTTAGCAGGACAGGGGACATAAAGTTGAAAACAGGTTATTTCATCACGGTGGAAGGCGGAGAGGGCGCAGGCAAAACATCGGCCATCGAAGCTATAGTGAGTACCGTCGAGGAACTCGGATATGAAACGATTTCGACACGTGAGCCCGGGGGGATTCCCATTGCCGAGCAAATCCGCGCGGTCGTGCTGGATACGAAGAACACCGCCATGGACAAGCGTACGGAAGCACTGCTTTACGCCGCGGCGCGTCGTCAGCATTTAACGGAAAAAGTGATTCCCGCGCTGCAATCGGGCAAGGTTGTCGTGTGCGACCGTTTTATCGACAGCAGCCTGGCCTATCAAGGGCATGCGCGCGGGCTCGGCGTAGATGAAGTGCTCGAAGTGAATCGCTTTGCGATCGGGGATTGGATGCCCGATCTGACTCTATTCCTGGATGTTAGCCCGGAGGTAGGCCTCGGCCGGATTCGCGCCGATTGGAGCCGGGAAGTGAACCGTCTCGATCTCGAGGAGATGCGGTTTCACGAGCTTGTAAGAGAGGGGTATCGCGAAGTGCTGCGGCGTTACCCGGAGCGCGTCCGCCGTATCGATGCGGAACAAACGCCCGATAAAGTTGCGGAGCAGATCCGACAAATCGTGAACCAAACGCTGCGGAATCGAGTATGATGAGATAAGAAGGAATTTAACAAAGGTTTGTCTAATTATATATAGAGAACGCGGATAAGAATCCTTGTTAAAGGAGGCTGGATGTATGAAATTGGTGATTGCCGTCGTCCAGGATAAAGATAGCAACCGTTTATCGAACGCGCTGATTAAAGCAGGGTTTCGTGCGACGAAGCTGGCTAGTACGGGGGGCTTCCTTCGGGCCGGAAACACGACGTTTTTGATTGGGACCGAAGACGATCGTGTGAACGAAGCGCTGCAAGTCATTAAAGCTAACTGCAAAATTAGGGAGCAGATGGTAACCCCGGTTTCCCCGATGGGAGGAACAACCGATTCATACATCCCGTTCCCCGTCGAGGTTCAAGTGGGAGGAGCCGCCGTTTTCGTGCTGCCGGTCGAACGTTTTGAACACTTCTAGAAGAGAGGTACGCCCATCGTGAAAATTAACCCGGGATGGCGTCCCGTCGGCAGTGAATGGATTCGCAACGAGAATACGTCGTCCCAGCAGCTTCAGCAAAAGTCGTTTCATGACATGATGCAGCATCAATCCGAGCGGGCCACCCGGGAACAGCTTCAGCGCATGCTGGCTCAAATCGATCAGCAAGGCCAGCGTTTGGCCAAGTCGATGACGGTGCGCGAGCTTCGGCAGTACAAGCTGATGGTGAAGCATTTTCTGGAGGAGACGGTGCGGCGCGGCGTTCAGCTTCGCGAGACGCGGGGATGGGACAGGCGCGGCCGATCCAAGCGGTATAAGCTGCTTGAAGAAGTCGATCAGGAGCTGCTGGGGCTAGCCGACGATATGCTGTCGACCGAAGAAGGTCGCATTGATTTGCTGCAGAAGATTGGAGAAATTCGCGGCATGCTCATTAATTTATTTTTCTAATTAACGACGGCTGCGGATTTCGCTTGATATAGGGAAAGGAACAAAGAGCGTCATGTCGTTTCAAGCGATTGTAGGACAAGAACGGGTTAAGCGCATGCTGCAAAACAGCATTCGAACCGATAAAGTGTCGCATGCCTATATATTTACCGGGCCGAGCGGCTCCGGACGCCGTGAAATGGCGAAAGCGTTCGCGATGGCGTTGTACTGCAAGGTGCTGCCTGACGATGCCTGCGGCGAATGCCTCGACTGCCGTAAAGTGGCCCATGGCAACCATCCGGACCTCCACTGGCTGAAGCCGGACGGCGCCTCGATCAAAATCGAACAAATCCGCGAGCTGCAGAAGCAGTTTGCGTACCGGTCCACCGTATCGGGCTTGAAGATGTACGTGCTGGAAGACGCGGACAAAATGACGACGCAAGCGGCCAACAGCCTGCTGAAATTTCTGGAAGAGCCATCGTCGCAGGTGGTTGCGGTACTCATTACGGATAACGGGCAAGCGCTGCTGCCGACGATACGCTCGCGCTCGCAATGGGTTCCTTTCGTGCCGATGATGCGTCAGCAAATGCAGGATTTGCTGCTGAAGGAAGGCCATTCTCCGGTGCTCGTCCAGATCGCCGTCCGATTGGCGGCGGGACCGCAAGCCGCGCGCGCAATGATTCAAGGAAATGGGTTTGCAGAAATTCGAAACCTAGTGATACAATTGACTAGAGAAAGCTTGACTCGGCTGCCTGTCGCGCTTCTGACCGCACAACAGAAGCTGTCGAAAGGCGAGCTCGGCGATCGGCTTTCGCTTTGGTTGGATATGCTGATTCTGTGGCTCAAAGACATGGTCCAGCTGGGTACGGGCCGCCGTGAAGGGATCGTCTTCTCCGACCAAACGGAGTGGATGGCCAAAGAGGCGTTAAGCCGGCCGCCCCAACACTGGATCGCGTGCCTGGATCAAGCGATTGAGACTCAGAAACGATTGCGGTTTCATGCCAATCCCCAGCTTGCGCTGGAACATATAATAATGCAGCTTAAGGGGGTGTAGGATTGTTCTCTGTTGTGGGAGTCCGCTTTAAGAAAGCGGGTAAAATTTATTACTTCGACCCGAGCGATTTGCCGGTCGACCAAGATAGCGCAGTTATCGTGGAGACGGCGCGCGGCGTGGAATACGGGAAAGTCGTCATCGGTCGCAGAACCGTGGGCGAATCGGATGTCGTGTTGCCGCTCAAGAAGGTTATACGCATCGCCGACCATCAGGACGCGAAGCTTGTGGAGGACAATAAACTAGCGGCGAAGAACGCGTTTGCCGTTTGCCAGGACAAGATCAAGGATCACCAGCTCCGGATGAAGTTGGTTGACGTTGAATATACATTTGATCGCAACAAAATCATCTTTTATTTTACGGCGGAAGGCCGTGTCGATTTCAGGGAATTGGTTAAAGATTTGGCCAGTGTGTTTCGTACGCGGATCGAACTTCGCCAAATTGGCGTTCGCGATGAAGCGAAGATGCTCGGCGGCATCGGCCCTTGCGGCAGAATTTTATGCTGTTCGTCGTTTCTTGGCGATTTCGAGCCGGTATCGATCAAGATGGCGAAGGATCAGAACTTGTCGCTCAATCCGACCAAAATATCCGGTCTATGCGGTCGCTTGATGTGCTGCTTGAAGTACGAGCACGATAACTATGAAAGCGCCAAAGACGATCTGCCCCGTGTAGGCAGCGAAGTGATTACATCGTTCGGCAACGGCCGCCTGATTTCGATGAATGTGGCGGAACGGATGGCGAAGGTACAAGTGTTTGAGCTTAAGAAAGTGATGGATCTCCCATTAGATGATGTGGTGGAGTATCACGGATAAGGGAACGGCTCTCTCTGAGGTGATGGCAATCGTGGTGAAAAGGGACATTTTCATTCAAATCGATCAAATGGAAGAGCAAGTGGGCACGTTGTATGCGGAGCTCGGTCAAATCAAACAACAAATTATCGAGCTATTGGAAGAAAACAAACGACTCGGTATAGAAAACAGTCAGCTGCGCAAGCTGTTAAAGAAAGATGCCGCACCGGCTCTTGCGGATCCGGCTTCCTCGGAGGAGGAAGCGGCGAGGATAAAAGAGGTTACCGGTGAAGGTCTCGATAATTTAACTCGGATTTACCATGAAGGCTTTCATATTTGCAATGTAAACTACGGTCATTTACGGACCGAGGGCGATTGTTTGTTCTGCATGTCGTTTCTAAATAAATAAGAACACTAGCCGTAGGGAGGATTGACTTCTCTACGGTTTTTTTGGAAGAAAGAGGAGTTGTCACTTGGAACAATCCGTACCTGTATATGAGCGTGAGCGCATCGATGATTTGCTGACGCAAGATTTGAAAATTATCCAAAGCGAGGATGTTTTCAGCTTTTCCCTGGATGCGGTGCTGCTCGCAAGGTTTTGCTCGGTACCGACTCGCGGGCGTATGATAGATCTTTGCACCGGGAACGGTGTTATTCCGTTGCTGTTGACGACTCGAACGCGGGCGCACATTACGGCCGTTGAAATTCAGCCGCGGCTGGCAGAGATGGCGCAGCGGAACGTCAAGCTGAATCGGCTGGACGCACAAATCGATATCAGGCAGGGCGACCTGCGCAGCGCCGTTCAGGAGATTGGACACGGACTGTTCGATGCCGTGACGGTCAATCCGCCCTATTTGCCTGTTCCTAATGGCGAACAAAACATCAATGAGCATGTAGCCGCCGCACGCCATGAGCTGTTCTGCACGTTGGAAGACGTCATTCGTGTCAGCAGCCGGCTGGTCCGAACCGGGGGCAAGGTAGCGATGGTGCATCGGCCGAGCCGGCTGGTCGAGATTTGTACGTTAATGCGGGAGTACCGTCTGGAACCGAAACGGATTCGTTTCGTGCATCCGCGGGCGGACCATGAAGCCAACATGGTGCTGATTGAGGGAATGCGCGATGGGAAGCCGGAAATTCGCACGCTGCCCCCGCTGATCGTTTACAAAAATCAGAACGAATACAGCGACGAACTGATGGACGTATACTTTGGTCGTCGGCTGACGCTGGATCATAATCCGGACACTTATTAATAGAAGGAATCGATGCGCGTGAACATTCAAAAAAGCTATAATAACGAGTCCGGCAAGGGAAAACTGTACTTGGTCGGCACGCCGATCGGCAATCTCGAGGACATGACGTACCGGGCTGTCCGGATTTTGCAGGAGGTTCGGTGGATCGCGGCGGAGGATACGCGCCAGACGCGAAAGCTGCTGACGCACTTCGACATCAGCACACGGCTTGTCAGTTATCATGAGCATAACAAACATGCCAGCGGGCCGGAGCTCATCCGGCTCATGGAGAGCGGAGACGATATCGCGCTGGTCAGCGATGCGGGGCTGCCCGCCATTTGCGACCCTGGGGCCGATTTAGCCAGACTGGCGATTGAGGCGGGCATTGCGGTGGTCCCGATTCCGGGAGCGAACGCGGCGTTGTCCGCTTTAATCATGTCGGGCTTGCCGACGGAGCGGTTTCTGTTCGTCGGGTTCCCGCCGCGTGACGCCAAACCGATGGAACAGGAGCTTGCCACCTGGAGACGGGAAGCGGCTACAGTGATCGGTTATGAATCGCCTCACCGGATTGTGAAGACGCTGACGCGGATGGCGGAAGTTCTTGGCGAAGAACGGGAGGTTTGCCTGACCCGGGAGCTAACGAAAAAATATGAGGAAGCCGTCCGCGGTACGATCCGCGAATGCCTCGCCTATTTGGTTGACCATCCGCCGCAGGGTGAATACTGCTTCATCGTTCGCGGCGGGGCGGGTGACGGGGGAATCCCGGAGGAGACGGCGTGGTGGACCGGCCTCTCGCCTGAGGAGCATGTGGCCCGATACGAAGCGGACGGGCTGGACCATAAGGAAGCGCTTAGGAGGGCTGCGCAGGAGCGCGGCGTTCCGAAACGCGAATTGTATAATTTGCTGCATCAAGGTTGATCGGCACAAAAAAATACCCTGATTCGGGGCAAGCTCGAATCAGGGATATAGAGGAGATATGAAAAAGGTTAGAATTACCATAGTTAATATTGCTATTTATATTATAACCTATTTTTTTTATTTTGTCACAGGTATTGGCATTTCAGATAAACATTCGTGACAAACAATTTTTCCTTTGAAATAAGAGACGTTCTCGGCGTTTCCGCAGAAGATACAGGCCGGCTCATATTTCTTCAACATGATGCGCTCGCCGTCTACATAAATTTCCAAAGCATCCTTCTCGCCAATGCCAAGCGTTCTGCGCAATTCGATTGGAATAACAACACGACCAAGTTCGTCGACTTTTCTTACGATACCAGTTGATTTCATCATAATAATAAAATTCCCCTCTCCAGAAGTTGTTTATTTTAGAATGAATGCGAAGCGGAATGAAAATAATCGTCATGTTTCGACATAATTCTTTAAACCTATGATACCAACCATTCCCAAAATAGTCAACCTAAAAATGCAACACCAAGTGACAATTTATGGACCTGGCTGCTAGATTAGTATAACATGGAATAGAATAACGCTACTAGTAGAGCCAAAATGTTGGTTTTACTTACCAAAAGTCTCTTTATATATCCATAAAATGTAAATCTATATGCCGTGTCGAAACAAAAATTTGGAATAAATAAATCGACAACATTCGACAATTTTCAATGTTTTGGCGGAATATTGTCGATCAAAATCTGCAAATTGCGAGGAGGGATACCATGCAACAACCGATGGAAGAAGAAAAAGTGTTTAAAGATCCGGTTCACAAGTATATCTATGTCCAGGATCAGACGATCTGGGATCTCATCAATACCCGGGAATTTCAACGGCTGCGCCGCATCCGTCAGCTGGGAACGTGTTTTCTCACCTTTCACGGCGCCGAGCATAGCCGGTTCTCGCATTCGCTGGGTGTTTATGAAGTAACACGCAAAATCATCTCGCAGTTCGAGCGTAATCAATATGAAGATTGGCCGAGAGAAGAACGTCTGTTATGCTTGTGCGCGGCGCTTCTGCATGATGTCGGACACGGTCCCTTCTCGCATTCGATTGAGAAAACGTTCGGGACTCACCATGAGGATTGGTCATGCCGAATCGTACTCGGCAACACGGAAGTCAACGAAGTGCTGAAACGCGTTTCTCCGACGTTCCCGCAGCAGGTAGCGGGCGTTATTGCCAAGACGTACCAGCAAGAAATCGTCGTCAGCCTCGTCTCGAGTCAGCTGGACGCGGACCGGATGGATTACCTGCTGCGCGATGCTTATTTCACCGGCGTAAATTACGGCACCTTCGATCTGGAGCGAATTTTGCGCGTGATGCGGCCGTATCAAGGACATATCGTAGTTAAGGAAAGCGGGATGCACGCCGTTGAGGATTATTTGATGTCCCGATACCAGATGTATTGGCAAGTGTACTTCCATCCGGTTACCCGAAGCGCGGAAGTCGTCCTGCATAAAATTTTTCAAAGAGCCAAACAACTGTTTGAAGAAGGGTATCCGTTCCACTTTCTGCTCGAACCGCTGCCCAGCTTGTTCGGCAATCGGCTGACCACGGAAGAATACCATTTGCTGGATGAAGCGTTGATGCAAACGGTGCTGATGCAATGGACGATGGAAGAGGATGCGGTGTTGGCTGATTTGTGCTCACGCTTCTTGCAGCGGCGTTTATTCAAATATGTAACGCTGGAAATTATGGACGTCGGCATGCTGGAACGGCTTCGTGAAAAAATGGGCAATCTAGGATTAGATCCCTCCTATTACCTGGAAGTCGATTTCCCGTCCGATCAATCCTACGATGTGTACCGGCCGGGCGAACAGGATGAGAAACTGCCGATTTTATTGCTCGATGCGCACGACACGTTGACGGAAATCTCGCGAAAATCCGAAATCGTGCGTTCGATCAGCGGGATCCAGAACGGAAAATACCACCTGTATTACCCGCAGGAACTCGTATTGAAACATCTTCCAGCTTTGGATAAAGAAATTCGGAAGCTGCTAAGATCTTAAACGACATATAGAAGATGAAGGAGAAAACGTTATGCTAATCGACACACATGCACACCTGAATGCGCCGCAATTCGATGAAGACCGACACGAGGTGATTGCGCGCGCAAGAGACAACGGAATAAGTCGAATCGTGAATATTGGATTTAATCGGGAGACGATTCCAAGCTCCTTGGCGCTGGCTGAGCAGTACGATTTCATCTACTCGACGGTGGGCTGGCATCCGACGGAAGCCAAAGATATGAGGGAAGAAGATCTCGCCTGGATCGAATCGTTGTGTCGTCACGAGAAAGTGGTTGCCATCGGCGAAATCGGGCTTGATTACCATTGGGATACGTCGCCGAAAGACGTACAGAATCGGGTATTCCGCGAACAAATTCGTCTGGCCCGCAGGGTCGGCCTGCCGATTGCGATCCATAACCGCGATGCGCATCAAGACGTCGTACAAACGCTGCGCGAGGAGAAAGCGGCGGAGGTCGGCGGCGTGATGCATTGTTACTCCGGCAGCTGGGAGACGGCCAAAATGTGTCTCGATATGAATTTTTACATTTCTTTCGGCGGCCCAGTAACTTTCAAAAATGCCAAGCAACCGAAAGAGGTACTCGAGAAGGTGCCGATGGACCGGCTTTTGATTGAAACCGATGCGCCTTATTTAACTCCGCATCCATATCGGGGCAAGCGAAACGAGTCCGCTTACGTCCGTCTTGTCGCCGAAACGGCGGCCGAAATCAAGGGCATTTCGATCGAGCAATTAGCCGAAGCGACGACTCGAAATGCGATGGAACTTTTTCGTTTAAAGTGAGTGTGTCGGGCTCTGGGAAACGCTTGCATAAACGCTGTTACTTATAGCGAATCGAGAAAAATAAAGAAAACAGCTAAATCGGTTCGTGCGAATGAGAGATAGATGTATTTTATTCGCGTAATGAGTATATTTAAACGAAAATGGGTAAAAACCGTTCTTTTTTTATACGTTTGTATACTTTACAACCAAACCCCTCGCGTCGTACACTCAATAATAACTTCATACGATTACCAGAATTCCAACATCGCTGAGTTTCCGAAAGGAAAACGGGGGAACCACATCGCGGCGGTCCATTCATGATTGCCAAGGTGTTTTTTAGGGGTGAATCTCTGGGGCGGGCAACTGTCCCGGGGTAGGGCGACTCTCAAGTCCGAATCCGTCAGCTAACCTCGTAAGCGTCTAGAGAGAGGTAACGCATTGTCGTGTGCTTTTATTTTCATTTGGACAAAATGAGAAAAGTCACGGGAAGGTTCCTCTTCTCCGCTGACTTTTTTTTGTGTTTCCCGTAAAAGGGATTCGTGTCCAAGCTGGCTACTCTTTACACCCGAGGGGGGTGAATACGGCAGGCAAGTGGATACTCTGATGTCAGCAGCACAAACGTTGGTAATGGCAATCAAACAATTTACCATAGTCGCGTCAGAATCTTATCATGCATAACACTCGAATGGCGAGGCTTTAAGGAGGACCGAACAAGTGGGCGCTGAAACACCAGGGCAAACCCATGTAAGACGATCATCCAGCATGACCTTCGCGTTGCGATGGACGCATGAAAACTTGCGTATGATTTCGATTATCGCTCTCATTTCATTCGCTATGACTTTCATGTTCTTGATGATGTTGCACGGTACGGCCATTAAGCGCGTATCGATCGTTGTAGACGGACAGGAACGCACGTTCCAAACCCGGGAAGAGGTACTGCAACGAGTACTGGATGAGCAAGGAATCGCAGTAAGCGAGAACGACCGTATTTCCCATGCGCTGGATGCAAAGGTGAAATCGGGCGACCGCATTGCGATCACGCATACGACGCCGGTGCAATTAACCGCCGACGGCGAGACGAAGACAGTTTACACGGTTGGCAAGACGGTAGAGGCCGCTCTGCAGGATTTGAACGTCCCTGTGGGCGAGCTCGATAAAGTCATTCCGGCTAAGGAAACGGAAGTAAGCCCTCATGCGGAACTGAAGGTTGTCCGCGTGACGAAAGAAACAGCAGATGTGCAAGAACCGATCGCATTCGATACAGTAACCAAGAGCGAGCCCCAATTGTTAAAGGGCAAAGAGCAAGTATTGCAGGAAGGTCAGAAGGGCCTCCTTGTGAAGAAGCTGGAGAAAGTGTATGAAGACGGCGTGCTTGTGTCGGAGCAGGTCGTGGATCAGCAAGTACAAACCGAGAGCAAACAACGCATTGTGGCCGTCGGGACGAAAAATCCGGTTGTCGTTCTGTCCTCTTCATCGCCGAACGTCGAGGAGTTGACCAAGAACGGCGTCAAATTCGGCTACAAGCAAGTAATCAAAAACGTTACGCTAACCGCTTATTCGGCGGGGGTGTCATCCACCGGCAAGGATGAAAGTCATCCGCAATACGGCGTAACTTCTTCGGGCGCGAAGGTAACGGAAGGTCGCACGATTGCAGTCGATCCTAAAGTGATCCCGATCGGCTGGTGGGTCTATATCGAGGGCGTCGGCTTCCGCCGAGCCGAAGATACAGGCAGCGCTGTGAAAGGGAACAAGATCGACGTCTTTTTCGAGAACGGTGACTATGCAACTCGTTTCGGTACGAAGCGCGGTTATACGGTATACATTATCGGTCCCAAAAAACCGTCGGCGGATTAGGCGCTTGCAATTCGGAAAGACTACATTCATTATATATAGATCGGCAGATAAGAAGAGGTGCTCGTGAGGCGTCCCTCTTCTTTTTCTCTTGTTCACGAAGGAAGGTACGTGCACATGATTAAAGAAATTATCGTAGTGGAAGGTAAGGACGATACGGTAGCCATTAAACGAGCGGTAGAAGCGGAAACCATCGAAACGGGCGGTTCGGCGATCAATGCGGACGTTATTCGACGCATTAAGCTTGCGCAAGAACGGCGGGGCGTAATCGTATTCACGGATCCCGATCATGCCGGGGAGCGTATTCGCAAAATTATTACGAAGGAAGTACCCGGCGCGAAGCATGCCTTCCTGACGCAGGAGGCGGCGACAAGCAAGGGCGATATCGGCGTCGAGAACGCATCGGTCGAAGCGATTCGCACGGCACTGGCCAACGTGAGGACCGACGGTCGAAACGAAGAGTCAGCTATCACATGGGACGATCTGATGGAGGCCGGGCTGATCGTGCATCCTCGTGCGGCCGCCCGGAGACTTGCGATGGGCAATCGTCTCGGAATCGGTTATTGCAACGGGAAGCAATTTTATAACCGCTGCCGCATGTTTCAAATTTCCCGGGAGGAGTTTGAAGCGGCCCGTCGGGAATTGAATGAAAAAGAGGGTGCCACGTCATGAGTCGAAACGGAAATGAACCGGGTTACGGACAAGCGTCCGAGGATATCGCTTCGCCGAAGCGAACCAAGGAACTGATGCAGAAGTACGGCTTTGTGCTCAAGAAAAGCCTCGGACAAAATTTTCTGATCGATCAGAATGTGCTTCACAACATTGTCTCTGCCGCCGAGCTTGACGAGACGAAGGGCGCGCTCGAAATTGGTCCGGGCATCGGGGCATTGACCCAGCAGCTCGCTAAACGTGCGGGCAAAGTCGTAGCCGTCGAGATCGACCAGCGGCTGCTGCCGATGCTGGAGGAGACGCTGGCGCCTTATCCGCAGGCCGAAGTGGTGCACGGGGACGTACTCAAGGTGGACCTGCAGGCGTTGTTCAAGGATAAGTTTCAAGACGTATCGAAAGTAAGCGTTGTCGCTAACCTGCCTTACTATGTGACGACCCCGATCCTGATGAAGCTGCTGGAAGAGCGGCTGCCGCTCGAGAACATTGTCGTCATGATCCAGAAGGAAGTGGCCGAGCGAATGGCGGCAAAGCCCGGAGGCAAGGAATACGGCTCGCTCAGCATCGCCGTACAGTATTATTGCGAACCGGAAGTGGTCGCGATCGTGCCGCAAACGGTGTTCATTCCGCAGCCGAACGTGGACTCGGCGGTCATCAAGCTCAAGGTGCGAGAGAAGCCGGCGGTGGAAGTCGAAGACGAGGCGTTCTTCTTTGACGTCATGCAGGCCAGCTTCGTGCAGCGCCGCAAGACGATTTACAACAACTTGGCGGCCAAATATTTCGATAAAGAATCGAAGCCCGATCTGGAACGTCTGCTGCTGGATGCGGGAATCGCACCCTCGAGGCGCGGCGAGACGCTGTCGATCGAAGAGTATGCAAAGTTGTCGCACCGCTTAGCCGATTACTTGAAGACGGCAAGAACCGCCAAATAACGATCCTGGGCGAAACGTCTGCACCAAATGCCTAGAACCGCCATACGATAGACGGGGAGGCGATGCAGCCATGAAGCAGGGAGACCTGGTCACTCGGAAGTCGTATGGTGGTGATATCGTTTTTAAAATTCAAGAAATCCGGCAACAGCTGGCGGTTCTTCGGGGAGTGGAGCTTAGGCTTTTGGCCGATGCACCCCTTGTCGATCTGGAAGTGATGCCGCAGCTCGATCCTTACCTCGATAAAGCAATTACACGTCCCAAATGGATGGACACGATGCCGCGCAACGGATTGGCGGCGGCGACGACAGGGCCGCCCGGCTGGCCGGCGGGGGAGCCGGCCAAACATCCCGTTTACTTCGAAATGCCAGGCAAAGTATTGCATTTGGACGGCGATCCGAATTATTTGCGCAAGTGCATGAACTTATACGGTGAATTGCGGGTTCCCGCCGAAGGGTATTACGTAGCCGAGGCGAATATGGCCGATGCGGTGTATCGGCTGCTTCCGCTGGTACGCCCCGACATTGTGGTCATAACGGGGCACGACGGCTTTGTAAAGCATCGGCCGGCAGGCGATATTACCAAGCTTAGCAGTTACAAGAATTCGCATAACTTCGTAAATGCGGTTCAAGCCGCCAGGCAGTTCGAGAAAAGTCTCGATGCCTTAACGATCGTCGCAGGCGCTTGCCAATCGCACTTTGAAGCGCTGCTGCAGGCGGGAGCGAACTTTGCCAGCTCGCCGGCCCGCGTCTTGATCCATGCGCTTGATCCATTGTGCATTGCGGTGAAAGTAGCTTATACGCCGATCAAAGAAACCGTAAACATAGTCGATGTCATCGGGTTGACGCACAGCGGTCTCGAAGGGATCGGGGGCATCGAATCGCTGGGAAGCTACCGAAGAGGCGTGCCGAAAATTCAATATGCCACTCCGAAATAAGCGCCGAAATGGTGCTTTTTCTTTTTTATTCGACAATTTGGTGAACGAATACGGAAGCGCCTAGCGTAAAACCGCATAAAATCAGGGAAAATAATCGTTGACAACTAATCAAAGACGCTGATATAATATTTCGCTTAAATTGACATACTACCTATGTTGCGTTATAATAATCTAGAAGGAAAGAGGTGGTAGCAGTCAATGGCTAAAAATGCGCTATTGGAGATCAAACGTTGTTTGGAACCTCATGTCGGACAGAAGATAATGCTTAGAGCGAATGGTGGCCGCCGCAAGACGGTTGAACGCTCCGGAGTCTTGGAGGAAACCTACCCTTCCGTTTTCATTGTGAAGCTGGATCAAGAACAGCAAACCTTCAAGCGAGTTTCTTACAGTTATGCGGACATACTGACGGAATCTGTCGAAGTCACAGTATGTAACGACGACGGAGAAGTACGGATTACAATACAGCAATAAGGTTACATAAGGAACGGTTGATCGTTAGGTGGTCAGTCGTTTTTCTTTAGTAGCCCTATCCATGTGAATCGCTGTGTGCTGCGGACTCGGCGCTTATTCGTCCTTTCGCTTTTTAAGACGTTCGGATGAGACGTAAAGTTGCATTCGTATGAATTTGCTGCGGCGGGCGCATACTAACCTCATAACTCGAACATTCATCCTTTGAAGGAGGGTTTCGGATATGGGGCGTAGAAGCCGCAGAGGCGTGATGTCGGAACAATTTAAATATGAGCTGGCCAAAGATTTAGGGTTCTATGAAACGGTGCAGCGGGAAGGTTGGGGCGGAATTCGCACGAAGGATGCCGGCAATATGGTGAAGCGGGCCATTCAGATCGCGGAGCAAACGCTTGCCCAGCAGACGCAGGTGCAAGCGCAGGCGGTTCAGACGCCATATCGTCCTGCTATGCAGCAGCCCGTGCCGCCTCCGGTCTCGTTCGGACCGTCCGGCTTTGCAGCCGGCGTTTCTTCGTATCCGGTGCAGAATGTGCCGTATTACGCGGCTTCGCACGGCACTCCGGCGAACGCCTCTTCCTATTCGCCATATACAGGACAATAACGAACGGTCGAAACATGAAGCTAAAGCGCGAAACCCGGGCTTTAGCTTTTTTTTGTCTCCTTTTTGGTATAGTATTAGGTTAAATGACATAAATGGCATTCGGCCTCATGGCAGGAAAAGTCAGACAGGTGTAAAGAAGGTGTGTTATGAAAGTGTTCGAGAAAGCGCCGGCAAAAATCAATTTGTCCCTGGATGTGTTGTACAAGCGGGCCGACGGGTTTCATGAAGTCGAAATGGTCATGACGATGGTGGATTTGGCCGATCGTATCGAGATGCAGGAGCTTCCACGGGATACGATCATTATTTCCAGTCAAGCAGGCTACATACCGCTCGATGAGAAGAACTTAGCGTTTCAAGCGGCGCGTTTGATTAAGGAACGTTACGAAGTGAGGCAGGGCGTTTATATTCATTTGGATAAAAAAATTCCGGTATCCGCCGGGTTGGCCGGGGGAAGCAGCGATGCGGCGGCGACGCTGCGCGGCCTGAATAAGCTATGGAAGCTCGGCATAGGGACCGAAGAGCTTCAGCGGCTTGGCGCCGAGCTGGGATCGGACGTGCCGTTCTGCGTAACCGGAGGAACGGCGCTTGCCCGGGGGCGCGGAGAGAAGCTGGAGCCGATCGAATCGCCTCCGCAGTGCTGGGTCGTGCTGGCCAAGCCCCCGATTAATGTGTCCACCTCGGAAATTTACGGCAAGCTGAAAGCGTCCGAAATCAAAAACCATCCTTCAACCGCCTGCGTGCTGGACGCGATTCGGGAGAAGCGGTTCGACGAGCTGTGCGCCCGTCTCGGCAATGTGCTCGAGGAGGTCACGCTGGATCTGTACCCGGAAGTCAAACAACTGAAGGAAGTGATGGTGCGCTTGGGAGCTGACGGTGTGCTCATGTCCGGGAGCGGGCCGACCGTCTTCGGGCTAGTATCCAAGGAGGCGAAGGTGCCTCGGATCTACAATGGGCTCCGCGGTTTTTGCAAAGACGTATATGCGGTTCGCTTGTTGACGTGATGTTGATGTAATTTTAAGTGACATAATTTGATAATGTGTAATGTTACATAACATAAATGTCACAATATTTTAACGGGATGATCTTGATTAAACCCGTATAAAGATGATATATTTTGATTATAACATTCGGATTTTCAGCAGATCGTTATTTTGCATCTGGCCAAAGGGGGGTCACTCTTGAAAAAATTAAAAAGAAGCGCAAGATTGGTGGAGATGACCCAATACTTGCTTATTCGCCCCCACACGCTTATTCCATTAACGACATTCGCAGATCGTTATAATTCGGCCAAATCTTCCATCAGCGAAGACTTGGCGATTATTAAAGAAGTGTTCGAAGAGGAGGGCCTCGGCGAGCTGCAGACGCTCGCGGGAGCAGCCGGAGGCGTTCAGTACATACCGAAAGTGACGGCGGCCGGCGCGCTGCAGTTCATTCACCAGCTGTGCCGTCAATTGGAACAGCCCGAGCGCATCTTGCCCGGCGGTTATTTGTACATGTCCGACATTCTCGGGCAGCCGATGATCTTGAACGAAATCGGGAAGCTGTTCGCGTCCGTGTTCGCGAAGAGAGACATCGACATCGTGATGACCGTGGAAACCAAGGGGATTCCGCTCGCCTATGCGACCGCCACTTATTTAAATTTGCCGGTGGTCATCGTTCGTCGCGACAGTAAAGTGACGGAGGGCTCGGTTGTAAGCATCAACTATGTGTCGGGGTCCAATAAGCGCATTCAGACGATGTCGCTTGCCCGCCGCGCCTTGAAAGAGGAGTCGAGAGTACTGATTATCGACGATTTCATGCGCGTAGGCGGAACGATTCAAGGCATGATGGATTTGCTGCAAGAGTTTAAAGCGACGGTGGAAGGCGTAGGGGTGTTTGTGGAGTCCGGCGAGGTGGAAGAGCACCTGGTGGAGGATTATATCTCGCTCGCCAAGCTTTCTGTGGTAGATCCGAAGTCGCGTCAAATTAAAGTAGTGCCAGGTACTTATTTTAAAGAAAGCGAAATTCGCGGGGAGTGAAAATTATGGCGTTACAAACCATTGCAACCGATCAGGCGCCTGCCGCCATCGGTCCGTATTCGCAAGCCGTTCAATTCGGCAATCTGTTGTTTACATCGGGACAAATTCCGCTCGGCCTGGACGGCCAACTCGTGCAAGGCGGAATTGCCGAGCAAACGCATCAAGTGTTTCGCAATTTGCAAGCGGTCTTAGCCGCAGCGGGCTCGTCGTTCGGTCAAGTGGTGAAGGCTACCGTATTCATCAAAGACATGAACCAGTTCGCTCAGGTGAATGAAATCTATGCTTCGTACTTCGGCGACCACAAGCCGGCTCGTTCGACGGTTGAAGTAGCGCGTCTTCCGAAAGATGTGCTTGTCGAAATAGAGCTCATTGCCGCGGTAAATGTCGAATAATTTGCAATATATAAAGTATTTATAAAATTGAGAAAAAATCTCAGTTTGGCAGCAGGAATTTGCACTAAAATGTGGAATTACTACTCAAGTCTTCTAGATGGAAAAAGGTGGTGAACACAGAGGTGCAAATTACTGACGTCAGACTTCGCCGGGTGAATTCCGAAGGCAGAATGAAAGCTATTGCTTCCATTACCATCGATAACGAATTTGTCGTTCACGACATTCGAGTCATTGACGGTAATAACGGGATGTTCGTAGCGATGCCTAGCAAACGGACTCCGGACGGAGAATTCAGAGATATCGCACACCCGATTTCCTCTTCCACACGTGAAAAAATTCAGGCCGCCGTATTGGCTGAATATGATCGTGCTGCTACGGAAGAAGAAGTTATTGAAGAAGGTGCTTAACCGTTTACAATTTAAGAGAGCCGGACAGGCTCTC
>NZ_BIMH01000061.1 GCF_004000985.1 Paenibacillus validus NBRC 15382 | reverse complement strand
TATTATAGATACTTTACTTGTACTTCGTAAGTAAAGTATCTATAATAATAAGCGTATGACAAGTAACCAAGAGGAGGTGACAAGCAATGGCTCAATGTGCCTGTGGAAACACGCAAAACGCCCAAGGTCAATGCGATGGTTCGCATGCTAAGAAAGACAAATAAGGACCTGTAAGCGACGTTTTGTGTCGAAGCGATCGACCAAACAGCAACAACCGGGAACTTCCGCAGCGGCCGCTGCCGGAAGTTTATTGGCTTTACGCGGCGTTCCGCCGTACGGTATACTTTCGGTATCATACACTTGTTCCAACAAATGCTGAAGAAGGACCGTGATCCGATGCAAGTCAACGCAGCACTGAACGCAGCGGCCGGCCGCGACGCTTTGAAGCAAGCGGTAGGCATCGCCCTGCTCGGCAAATTGAAAGACATGCAGACGGCACAAACCGCAACGCTGCTGCAAGATTTTGCCGCGGCGCAGCATCCGTATTTGGGCAAAAGCCTAGATATTCGAGCTTGATCAACGTACATATCGAAATACGCTCATGAGGGAAACCTGTGCGGGCGGCTTGGCTCCATAAAGCGAAGCCGCCCGGCAGGTTTTTTCGTTCGGCGGACGGGCCTTTACAACATCTTAACCTGCGGACCGCGGCAGACCGATTGCAATCGGTCCACTGTCGTCGGATAATGACATCTGAAGGATAACGAGAAGATCCTAGGGAGGCCTGAGCCATGGTTGAAAACTGCAACGAACAAACATTGCGTCCGCTCATCATCGGACACCGCGGGGCCGCGGGGGAAGCGCCGGAGAATACGCTCGCCTCGTTCGAGCTTGCCGTAAGGCAAGGGGCGGACGCGGTCGAACTCGACGTGCATCTTACGGCGGACGGCGAGCTGGTCGTCTGTCATGATCACACCGTGAACCGTACGACCGACGGGCAAGGGCGAATCGATCAAATGACCGTCGAACAAATAAAGCGGCTGGACGCCGGGCGCTGGTATGACGAGAGATTCCGCGGAGAGCGGATTCCGCTGCTGTCCGAAGTGTTTGCGGCCCTGCCCGCGAATGTGATGATCAACGTTGAGGTGAAATGCGGGTACAGCGATAAGCTGTCCGGGCGGCTGGCGGAGCTTCTAGCCGGGTTCGGCCGGCTGGAGACGACGGTGGTCTCGTCCTTTTCCCATAAGGTGCTGTACCGGCTGAAGCAGCGTGAGCCGGCGATTCGCGTCGGGCTGCTGTATGTAGCGGATCTGGTGCGTCACTCTGTGCTTGCTGAAACGGCCGGAATGGACGTCTATTCCCTTCACCCGCAATATCAAGCCATCGGGCCGGAGGATGTGGCGGAGGCGCAGCGTCACGGGCTTCGGGTATATCCGTTCACGATTAACGAGCCCGAGCATTTGCGGCAAGCGGTGCAAGCCGGCTGTTCGGGGATCATTACGGATTTTCCGGCGCGGCTGAAGGCGATGCTGGGTTAAACTCGGGGCATGCCCCCGTTCTAATGACGATATTCCTTGAAGAGGTAACAATTCTTGCCCGTCTGACCGATATACGTTAAGAGACGGGAGGTAACGTTGATGATGAACAAAACACGCAACATCCGGACACGCGGACTGGCTTGTCTGCTGTCCTTCGCTCTGTTGTTCATGCTGTTTCCGATGCGCTCGCTCCACGCCGAGAGCCGTTACTCCGATGTCGGCGCGAGTTACGGATGGGCGACGAGCTCGATCACGTTGATGTCGAACAAACAAATATTGACCGGATACCCCGACGGCCGATTCCGCCCGGAGAAAGCGGTAAGCAAAGCGGAATGGACGACCATGGTATACCGTCTCTTCGATAAATACCGGCCGAATGCGACGGCGACAGGGCTGAAGAAGGTCGGCTTCTTCGCGGACGTGACTTCCCTGCATTGGGCGTCCAAGCCCATCTCCGACGTGTACGACGCTTCGTTCCAGATCGGCGGTTACGGAGTAAACCGTGACGGTCAGCTGGCCTTCATGCCGGACATGCCGATGTCGCGGCTGCAGCTGGCGCAGATGTTATACGCGTTCTTCGGCGGGAAGCTGATGAACGACCGGATGAGCGACAATGACGTGTGTGCCGTTGTGCTGGACTTTAAAGATATTCCGGCAACCTTATATACGGACCCGGAGGCGTATGCATTCGCCAAAAACGACGGCAGGTATGATGCCAACGGCTGGATGTATGCGGAAGAGAACAGCGTGTACAAGACGCTGTTCATGGGCAAAGGCTCCAGCGACTGTACGCTCGGCGATGATCCGTTATCCAATGTGCAGGCGAAGGCGCTGGCCGGGTTAAAGTCTAACGGCATCATGACGCCGAACGATGACGGATATTTCCGGCCGAAGGAAGCGGTGAGCCGTGCGGAAGCGGTCGTTATTCTGGACCGGATTTATCATTATTTAAAAAATAACCAATGGCTATCCCTTTACTCGACGGTCGATCTTAGTGTAACTGGGCCCGATAACAGCGGAGGAGCGGCAGCTCCCGGCTCCCCGCCTGCGAATACGCCGGGAGGCTCATTCAACTACAACCCGAATCCGGGTGCGGCCTTCCCGTCGACGGATCGACCGCCGGGCTCGCAGGAATGGACGGACCGGTCGAACGTGCGAGTGACCGATTATTTTGACGATAAGGGCGTTATCGTGAAAAATATTGCATTGAACGGGGAAATCGAGACAGCGGTTCAGCCCGGAGGCACCAAATATTTGACCGTCGATTTGAAGTCCAAAGAAGCCGTCGATTTGTACGTGATCGTGGACGGACGGATCGGTTTCGTGAGGAAGGAAGAGCTGCCTCTCACGCTGACGGTCGGCAGCGCGCAGCTCGTCGGCATCCGTTCGCAGCTCCGCGACACGAGCTTGAAGAAGTACGGCGATTACACTGCGACGTTATCGGTTCAGCTGTCGGACAAAGAACCGGAGAGCAAGAAGAAAAAATAAACGGCCGCCTAGTAAAAAGGCTTCCTGTCCCGCAAATGGGAAAGGAAGCCTTGAATCTTTTTATTGCAGCAGATGTTTATGGGCGGTGTAATCGATTTGCTTCTTCTCCAAGAAGGAGATCAAGCTCTTGTAATCGCGCCGCGGCGTCGCCAGAATGTATCCCTTGATGCAGTGCTCGCGCGTGACGGCTGTCGCCTTCTCGTTCAGTGCGACTTCGCCGATCTTCGCGGCGATGGAATGCTTGGCGATATCGCGGAACGGTGCCGGGACGGGCTCAACGAGCACATCGAGGAATGCTTTGGATTCGTCGGTCCACAGGTGGCGGGACGCTTCCACGTAATGGTTCTGCCAATCGAGCTTGGACTTGCCGTCGGCCATCGGCAGCACCTTGAAAAATTTGCGGAACATGAAATATCCGCCTACCGACATCGAGAAAATCAACACGAACACCCAAAAAAATATAAACCACATAAACCCCTGATTCGGGGAGCTGCTCATCGCGTATAACATGAATATCGTCACCTCACTCCACATTATACCGCAACTTGCCTGTCAGGAAAATGAAAATCCCGGAAGAAGCCTCCCTTTCCTAGATTTCTTGCGGCAATCCTAGTAAAATAGATAAAAGCTAAGAAAGGGAGTGGATCGCGAACATGGTTAAAATCGGATCGCACGTATCGTTTTCAGATAAAGGGCTGCGGGGCGCGGCCAAAGAAGCCGCGAGCTACGGCTCGGGCACGTTCATGATCTATACCGGGGCGCCGCAGAACACGCGGCGCAAGCCCATCGAGGATCAATATATCGAAGAAGGCAAAGCGCTTATGGAAGAGCACGGCATCGGTGAAATTATCGTGCACGCTCCGTATATCATCAACCTTGGCTCTTATAAAGAAGACACGTTCGAGCTGGCCGTCCGCTTCCTGCAGGAGGAAATCCGCCGCACGGATTATCTTGGGGTGAAGCAGATTGTGCTGCATCCGGGAGCCTACACGGACAAGGATGCCGAGTACGGTATCGCGCGGATCGCGGAGGGCTTGAACGAGGTGCTGGCGGGCATCAAGGATACGGGCGTGAACATCGCGCTGGAAACGATGGCCGGCAAAGGCACCGAGATCGGACGCAGCTTCGAGGAGCTGGCCGCCATTATGGAGAAGGTGGAACGCAACGACCGGCTGACCGTTTGCCTGGACACGTGTCACGTGAACGACGCGGGATACGACATTGTGAGCGATCTGGATGGGGTGCTGGAGGAGTTTGACCGCGTGGTCGGACTGGACAAGCTGGCCGTCATCCATTTGAACGACAGCAAAAACCCGCGCGGCGCGGGCAAGGACCGTCATGCCCCGGTTGGCGCGGGCTGGATCGGCTTCAAGGCGATGTACAACATCGTCCATCACGAGAAGCTGAACCACCTGCCGTTCATTCTGGAGACGCCGTGGATCGGCAAGGAGGACAGCTCGCAGCGTCCGATGTATGAGGCGGAGATCGCCTTGCTCAGCGGCACCGTGCAGCAGCGCTTTGGGGATGGCTTCTTGTCGGATGTGGAGAAGCTGGACCATTTCTTCAAGAAGCAGGACCTCGACTCCCGCCAATTCGTGCTGCAGACGTGGGAGTTGCTGAAAACGGACGCGAAAGCGAAAAAGGCGGACGGCCGCGAGCCGATGGAGCGTCTGTACGATTTAATCGCCGCGGACAACTTGTTCCCGGACTTGTCGGAGGAGCAAGTAAACCACCGTCTGACGGCGTGGTTTGCCGGCGAACACTTATTGGCTTCCGTCTAAGACGGATCGCTTATATAGATCATTTTTGAAGGCTCAACAGTAAAAGGAGAAGAGAGTTTCATGGTTCCCAAATTGAATCCCAAAACCAAGAGCGCCGAAGTAAACCGCGCCCGCATGCTGGTGTCCTGCCCGGACCGTCCCGGCATCGTGGCGGCGGTATCGCGATTCTTATTTGAATACGGCGCCAACATTATTCAGTCCGATCAATACACGATGGATCCGGCTGAGGGCGGGTTGTTCTTTATCCGCATCGAATTCGATCTCGACAATTTGGACCAGCGCCGCGCCCAATTGAAGGCGGACTTCGCCAAAGTGGCGGAGGAATTTCAAATGTCTTGGAGCATTACCCGGGCGAAACGGAAGAAGCGGCTCGCCATTTTCGTCTCCAAGGAAGACCACTGCTTGCTGGAGCTGCTGTGGCATTGGCAGTCCGGCGATTTGGATGCGGACATTGCGATGGTAATCAGCAATCATAACGATATGCGCGAGCTGGTCGAGCCGCTGGGTATTCCGTATTACCATATCCCGGTGACGGCCGATACGAAGGCGGAAGCGGAGCGTCGCCAGCTGGAGCTGGTGACGGGGCAGGTCGATGCGATCATTCTCGCGCGGTACATGCAGATCATTTCGCCAAAATTCATCGAGTACTTTCCGAATAAGATCATTAACATTCACCATTCCTTCCTGCCGGCGTTCGTCGGCGGCAAGCCTTACGCGCAGGCGCACAACCGCGGCGTGAAGATCATCGGGGCGACCGCGCATTACGTCACGGAAGAGCTGGACGGCGGACCGATCATTGAGCAGGACGTTCAACGCGTCAGCCATCGCGATAACGTGGACGACTTGAAGCGGATCGGGCGTCACATCGAGCGTGCCGTGCTCGCGAAAGCTGTAAATTGGCACGTGGAAGACCGCATCATCGTACATCATAATAAAACGGTCGTATTTAATTAAAATGACGGCATGCAAAAGGTTCTGTTTTCCTGCGGGGGAACGGAACCTTTTTGCATGCCGTCATGTTCGCGTTTTGAGGCATCCCGAAAGCCGGGGCCGGATAGCATGCAAAAAAAGAAGCTGCAGGACACGGGCTTACGGGTGCGAGCGGCCGAATAAAGCCGTAGGAACCTGTGCTGATCGGACTGCGGTTGCTACGGCTTCTCTTAGTTCGAGCTGCGGATTTTCTCCGCCGACAGGTCGGTCGTGTTTAAGGCGGGGTACGGGGTGGAGTGTACGAAGGTTTTGTTTTTACCTGTCCGTTTGGCCGCGTATAAGGAGGCGTCGGCGCCCTTGAACAGCGCTTCTTTCCCTTTGCCCTTCATGTATTCCTGCAGCCCGATGCTGATGGTCGCAGCTTTGGAATCGAGCTCGGGGTGCAGCGTAACGTATAGCTTATGCCGGATTTGCTCGACGAGGCGGTAAGCTTCATCGAGCGTTTTCTCGGTGAAGATCACGGCGAATTCCTCCCCCCCGTAACGGGCGACGAAGTCGTTCGGCGTAACCGTTTCTTTAATAATGCTTGCAACGCGTATCAGAATGATGTCTCCGACCCAATGGCCGTAGGTGTCGTTAATTCTCTTGAAATTATCGATGTCCAAAATCGCGAGCTGCAGCGAAAGATCGTTAAGCTCGTTCTGCTCGATCAATTTTTCCAGATATTCATGAAACGTCTTGTGGTTGTACAGCTCCGTAAGCGCATCGATTTTGGAAAGCGTGTCCATAATAATGTTCTTGACCAGCAGTTCCTGCTTCGCTTCCGTGGCGTGCTTGAGGTTGTCCAGCAGTTCGATGCCGCTGCTCGTGATGGATAGCGCGATAACGGTCGTTCCCGTGTATAAAAACAGGATTCCAATCATATGCACCGGCTGCATCGTGAGGCGCAGCGGAGCGCTGACCCCGTACAAGACGCCGAATGAGAGCAGCACGAGAGCGAACGCGATTAAGATGGTTTGTTTATTAAAGGATAGAACGGATGTTAAAATCGGAAAGATAAAGATGGCGGGTACGATTCCGATTGACGGATTCATGAGAATGATGGACGAGGCGTACAAAATTCCGGTTGAAACCAGCAGCCAATCGCTCTGAGCGTGCCGGTAGCGGTACAGCCATTCAACGATCCCCGTGGCGATTGTGAGTAAAAGGGCATGCAGGGCGAGCGGTGCAATGATTTCCCGGGGGCTCATGTCGTGCTGGATGCGCTGAATGGAAAATTCCAGGATCACGGTCAGAAGGATGGTGATCCAATACAGATTGAGCATCTTTCGATACGTATGACGCGTATTGGCCAGTTCCAACAATATATGATTCATAGATCGACTCCCATGCAAACGTAGTACAGCGGACCCATTTCCAAGGTTGAAAAAAGCGGCTAGTCCTAATTTTCTATTTCGACAATAATACAGTAAATCCTTTGCGTAATTTTATTAATTTTTATCCGTTAAGATTTCGGGATGAAGGTTGATTGGATATGGCAAACTGAAAGAGACAATGGTACAATAAGGGATATTTGAAATGCGCCGGACATGTACGTACAAGTTGGCACTGCGTACTGTAAAGACGTGATCGGCCAGATCTTGCTGCAACCATGCCAAGCCGCTTCACCACATTGCAGCAAGAAAATAATGGAGTGGAGGATACTCATGACCGTTTCAAACAAGACAATCGATCAACTATCGGTGGATACGATCCGTACACTTTCCATCGACGCCATTGAAAAAGCGAAATCCGGCCATCCCGGCATGCCGATGGGCGCCGCTCCGATGGGTTACGAGCTGTTCGCGAAGCTGATGAAACATAATCCGGACGCACCGACGTGGGTGAACCGCGACCGTTTCGTCCTCTCTGCGGGCCACGGCTCGATGCTGCTATACAGCTTGCTGCATCTCTCGGGTTACGATTTATCGATGGATGAGTTGAAAAACTTCCGCCAATGGGGCAGCCGCACGCCGGGTCACCCGGAAGTGGGACATACCCCCGGTGTCGACGCAACGACGGGGCCGCTCGGACAAGGCTTCGGGATGGCGGTCGGGATGGCGATGGCTGAGGCGCATCTGGCTGCTGTTTATAACCGTGATCAATTCCAGGTGATCGACCATTATACATACGCGATTTGCGGAGACGGCGATCTGATGGAGGGCCTCTCCTCGGAAGCCGCTTCGCTCGCGGGCCATTTGAAGCTCGGGAAACTGATCGTGCTGTACGATTCGAACGATATTTCGCTCGACGGCGAATTGAACCTTTCGTTCTCCGAGAACGTCGCCCGGCGGTTCGAGGGTTACGGCTGGCAAGTGCTGCGCGTCGAGGACGGCAACGACCTCGGAGCGATTCATCAGGCGGTGCTGGACGCGCAAGCGGACTACCGTCCGACGTTGATCGAAGTAAAGACGGTAATTGGCTACGGCAGCCCGAACAAAGCGGGGAAAGGCGGCCATGTCGGTCCGCACGGCTCGCCGCTCGGCGTAGACGAAGTGGCGCTGACGAAGAAAGCGTACGGCTGGGACGAAACGCATCACTTCCATGTGCCGGATGAAGTAAGGGCGCATTTTGCGGATGTGAAGAGGCGCAACGTCTCGCAGTACGAAGCGTGGAACGAACAGTTTGCCGCCTATGCGAAGGCTTATCCGGAGCTGGCGAAGCAGTTCCAGGACGCCGTGAACGGCGATTTGCCGGAAGGCTGGGACGAAGGCATCCCGACGGATATCCCGGCGGATAAAGGCACGCGTACGGCTTCCGGCATCGTGCTGAATGCGATCGCGCAGCGCGTACCGTCACTCATCGGCGGTTCGGCGGACCTCGAGTCGTCGACCATGACGCACATGAAAGGCCTCGGCATGCTGACGCCGAAAGATTACAGCGGGCGCAACGTGTACTTCGGCGTGCGCGAGTTTGGTATGGGCGCAGCGGTAAACGGGATGCTGCTGCACGGCGGCTTGAAAGTGTTCGGCGGCACGTTCTTCGTGTTCTCCGACTACTTGCGTCCGGCGATTCGTCTGGCATCGATCATGGACGTGCCGGCGATCTACGTCTTCACGCACGACAGCATCGGTGTCGGCGAAGACGGTCCGACGCACGAGCCGATCGAGCAGCTGGCGGCGCTTCGCGTCATTCCGGGCATCACCGTCATCCGTCCGGCAGACGGCAGCGAAACGGCGGCGGCATGGAAATACGCGGTAGCGAACAAACGCGGTCCGGTCGCCCTCATCTTCTCCCGCCAAGCGGCGGCGAAGCTGGAAGGCTCCGAGAACGGCGCGCTTGAGCGCGGCGCTTATGTATTGGCCGACGCGCCCGGCGGCAAGCCGCAGGCGCAAATCATCGCTACCGGCACGGAGGTGCAGCTGGCCGTTGCGGCGCAGAAGCAGCTGGCCGAAGAGGGCATACCGGTGCGCGTCATCAGCATGCCGAGCTGGGAATTGTTCGATAAGCAATCGCAAGAGTATCAAGATTCGGTCATCCTGCCTGACGTCAAAGCGCGCTTGGCGGTTGAGATGGGTCATCCGTTCGGCTGGGACCGTTACGTCGGCGATCAAGGCAGCGTGCTCGGCATCGATAAATTCGGCGCTTCCGCTCCGGGACCGATCGTCATCCGCGAATACGGCTTTACGGTCGAGAACGTGGTGGCACGCGTCAAACAATTGTTGAAATAGAAGGAGATTCGTTCCCATGTCGCAATTTGAACAAGTGACCGTCGTCACGAAAGCCAACGTATATTTCGACGGCAAGGTAACCAGCCGCACGGTGATTTTCGCCGACGGCACGAAGAAAACGCTCGGCATCATGCTGCCGGGCGAATATGAATTCGGCACCGATGTGAAGGAGATCATGGAGATTCAAGCCGGCGAACTGAGGGTACTGCTGCCGGGCGCTTCCGAGTGGCTCGAAATCAACGGTACGGCTGAATTTACCGTACCGAAAGGCGAGAAGTTCAAGCTGGACGTACGCACGGTTACGGACTACATCTGCTCTTACGTTCACGAATAAGCCTGCTTCCAGAAGAAAACCCCGGCGGCCGCTTTCTCCAAGAGAGAAGGGCGACCGCCGGGGTTTTTGCCGCAGCGCGAGGCTGCGCTTCAAGACGCTTGCGCTATTCAGACTTGCTGCGTATGTATTCTTCGATCTTCAGGCGTACGTAAGGAGGCAGACCGGACAACATGCAGCCGTAAAGGAACTGATCCTGGTCCTGGTCGATACGGATGATGCGCGCCGTTACAGGCGGCAGATCGGCTTCCTGCGGGAAGTGGATCACGATGAACATGTCGCGGGCCAGCGGGAAGGAGCTCAGGATGCGTATGCCGCTCTCGGATAGGTCGACCAGCGTACCTTCGATCAGCTGCCCCGAGAACGAGCCTTCCTGCTCCCATTGATACACGGACAGGTGCAGCTTGATATTCAGACGCACACGGGCATTGCGGCGCCGTTCCGCGGCTTCCAGCTCCGGGGTTCCCTTGTTCGTCGCTTGCACCTGCAGGTGCATCCATTCCTCATAACATTGAATAATGGAGCTAAGGTCGTGCTCGCCGAGACCCCGGGCCAGACCCATCTGGAAAATATCCGTGGCGCTGTGCAGCATAGGCGCGGGCATTTGGAAGCTGTCGGCTACCTTGCCGGCCAAGAGCAGATCCTTCAGCATCCATTGCAGCGAGAATTGGCTGCTGAAGTCGCGCTGCAGAATTTTGGGCCCTTTCATTTCGGCTTGTCTGCTGTTAGCGGCGCCTGCCTGTACGACGTCGAGAAATTGCTCGGGCGCGAGTCCGGCCTTGGCCGCGATGGACAAGCCTTCCATCAAAGCCAGCGCGTTAATGCCGACCATCGTATTGTGCGCCAGCTTCGTGTACGAGCCGGAGCCCGAAGGACCCATATACATGATCTTGGCGCCCATCGCCTCAAACACGGGGCGCCGCTGCTCAAGCACCTCTTCCTGGCCGCCGACCATGAAGACGAGCGTGCCGCTCTCTGCGGCGGGTTGGCTGCCCGTGACGGGCGCGTCGAGAAAGTCAACGAGATGCGTAGCGAGCTCGTCGTATAATTTCCGGCTCGTTTCCGGGGAAACCGTGCTGCAGTCGATGACGGTTTGTCCCGGCCGCAGGCCGTGCACGATGCCGTTCTCGCCGAACACGGCGTCAAGGACGACTTGGTCGGTGCTCAGCATCGTGATGACGACGTCGGCCCCTCTGGCCGCTCCGGCGGGGCTTGCGGCGATTTCGGCGCCCAACGCCGCAAGGTCTTGCGCTTTGTCAACACTGCGGTTGTAGACGACGACTTCAAATCCTTTTTTCAACAGGTTCGCGGCCATAGGCTTACCCATGGTGCCGAGACCGATAAATCCGATCGTTGTCATTGGCAATCCCTCCTGTATACATTTTAGCATCTGGAGGGAAACCTGTGAATGTTCTCTTGCGTTACCGAAGGCAGATCAAGTATTCTATTTCTATAGGGATTTACGAAAATTACAGTTACATAACGAAGGTTCGGATCGGAGGAAACGAAATTAATGACGGCCAAACTGCAATTTGATTTCAGCAAAGCATTAGATTTCATCGGACGCCATGAGGTGGACTATCTGGCGGGGGCGGTGGCAACAGCCCACGAGCAGCTGCACAACGGAACGGGAGCAGGCAACGATTTCCTGGGTTGGATCGATCTGCCGGTGAACTACGATAAGGAAGAATTCGCCCGCATTCAGCAAGCGGCAAAGCGCATTCAGTCGAATTCCGACGCGCTGGTCGTCGTTGGAATCGGCGGCTCTTACTTGGGCGCGCGTGCGGCCATCGAGAGCTTGTCCCACAGCTTCTACAACCTGCTGCCGAAGGATAAACGGAAGACGCCGGAAATTTATTTCGTCGGCCAGAACATCAGCTCGACCTATGTTACGCACCTGCTGCAGCTGTTGGAAGGTAAAGACATTTCCGTGAACGTCATCTCCAAATCCGGCACGACGACGGAGCCGGCGATCGCTTTCCGGATTTTCCGCGAGCTGCTGGAGAAGAAATATGGCAAGGAAGGCGCGCGCGAGCGGATTTATGCGACGACCGACCAAGCGAAGGGCGCGCTGAAGAAGCTGGCGACCGAAGAAGGGTACGAAACGTTCGTCATTCCGGACGATGTCGGCGGACGGTACTCCGTGCTGACGGCGGTAGGTCTCCTGCCGATTGCAACGGCCGGCATCGACATCGAATCGATGATGCGCGGCGCAGCTGACGCCCGTGAGGCGTATGCGAACCCGAATTTGGCCGAGAACGAAGCTTACCAATATGCAGCGGTGCGCAATGCGCTGTACCGTAAGGGCAAGACGACGGAGATTCTTGTGAACTACGAGCCGTCGCTGCACTTCGTTTCCGAGTGGTGGAAGCAGCTTTACGGCGAGAGCGAAGGCAAGGATAACAAAGGCATTTTCCCGGCGGCGGTCGACTTCTCCACAGACCTGCATTCAATGGGACAATTCGTTCAAGAAGGAACACGGAATCTGTTCGAAACCGTCATTCAAGTGAAGGAAGTGTCGGAACAAATCGTCATCGGAACCGATGCGCAGGATTTGGACGGACTGAACTTCCTAAGCGGCCAGACGATGGATTTCGTCAATAAAAAAGCGTTCGAAGGCACAATGCTGGCGCATACCGACGGCGGGGTGCCGAACCTGATCGTTACGCTGCCGGATTTGACGCCATATACGTTCGGCTATATGGTCTACTTCTTTGAAAAAGCTTGCGGTATCAGCGGTTACTTGCTCGGCGTTAACCCGTTCGACCAACCCGGTGTGGAAGCATATAAGAGAAACATGTTCGCCCTTCTGGGCAAACCAGGTTATGAGAAGGAAAAGGCGGAGCTGGAAGCCAGACTCGGCAAGTAAGCCGGACGCTGGACGAAGCGGCAAAACAAAGCGGTTCACCCTGCCGGGTGATCGCTTTTTTTGCAAGCAATGTGCCGCAAGGCCCGCTTACGTGTGGAAGGAGGCGGCCTGAACCCGCATGTTGATGCAATATCGAACGGTGAAACGACTGGGCACTGCCGAGATCGTCATCAAGAAGTCCCGCTTTATCGGATTTGCCAAACCGGTGCACGATGAAGCGGAAGCCGTTGCTTTTATCGAGAGCATTAAGAAGGAGCATTGGAACGCTACCCATAACTGCTCGGCCTATTTGATCGGGGAACGCGATGAGATTCAGAAGGCGTCTGACGATGGGGAGCCGAGCGGGACGGCGGGTAAGCCGATTCTGGAGGTTATCAAGAACCAGGGTCTGAAAAATGTGGCCGTTGTCGTCACCCGTTATTTCGGCGGGATTTTGCTCGGCGCAGGCGGTTTAGTCCGGGCCTACACCGACGGAGCGGTCGCCGGACTGGCCGCGGCGGAGCAGGTATATAAGGTGCTTCACCGGGAAGTGCGGGTGACAATCGATTACACGTGGCTCGGCAAGGTGGAGAACGAGCTGCGCGGCCGCGGGATGATGATGGAAGAGACCGAGTTTACGGATAAAGTGACCTTGCGCTGTTTGCCGCTTGCGAAGGATGCCGATCACTTCATGGCATGGATGATCGACCTGACGCAAGGGCAAGGTGAAATTCAAGAAGGTGAAAGTCGATACGTCGAGCACGCCGAGCTTCCTGCATAGGAGGCCGGCGGCTTGTAGTATATATCATTCATTTCATATGGGCCTAACTATAATGGGAGTTGAAACCACGTGGCACGAAAAGCAGTTGAGCAGGAGCTAAGCCGCCAACGTATTTTGGATGAGGCACGCCATTTGTTTGTCAAACACGGCTATCATGCTTTAACGATGCGAAGCATCGCAAAGTCGATGGGCTACAGTCACGGCGCATTGTATTATCATTTTAGCGAGAAAGCGGAATTGTTCTACGCCCTGGTTACGGAGGACTTCCGGATGCTGCTGGAACGGCAGAAGGACATGCTTCGCCGCACCCGGCTGGGCGATATGGCGCAGCTTGAGAAGCTGATGCTGGAATTCATCAAGTTCGGTTTGGACAATCCGAATCATTACGAGATTATGTTTATGATCAAGGATCAGGAGCTGCAGCGCTATTCACGAACCGAACAAGCGCAGTGCCTGGACTTGTTCGCTACCGTGGTACGGTCGGTCGTTGCCCGCCAAAAAGACGATAAGAAAATGTACAGTTTGCCTTGGAGCTTGTTCATGTCGATGCACGGATTCATTTCGTATAATATTCATTACAATCAAACGTTCGAAGACGTCCGCAAGTTGGCAGAGCAGCATGTCAAATATTTGTGCGAGGGGCTGCGAGGGTGAACATCCTATAGAAGCGGCAACCGAAGAACTTTTGCAGCCCCACGCTTCAGTGCAGTAAAGTATATTTACCTGTTCGCTTTGGAACTCATCTTTCTCGAGACGCTTACCCGCGTATAAACTTTAACAGACAAGTGCGTTCGCGCGGCCCGTCGAACTCGCAGAAGTAAATGCCCTGCCAGCGTCCCAAGACTAGCCTTGAGCCTGCAACCAATACGGTTTGCGAAGAGCCGACGGTCATGGCCTTCAGGTGGGAAGCGGTGTTGCCTTCCGCATGGCGGTATTTCGGATGCTCCCACGGGTAAACTTCGTCCAGGCGCATCAGTACGTCGTGCCGGACGTCCGGGTCTGCATTCTCTTGTATCGCAATGCCCGCCGTCGTATGCGGCGAATAAATGACGGCGATGCCGTCTTCCATTTGTTCCTGCTTCAGCAGGTCATGGACTTGGCGCGTGATGTCGATCATTTCGCTGTGCGCGTTCGTCCGCAGGTGCAGCTTATGGATCATAGCGGTTCCCCCTCTGTAAGGTAACGTCGTTAAACATTATATTACACAAGGCGCGGACGCTCCAAACATGGTACAATAAGTGGCGATACGGAAAAGTAGGCGGGAGGGAGACGCGAAAGATGGATCTTACGAAAAACACATTGGAAAATACCGATTTCATGATCGAGGAAATCAAAAAGAAGCTGCGTATGGCTTCCGGAGCGGCTTTGAAGGCCGTGTCGTTGAACGATACGCAATATGAAGATTTGCGTGACATTTACGACATGGTGGCCGGTAAAAACCAATTCAGCATCAGTGAAATAGAAGCGATTACAACCGAGCTCGGCCGGCTCCGCCGCTAACGGAAGGAGCCAGGCGCCAACCCGGTCCGGAAGATCGACAACGGGGGTAAGTACACATCTTGCCGGCTAAGCGGGACGACCGTACAATCAGATGAGACGAAGGCCTCGTACAATATATCGTTAACGCCAAACCGCCTGCGGCTTGGCCTGACGATCTTATTGGAGGTGGGTGAAGATGCACAAGGCAGTTGGCAAGCAAGAAGTCGCCAAGCTGGTGGGGAAATCCATTTATGCGGTTAAGAAGGACGGTTCAGTCGTTAGCGGCAAGCTGGTTCAAGTAAGCGGCGGCGAGCTGCGCGTTGCAGTTGGCGGCGGTAAAGACAAGAAGGTACGGACTTCTGCGGTGATTCCACTCGTTTTGTTCGATCTGCTCGCAATCGGTACAGCTCCATTCGCTGGCGGCTTCGGAGGCTTCGGAGGCTTCGGAGGTGGCTTCGGAGGTGGTTTCGGAGGTGGTTTCGGAGGCGGCTTCGGAGGCGGGTTCTCGGAATTCGGATTTGGCGGACCGTTTATTTGGTAACATGCATCATTCCAAGACAAAGACCCATTCGCGTTTGTACAGGCGCGAACGGGTCTTTGTCTGTTAGCGGATGAATCAGAGCACTGCGGCCTCGGTCCGCATATATTTGCCGATAAATGCAGTCATTGTGCGCTGATAAGTCGTCTGATCGACCTGGTAAGATTTGCCGTGACCGGCGTTCTCGACGATGAGCAGATCCTTCTCGCTGCGGCAGTTCTCGTATAAAGTGTGAACCATCTTGCAGGGAACGAACCTATCCGCGGCTCCATGGATGAACAGAATCGGCACCCTCGCTTTGCGCACCTGAACGAGCGCGGAAGCTTCGTCGAAGGCATAACCTGCTCGTATTTTCGTCAGAAGACTGGTACTCTGGAGCAACGGGAAACGGGGCAGACGATACATGCGCTGCAGTTGGTAGCCAAGCTCGTCTTTGGCGGACGTATACGAGCTGTCGGCGATCACCGCCTTCACTTGATCGGGCAGCGGCTCTCCACTGGCCATCAACACCGTAGCTGCGCCCATCGATACGCCGTGCAGTATAATAGCCGATCGATCCCCGGCATGCCCTACGATGTAATCGATCCATTTCAAGTAATCCCGGCGTTCCAGCCACCCGAATCCGATGACGTTACCTTCGCTGCGCCCATGGCCTCGATGATCGGGCATCAGTACGTTAAACCCGAGCTGCTCATGATAGTATTTCGCGAAAGCACCCATCTGCTTCGCATGGCCCGAATAGCCGTGTGCCAAAATCACGGTATGGGCTGCAGGCGCGCCGGCTTCCAAATAATAGCCGCGGAGCTTTAGCCCGTCGTCCGATACAATCTCCACCTCCCGAAAAGACTGCGCCTCGATCCAGGCTTGAGTTTCGGGAGCGAGAAAAGGTTGATCGGATCTCAGATCCGGGGTCTTGGCGAGAAAAGCTTTCGCGTTGCGGACTACGGCCTTGTTGTAAAAGTAAAAGCTGGCGGCGATGTCGGCTAATACCATAAATGCGATAATAACGATCAAGGCGCTTAGCAACGTACGTTATCCCTTTCCTTCTTACTCAAACAACGACTTGTACCGGCCGTACCCTTCGCGCTCCAGATCCTCCTTCGGAATGAAGCGCAGTGCAGCGGAATTAATGCAGTACCGCAGGCCGCCAAGCTCCCTGGGTCCGTCGTTGAACACGTGGCCGAGATGCGAATCCGCTTTGCGGCTGCGAACCTCGGTGCGGATCATGAAATGGCTGTAATCTTGCTTTTCCTCGATTATCCCGCCCGAGAGCGGCTTCGAGAAGCTGGGCCAGCCGCAAGCGGAATCGAACTTGTCGCGCGAGCTGAACAACGGTTCGCCGGAAACGATATCGACGTACAAGCCTTCGCGGTGGTTATCCCAGTATTCGTTGCGGAAGGCCGGTTCGGTGCCGTTCTCCTGCGTTACCTTCCACTGCATCGGGGTGAGCCGTTCTAGCAGGTCGGCTTTATCCTGGTCGGTGCTCCAGTGCGTCTTCAGGAAATCGTCGCGCCCGGAGCCGCGCCGGTACATCTTGTACCGCAGCGGATTTTTCTTGTGGTAGTCCTGATGGTATTCTTCCGCCGGATAGAACGTGCCGGCAGGCTCGATCGGCGTCACGATCGGGCGGTCGAATCGGCCGCTCTCCTGCAGCTGCCGTTTGGACGCTTCGGCCGCTTGACGCTGAGCTTCGGTATGGTAGAAGATGGCTGTTCGATACGAGGAGCCCCGGTCGCAAAACTGGCCGCCCGCATCTGTCGGGTCAATCTGCTGCCAGAACAGCTCCAGCAGCTCTTCATAAGGAAAAACGTCGGGCTCGAACGTGATTTGCACGGCTTCCGCATGGCCCGTCGTATCGGTGCACACTTCCTGGTAAGTCGGGTTTGTCGTGTGGCCCCCGGTATAGCCCGAAACGATGCTGACGATGCCCGGCCGTTCCTCGAACGGAGATACCATGCACCAGAAGCATCCGCCGGCGAAAGTGGCCAGTTCGGTTTTGGTTGACAACATGTTCGTTCACCTCGCAGTTGATATTGATTATTCAATCCTTCCATTATAGCTCAATCTGTCAGACGGTTCACCCGTTAGCTCTGCACGGGGCGATTACCCGAACCGCTTTCCGTTGACGTAGTAGCTGTCTTCTTGATAGGCGACAAAAGCGATTTCCGCCTCCGAGATACCGACGGTCTTCAAATGGGCGTCCACCGCTTGGGCGAAACGGTCGCGAACTTCTTGACCGCGCTCGAACCATGCGACTTCGATGAATGGAAACGAAGGCACCAATTCGCCGTCGAAGACGCCGGTCGTCTGGAGACACTCGATCGTAAAGTTGTCCGTCCCGCAGTCGCATACGCGGGCCAGCTCGTCGACGAGCGGACGGCTAATGGCGCGTACGAATTCCGTAGGGATGCCGCGTGTGATAAGATGGGGCATGAGTCCACGCTCCTTGTCAGGTGGTAGCATTCCTTCTATTGTAACAGAGAGGCGAGGAGCGTCTCAATGGGCGGCGATGCAGCGGCAGTTCGGGTAGGAGTATGGCATGTAGGCGAAGAGGCTCTCCGAAGGTCCGTTGACCGAAGGACAGCCTCTTGGCTTATCTGCTTTTGATTAAAAGTTGAACGGCTTCCGCCACTACTTTGCTTGTATCTCCGCCGGTTTCCTTCTCGTCGAGGATGCATTGTTCCAGGTTTTTGGCAACGATGCAGGCAATAGCTTTATCGGCGGCGTTTCGGATTGCAGAGATTTGAGCGACAACTTCCTTACAATGCTTCTCTTCTTCCATCATATTTAATACGCCGCGAACTTGTCCTTCCAGCCGCCGCATACGCTTCTTCAGATCGTCGTCATAATTCATAGCGATCCCAATCCTCCTATGACCCAAACCTGTGCCAGTATAAGTATTATTATGCCGGATTTGTCTGGTTTGCACAATAGAGCGGCTGGAATTTCATCACGTTAAATAAACAGGTTTACTTTCGCATCTGCGGCTTGTTTTGAATAGCGCCTTATCGTTCCGCTCTGGCCGCAGGCCATACGATGACGCCCTACAATATCGGCGAAAGCAGTCTCGCACAAGGCTCGCGAAACTTATGAAGCAGCGGTCGCCTCTCGTAGGCCGTAAGAGTCAGCCATCTGCTGTGCAGCATGTCGTTCTCGAACGTCTCCTTCAGTTTGACCGCCGTTTCGGTATCGTAGATGAACGCGTTCACTTCGAAGTTCAGCTTGAAGCTGCGGATGTCGATGTTGGCCGTACCGACCGTCGCGATTTTGCCGTCGGTCACGATCGTTTTGGCGTGGAGGAAGCCTTTTTCATACAGATAACATTGCACGCCGCATTGCAGCAGCTCGCCGATATAAGAGAACGACGCCCAATAAACCAGCTTGTGGTCCGGCTTGCTCGGAATCATGATCTTGACGTCGACCCCCGAGAGGGCTGCCATTTTCAAAGCGGTGATGAGGCTTTCGTCCGGAATGAAGTAAGGGGTCTGGATGTAGATGTGCTCCTTGGCGTTGACGATCATCTTGAGGTAGGCGTTCTTGATCTGCTGCCATTCCGAGTCCGGCCCGCTGGAGACGATCTGCATCCCGACACGGCCCGGATGCTGCCCTAGCGGGAAGTAGCGCGGTTCGATCAGCACCTGATCGCCCGTCGCAATTCCCCAATCGAGGAAGAACAGCGCCTGCATGTGGAGCACCGAACCGCCTGCCAGCTTCAGGTGTGTGTCCCGCCAATAGCCGAACCGTCGGCTCAGCCCGAGGTATTCATTCCCGACGTTAAAACCGCCGACGTACCCGATCTGTCCGTCGATGATGACGAGCTTGCGGTGGTTGCGGTAGTTGACCCGCAGGTTCACATAAGGAATGCGGGAAGGGAAGAAGGCAGCAACGCTGCCTCCGGCCTCTCGCAGGTTGTGAAAGAAGCGGCGCGGCAGCGAGGAGCAGCCGATATCGTCATAGAGCAGGCGGACTTGAACGCCTTGCCGCGCTTTTTCCGTCAGCGCATCCACGAGTCTTTGCCCCAGGCTGTCATTGCGAATGATGAAGTACATGATATGCACGTGATCCTTCGCTTCCCGGATATCCCGCAGCAGCGCGTCGAATTTCTCATTGCCGTCGGTGAAAATTTCCACTTCGTTATCCTGCGTGTACAACGCATAAGCGCTCGATAAATTCATATAAATCATATCCTGGTAGTCGGCGGTGTCCGGATCGTGATAGGGAATCCGGTTCATGCGCAAATCTTCCTTCTGCTGCTCGACGAGCGTATCGACGATCCGCCGTTTGTCGTCCTTCAATCGGTAAATCTTCCGGCGGCTCAAGTTTTGGCCGAGAATCAAGTACAGAATGAAGCCGACGCCCGGCAGGAAGAGCAATACCATCATCCAGGCCCACGTGACGCCTACGTTGCGCCGCTCGAGAAAGATGACGGCTATCGCCAGCAGGACGTTCAGTATGGAAATGACGGAATACCCGTTCTTGATAATATCCATGAGCGGTCAGCCCCTCGACTATGAATGATATACGCCTGTGAAACATGTCCACTCCTCATAATAATACAATTTATTCGAAAGTGAAACGACGCCGGATGCGTTATGAAGATTTCCAGCCGCTCATCAAATGTTTCTGATACTTGGAACGGGATTATCGTGAGACGGACGGCGGCAAAGTTATTTGGCCGGACGGGTGTCAGGAAATGATTATCCATTATGGGGCAAGCTATGTGTCGGAAGGATGCTGAAGGCTGGATCGATCCGGCAGACGCAGGATGTCGTATTTATACAAGACGAGCAGGTAGTTCCGTGATAGAGTGGGGATATGCAGACACCATAAAGGGAGGAATCGCGATGATTCGTAAAATTGCAACAGCAGCCGTTTATGTAGAGGATCAGCAAAAAGCGAAGACGTTCTGGACGGAAAAGGTCGGCTTCGAGCTCGTTCGCGAAATGTCGATGGGTCCGGGCGGCAGCTGGCTTGAAGTAGCGCCGAAAGGAGCGGAAACGGCGCTGGTTATATACCCGCGGACGATGATGAAAAACTGGCAGGAGCTGAAGCCTTCGCTCGTATTCGAATGCGCCGACATCGATGCGACGTATCAGGCGATGAAAGCGAACGGCGTTCATTTTGAAGCGGAGCCGAACAAGATGCAGTGGGGCACATTCGCTATTTTCCATGACGAGGACGGCCATTCGTTCGTGTTGAGGGGGTAATGCGGCCGCCGTCCGCCACGGATAAGAACAACACAACAGTTGCTTATTTCCCGATGTTTAGCCCGATGATTTCACGTACTTCTCCTGACGCAAGCGGAACGCCGACCACGTATCGTCAATGGAGATCAAGGAGACGCCGATGTAACCGGCTTGCTGTAAAATTTCCCAGCCGCTGTCACGCGTGATGTCGGATTTCAGCTTCGAGCTTTTTTTCGGGTAGGCGACCCAGAAGATAGCGGCGTCTTTCAGCTTCGGCAGTACGTCCGGCGCGAGACGCTGCAGCTCGGCCTGATTGCGGGCTAACATCATGTTTACTCGATATCGGCCGGGTACACGAGCCCGATTTGCGCCCTTGCCTCGTCCATGATTCGCATCGCAGCCAAGGAAACGGTATGGGAGTTGATTGCAGACTCGCGCTCACCGCTGCGAATGAGCCGGATAAATTCCTCGATCTCGTAGAACATCGTATGCTGCGCTGAGGGGCGCGTCACGCCGTTCCGGTAGCGGAGCTCCACCTTCTCGGGTTGGTTGATCTTGTCGATCACCAGACTGCCGTCTTCGCCGTGTATTTCGGAGGGCAGTGCAGAGCTGGTGATCTTGGAGTACATGACCACCGCGTCCATGTCCGGGTACGAGAGCAGAATGCTGCCCGCGCCGTCGACGCCGGAGTCCAGCATCACGCCGGTTGCTTGAATGCTCTTCGGAGCGCCGAAGAGGGCGACCAACGGATACAGGCAATAAATTCCCAAATCCATTAAAGCTCCGTTGGAGAAGGTCGGATTGAACGCGTTCAGGACGGTTCCGTTCCGGT
>NZ_BIMH01000060.1 GCF_004000985.1 Paenibacillus validus NBRC 15382 | reverse complement strand
AATTTCCAGTCATTTTCGACTTCATTTTACATTTCCGTCAAAAGCGACTTTTATATAATATCACATCTGCCTACTGAATTGCAATAGTTATTTTTCAACTTTTAACTTGCAGTCCGTTAGTTCAGAAGCGACAAGGAGTAATATATCAAATCTGCAGCCGGAATGCAAGTGTTTTTTCGACAAAATAATTAAAAATGCTGAATCTGCGCAAAAAAAAGCGCGCGGCCTGTGTCTAAGCCGCGCGCTTTTCTATATAAAGCTACTCCCCTTGCCGCTCGCGCATCAGCGGGAACAGCAAGACGTCCCGGATCGAAGGCGCATCGGTCAGCAGCATGACCAAGCGGTCGATCCCGATACCTAGTCCGCCAGTAGGCGGCATACCGTACTCCAGCGCGCGGATGAAATCTTCATCCATCTCATGCGCCTCGTCGTTCCCCTGCTCCTTCTCAACAAGCTGCGCTTCAAAACGCTCCCGTTGATCGATCGGATCGTTCAGTTCGGTAAACGCATTGGCATGCTCGCGCGCCACAATGAACAGCTCGAAGCGATCCGTGAACCGCGGGTCCGTGCTGCTTTTTTTCGCGAGCGGCGAAATCGCTACCGGATGTCCGGTAATAAACGTAGGCTGAATCAGGGTTTCTTCCACGAACGTTTCGAAGAACTGGTTCACAATATGACCGAACGTCATCATCGGCTCCACCGGAACCTTATGCTCTTTCGCCAAACGATGGGCTTCTTCGTCGCTCATCTCCACGCTAAAATCGACGCCTACCACTTCTTTAATCGCGTCGACCATCGTCACGCGGCGCCAAGGCGGAGCGAGATTAATCTCTTGACCTTGGTACGAGATCGTCGTCGAGCCGAGAACTTCCTGCGCGATATGCGCAATCATTTCTTCCGTCAACTTCATGATATCTTGGTAATCAGCATAGGCTTCGTACAGCTCGATCATTGTAAATTCCGGATTGTGACGCGTCGAAATACCCTCGTTCCGGTATACACGTCCGATTTCGTACACTTTCTCCATGCCGCCGACGATCAAACGTTTCAGATGGAGCTCAATAGCAATCCGCATGTAGAGCTGCATGTCCAATGCGTTATGATGCGTAATGAACGGCCGAGCCGCAGCCCCGCCTGCGATCGCGTGCAAAGTTGGAGTCTCGACCTCCAAATAGCCCCGGGAGTCCAAATAGCGCCGCATGGATTGAATGATTCTGGAACGGGTAATAAACGTTTGTTGAACGTCCTGATTCATGATCAAGTCCACATAGCGCTGACGGTAGCGCAGTTCGACATCCTTCAAGCCATGGTATTTCTCGGGCAACGGCAGCAGCGATTTCGACAATACTTCGACGGACTTCGCCTTAATCGAGAGTTCGCCCGTTTTTGTCTTGAATACGGTGCCGCGTACGCCGATTAAATCGCCGATATCGAGGAGATCGTAGGCTTTGTATGGCGTTTCGCCAACCGTATCCGCGCGGACATAGATTTGAATTTTACCCGTGATATCTTGAAGATGGGCAAAGCCGGCCTTGCCCATTTCGCGCTTCTGCATAATGCGTCCGGCAATGCTCACTTCGACGCCGAGCGCCTCCAGCTCTTCTTTGCTCTGGGACTCATAGGCTTTCACAATATCCGCCGCATGATGGGTGCGATCGAACTTTTGTCCGAACGGGTCGACTCCGAGCCCGCGCAGCTCGTCCAATTTGTTGCGTCTAATTTGAAGCAGTTCATTTAATTCCAATTCCACTGTCATCATCTTCGCTCCTTGCTTGTTGAATAACCGGAAGCCGGGAGCCGACGCGACAACAGCGGGGCACCCGGACTATAGGCAAAAAAGCTTCCCGTGGAAGCTTCTTGTCGTTACTTCAAATTTTACTTCTTAATATCTACGATTTCATACTGAATGACGCCTGCAGGAACGTTAACGTCCACGACGGCACCTTTACGTTTGCCTAGAATAGACTTGCCAACCGGGCTTTCGTTGGAGATTTTATTCTGAAAGGGATCGGATTCCGCCGTTCCTACGATCGAATACTCGACAATATCTCCAAATTCGAGGTCTTTCAAGATCACTCGGGAGCCGACGTTAACCGTATCGGTGTCGACTTCGTCGTTATTGATGATACGCGCGTTGCGAAGCATCTTCTCTAACGTGATAATACGACCCTCAACGAACGCTTGCTCGTTCTTGGCATCTTCATACTCGGAGTTTTCGCTGATGTCTCCGTATCCGATAGCCACTTTAATCCGTTCTGCCACTTCGCGACGCTTGACGGATTTCAGATGTTCTAGCTCTTCTTCGAGCTTTTTTAAACCTTCCTGCGTGAGAATGACTTCTTTTTCACTCATTGCAACCTGTCTCCCGTCATGTGAAAGATTTTCATAAAGGAACCGCTAAATCGAATATGAGTTCACTGATTACTACTATATGAACGCGCAGGAACATCATGACTCCTGCCGACCTTGATGACTATTGACTGATTATATTTCAAGCCTATCTAAATGTCAATGTAAGCCATTTCGCGTCCATAACTCTCCATTTAGGGCCTTATTGCACCGTTGCAGCCCGGTCTTCCAGCGATTGTACGAAGTCGTTCAGCAGCTCGACCATGGCATCCCGCTTCGTCTGCTCCATAATCGCGTCTTTGATCCGAGCGCCTCCATGCAAACCTTTCAAATACCAGGCCAGGTGCTTGCGCATCTCTTTCACGGCAACCGACTCGCCTTTCAACGCCGTCAATCGGTCCAAATGCAAAATTGCGATGCGGATTTTCTCTTGCGGGCTTGGTTCCGGCGGAAGCTCCCCGTTCGTCAAGTATTGAATCGTCCGATACAGCATCCAGGGGTTCCCGAGCGCCGCCCGGCCGATCATCACCCCGTCCACGCCGGTATGGTCGAGCATACGCTTCGCGTCTTCCGGCGTAAACACGTCCCCGTTGCCAATCACCGGAATCGAAACGGACGATTTAACTTCTTTAATGATATCCCAATTGGCTTGCCCAGTATACATTTGCACCCGGGTGCGTCCGTGGACCGCAACCGCGGCGCCTCCGCCGTTCTCAACGGCCTTCGCGTTCTGCACCGCGTACACGTGCTCGTCGTCCCAGCCGATCCGCATCTTCACGGTAACCGGCTTGCTTACGGCCTTGGATACCGTAGACACCATCTGTTCGATTTTGCCGGGATCGAGAAGCCAACGGGCTCCGGCGTCGCATTTGGTGATTTTCGGCACGGGACAGCCCATGTTGATGTCGATGATGTCTGCGTTCGTATGCTCATCCACATACTTCGCCGCTTCCACCAACGTCTCCGTGTCGCCGCCGAAAATTTGCAGACTGAGCGGTTTCTCCCGCTCATCGACGAAGAGCATCTCCATCGTACGATGGTTACCGTGTAAAATCGCCTTATCGCTGACCATCTCTGCACAGACAAGGCCACAGCCGAATTCCTTCGCAATCAAGCGGAAGGCGGGATTGCAGACGCCGGCCATAGGAGCCAGCACGACCTTATTGGGCGCAGTAACATTACCGATTTGCAGCACTAGAGTTCACTCCTTCCTGATGAAAGCACTAGGCTCGATCGCTTCTTAAGGACGTCATGGCCGGAGCCAGCTCCTCGGGGTCGATGCCGAGCGTTTCGGATATTTTCAGAATGATCTTGGGATCCGCCTTGCGGGTTCCCCGTTCGATCGAACCGAGCACGGCAATGGATACGTCGAGCCGTTCGGCAAGTTCGTTTTGCGTGAAGCCTTTCAATTTACGAAAAGCGCGGATGCGCTGGGCTAGCATGTTTTTTTCCATAATAAAACGCCTTCCTTTCCTTCCACCAGCTCGAGCCGTTCGCGAAACAACTCGGCTCGAAGCGGTTCCCGTTGCGTCATCACATCGACAAGGGGCACCAGTACAAATGCCCGCTCCATCATCCGGGGGTGAGGTAAAATCAAATCCGGCCGATTCTGTACCCGGTCTCCAAAAAGCAGTAAATCCAGATCGATCGTCCGCGGCCCCCAGCGAATCTCCCGCTTGCGGCCAAGCTCGTGCTCCACCCGCAGCATCTCATGGAACAAAGCTTCCGGGCTTAACGTTGTGCTGACAGCGACGACCATGTTCAAGAAAGCCTCCTGCTCTACATATCCGACAGGTTCGGTTTCGTACAAACCGGAACATCCGGCGGCGACGATCTGCGGATGTTCCGTAAGCAGGCGAACTGCCTCCAGCAAGTAATGTTCCCGATCCCCGATGTTGGAGCCGAGACCGAGATAGGCGAGTTCCTGCGGCTCGCGCGTGTGCGCGTCCGTTTCGTTCATGCGTTATGCCCGCTTTCTGTGAATCTCCGCCGTAACGCCGTCAAAAAGAATAGCTACCGGCGGGTGGGGTTTCGTCACCCGAACTGTAATTGCATGTATACCAGTATAAGTTCGAAGCACCTCGGATGCAATATGTTCCGCAAGCGCTTCAATCAGTTTGAACGTTTTCTGTTCGACAATGGCTTTAACGAGCTCATGAACTTCGGCATAATTGACCGTGTCCTCAAGAGCGTCTGAATGACCGGGCTTGTCTAACGGCATGTACAGCTCCGCATCGACATAGTACCGCGCACCCAGCTTGTTCTCTTCCGCGTACACGCCGTGATAGCCATAAAAGGCCATCCCTTTCATGATGATTTTATCCAAAAGGAACGCGCCTCCTCCCCGTTTATGTTTCAACCTTGTGCCGTACGATAGCGTCCGTCATGTCGGCAACGCGGCGCATCGCCTTCACGTCGTGCACGCGTACGATTCCGCAGCCTTGCGCGATGCCCAGCGCAACCGTTGCCGCGGTCCCTTCGACGACGTCGTCCGCAGGGAGGTTCAGCGTCAACCGAATCATGCTTTTGCGGGAGGTGCCGAGCAGAACCGGGTAACCGAGAGCCCGAATGCGATGCAGCTCATTCATCAGCTGGAGATTCTGTTCGTACGATTTGGCGAAGCCGATGCCCGGGTCAAGGATGATCTGCTCGTCCCGAATGCCCGCAGCCTGGGCCCGGCGGATCGTTTCCTGTAAATCAGCCAGCACGTCATGCATAAAATTAGCATACACCGCTTCCTTGCGATTATGCATCAGCACAATCGGGCAGTCAAACTCTACCGCCACCTTGGCCATCTCCGCGTCCCTCTGCAAGCCCCATATATCGTTCAGCATCGACGCACCGGCCAGCATCGCCTTCCTTGCGGTCTCGGCCTTGTAGGTATCGATGGAGATGGGCGCCCCAATGCCCGCTTCGCGGATGGCACGAATGACCGGCAGCACCCGGCGCTGCTCCTCCTCGGCGCTTACCGGCGCAAAGCCCGGACGTGTAGACTCGCCGCCAATATCAAGGATATCGGCGCCTTCGGCAATCATCTGCCTGGCGCGGGCAACCGCCGCTTCCGGTTCGATATACGCACCGCCGTCGGAGAAAGAATCCGGCGTCACGTTCAGAATGCCCATGACAAGCGTGCGGGCTCCGTAATCAAGCCGGACGGCGCCGGAAGCAATGGTTTTCGTTTTATTCATTTACCCACTCTCTCCCTTCTGAAACAACCCTATTTATGCTATTCCGATAATGGCGCTGCAGCCGTTCGGTAACCGGCCCGACGCGGCCGCTGCCAAGTTTGAGACAATCGCCTGTTTCTTCGTACAGCTTCGTTACCGGAACAATCTCCTGGATCGAATTCGTCATGAACGCTTCGTCCGCTTCCGCCAGCTGCTCCCAGCCGAATCGGCCTTCTACGACATCGATCCCCAACTCATGTGCAGAGGTAAGGATAAAGCGGCGCGTTATCCCCGGGAGCAAGCCCGTATCGACCGAAGGCGTATACAGCCGGCTTCCCCGGGCAAAGAAAAGATTGCTCACTAAGCCCTCGCACAGGTGGCCTTGTCCATCGAGGAACAGTCCCTCGGCTCCCGCTGCCCACGGGTAACGGCGCAATTCTTTCTTCGCCTGCAGGTTATTCATGTAATGCAGAGATTTCAAGCGAACGGCGCCCTCCGGCGTATTTCGCCGCAAGACAAGGCGCTGCAGCGCTTTGCCCTCCCGGTGCAGCGCCGGATCAACGGGCGGCAGCGGCTTTACGTATATAACCTCGTTCGGCTTCTCATAAGCGCCGGCCGGCAGACCTAGCGCTTCAGGCCCAGCCGTTACCGTCAAACGAAAATAGGCATCGTGCAGTCCGTTGCTGCGGAGCAGCGCGTCGATACGCCGCTCAAGCGCAGCCCTGTCCGGCTTGTAGCGGATGTCGAGCTCGTCGCAGCCTTCCTGAAGCCGCTCCAAGTGCCAATCCAGCAAAAATGGCCGGCCTTCGTAGGTCCGAAACGTCTCGAATAAACCCATGCCGTAAAGAAAGCCGTGGTCGTATACCGAGACCACGGCTTGACTTTCTTCGATCAGGCTACCGTTCCAGTCCATGATCATGCCCGGTTCACAACCGTCTCCTGCAGGAAATTCCGCAAAATTTGGTGCCCATAATCCGTAATGATGGATTCCGGATGGAACTGCACACCCTCAATCGGGTATTCCTTATGCCGCAGCCCCATAATTTCGCCTTCGGCCGTCTCCGCGCTGATCTCCAGGCAATCCGGCAGCGTTTCTTTCTTGACGATCAATGAATGATACCGGGTCGCGGTAAAAGGCGAAGGAAGGCCTTTAAATAACGTGCGGCCGTCATGAATAATCTGGGATGTCTTGCCGTGCATCAACCGCTCGGCGCGAATGACGTCCCCTCCGAAAATTTGTCCGATCGACTGGTGACCGAGACATACGCCCAAGATCGGAATTTTCCCCTTAAAGTGATCGATCAGCGACAAGCTGATCCCCGCTTCGTTCGGCGTGCAAGGACCCGGGGAAATAAGGATATGATCCGGCTTCAGCGCTTCGATGCCCGCAAGATCGATCTCGTCGTTACGGCGAACGACGATGTCCTGTCCGAGCTCGCCGAGGTACTGTACCAAGTTATACGTAAACGAATCGTAGTTGTCGATTACTAAAATCATCGCTCTTTACCTCCTGCGGCACATTGGCTCCGCTCACTGTATTGGATGGCCTTCCACATCGCTTTGGCTTTGTTCATAGCTTCCGTATATTCCCGTTCCGGCTGCGAGTCGATTACGATTCCTGCGCCGGCCTGTACGTAACCTATGCCGCCGGCTGCGACCAACGTGCGGATAATTATATTAAATTCCATATCGCCGTTATAGTCAATCCAACCCATGGAACCCGTATACGGTCCGCGCCGCACCGGCTCGAGCTCCTCGATGATTTCCATCGTGCGAATCTTCGGCGCGCCCGTTATCGTTCCTCCGGGAAATGCAGCGCCGATGACGTCAAAAGCATCTTTTCCGGGAGCAAGCCGCCCCTCCACCTCCGAGACGATGTGCATCACATGAGAGTAATATTCAATGACCATGAAGTCGCTGACTCGAACGGTTCCATATGCGGAGATGCGGCCGAGGTCGTTGCGCTCTAGATCGACGAGCATAATGTGCTCGGCCCGCTCCTTCTCATTATCGATCAGCTCGCCCGCCAGGCGGCGGTCTTCATCCGCATTCGCCCCCCGCGGGCGCGTGCCCGCGATCGGCCGCGTGCGGACGACGCCCCGCTCCAGCTGTACAAGCAGCTCGGGCGAACCCGAAACGAGCTGAAAGTCGGCGAAACGCAGCAGCCCCATGTAGGGAGACGGGTTAACCGCCCGCAGCCACTCGTAAATATCGTCCGGCGACGACCTGAGCAGTTGATGTTGACGCAAGGACAAGTTGACCTGGAAGACATCGCCCGCTCCGATATAATCGCGAATGCGGTCGACCGCCGCCATGAACGCTTCCCGCGAGAAGTCGGGCGTTACGCCCTGCATGGCCTCAAGGTCGATTTCCAGCCGGTCCTCCTCTATGCTGCGGCGCTTCCTGTCCAACTCAAGCGCGATTTCGGGTTGATGCCGACTTGCGTCGATACGGTCCCATTGCGCTTTCATCGCATCCACCGCTCGCGAAGCTTCGTCATAGCGCGCCTTCAGCCACGATTCGTCTTCCTGCCGTTCCCGTGGACAGTGGACGTTATAAGCGCAATAGAGCTTGCTTTCCTGTTGATCGATAATCCACAGCTCGTCCATCCGCACGAACGCATAATCCGGGACCGGCAAATCGGCCGCCGCCCGATCGGGCAGCCGCTCGATTGTACGCACCACGTCATAGCCCCAGAAGCCGACGCACCCGCCAATCCATTTCGGCGCCCCATCGACTGCAGGCCCACGGAACGGAGCCATCCAACGTTTGACCAGCGCAAGCGGGTTGCCATGCAGGCGAAGCGGCTCCTTCCCTCGCTCGAGCACTGTCGCTTCCAGGCCGGTTCCCCGAATTTCGGATACGGGCTTCAGTCCGAGGAACGTATAACGTCCGCCCTTTCCGCTTTCCAGCACGAAGGATCCAGGCTCAGCCGCCTGCCACGCCGGGGCCCAGGAGATGACCGTTGGTTCCTGTATGGGGTAGCTTCGCACGTAAGGCAGCACCGAATAATCTTTCGCCCAAGCCTTCCAAGCCTCATAAGATGTCAGAATCATCCGCCATTCCGCCTTTACCGTTCGTTCCGATTGTGATATTGGGATTAGTATACTTGAAAACCGCTGTGAAAAAAAGAGGGCCTTCGCTCCCATCAACAGGAAGAGCCCGCTCGTGAGGAGCGGGCTCGGGTTAAGCGTAAAGACTAATCTTCAAATTGATACAAAGGCGTGGACAAGTAACGTTCGCCGTTGCTCGGAACGATGGCTACGACACGTTTGCCTGCGCCCAGTTCTTTCGCCACTTTCAGAGCGGCATAGATCGCTGCGCCGGAAGAAATACCGCCAAGGATCCCTTCTTCTTTGGCTACACGGCGGGACGTCTCGAACGCATCTTCGTTCTCCACTTGAATGACGCCATCGTAAACGGAGGTGTTCAGAATATCCGGCACAAAACCGGCTCCGATTCCTTGGATTTTATGAGGACCTGGTTTACCGCCGGAAAGCACTGGAGATGCTGCCGGTTCTACCGCATAAATTTTGATGCCCGGGAAGTTTTCTTTCAGCACGCTGCCGGCGCCTGTGATCGTACCGCCCGTGCCGATGCCGGAGATGAACGCATCCAGCTTGCCGTCGTGGGCTTTGATCGCTTCGACGATTTCCGGACCGGTTGTCTCGCGGTGAATTTTCACGTTCGCTTGGTTTTTAAACTGCTGAGGCATGAAGTAGGACGGATTCTCAGCTTGAATTTCTTCAGCGCGCTTGATCGCGCCTTTCATACCTTCGGCCCCCGGCGTCAGAACGAGCTGTGCACCGTAAGCACGAAGCAGGTTGCGGCGCTCGATGGACATCGTTTCCGGCATAACCAGAATCGCTTTATAACCTTTCGCTGCAGCTACCAGAGCAAGCCCGATACCCGTGTTACCGCTGGTAGGCTCGACGATCGTGTCGCCCGGCTTGATGCGGCCTTCTTGCTCAGCCACCTCGATCATGCTGATCGCAATACGGTCTTTCACGCTAGCACCCGGGTTCTGGTACTCCAGCTTAACATAAATTTCCGCACTGCCCTCCGGCACGACACGGTTCAATTTGACAAGCGGCGTATCCCCAATCAAATCCGTAACGCTTTGAACTAATCTTGCCATTTGCGAATTCTCCTCCTCAAGAGCGGCTCAAAATATCCGAGTGTTTTGCTAGGTATTATATTTTCATATTATCAACCCCCGCCAAGGTTGTCAATATGAAAATTACATGGCATGGCTCAATACGTTCCGCTCACCTTGACGTTCCACTTTTCCCGCAAGCGCTGCATCGTTTCCTTCAAAGGCGGCGCTTCCCGCAGCGCCAATTCCTTGCGAACTTGCTCGCGTATCGCTTCCGGGCTGCCTTTGGACTGCACTTTACGCTCTTTGACCCGAACGATCACGAATTGTCCTTCGACTTCTACCGGTTTCGAAATTTGCCCTGTCTGGAGCGACTTGGCAGCTTTCATAATAGGAGCCGGCACGAACGGATCGTCCTCCTCAAACCATCCGAGATCGCCGCCGCTCCCTCGCGTCGCATCGTCGAGGGAACGCTCCTTGGCGACCCTGGCAAACTCCGTCCCTTTGGCCAAATCATTCAACGCACGCTGTGCCTGTTCCTTGCTCGCTGTCACGATCTGCTCCAACCGAAGCAGAACGGTCGCCTTAAATTCGTCGGGATGACTTGCGATATAATCATCCACGTCGGCGTCGTCGATGGCGATGCCTTGAATCGAAATCTTTTCCGTATAAAGCTTGTGACGGACGTCCTCATTCAATTGCTCACGCGTCAATCCAAGCTGTTCTTCCATCGCTTGATAAAAATCATTCTCGCTTTCGTAGCCTTGCTGCATCCGTTCTAGTTCCCGCTTGATTTCAGACTCGCTAACCTGAATGCCTAGCGTTTCCGCTTCCCTGCGAATGACCTCATGGTCAATCATTTGTTCGAGCGTCTCTTTGCCGTGTTTCTGAAGCAATTGTTGTTCCAAATCTCGCAGCGTAATATCTTTATCTCCGATGCTGGCAATCGTTAGCTCATGATCGGCCTTCGACGGTGGTTCGAGTATGGGATCCGCAGCGGGCTGAAGGAAGGAACGGGCCGTTAATACGGAGGAAAGGATGCCCACAGCGATCAGCAACACAGCGATCATTCCCCATAAAACCTTAACGTTTCGCATGTCCTATCCCCTCGAATGGTCACTCTCTATCTTCGGACAGACCTCTTCCGCCCCTCATCGCCTCTTAGATAGATTCAATCAGTTCGCTTAATTCGCTCCCGTTGAACCTATAGGTTTCATTGCAAAAGTGACAAGACACCTCTGCTTGCCCGTCCTCAGCCAGCAGTTGCTCCAGCTCGGAACGTCCCAGACTGATCAAGGTTTGCTCCACACGCTCTCGCGAACATTTGCATTGGAACTTGATATCGTCCCGACGTTCCAACACTTCCACATCGGGCAGCAGCGTCTTCAAAATCGACTCCAAGCTCTCGCCTTGATCGAGCAGCTTCGTAATTGGTGGCAGCTCCCCGAGCTGTTTCTCCAGCTGGGCGATCTCTTGACCGTCCAGGCCGGGAAGCAGCTGGATGATGAACCCTCCTGCAGTCTTCACGGTATAATCAACATCGACCAGCACGCCAAGCGCTACGGCCGACGGCGTCTGCTCGGATTGCGCGAAATAATAGGTGAAATCTTCGGCGAGTTCACCGGAAATTATCGGAATGCTTCCCCGGTAAGGCTCCTTTAAGCCTAAATCCTTGGTGATATACAAAAAACCGTCGGTGCCGACCGCACCGGCCACATCCAGCTTGCCGATCGCATTCAGCGGCAAGTCGACCGCCGGGTTATCCACGTAGCCCCGCACTTCGCCCTTGGCGTTCGCATCCGCTACGATTTGGCCGATCGGACCGCCGCCTTTGACTTGAACCGTCAGCTTCTCTTCGCCCTTCAGCATGGTCCCCATCATAAGCGCGGCCGTCACCGTTCGCCCCAAAGCCGCCGTTGCGGTCGGAGTCGTCTGGTGTCTGACCCGGAGCTCTTCCACGATATGCTTGGTCCGAACGGCAAATGCGCGCACCTTGCCGCCGAACGCCGTTCCTCGGATCAAATAATCTTCTTGCATAGGATCACATATTCCTTTCATAAATCAGTTGAAGCCCCTGTAAGGTTAACAGCGGGTTGACCAGCTCGATGGTACGCGATTCGCTTGCGATCAATTCGGCCAGACCTCCGGTCGCAATAACGCGGGGATCCTTGCCCGATTCCTGCTTGATCCGGTCGACAATGCCGTCCACTTGACCGGCAAAACCGTAAATGATGCCGGCCTGCATGGAATTGACGGTGTTGCGCCCGACCACGTTTTTGGGCTTTACAAGCTCGATGCGAGGGAGCTTGGCGGCGCGCTGGTACAGCGCTTCCGTCGAAATGCCGATGCCCGGAGCGACCGCCCCCCCGATATATTGCCCGGATTCGTCGATATAATCAAACGTCGTCGCCGTACCGAAATCCACAACGATACAGGGAGGACCGTACAAGTCGATCGCTGCCACCGCGTTCACGATGCGGTCGGCACCCACTTCTTTCGGATTTTCATAACGAATGTTCAGTCCGGTTTTGATGCCGGGACCGACGACAAGCGGCGTTTTCTTTAAATATTTTAAACATAAATGCTCGAGTACAAACATCAGCGGCGGCACTACGGAAGAGATGATAACCCCCTCAACCTGGTCCAATTCGATGCCCGCATGCTGGAACAAATTGTACATCATGATCCCGTATTCGTCTGCAGTGGTCGAACGATTCGTGCTCAACCGCCAGTGATGCAGCAGCTGCTTCTCTTCGTAAATACCAAGCACGATATTGGTATTCCCCACGTCCACTACTAAAATCATGCGCGCTCCTCCTTCTGCCCCTTCTGTTCGTTCAAATCCAAGCTGATGTCGAGCGCTTGCACCGAGTAGGTCAATCGGCCGACGGAAATAACGTCAACGCCGGTTTCCGCAATGAGGCGCACGCTGTCAAGGCTGACGCTGCCCGACGCTTCTACCATGATATGCGGGGCCTGATTTTTAATGCGCCGCACCGCTTGCTCCATTTGCCCGGGCTCCATGTTGTCGAGCATGATGAGGTCCGGACCGGCTGCGAGCGCTTCCTCCAGCTGTTCGAAGCTCTCGACCTCGACTTCAATCTTCATCGTGTGCGGAATGTTGGCACGCGCGCTTTTAATAGCTTGCGCGATCCCTCCGGCGCCTTTAATATGATTATCTTTGATCATGACCGCATCATATAAGCCATACCGGTGATTATGGCCGCCGCCTACACGCACGGCGTACTTCTCCAGCATCCGATGGCCCGGCGTCGTTTTGCGCGTATCGACAAGCCGGGTCGGGAGCCCCTCCAATCGATCGACAAACTGCCGCGTGCGCGTCGCAATGCCCGACATCCGCTGCAATAAATTCAATGCCAGCCGTTCTCCAAGCAAAATGCTGCGCGTGCTGCCCTCAATCTCGGCCAGCACCGTTCCATGGCTGACAGCTTGTCCTTCGCCAGCCAGAGCCTTGAATCTCAAGGCGGGGTCTACGACGGCGAAAACCGCCTTCGCAACCGGCAGTCCGGCGACGATGCCCGTGTCCTTGACATGAATGATTCCTTTCGATTCCGAAGCTTCCGGAATCGTCGTCATCGTCGTGACGTCCCCCATCCCGATATCTTCTTCCAGCCAGGCTTTTAGGTTATGTTCCAAAGCCGTCCGATTCAACTCAAACATCGTCAATCCGTCCTTCCGTCGTTCCATTCACCCGGTTGAATACCGTATGTTTACGCCACAGCAAGTCATCGCGTTCGGGAAAATCTTCTCTGTAGTGTCCCCCGCGGCTTTCCTCCCTAATCAGGGCGGCTTGTGTCGTCAGAAGTGCACAAATAAGCAGATTCGCGAACTCATACTCCTCCCGTTTGGCTAAGGAGTTGTCGAAAATAGCCAGATGCCGCTTCAATTCTTCATACCCTTTGGCCAGTCCTTTGCCATTGCGTTTCAAGCCAGCGTAACGCAGCATCAGCTTCTGCAGCTTCAGCTTCTTCTCCACGACCGGTTGAATGGCTTGCCCCGTAGCACGCCCCCGCTCGCTAAGCACTGGTGTTTCCGTTATCTTATCCAGCTCGCGGATACGCTCCACAATCCGGCGTCCGAACACGATCGCCTCGGACAACGAATTGCTGGCCAGCCGATTGGCTCCGTGCACGCCGGTCGACGTGACTTCGCCGCAGGCGAACAGCCGTTTTACCGTCGTTTCGCCGTGCAAATCCGTCTCCACGCCCCCCATCATGTAATGGGCGGCCGGGGCGACCGGGATCCAGTCAGAGGATAAATCCAGGCCGAAGGTCAAACAAGTTTCATAGATCGTAGGAAAACGGTATTTAACCGTCTCCTCGGATTCGTGCGTAAAGTCAATGTAAACGAAGGTCGACTTCGTCAGCTCCATTTCGCTGACGATCGCACGCGCGACGATATCCCGGGGCGCCAGCTCCAGTTGAGGGTGGTAACGATCCATGAAGCGTTCTCCATTGATGTTGCGGAGAACCGCTCCCTCGCCCCGTACCGCTTCCGAGATCAGGAAACGCGGGGCGCCCGGATAACAAAGGGCCGTCGGATGAAATTGAATAAACTCCACATCGCGTATGTTAGCTCCGGCCCGGTAAGCGATGGCGATGCCGTCCCCGGTCGCAATGTCCGGGTTGGTCGTATAACGGAACAACTGCCCCGCTCCGCCGCTGCACAACACCGTGGCGTTAGCGCGTATGAATACTTTCTGCCCGTCAGGCTTCTGAACGAGAGCCCCGAAGCATTCGCCGTCCTGCGTAATGAGATCGATCACAAAATGATCGTCCCAAATTTCAATATTCGGGTCCTGCTTGGTCCGTTCGGACAACGCGCGTACGATCTCCGCGCCCGTCGCATCTCCTTGCGCATGCAAAATACGCCGCTGGCTGTGCGCACCTTCTTTCGTAAGGGCGTACCGGCCGTCCTCCATATCAAACTCTGTGCCCATCCGGATCAAATCTTTCACCCCGGCAGGGCCTTCGTGTACGAGAACGTCCACAGCCGAAGAGGAACATAAGCCCGCTCCGGCAATTAGCGTGTCTTGCCGATGATAAGCCGGAGAATCCTCATCGGAAATAACCGCGGCGATGCCTCCCTGTGCGTAACGTGTGTTGCTGTCCAGCAGCGATTTTTTCGTGACCATCAGCACTTTATGCGTTTCGGCGCTTCTAAGCGCGGTAAAAAGACCGGCGATGCCAGCGCCGATCACGATCACGTCAGTATATACGGTAGGAAGCTGCTGCAAATCGAAATTGACCATATAACGGGGGATCATGAGCCTCCACCTTCCTAACAAGAGAAGTAGCGCATGCTACTTGACCTGCAGCATGCGCTCCAAGGATGCACGGGCCTTATCGGCCACGTCTTGCGGTACGTATACTTGGGGACTGTTCGTCTCCAAGCATTTAACCACTTTCTTCAAATTATTCACTTTCATATTCGGACAAACCAAGTATTTGGTGGCAAAATGAAATTGCTTATGCGGGCTGTCAAGGCGCAGCTGATACCCGGTGCCGTCTTCTGTGCCGACGATAAATTCCTTGCAATCGGATTCCTTGCAGTACTTGATAATGGCCGTCGTGCTGCCGACGAAATCGCCCATTTTGACAACCTCCGGACGGCATTCGGGATGAACCACGAATTGGGCGTTCGGGTGCAGAGCTTTCATCTCCTCAACGTCTTTAACGGTCAGCATATCATGAGTGTTGCAGTAGCCTTCCCAGATGATCATTTTCTTGTCCGTGAACTTGGATACGTAGTCACCCAGATTCTTATCCGGTACCCAGATGATTTCATCGGAATCTACCGAGTTTATGACTTTGATGGCGTTAGCCGACGTACAGCAAATGTCCGTTTCGGACTTCACTTCGGCCGATGTATTGATGTACGCGACGACCTTGGCATTCGGATGCTGTTTCTTCAAGGCGCGAAGCCCGTCAACATTGACCATATCGGCCATCGGACAACCGGCGCGCTCATCGGGAATAATAACCGTCTTGCCCGGAGCCAAAATCTTAGCGCTTTCTCCCATAAAGTGTACACCGCAAAATACGATGACATCGGCATCCGTCGATGCGGCTTTTTGTGCAAGAAGGAACGAATCCCCGCGGAAATCGGCTACTTCTTGAATTTCATCCCGCTGATAATAATGGGCAAGTATAATGGCGTTACGCTCTTTCTTTAATTGAGCGATCCGTTCTTTCAGCTCGCGCTGCTGCTCGGCTTTGCGCTCCAGTGCCAGTGCTTCCATAACACACCTTCCTTTGCTTTCCTCTCGAATGTAAAGACCCCGAAATAGATGGTGAAAATGTTCACAAAGATAATAAAGATTTACACCTAATTTACACGCGGGGGCCCCGCCATGTCAATGTTTAAATACCTACAAAAAGAAACAAATATACGCTTCGGACACATCGCCTGTACAACTGCTTATCCCTCACGGCCAGTTTCTCGCTTATCAACGCTTTTTGCCTGATACAAAAAGGAAAAACCGGCACCTTTCGGCACCGGTTTGCGTGATATTATTGATCCTGCTCGTCATCCGAGCTTTTCTTCTCGATATCGAGCTTATTGGAGTCCGCAGCTTGGTCTTGGCTTTGGATGTTCACTTTGACATCATCGTTCTTGCCGTCAAGCGCCGGCTCCTCATCAGGAACCGCACCCAATTTGCCGCTGTCGATCAGTTCTTTAATTTGATCTTTCTCGAGCGTTTCTTTCTCGATCAACGTCTCGGCGATCAAACGAACTTGGTCGCTGTATTTGGTGAGAATCTGTTTGGCACGTTCGTAACAAGCGCGAATGATCGACTGCATTTCTTGATCGATCTCATAAGCGATCGCATCGCTATAGTTCTGTTCATGCCCGATATCGCGGCCGAGGAACACCTGGCCCTGCGTCGTACCGAACTGCATCGGTCCAAGCTTATCGCTCATCCCGAACTCGGTTATCATCCGACGAACGATGCCTGTAGCGCGCTGGAAGTCGCTGTACGCGCCGGTTCCGATTTCGCCGATGAACAACTCCTCGGAAACGCGTCCGGCCAACAAGCCGGTCACTTTGTCGAGCAGCTCGTTCTTCGTCTGCATCATCTTGTCTTCGCCTTCTTTAGGCAGCATCATCACGTACCCGCCCGCGCGTCCGCGCGGGATGATCGTAACTTTGTGCACCACATCGGCATGCTCGGCGTGAATCCCGACGATCGTATGACCCGCTTCGTGGAAAGCGACCATCCGCTTCTCGCGTTCGCTGATGATGCGGCTCTTCTTCTGCGTACCGACAACAACGCGGTCAAAAGCTTCGTCGATCTCATCCATGGAGATGTCTTTGCGATTGCGGCGGGCCGCAATGAGCGCAGATTCGTTCAACAGGTTCTCCAAGTCCGCGCCGGAGAAGCCGGTTGTGTAACGAGCCAGCTGATCCAGCTTCACATCCTTGGCCAAAGGCTTGTTGCGCGCGTGTACCTTCAGCACCGCTTCGCGGCCCTTCACATCCGGACGGTCAACCGTGATTTGACGGTCGAAGCGTCCCGGACGAAGCAGCGCAGGGTCCAGGATGTCCGCACGGTTGGTAGCGGCAACGATGATAATGCCTTCGTTCGCTCCGAATCCGTCCATCTCTACGAGCAATTGGTTCAAGGTTTGTTCCCTCTCGTCATGACCGCCGCCGAGACCGGCGCCGCGCTGACGACCAACCGCATCGATTTCGTCTATAAATATGATACAAGGCGCATTCTTTTTGGCGTTCTCGAACAAATCGCGCACCCGGGACGCACCGACACCGACGAACATTTCGACGAAGTCGGAACCGCTGATGCTGAAGAACGGAACGCCGGCTTCGCCAGCCACCGCTCTGGCGAGCAACGTCTTACCCGTACCCGGAGGGCCTACGAGCAGCACCCCTTTCGGAATACGCGCCCCTACAGCCGCAAACTTGCGCGGGTCTTTCAAAAACTCTACGACTTCCACCAGTTCTTGCTTCTCTTCATCGGCTCCGGCCACGTCTTCGAAGGTGACGCGTTTCTTCTCTTCGTTGTAAAGCCTTGCCCGGCTCTTCCCGAAGTTCATCACCTTACCGCCGCCGCCCTGGGCTTGATTCAGAAGGAAAAAGAACAAGATGAAGATGATGACAAACGGAATAATGGAGGTGAGGAAACTAATCCATACGTTGTCCCCTTCCATCTTCTCGATAAATACGTTACTTGCGGGAATGTCGCTTTGCTCGATCAAGCGGAAGATGTTTCCGCTGCTCTCTTCATACGGCGCCCGGGCTTCGAAATTTTTCTTTTCCGGCGTATCCGCGTTCTTTAGCTTCCCCCTGACCAAATACGTCTGAGCATCATACTTGACGATGATCGATTCGACGTTCTTGTTCATCAAATGTTGTCGGAGTTCGCCATAGCTGACTACGGATTTCTGATCGTTCTGGGTGCTGATGAAATGGACGATTCCAACGGTGACCAAAAAGATGAGCAGATAAAAGCCTGTATTACGTATAATGCGATTCATCCCCTACCTCCTCTCAACAAACGGCAACTTTGTATATTGTACCACAGCAAGTCTCGGCATCTCAAGAAATGCTACGTGGAGTAAATCTCGGGCTTTAAAATGCCGACATAAGGCAAATTGCGGTACTTCTCCGCATAATCGAGGCCGTATCCGACAACGAATGCATCAGGGATGACAAAGCCTTTATAGTCTGCGTCCAAATCGGCCGTTCTACGCGCAGGCTTGTCAAAAAGTGCCGCGATGGTGATCGAAAGCGCATTGCGCCGTTCCAGCACGTCGATCAAGTAGCTAAGCGTCAAGCCGCTGTCGATGATGTCTTCAACGATGAGTACGTGGCGGCCTTCGACGGAGATATCCAGGTCTTTAATAATCTTGACGACTCCCGACGATTTGGTGGAATGTCCATAACTGGATACGGCCATAAAATCGATTTCGAGAGGGATCGTAATATTTTTAACCAGATCCGACATGAAAATAAACGCACCTTTCAGCACGCAAATGACGAGCGGATTCCGGCCTTCAAAATCTCGACTGATAATCTCTCCCATTTCCTTCACTTTGTCTTGAATTTGTTGCTCGCTGTACAGGATTTCTTGAACGTCGTTTTGCAAGAGAGGTCCTCCTACTGTTAGTTAAAATCGCATTGCCATTCGATATGCAGCTTGCGCCTGCCGTCCTCGCGGACTAAAGCCTGCGCCGATCTTCTCACGCCCGGCAGCCACAGAATTCGTCCTTCGGCATCGGTCACAACCGGTGTACGCTCCCGCAGGTAAGGCGGTACTTTCGCATCGATGAACATATCTTTCACTTTTTTCGAACCGTTTAACCCAAGCGGCGACATCCGGTCACCGGTTTGGCGGCTTCGAACCGATAAAGGAAAGGACATGTCCATAACGTCGAACACCGCTTCGCGGACGCCCAGGACTGACGGCATCGGGTCATCCGGCTCCAGCCAGCGAAACACCATCCGCGCGCCGGTTTCGGGTATGAATAACTCGGTCTGTCCCTCGCTTACATGGTAAGCGTACGGGGGGGGTGGTAACACCATCCTATGTATCATGACACGATCATATTCCCTGCGAAACGTGAGACGGGAATCGACATCCATGCGAACGCTTCCGGCCTTCGTCTGAAGGACGGCGTTCCGTAGTTGTTCGATCTGATGATAATCGACGGAATCCGGGTCCAGCGCAAGATAACTTAATATTAGTTTAATCAACCGCCTTTGTAAAGCGACGTGAACCCCGCCGAACCATTGGGCCGACCAAGCAACGGAACCGTTTTCTGCGTTCACAAATTGTTCGAAAAGCGCTCTCGTTTGCTGCGTGAGCAAGTCGTCCTCTTCCGCCGCCAATATCGCCAGACGGTTTAACGACTCGGGCAGCCGATCCTGGTAACGCGAAAGATACGGCAGTACCTCCAATCGGATTTGATTACGGAAATACTTCGTCTCCAGGTTGCTGCTGTCCGTTCTGAAGGTTAACCCGCGCTGCTCGCAGTACCGAATAAGCTCGGCCTTATATATACGTAACAAGGGCCGAACAAGTTCCAAATCTTCCGTCTCGGATCTCCGCAGCGGAATACCCGCCAAGCCGGAAGGGCCCGTACCTCGAAGCAGACGCATAAGCACCGTCTCGGCCTGATCGTCGGCGTGATGGGCCAATGCGATCCGCCCTGCCCCCGCTTCACGCGCAGCCTCGCGCAGGAAAGCATAGCGGAGTGCTCTGGCAGCGGCTTGCGCATTCGCCTTCGTTCCCGCCAAATAGCCGGGCATGTCCAGCACCTTCAAGTAAAAAGGCAGCCGTAACGAAGCGGCCAGCTCTCTCACGAACTCCGCTTCTTCGTCCGCCTCCCGTCCTCGAAACCCATGATTGACATGGGCCACCGATAACCGCCAACGATGGCGTTCGGATAACGCAAAAAGGAGATGCAGCAGCGCCACGGAATCCGGACCGCCCGATACCGCTACCACTACTCCGTCCCCCGCTTCAAGAAGCGACTCTTCATCAATGAATCGCTCCACCGTGGACATTAACGACCAAGCTGCATCCATACTGAATTTCCTTCCTTCTCTCCTTGGGCATGACTCAATGCAGCGAAAAATAGACGGCTGCCGCGAACAACATCAAGGATGCGGCAAAGCAAGCTTTAATCCATGCGCCGTGCTTATTCCGCTTGGTGACCGGCCGCGCAGCGAGCATGCTTTTGGCCCGCCAATCCGCAAGCGCCTGCTTAGACGTTTCGTATCGTCCGGTCAGCGCCTTGCGCAAAATCGGCTCCACGGAAGCAAGCGACTTGTTCGCCTTCAGCAGGTCGAGCAGCATGTCTACGGTGCGGTTCTGCGGAAGCATGGAAGCCGCTCTCGCAAACGTACGCTCGCGGTCGGCCACACCCAGCATTAACGCAGCGAACGAGAACAAATCATAGGCTTCGCTTGCCACCCGGGAACCGCCGCCCCAATACCCGCGGTCAAATACCTCCGTAAACTGTTTGACGGCACGCCCTTTGGCCGTGACGCCTCCGAAGTCGATTAACTCGACGTCACCGTATTCCGTTATGAGCATGTTCTCCGGCTTCAAGTCGCCGAACACGTAACCGCCTGCATGTAATTCGGTCAGCTTGCGCAGCAGATTGAGACCGATCAAATAAATCCACTCAATCCCTTTATCGCGAATAAAATCGTTTAACGATTTTCCTTTAATATATCGCATCACGCTGAACGGATAATCGACTCCGCTCCAGCAGAAATCGTCCGCTTCCAGCCAAAGCTGTTGAAACGAAGAGGCAGATTTCGACAACGCTTGTAACGCATTCACTTCGGATTGATGATCCAATGAATCGAAGCCCATCTTTAGGGCGAACTGCTGTTTGCCGCGGCGAACCAAATACACCTTGCCGTTGGCGCCTTCTCCGAGCAAGCGTTCGACTTGATACTGGTTCTTGTTCCATTTGCCTTGTATAACGGTTCCCGCCGCAAATGAGGGTTCAAACGATGTAGTCACTCCAGATCCCTTCCTCACGCGATCTTCCAAGACCGGTGATGTCGTGTACCTCCGACTTGGTCTCGTACCCATACTGTGTATCCCCGGTATTCCCGGCTACAAAATGAACGACTTTTAATAAGGCGGGCCCTGTGGGCGTCGTTCCCCTCATGTTTAATTTATAGAACAACCTGTTCAAATTTGCAAGATCGCGCGTCCAACCGAGGTCCATTTCGACCTCTTGGTCGCCTGATAGATTCGCCGGGAAGTGAAAGACGGATAACAAACTTTCGCCGGCCCGCGACTGCAGGCTGAGCTGCAAATCGTAAATCGCCTCTTTCACCGCCTGCAGCTTCGGCTTCATGCTCGCGCTCGCGTCGATCAGCAGTGCGACTTTCAGATCGGCTTTCTCCGACCAATCGTCGATCACGCGCACAACCTCGGAGCGTTCGTTCGGCGGCAGCGCTTCGAGCTTATCGTGTCCAAGGATGCTCCGCAGCTCAGCCCCGACAGCTTGCTGAACTGTCTGCACAACCGTTTTACGCGTCATCATCTGAACGGTTTGGGACAATTGGGCCGGTTTCACCAAGCGGCTGATCCCCCCGCCGGCCTGGGCAATCTCATGAATCTCGACGGCGCCGAGGTCGCCGATCTCCCCGGTGTCCGCAATGCCGACTACATGCACGACAATGCCTTCCGCCTTGGCATGGGCCGCGGCGATGACCGGGCTTATGCCGACATTCGAGCAGCCGTCCGTAATCAATATAATTTGTTTCATGTCGATCCC
>NZ_BIMH01000059.1 GCF_004000985.1 Paenibacillus validus NBRC 15382 | reverse complement strand
CGCACCTGTACGCTCTTCCGCCTCAGCCGCAATAAGGCCTTCCTCCTCCATCTTGTTCAGCGCTTAATAGATCGAGCCTGAGAGAATGTTCGCCCGGATCATGCGGCAGTGTCAATGGTTCAATCACAAATATATGGATAACCCGGTAAACACCGCTTCGAAGAACTTTGGCCCATCTTCATGCAGCAACATATTGACACCCAAAATTCGTATGTGTTATATAGAAATAAGGATTAGCACTCTGATGATTGGAGTGCTAATCGTTAGCCGTGTTAAGTATTTCATGATTTATATAGGGAAAGGGGACCTGATCGTGGCCAAAAAACAGTTTAAAGCAGAATCGAAACGATTACTGGAAATGATGATTAATTCCATCTATACACAGAGAGAAATATTTTTGAGAGAGCTCATTTCGAATGCCAGTGACGCCATTGACAAAATATACTACAAAGCATTAACCGATGATCAATTGGTATTTAACAAAGAAGATTACTACATCAAAGTAACGGCGGATAAGGCAAACCGAACATTAACCATCTCCGATACGGGGATTGGTATGACGCAGGAGGAGCTTGAGAATAACCTGGGGGTTATTGCCAAGAGCGGCTCACTGGCATTCAAGAAAGAAAATGAATTGAAAGACGGGCACAATATCATCGGTCAATTTGGGGTTGGATTTTATTCGGCTTTTATGGTGGCCGATGTCGTTACGGTCATCAGCAAAGCTCTTGGCAGCGATGAGGCTTTCAAGTGGGAATCCAGGGGTGCGGACGGATATACCATTGTGCCGTGCGAGAAAGACGCGGTAGGTACGGACATTATTTTGAAAATTAAAGAGAACACCGAAGAGGATCAATATGATGAGTATCTGGAAGAGTACCGGCTCAAAGCGATTATCAAAAAATACTCTGATTTCATCAGATACCCCATCAAGATGGATCTGAAAGGCCGGAGACCTACAGAAGGCAGCGAAAATGAATTCGAGGATTATTACGAAGAACAAACCGTGAATAGTATGGTCCCGATTTGGAGAAAAAATAAGAACGAGCTTACAGCTGCAGATTATGACAATTTTTATACGGAAAAACGGTATGGTTTCGATAAGCCGCTTAAGCATATCCATATTAGTGCCGACGGTGCTGTGGTCTACCAGGCCATCCTCTATATCCCGGAGAATCCGCCGTTCGACTATTACACGAAGGAATATGAGAAGGGGCTAGAGCTTTATTCCAACGGCGTGCTGATCATGAATAAATGCTCCGATTTGCTTCCTGACTATTTCAGCTTTGTCAAAGGGATGGTAGATTCCGAAGATTTATCGCTGAACATTTCGAGGGAGATGCTGCAGCATGACAGACAATTAAGTCTGATCGCCAAGAACATTAAGAACAAAATCAAAAGTCAACTGCAAAGCTTGTTGAACGATGAAAGAGAGAAATACGAGCAATTTTATAAATCGTTTGGCAGACAATTGAAATATGGGGTATACAGCGATTACGGAGCAAATAAAGAAGTGCTGCAGGACCTCTTGATGTTCTACTCCTCCAAGGAGAAGAAGCTGGTCACCCTGGATGAATACGTATCGAGAATGCCTGAGGATCAAAAGTACATCTACTATGCTTCCGGCGAATCGCTTGAAAGAATTGAGAAGCTCCCGCAAACCGAGCTGGTAGCCGATAAGGGCTATGAAATCCTGTACTTTACCGATGATATCGATGAGTTCGCCATCAAAATGATCATGACCTATAAAGATAAACAATTCAGGTCGGTATCGAGCGGTGACTTAGGCATTGAATCCGAAGCTAATGAAAATCAAGCCGATGCAGAAGAGAACGATAACAAGGACCTCTTTGCACATATGAAAGATATTCTGAAGGACAAAGTGAAGCATGTCAAAGCGTCTAAGAGACTGAAAACTCATCCGGTATGCCTGTCTACGGAGGGTGAGCTAACGATAGAAATGGAAAAAATATTGAAGGCCATGCCTAACGCCCAAGATGTAAAAGCGGACAAGGTCTTGGAAATTAACGTCAATCACGAGGTATTTCAATCCTTAAAAGCCGCATATGAACAAGATAAAGAGAAACTGAATCTATACACCAACCTGTTATACAATCAGGCACTCCTGATCGAAGGCTTGCCGATTCAGGATCCCGTAGAATTCACCAATGATATTTGCAAAATCATGGTTTGATACGGTAATTAAATCAGCAACGAAAGTAACCCGATACTGGCGCAAGCCGGTACGGGTTATTTGTCTTTTACAGCAATGATAAAAAATGCTTGAAATTTACAAAATCCAAAGTATAATTATAGGAATAATGATGAAATATATCTGAATTTTGTCTACCGGATCACTGGAGACACAATATGGCCGTTGGCGTATTGTGTCTTTTTTGCTATTTGGCAGACAGCTTACTCGGTTTGCAAGCTGCGGTGCCGGACCATTTTTATTCTCGGAGGGGGATTATATGAAGCTGCATTTCTCCTGGTTTACACCGACCAACGGAGACGGAGAACGGATCGGATTGAAGAAACCGGAGAGGGAACCGAACCTGAATTATATCGTCGAAGTGGCGAGGGCTTCGGAAAGAGCCGGGTTTGACGGGATTTTAATTCCGGTAGGAACTCCATTCCTGGATTCCTGGATGGTCGGGTCGGCTGTCGTTCATCATACCTCTACCATCCGTCCGTTAATCGCGATCCGTCCGGGTTTTATCGCGCCTTCGCTTTCCGCCAAAATGGCTGCAACGCTGGACCGGTTCAGCGGCGGAAGAATTGACATTAATATTGTCACCGGAGGCTCGCCCAGCGAGCTCGGGCAGGACGGCGATTTCCTTCCCCATGATAAGAGATATGAACGAACGGAAGATTTTATGGAGGTGTTGTGGAAGCTCTGGGAAGAAGAGAAGACAGATTATGAGGGGCCTTATTTCTCCTTAAAGGATGCTCAGCTCGTCCCCCGCAATATTCAATCCAAAATACCTGCCTATTTTGGCGGGTCTTCGGATGCGGGCAAGGAGGCGGCTGCCCGATACGGCGACGTCTACTTGCAGTGGGGGGAAGATGCCCGGGAGGTGGCCGAACAAATCGAGGATGTCCGTTCAAGGGCCGGCAAGTATGGAAGAACGCTGGAGTTTGGCATCCGCATTCATGTTATTGTCCGGGACACAGAGAAGGAAGCGTGGGAAGCCGCCGACAAGCTCGTTTCCGACATTGACCCGTCGGTCGAGCTAAGAATGAGCGAGTATTACCGGGAGGCCGATTCGGTGGCCCAGCAGAGAATGAACCGGCTGCTGCAAGGGGATTACCGGTTCGGCAAGCACAAATGGGCAGGCATCGGCCGCGTTCGCAAAGGGGCGGGTACGGCCGTCGTGGGAAATCCTGAACAGGTCAGGGAAGGCTTGCAGGAGTATATCGACATCGGCGTCACGCATTTTATACTTTCCGGGTTCCCCCATTTGGAAGAAGCCGAACGGGTCGGGCAATTATTGCTGCCGCAATTCAGAAATCAACGAGTGGGCAACGTCAGTTTGGCATAATGAAAGGGGAGTCCGGTGTGACACTGACACGAGGCGAACGCTTTATTCAAAGCCTTAGAGATGAACGAAACGTTTGGATAGACGGGCAGCGTCTGGACGATGTGACGGCACACCCGTCGTTCCAGGGCACGTTAACGACGATCAAGCATTTGTTTGACATGTTGGACGACAAGCAAATTCAAGCGCAAATCGGGTTCCGAAATGCCGAAACCGGTACTTATGCTCATCATGCATTTTTGGTGCCTGCAAACCGGGAGGATTTGAAAAGGCGGCGTGCCGCGTTTTCCTACTGGGCGACCGAGACCCACGGCGTGATGAGCCGCTTGTCCGAATTTGCCCGTTCATTGGTGACGGGCTGGTATGCGGCGCGGCACGAGTTCACTTCGCTGGATCCGCATTTCGCCGATAAAATATCGCGGTATTACGAACAGGCGAGGGATCAGGATTTATTTCTGACGACTGCGCTGCTCGACCCGCAGATCGACCGGACCAAAAGCGCGGGCGAGCACCGGAATCCCGATTCCGTGCTGCGTATTGTCAAAGAAACGGAGGAAGGGGTGGTCGTCCGGGGAGCCAAGATGATTGCAACAGCCGGCCCCTACGCCCATGATTTTCTCGTTTATCCGTACTATCGGCTAAAAGAAACCGAGCGGGAATACGCCCATTTCCTGATTGTTCCCGCTAATCTCCCCGGTTTGCACATCATATGCAGAGAATCCTTCGCCTCCCTTAGCGGCGGCGATCATCCGCTAAGTGAAAAATATGATGAGATGGACGCCGTTTTGTTTTTTGACGATGTGCTGGTTCCTTGGGAGCACGTTTTTCTGAAGGGAGACATCGACGGAGTCTGGAAGCTGCGCATGAACCGGACCGCCGGGGCGCTCGCGTTCCATCAAACCGTCGTTAGACTGCTGGCGAAGCTGGAGTTTGTCACAGGGGTGTCGGTTGCAGTCGCCCAATCGATCGGAGCCGACAGCTACCAGCATGTTCAGGAAAAGCTGGGAGAGCTGGTTATTCAGGTGGAAAGCATCAAGGGGCTCCTGCTCGCTTCCGAAATTCAAAGCAGCCGCACCGATGCAGGAATTGAGCTTCCTTCGCTGGGGCCGATTGAAACAGCCAGAAATTTGGGCGCTTGGTATTATCCCCGGGCTTTGGATATTCTGCAATTGATCGGGGCGGGCGGCTTCATGCAGGTTCCGTCCAAGCTGGAGGATCTGAACGGACCGCTCGGAGACATGATGAAGACTTACTATGCGGGCAAACAGCTCGATGCGGATCATAAAGTGCGCTTGTTCAAGCTGGCGTGGGATTTGGTCGGGAGTCCGCTCGGCTCCCGTCATGAACTGTACGAACGGTTCTATGCGGGCGATCCGGTACGCACTTATGCCAATCAATATGTAAACGCCGATAAATCCGAGTTGGAGAGTCGGATGCGGACATTCCGGCAAACTCATTATGGAAAGGAGGCGGAATCCGATGAATCGACAATCGCCGGGCAGCAGCTATCGCGCACGACTTTATGACGGAAGAAAGGTGTGGGTGAATGGCAGGGATGTAGCGGATGTTCCGAATCATCCCGCTTTTAAGGGAACGGTGGACACCGTCGCTTCTCTGATCGATCTGCAGGAGCAGCCGGAAACCCGGGATGCTTTGACCTTTACCAGCCCGGCTACCGGCAAACGGGTGAACGCGGCCTTTCTCGTTCCCTACGGCAAGGAAGATATTCTGCACCGCCATGAGGCTTTTCGGATATGGTCGGACGCGACCTTCGGGATGATGAGCCGGATATCTGAATATTCCCGGTCTCTGCTGACCGGATGGTATGCAAGCCGAAACCGGCTGGGAGGGGCTTCGGACCATTTTGCAGATAAAATCACCCGTTACTTTGAACAGAGCAGAGACTTGGACTGGATGTCCACCACAGCATTTCACGATCCGCAAATAGACCGTTCCAAGGGACCTTCCGATTCCCCCGACCCGGACGCCTACTTGCGGATCGTGAAAGAGACGAGCGACGGCATCTGGGTCAGAGGCGCCAAGATGGTGGCCACAGCCGCCCCCTATGTGGATGAAATTTTCATTTACCCGTTCCATCGAAGATCGTCCGAAGACTTGCTCTACTCGTCCATGTTTGCCGTTTCGGCCGGCGCTCCCGGACTTCATCTCGTATGCCGGGAGCCGTTCGCTTCGGAACAACCGGAAGAACACCCGCTCAGCTCCAGGTATGACGAGATGGATGCTGTCCTTATTTTCGATGATGTGTTTGTTCCTTGGGAACGGGTCTTTATCAAGAACGATCCTGAAGCGATCTGGAAGATGAGGATGGATCCGGCCGTAGTCGCCTTAAGCCAGCATCAAACGGTAGTCCGGTTGATCAGCAAGCTGGAATTTGTAACGGCGGTCGGCCATGAAGTCGCAACAACCATCGGGGTCACGCATCATCTGCATGTTCAGGAAAAGCTGGGCGAGCTGCTGGTGCAGCTGAGCACGATCAAGTCGCTTCTTGCCGTCTCCGAAGAACTGGCGAAGCCGGACGCTGATACCGGAGTATGGCTTCCGGCCATCGAGCCTCTAACGACCGCCCGCAATTTGGGCAGCCGTTACTATCCGCGGGCGATCGGTATTTTGCAGCATATATGTGCCGGCGGCTTGATGCAAACGCCTTCCACGCTTGCGGAGCTGGACGGTCCGCTAGGTCCGCTGCTGCAAAAATATTACCGCGGAGCATCCAGCCCTGCGAAAGAACGCGTGAGGCTGTTCAAGCTGGCATGGGATTTGATTGCGAGTCCTCTAGGCTCCCGCCACGAGCTTTATGAGATTTTTTACTCCGGCGATCCGGTGCGGGCTTATGCGGCGCAGTATTTGGGGTATGACCAGACAAGGCTCACGGACCCGGTTTGGAAGCTGATCGGCCAGCCCCTGAATGAGGTGAGCGCAAGATGAGTATGCAGTTTTCTGTCTGGGGCTCGAATATTGCCGGCGGATTTCTCCGTTCCGGAATCGAGCAGGATAAGGAAGCAAGCTTCGCTTATAACCTGAAGCTCGCCCAGCTTGCCGACCGTCTCGGCTACCATGCAATTTTGCTGCCCGTTCGTTATATTGGCGGTATAGGCGGGGGAGATTCTACCAACGGTCAACTCGACCCGGTCACGCTGGCTGCGGCGTTGGCCGCCGCTACCACCCAAATTCGGTTCATCAGCGCCGTGCTGCCGGGGTTTATTCCGCCGGTAACCTTGGCCAAGATGGGGGCGACCATTGACCATATCAGCTCGGGCCGATGGCATGTAAACCTGGTAACCGGCTGGTTTCAGGAAGAGCAGGAGATGTTCGGCGTACCTTGGATTGCGCATGAGGAGCGCTATTCACGCTCGGAAGAGTATATTGAAATTTTGAAGGGGCTTTGGCAGCAAGAAGCGTTTACCTTCGACGGCCGTTATTACAAAATCAAGGAAGGAAGACTCCGGCCTGCCCCCTATCAACAACCCTACCCCGCCATATTTCAGGGAGGCAACTCCCCAGCGGCTCGCAGTATGGCCGGCCGGTTATCCGATTGGTATTTCATTAACGGTGCGCCGCTGGATGAAATCAAGGAGCAGATTAGAGAGGTTCGGGAAATCGCCTCCTCCTACGGCAGAACGGTCCGATTTGCCGTCAATGCGTTCGTCATCGCAAGAGCAACGGAACAGGAGGCGCAGGAAGAATACCGGTTGATCCTCGAGCAAGCCGATCATGCCGCTGTTCGGGGTTTTCAGGAAAAGGCGAAGGGCGCCAAAGGAATGTGGGGCAATGCCTCGACGGTCAGCGACTTTGTCGCCAATAACGAAGGCTTCCGCACGGGGCTGGTCGGCTCCTACAGCCAGATCGCGCAAAAGATCAGGGAGCTTGAGAGCGCGGGCGTTCACATGCTGCTGAGCGCATTTCGGTTTCCGCTGGAAGAAGTTGTTCGTTTTCATGATTACGTATTGCCGCTTACGTCATTTATCAAACAAGGGATGGATGCCCGATGATTACATTAAAAGAGGTCAGTAAAACGTATCGAACGAAAGATGGCGATTTCTCAGCTCTCGTTCCCGTGTCTCTGGAGGTGGGGGAGGGGGAAATATTCGGAATTATCGGGCAAAGCGGCGCCGGGAAATCGACGATTTTGCGGATGATGAATTTGCTTGAGAAGCCGTCTACCGGGTCGGTCATTGTAAACGGCCAGAATCTGTCGCAATGTACGCCGAGGGAGCTTCGCGTGGCAAGAAGATGGATCGGGATGATCTTTCAGCATTTTTATTTGCTTCAAAACCGGACAGCAGCGGACAATATTGCGTTCCCCCTGGAAATTTCCGGCATGTCCAAAAAGGACCGCGAAAAGCGGGTAAAGGAATGCCTGGAGATCGTCGGGCTTGAAGATAAAGCCTCCTCCTATCCGGCCCAGCTAAGCGGTGGACAAAAGCAGAGGGTGGCTATCGCGCGGGCATTGGCTACCGAGCCCAAGGTTTTATTATGCGACGAACCGACTTCAGCGCTCGATCCTCAAACGACCGGCAGCATCCTCGAATTTATTCGCGACATTAATAAGCGTTTCGGCATGACGATCGTGCTGGTCTCCCATGACATGGAGGTGGTCAAGCAGGTTTGCGGAAAAATCGCTGTCGTGGAGAAGGGAAGCCTTATCGAAACGCTGGATTTGGGAAGAAGGGACCAGCAACCAAAGACGGAAATCGCCAGGCTGCTGCTTGGAAGCCGTCCTGAAGTGTTGAAAGGAGTCGGTGCGTATGTTTGACAATCTGTTCTCCTTAGCACCGGAAATCGGGCATGCCATCGCAGAAACCGGGCTTATGCTGCTCATTTCTGTAAGTGCTGCCGTTCTGATCGGCATACCTATTGGTGTTTTTCTGTATTTTACCGGCAGCGGACAAATTTATGAGCGGCCGGCGCTGTTTCGAATCACGAATTATGTGGTGAATACGATCCGATCGCTGCCGTTCATCATTTTGCTTGTAGCTCTTATTCCGATTACAAGAACGATTGTCGGAACGACGATTGGCCCGGTAGCGGCAACCGTTCCTTTATCCATCGTCTCAATTGCCTATCTGTCCAGATTGGTGGAGCAATCGCTGCGCGAAATCCCTAAAGGAATTATTGAAGCGGCGCTGGGCATGGGCGCGACGCCCCTTCAGATTACGTGGAAGGTCGTGCTGGCCGAAGCACGTTCGGGAATCCTGTCGGGAATTACGATTACGACAATAAGTCTTTTATCCTATACGGCGATGGCGGGCATTGTAGGCGGCGGCGGCATAGGCGACCTGGCGATCCGGTTCGGTTACTACCGGTTTCAGACGGACGTCATGATTTTTACAGTCATTTTATTGATTGTGTTCGTTCATATCATTCAATTTACGGGAAATACGCTGGTCAAACGATTAGATAAAAGATAGGAGAGCATGTCTATGAAAAAAACTTTGTCCTTGCTCATAACCCTTATGTTATTCACCCTGATGCTGGCCGCATGCGGTCAAGAGAAGGCGCCGGAACCATCGGCCGATTCGAAGACGGGCGGCAGCAGCCAACCATCAAGCCCAAGCAAACCTTCAGATGAAAAGAAAGAAATCACCTTTGGAGCGACTGCCGGTCCCTACAGCGATCAAATTAAACTAGGCATCCAGCCCATTCTTGAAAAGAAAGGCTACAAAGTGAAAATCGTCGAGTTCAACGACTATATTCAGCCTAATTTGTCCTTAGCTGACGGCTCCTTGGACGCTAATGTGTTCCAGCATATCATCTATTTGAAAAATTTTGCTACCGACCGGAAGCTGGATTTGATCGACTTGGACAAAGTGCCCACTGCGCCTATCGGCATTTATTCCAGGAAGCATAAATCGTTAGACGAAGTCACTGAGAATTCGAAGGTTGCGCTGCCGAACGATCCGGCCAACCAGGCGCGGGCGTTAGTGATGATGGAGCAATTCGGGTGGATCAAGCTGAAGGATGGTTACGATCCGATCAAGGTTTCCGAAAAAGACGTTGCCGAGTACATAAAGAAAATCAAGCTTCTGCCGATTGAAGCCGCCCAGCTGCCGCGGTCGTTGGATGATGCCGACTATTCGTTTATTAACGGAAATTTTGCTTTAGCTTCCGGACTATCTTTAACCGAGGCGCTGGGTTTGGAGAAAACGCCGGATCAATACATGAACCTCATAGCAATCAAAGCCGCCGACAAGGATAAAACGTTTGTTAAGGACATCCTGGAAGCCTACAAATCGGCAGAATTTAAACAGGTGACGGAAACCAAGTTTCAAGGCTTCGTCAAACCCGATTACCAAAAATAAAGAAGCCTACTGAAGCCGGCGCACCCATCAAATTTCAATTTCCCGGGCTTTAATATTGGCCTTGGGACCTAATATTTCCGGGTCAAACTCCCGCAATATGCTCCCCGCTAAAATGAAGAATGCGGGATATAGGGGGCGGGGCCACCGAAAGAAGAAACAGCCCTCCGCAGGAGCGAAGGGCTTGGATAACCTGTCGTGCACAGGTCTCAATCCCATGCAGCAAACTTGATGCAGACCGGCTTGGACACTTCCAGAACAGGCCCGGCAGGGAGAAGCTTCCCTGTTTCCGCATCCCGGTTAAACGTTACGATGTTGTTGGAATCCCGGTTGGCCGCCAGCAAGAACCGTCCGTCCGGCGAAAGCGCGAAGTTGCGCGGATGTCCGCCGAGCGTGGAGGCATGCTCAACTAAAGCGAGCTTCCCCGTGAACGGATCGATCGCATAAACCGCGATGCTGTCATGTCCGCGGTTGGAGCCATACAGGAATTTGCCGTCGGGAGAAATGTGGATATCGGCGCATGCATTGTCTCCTTCGTAAGCGTCAGGCAGCGTAGAGACGGTCTGGATTTCATGCAGCGCCCCTTGCTCCTGATCATACGAGAATCCGGTGATGGTTGCGTTGAGCTCATTGATTACATATCCGTAAGGCAATTGCGGATGAAACGCAAAGTGCCGCGGGCCTGACCCGGGCGCAATCCGGACTTCCCCGTGAGGAATCAGCCGGCGGGCCGGGACATCCAGCTTATAAATCATGAGGCGATCCAAGCCCAGGTCGGAAGCGACGGCAAAGCGGTTGGAGCGGTCAACGAAGACGGAGTGCGCACGCGGCCGGTCCTGTACGGGCAGGATGCTTGCCCCTTTGTGCTGATGGATGTCAGCCGTCGGCCCCACCCGTCCGTCCTCCTTCACCGGAGACAGACCGATCATGCCGCCGTGATAGCTCGACACCATGATGCACTGGCGGGTATGATCCAAGGTGATATGGCAAGTCGGGGACGGCACCGTCAGCTCCTTGTTTAACAACGACAACGTTCCGGTGGAAGGGTCGATATCATAAGCGGCGGCAGCCCCGCAGCGCTGGCCCTTAGCGTCCGTCCCCTCGGTTATGGCGTACAGCTTCAAGCGGTCTTGATCCACATCCAGAAAAGTCGGGTTTTGCAGCCCGGAAGCTTGATCGACGATCTCGAGACTTCCGGTATCTGTATCGAACCTGCAGGCGTATAGCCCGGGATTAGCGGAGTCCGCATAGGACCCGATGAAAGCGAGGACCTTCTTCTTCTTCTCCATCGAAACTCACCCTCCGGTTCATTCTGTCATATACGCATTATCGCAAATCCGCATGCGGCTGGCAAATGAGCTCCAGCGGCTGTTGACCGTACTATTATTACCGGATAATCGTTTCATCTGGTATAATGGAATGAAGTTACACGCGGGGCTTCATTCATCTTCATCCTGGGAGGGATCGATCGCATGGATTCAATCGTCTTCAGTCAGCTTGCCCTTAACCGGAGCCGCACGCTGGCTGTTGTGGCCGAATTATCGGAAAAGACGGCGGATGTGGTGCCGAACGGATTCAACAACAACATCCGCTGGCATTTGGGGCATATTCTGACGACCCAAGAACGGCTCGCTTTCCGCTTGCTCGGAGAACCGCTTGAGCTGCCGGAGGAGCTGACGAGCTTGTTCGTCAACGGCACGAAGCCGGCCGACTGGCAAACCTCGCCGCCGGATCTTGCGGCCTTGCGCCAACTTCTGGAGGAACAGCCCGAACGGCACCGTCAGCGCCTTCAAGGGCGGCTGAATGACAAGCTTACGGTAGCTTTTAAGGAGTTCACCCGCCTGGATGAAGTGCTGATGTTCAGTATCGGCCACGAGGCGACCCATGCCGGTTACATCATGGCTCTGAAGAAAGCGGTAGCCGCTCAGTCGTAGCGGACCGTACAAAAAGCCCGATGGAATGTCACGTACATTCCATCGGGCTTTTGTTTGCCGCACGCAAGTTTTTGCGGCAGGCTACTTCCAAGGCAGCAGCTTGTTCTCCAGCCACTGCAGGCTGCGGTTGAACAGGAGGCCGAGCAGCGATAACACCACGACGCCGACCATGAGCTTGGTCGTAATCATCAGGTTGCCGTAGTGCAGGATCATCGAGCCGATGCCCTGCTTGGCCGCAATCATTTCCGCGGCGACGAGCAGCAGCAGGGACGTGCCGGCCGCCAGCTTGAGCCCGGCAAAAATGACCGGCAGCGCGCCGGGAAGAATGACCTTGCGGATCACGTTCATATGGTTGGAGCCGAAGCTGACCGCCGCTTTAATCAGGATCGGATCGACATTCTTCACACCCGAGAATGTGTTGATGACGACGGGGAAGAAGACGCCGAGCGCGATAATGGTCACCTTCGGCAGCTCGCCGATGCCGAGCCAAAGTACGATCAGCGGCAGAAGGGCGATCTTCGGGATCGGATACAGGGAGAACAGGATGGGGGTTCCCATCGCCTCCGCCCAGCGGGAAAAGCCGAGCAGCAGTCCGATCACAATGCCGATGGACGCGCCAAGCAAGTAGCCGAGCACGATACGGTACAGGCTGGCGCCCGTGTTTTGCAGCAAATCGCCTTGAGTCAGCAGTTCCCAGCCCGCCGCAACGATTCCCGTCGGTGAAGGCAGGAACAAAGGGGAGACCCATTCCAACCGGCAAACAATTTCCCAAATTATGAGCAGCGCGGCAATCCCGGCCACGGAGGCGTAGCCGGGAACCTTCTGCTCCAGAAACGCCACCCGGTTTTTAATATGTTTTCTCGTTTCTCCCACTTGACTAACCCTCCTTCAGCGCGTCCTGGGCGTCATGCCGGATCAGGTTCCAAATTTGTTTGACGTAATCGTCGAATTGAATCCGGTATTGCTCATCGTCCCGGCCTGTTTTCGGCATGTCGATTCGAATGATTTCCTTGATTCGTCCGGGATGACGGGAAAGCACGATCACGCGGTCGGCCAGATAAACGGCTTCCTGGATATTATGGGTGACGTACAGCGTGCTCAGTCTCGTGCGGTTCCAGATGGTGAGCAGCTCCTCCTGCATCAGGGTGCGGGTCTGCGCATCCAAAGCGGAGAACGGCTCGTCCATGAGCAGCAGATCCGGTTCGATGGCAAGCGCCCTCGCAATGCCTGCGCGCTGCCTCATACCGCCGGAGAGCTGCTTAGGATAGGCCTGCTCGAAGCCGGTCAGCCCTACCATGTCGAGGTAGTACTGCCCCTTTTCCTTCAGCTCGCTTTTGCCCAGCCCCATTTCTTCCAGGCCGTACACCACATTCTCGAACACCGTACGCCAGGGGAACAGAGCAATCTCCTGAAACACGATCCCAAGACGCGGATCGTTCTGCTCCGCGGACAGTCCTTCGAAATAAACGCTTCCATCGGTGGGGGACAGCAGTCCCCCCACGATGTTCAGCAACGTTGACTTCCCGCAGCCGCTAGGGCCGACCAGGACGACGAATTCCTCCCGGTCGATGGCGAAGTCGATCTGGCTGAGGGCGGTGACGTCCCGCCCTTTTTTGTCCCGAAACGTTTTGGTGACTCCGTCGACGACGACTCTCATGCTGTCCTCACTTTCCTACGGTTTTCAATGCTTCGTCAAGCAATTCCGTATTGACGATGGTTTTGTAGTCCACCGCTTGTTCGATCATTTTAGTTTTCAAGTACCACTCGACCTGAGTTTTGATGTCTTCGGCCAAGAGCTTTCCGTCACGGTCCATGTAAGGCAGACCGAGCTTGATGTTGTCGGCAGGCTGATCGGTGTATTTGGCAATGATGCTGATGACTTCGTCATAGTTAGCGCCCGGTTGAGGTTTGCCGTCCTTTTGCACGAGCACCGCATCGTAGTAGTAGCGGGACGCTTTGACGTACGCCTTCATGAAGCGAACGGCTGCGTCACGATTGTCCGCGAATTTCTGTGAGAAGAAGAGACCGGACGTCTGGTATTCGATTTCGTCGCCCACCTGCGCAATGACTTTCCCATAGCCTTCCTTCACAACGGCTGTAATATTAGGCTCGTTGAGGAGCACGGCGTCCACCTGTTTGCTCTTCAGTGTTTCCATCATCGCGCTCACTTTGCCGAGCGGCACGAGTTCTACGTCGGCCAGTGTCAGGCCGTACTTTTCCAGCAGACGGCCGGCCATGTAATGGAACGTAGAGCCGGTTTGGGTAATACCGATCTTTTTGCCCTTCAAATCCTGGATGGAAGCTACCGGAGAATCTTTGTGTACCAGTAAAGCGGAAGAGGAATAGCCTTTCTGCTCTCTTCCTTTATCCGCGACGATGAGCAGCTTCTGGCCCCCGGCGATCATATTGTAAAGACTTGCGGTAATTCCCGTAGCGCCCACGTCCACGCTTCCCGATGCGGTAGCAACGGCGATCGGCTGGGCCGCTTCAAACCACCGTGGACTCGCTTCGATTCCTTCTTCTTTGAAGAAGCCTTTTTCCATGGCGATAAACAGTGGAGCGGAGCTGGTAAGTTTCAGCATCCCGATCTCCAGTTTGACGGGTTTGACTTCCGCCTTTGGTGCGGAGCCCGCCGCCTGGGGAGCTTCTTCTTTTTTGCCGCAAGCCCCTAGAACCGCAACCATGACCAGCATGGCCGCAAGTAGCAGTGCGAAGTTCTTTTTCATTTTGTACCCTCCTGAATGCGATTTAAACTGCGAAATTTACATGATTCGACACTTCGGAGAAGGAATCCTTCTGTAAAATAATTCCTTCAACAGTTTGTCATAATATTGGATTTGAACAGGTCTTGGAAGCATAGTGTACACGAATACCCGCACCATAACTCAATTTAATACGGAAGTGATGAAAACTAGCTTGAGATAAGGGAAATTGGCCACATGAAAAATAACGCTATGCCCTTCGTGCAGCTGAGCATGAACCGGGACACCTTATTATTCCAATTGTAGGGTGAAAGGAGTCCGGACGGGCCTCTTTTTCTTTTGAAAGATCATGCCGGGTGCAGCATGTAAGCGAGCCCGGAAGACAAGCCGTTCACTGCTGGTTTTTAACATTTCATGCTTTTAATTTAACACTTCACGCACAGAGCTATCACAGAAAGATCAAATCCATGTAAAGTTTTATTAAAGCGCTTACATTAATTCTAAGGGGGCTTTCGACATGAACATACCTAAACAACTGGAAAACCGCGCAATAGCCAAAGTGCAATCCGCCGCTGTAGAGATCGGCAAGCTCTTGGAAGGACACGCATGGTCCGAACGGTCAGAGGATATTCGGGTATTATTGGACCAGTTGCTTCAAAATGATGAATACTTCCTGGTCGTCGAGCATCACGGACTATCCGTTCTGCATACAAACCGGCTGCGCGAGGGGACGGTCTTCAACGATGTCGTTGGCTTGGCGGCTGCGCAAACGGACAAGCCGTTAGCTCAAATTTACCACCGTAACACCGGTGAGGTTATATTGGATGTTTCGACTCCTGTGAACATTCCGGGGGCGGGAGCTTCGCCTTATAATTTGCGGCTGGGTGTGATCGTGCAATCCTTATCTTTTCAGGCAACCTGGTACACCGTTTACAGTATTCCATTGCTGATCGCTTTAGGCGGCCTCGGGCTGGCCGATTCGTGGGGGGAACGCGCCGCGGCGGGCCTTCTTGTGCTGGCGGCGTTCGCCGGGACGGGCTTGTATTTTCATCGAACGGTGCTTCAAAGCTTGAAGAGCTGGATGGGCCGCATGAAAGCCATTTCTTCCGGCAAGCTGATGCCCGCTTCGGCAGGCTCCAGGCGCAATGAGCTCGGACAAGTTTCGTTTGAGATCAACAAAATTGTGATAGGGATGAGAGCGATCTTGTCCGACATGAGGGAGGCTTCCTCCACCGTGAATAAGATCGGGTCCGAGCAGGCCGACGAAATTCGGCAGCTGCTGTCTTCGGCTGAGCAGCTGGTAGCGAGCATGCAGGAAGTGAGCGCGGGAGCGAATGACCAGCTGCAGCTCATCGAACTTAACGGCAGCCGGATGCAGCAGATTCACGACAGAGTCAGCCGGGCCGGTCAAGACATGGAGCTTTCGGGCAAGATATCCGAGGAGGCCCGGACATCGTCGCATGCCGGGCTGGAGAAGACGCTGGAATTGCGCAATGACATGAATGACCTGCAGGAAACGAGCAAGCGGAGCGTGAGCTCGATGGAAGAGCTGGAGCGGCAATTGCAAGAAATGAGAGAGTTCATCTTGTACATGCGTGAAATTGCCGAACAGACGAACCTGCTCGCGCTGAACGCCGCGATTGAGGCTGCGAGGGCCGGCGAAGAAGGCAGAGGATTCGGGGTCGTTGCCGGCGAAGTGAGGAAGCTTGCCGTTACATCCAATGAGGTAGCGGAACGCGCGATCGGGCTGACGCACAATATGGCGCTGAAATCGAAAGAAGCCGCGGATGCGGTGAAAGCGGAACGGCTTGCCGTAGAACGGGGAATCCGAAGGATTGGCCAATTGAGCGATATGATTCGCCTTGTGGCCGACAAGTGCCGCCTGACTGCGGAGCAAGCGTCCGCGCATTCTGCGGAGATGCGTGAAATTCAGCTTGGGCTTCATTCGATGGAAAGCAGCATGCAGGCGATTCGGGATATTTCTCAACAGTTCACTGCGTCCGCCCAAGCGATGGCGAGCAGCGGAGAACGGCATCACATGGCTACCGAGCTTATTGCGCAGCAAGCGGATTTGCTCAAAAGCATTTCCGGAAATCTGCAGAAAATTACCGGCCGGTTTGTGATGGAATCCTGAAGCCGCCCGCCGTAAGCGAGTGGATCGAGCGTACGGCGGGATGAGGCCCCGCGTCAGGACCGCGGGCGGTTGGCCCGCAAGAAATAGTTGGACGATGCTTGGGGATCGTGTTATTCTTTGTACATAATTGAATCATTTGCTCGGGTAGATGTCGAACGGGGGGCTAGCCATGCCGGCGTTCGGCGAACAGGGAAGTCCGGTGAGAATCCGGCACGGTCGCGCCACTGTAAGCGGGGAGCGGCTTCCATGATGTCACTGTCCTTCAGTTGGTTTAGGGGGGCGGTTGGGATGACGGAAGTCCGGCTTCGATCCGCAAGTCAGGATATCTGTCTAACCCGAGAACACCGTCGCCTACGCGAAATTAGGAGAAGGGGGAACGGCAATCCGTCAGGAACGTAATATTGCCTGCAGGTTCATGCGTATCGGCATCCCTTCATAGAGAAGGGGTGCTTTTTTAGTTTAAGGAAGGTCAGTTTCAAGAGAGGGGAATAGGACAACAGATGAAGAGTAACAGATGGATCAACAAGATAAGCATGGTCCTGCTAAGCTGGTGCTTGCTCATATCCATGCTTGGCGGGCTGGCGCCTGCGTATGCGGATGGAGCGGGGAGAGGGCTTGTCACGGTTCCTCAGGCTATAGACGATGCGGCCGGCTACATCCTGGATGCGAATGGAGGCGCGCTTTCCGATTGGGATGCTTATGCGCTGGCTGCAGCCGGGAAGCAGGTGCCGGCTTCGTATTTATCATCCGTCCGCGAGCAGCTTCAGCAGAACGGCGGACGTTACAGCAAGGTAACGGACTATGCCCGGATTGCGTTAGGCGTAAAGTCGGCCGGAGGAAACCCCGAGCAGATCGCGGCCGGGTCGAGTTCGTACAACCTTATTGAGGGCATTTATAACAGCGATGTGCTGACTGCCCAGGGAACGAACGGCGCGATTTATGCGCTGCTGGCCTTGAGCGGCGATGCTTATCACATTCCGTTAACCGCGAAGTGGAATCCCGATAAAATCGTGGCATGGCTGCTCGCGCAGCAAAATGCGGACGGCGGATGGCCGCTTGGGGCCGGAGGGCCGAGCAGCATCGACATTACAGCGTCTGCTGTGAACGCCCTGGCCGCTCATACCGCGCACACCGGTGTCCGGCCGGCGATGGACCGCGGCATTCAATGGCTGTCCTCGCAGCAATTAGCGAACGGCGGATTTTCGGAGTATGGGGAAAATGCGGAAAGCACCGCACAGGTCATTCTCGCGTTGTCCGCTGCCGGACTCGACGCGCGCAGTTCAGGCTTCGCGAAGGCGAACGGCAACCCGCTTACCTATTTATTCGGTTACCGGCAAGGCGACGGCGGATTTGCCCATGTGGCCGGCGGTTCTTCCGACGGATGGGCCACGGTGCAATCGCTTGTGGCGCTGGCGGCCTTCCATACGGCTGTCAACGGTGACAGCGGATCGTATGAGGCGATCCTGACCACAGGGGGCGGAGCGCCTGCCGCAGCTCGCGTGACGGTTCATGTGGAAGGCCCCGCCGGTACGATCGCCGAAGGCTCCGCCGTTGCGGGGACTGCCTATGAGGCTGTGGCTCAAGTGCTGCATGCGCAGGGGGTTCCTTTTCAAGAGAGCGACGGCCATTTCATTCATACGATCAACGGAATTTCCGGTAAAAGCGACTACAGCACCTGGTGGGGGTACAATGTCAAACGCCAGGGCTCCTGGGATTATGCCCGCACGAATAACCTGGGCATGGCTGACTACTCCCTGCGTAACGGCGATGACATTTATTTGTACTATACAGGCATAAGTACCGCATTGGTGGATTCGATTAAGGTGGAGCCGGCGATGCCGGTTGAAGGCCAGGCAGTAACGGTTCAGGTCTATCGGTCGGTATGGGATTATGGCGTTACAAGGGACGAGGTCGTCACGGTTGCCGCCAGCGTTTATGTAGAATTGGGCGGACGTAAGGTGGAGACGGACGCAAACGGATACGCGTTGTTCCCGTCCGGCTTGCCCGGCGGCACCTATCAAGCGGTTGTAACAGGCTATCAAGACGGGCTTGCGCCGAAGATCGTCAAGGATTCCAAGACGATTCAGGTCGGAACGGCGGCGATTCAAATTGAAGGAGCTTCAGGCACTTATGCCGAAGGGAAGGCGAGTTCTCCGAATTTGCTGGAAAGCGTTGTGCGGCTTCTAGATGCCAACCAGGTTCCTTACGAGCTTGAACACGCCAGCTTCGGAACGTACATCCAATCCGTCGGCGCTGATGCCGGGGCTTGGCTCTATGCGATCTACCGCCAAGGCAAGTGGAATCCGGGAATGGTCGGCGCGGATCAATATACGCTGCAGCCGGGGGACCGGGCGGTCGTTTATATTAGCGGATTCGACGCGGAGTGGAACTCGTCGACGTATTTGGTCGATTCGATTGCCTTGAATCCTGCACAGCCTAAGGCTAACGAATCGTTCACCGTTACGGTGAAGAAGACGCTCGCGGACAATAAGCCGGCTTCTCCCGCAGCCGGCATTCAAGTGAAGATCGGAAGCTTGACCGCCACAACAAGCAGTGAAGGCATCGCCACATTCGCCGGATTGCCTGCAGGAACCTATACCCTCGATATATCGGGCTATGTGACCGGTGAGGCGCCGAAAGTGGTACATACCTCGCAACCGGTGACGATTCAACCGAGAACCGGGGGCGGAACAGACGGAGGAACGGGTCCTGTCGTCAATCCGGTCGTATATGTGTCCGTAACCGGGGACAGCAGCATGGGGACGATCCTGCCTTCGACCTCGGTTTCCTTGCAGAGCGGCGACACGCCTTATTCCATTCTGATCCGGGCCCTGGGCGCAGGCCGCGTTCAATCGTCCGGCTCGGGCTCGACGGCTTACGTCCAAGGCATTGACGGACTGCGGGAATTCGACCGGGGGCCGCTAAGCGGCTGGATGTACGCGGTCAACGGCACCTACCTGAGCACAGGGGCGGATTCCACGTCCTTGAAGCCGGGCGATACGGTGGCGTGGCGTTATACGCTGGACGGCGGCAAGGATTTGAATGCCGGCGCGGGTACCGGAGGAACGGGCGCTGTCGGGGTACCGGTGGCGCCGACCGTCCCGGCGGCTGCCGATGTGGTTCAGAAGCTGGAGATGCCGTATAACAACCGGAAGCCGATCCATGAGATCGCGAAGCCGGCCATTGTCTTGAACGCAGACAAGAAAATGACGGCGAATGCCGCCGATACGCTCAAGAAGGACTTGGCGGCCAATACGGTGAACGTGCAAAAAGCGGCAGCTGCCGATACCGAAACCGTCATTGCCGACGCCAAAGCGGAGGTTCAGCTCCAGGTTCCGGCCGGTGCACTTAAGGAAACGACGAAGCTGACGGTCAGCGAGCTTCCTTCGGCTTCGGCCGGGCGGAACGAGCTCGTTTCCTCGATGTATGAGTTCGGCCCGCAGGGTCAGTCCTTTGATACACCGGTACAAATTTCGATTAAAACGCCGGTTGCCTCGGTAAGTCTGGATCAGTTGGCGCTGGCGTGGCTGGATGAGCAGACGGAGCAATGGATTCCGATTCCGGCCGTCATTGATGCCGAGACGGGAACGGTTACCGGATGGGTGAACCATTTTACGAAATTCGCGGTTATCGACAAGTCCAAAGTGGCGCCGGCTGCGGGCATAGACGTCGGACCTTCCATCGAACGGGCGGCCCAATGGCTGAAGGGCGGCGTGGAGCTGAGCGACTGGTCGGCCTATGCGCTGAGCAGAGCCGGCGTGGCCGTTCCAAACGATTACCTCGCTTTGGCTTCCGCCAAGCTGAAGGAGAAGAACGGCGAGTTCCGGAACGTCACCGACTATGAAAGATTGGCGCTAAGCATACAGGCGGCAGGCGGCAATCCGGAATCGATAGGCGGCTTCAATCTGATCGAGCGTATTTATAATAACGAGCGGATGGAAGTACAGGGAAGCAACGGCCCGATTTATGCGCTGCTGGCTTTGAACGGAGGCGCTTATCGCATTCCGGCCGATGCGAAATGGACGACCGGGAAGCTGGCGCAGTGGATCCTCGACGTGCAGAATGCGGACGGCAGCTGGCCGCTTGTGAAGGGCGAGCAGGGAAATCCCGACTTAACGGCTGCGGCGCTGGCTGCCCTTACCCCTTACCAAGAGCGGACGGATGTGAAAGCCGCCATGGAGAGGGCGGTTAAATGGCTGGGCTCCGTGCAGTCCCCGGACGGCGGCTTTGCCCTGAACGGTGTGGAGAATGCGGAAAGTACAGCGCAAGTGATTTGGGGTCTCTCGGTAAGCGGAACCGACCCGGTGAACAGCCCGTATTTCAAGTCCGGCAAGCAGAGCATGCTGGCCTGCTTGCTCGGGCTGCAGCTGAGTAACGGCGGTTTCCCTCATGAACGCGGAGGGGAAGCGGAGGTCATGGCTACGGAGCAGGCGTTAATGGCGCTGGGAGCGTACCAAGCCTATGTGAATCTTGATCGGCAGGTGCCTGCCGCCCCGGTCTACGCCGACCAGACGGACATTGCCTCCTGGGCGCTGCCGTTCGTACAGAAGGCGTCTATTTACCGGATCATGGAGGGGACGGGCGGATCGGTACCCGTTTTCGAACCTAAACAAAAAGTGACCCGCGTACAATTTACCGCGATGCTGCTGCGGATGATGGGCGAAGCGCCTCTGGCCGAAGCAACGACGGATTTCGCAGATGTCGCTCCGGATGCCTGGTACGCAGGCTATGTGACCAAAGCGGTGGCGAAGGGCATCGTGCAGGGCGTAAGCGCGGATCGGTTTGCTCCGGATGCCGCCATTTCACGTCAGGAGATGGCTATCATGCTGGCAAGAGCGCTGCAATTGCAAGCCACAGGCGCCGATTCCGCCGGATTTATCGATATGAGCGAATCGTACCCGGATGCCGTACCATTCATTCAAGCCGTGCGCGAGCAAGGGCTGATGGAAGGCGACGAAGCGGGACGGTTCCTGCCGCTGGATTCGGCAACACGCGAGATGGCTGCGGTCGTAGCGGTAAGAGCCTATGAATTGACAAAAAAGCCGTAATCGGTGAGGATGAAAAGAGCCCTGTTCGCAAGGGGCTCTTTCTTTCCTTTTCATGTCAGGAGGATCCTAGATGTATCGATTATTTCTGCTGGGAATTGCCGTGATGACCGCTCTCTCCGGCTGTGGGCCGCAAGCGCAGCCATCTGCTGGCGCCGCCTCGCAGCCCCCTGCGCAAGGGGCGGCCGCGGACAACGCTGCTTCGCAAGAAGCAGCCCGGCCTGCGGAAGCGGCGGTTAAGCCGCCGGAGCCGCCGGCGTCCGGGCAGGCCGAGCCGGATGCCGCCAAGCCGGAG
>NZ_BIMH01000058.1 GCF_004000985.1 Paenibacillus validus NBRC 15382 | reverse complement strand
GGCTCCGCCATTATTTGTTAAGCATAGTCTGAACTATAATATAATCGGTACATCGGATAGCTCGATGATAACCGAAATTTTGTTTTGCGCCGTCGTAGCTCAGCGGTAGAGCAACGCACTCGTAATGCGTAGGTCGGAGGTTCGATTCCTCTCGACGGCACCAGTAGTTTTTAGCCTGTGGCGGTCGTGGCGAAGTGGCTAACGCATCGGATTGTGGCTCCGACATTCGAGGGTTCAATTCCCTTCGATCGCCCCACTACATATTGGGGATTAGCCAAGCGGTAAGGCAACGGACTTTGACTCCGTCATGCCTAGGTTCGAATCCTAGATCCCCAGTTTATTGATTTCTTTGGGTAGCTGTAAGAGCCATTAGCTCAGTTGGTAGAGCACCTGACTTTTAATCAGGGTGTCGTAGGTTCGAGTCCTACATGGCTCACCATTTTCTTTCACTTATCAGGTATGCGGAAGTGGCTCAGGGGTAGAGCATCGCCTTGCCAAGGCGAGGGTCGCGGGTTCGAATCCCGTCTTCCGCTCCATAAACGAATCAGTCACAACCTCGTACTTGATTCGAAAGATGTTTCATGTTTTAATTGATCTCAGTTGTGATTATTATGCGGAAGTGGCTCAGGGGTAGAGCATCGCCTTGCCAAGGCGAGGGTCGCGGGTTCGAATCCCGTCTTCCGCTCCATCTAGACTTGCCGGTATGGCGGAATTGGCAGACGCGCGCGACTCAAAATCGTGAGGGAAACCGTGGGGGTTCAAGTCCCTCTACCGGCACTTAAACTATCGGGACGTAGCTCAGCTTGGTAGAGCACCTGGTTTGGGACCAGGGGGTCGCATGTTCGAATCGTGTCGTCCCGACCATTCATTTAAGCGGGTGTAGTTCAATGGTAGAACTCCAGCCTTCCAAGCTGGTAGCGTGGGTTCGATTCCCATCACCCGCTCCATCAAGTTCCAGTAGCTCAGCTGGATAGAGCAACGGCCTTCTAAGCCGTCGGTCGGGGGTTCGAATCCCTCCTGGGACGCCATTACATCAACATCGCTTATTATAAGCGTTACGAATCATAAACGTTGTAAATGATCGGATAACCAACTCCACCAAATTAGTTAACGCTAATTTGGTGGAGTTTTTTATTGTTTTCATGGTTACTTGCTTTATTGTACCTTAAGTTCCGCGTTTGGCATCAAGACCGATTCAAGTTGGACCCATGTAAGGGGATGCCGAACACTGTGGAACGATTTTCCTTGATTCCGGGGAAAGGGCAGTGTACAATACGTTTAGTATTAACGTTAACCTGAATTTAAAATTAAAGGTTAACGTAAGTGAATGGAGTACAGGATGAGAAAAGGTCTTTTTGTAACAGGTACGGACACGAATGTAGGAAAGACATGGGTGACGGCGGCCCTGGCAGCCTATACGTTCCGAAAGCTCGGGGGACTTCCGAGCCCAGTAGAAATTTGGAAGCCGGTGCAATCCGGGGTACAACTGGGCGATCCGGATGCCGATAGCTTTCGGCTCGCGTACGGGAGCGGATTGCCGCAAACGGAGCCGGAGACAGTCACGATTACCTTACGGGAGCCTTTGGCGCCTTGGGTAGCCGCAGAACGGGAAGGAAAGACGATTGGATGGGCCGCGCTTGAGTCGGAAGGACGGAGGCGAATGACGGAAGGCGGACCGCTGCTGGTGGAAGGGGCTGGCGGCTTGTTAGTTCCACTAACCGGGGACCGTACGGTTGCGGATTTGGCGCTGGCGCTGGGGCTCCCGCTGCTCATTGTGGCCCGCGCCACGCTCGGGACGGTCAATCACACGCTGATGACGATCGAGTGTGCCCGAAGCCGCGGCTTGGATGTAGCCGGGGTGATACTCAACGGATATGAGGAAGAGAACGATACATCGCTGGTGGACAACGTTCGCATGATTGAAAGGTTCGGCGGCACCTCCGTGTGGGCGACGCTGCCGTGGATGCCGATGGAGCGAATGCTTTCGAACCCGATCGAATGGGGTAAATGGCGGCACGTGTGGACCGAGCTATTAGAGGAGCGTTTGCGCTGGAACGAAATCGGGCGCTTTTTTGAAGGGGAACCGATGGTTTAAGGTTGTTAAGAATTCGAATGTTGAGGGGATATCGAAATGATACAGGTGCAAACGGATTGGAACGAACTGGCCGATAAGGCGATTCGGGGCGAGCTGCTGACGATGGAGGAAGGCTTATCTGTACTGGAGGCGGATGATGACGAGCTGCTAGCGATGATGCAGGCTGCTTTTAGGGTAAGGCGGCATTTCTACGGAAAAAAGGTGAAGCTGAATTTGATCATTAACGCCAAGAGCGGATTATGTCCCGAAGACTGCGGTTATTGCTCGCAATCCATCGTGTCGAAGGCCGGGATAACGAAATATCCGCTGCTGGATAAGAAGACCCTTGTAGACGGCGCACGCAAAGCGATGGAGCTGAAGGTCGGGACCTATTGTATTGTCGCTAGCGGACGAGGGCCGACGGGTAAGGAACTGGATCAGGTGGTCGAAGCGGTTCGAGAAATTAAGTCCGAGATGCCGATGAAGATATGCGCCTGTTTAGGGATTTTGAGCGAGGAGCAGGCATTGCGGCTGAAAGAGGCCGGGGTGGACCGCTACAACCACAATTTAAACACGAGCAAGCAAAATTTCGCCAACATTACGACAACCCATACATATGACGATCGTGTAGATACGGTGGAGAAGGCGAAAGGGGCTGGCATGTCGCCGTGTTCCGGCTGTATTATCGGGATGGGGGAATCGAACGAGGAGATCGTGGAGATGGCTTATGCGCTGCGTGAGCTCGATGCGGATTCGATCCCGATCAACTTTTTGAATCCGATCCCGGGTACGCCGCTTGCGGACACCCGGGAACTGAATCCGCGTAAATGCTTGAAGGTATTGGCATTGATGCGTTTTATAAATCCTGGGAAAGAGATTCGGGTAGCCGGTGGACGCGAAGTGAATTTGCGTTCGCTGCAAGCATTAGGGCTGTATGCAGCCAATTCGGTGTTTGTGGGCGATTACTTAACGACGGAAGGCCAAGAAGCGACGGCCGACCATCAGATGATTGAAGATCTCGGGTTCGAGATCGAGCTGTGTGCCCTGTAGGGATCGCCCGAATGAGCAGAGCGGCGTTGGAATGGATGCAAAAGGAACTGGCTTCTTACGAGGAACAAGGGCGCTTGCGCACTTTAGCGGAATGTGAGCCGCTGGAGACAGGTTGGCTGCGGAGGAACGGAGTCCGGATGCTGAATCTCGCCTCCAACGACTACTTGAGTCTGGGAAGCGAAGGCGACGATCTACATGAACCGGAGCAGAGCGCTGCGTCGGATGGCCGGGAGACGGAGAGAGCCCGCAGAAGTACGGGATCGACCGCCTCGCGGTTAATTGTCGGCAATCATCCGGAGTATACGGCGTTCGAAGAGGAATTTGCGGCTTACAAAGGAACGGAGAGCTGTTTGTTGTTCGGCAGCGGATACTTGGCTAATGTCGGCGTGATCCCGGCGCTTGTCGGACGTCATGACGTCGTGTTCGGCGATCGGCTGAACCACGCGAGCCTTGTCGATGGGATCGTGCTTAGCCGCGCCGAGCATAAGCGATACCGGCATCGCGATCTGGATCAGCTGGAGACGATGCTGCGGAGCACCCCGGCAGGCCGGAAAAAGCTGATCGTCACCGATTCGATCTTCAGTATGGACGGAACGGTGGCGCCGCTGTGCGAGCTCGTTTGGCTGAAGGACCGTTACGGCGCTATGCTGATGGTTGATGAGGCGCACAGCGGCGGTTTGTACGGCAAGGAAGGCCAGGGTCTGGTACACGCGCTTGGGCTCTCCGGGCAGGTGGAGGTGCAAATGGGCACGTTCAGCAAAGCGTACGGCGTTTACGGCGCCTATGTAGCCGGCGAACACCTGTTGAAGTCCTATCTGGTGAATGCGGCGCGCAGCTTCATTTATACGACAGCCCTCCCGCCGGACCTTGTAGCCACGATTCGTAGACAGTGGCGGCGTGTGCGGCAGGAAAGCTGGCGCCGACGGGTGCTGCAGGAGAAGGCGGCGATGTTTCGATCGATACTGCGGCAGCACGGGCTGGATACGGGGCAAAGCGAATGCCACATTGTTCCTGTTATCATCGGCGGGAACGAGGAGACATTGCGTATGGCGGAGCGTCTGCAGCTGGCCGGCATTGCCGCTGTGGCGATTCGTCCGCCTAGCGTCCCGGAGGGGACAGCCCGGATACGTTTTACGATCATGGCGGGACACCGGGACGAGGATTTGAGATGGGCGGCCAATCAAATCGTAAAATGCCGTGAACAGGCGGGAGGGGCATGAGGATGGATTCGGCGGAAAGACGTGATCGGCGCGTCCTGTGGATTCATGGTTGGGGTATGTCCCCTCAGGTATGGAAACCGATATCGGGACGGCTAGCGAAAGATACCGAATGGTCTCATCACGAATTCTCATACGCCGGATGCCGGGACGTATCCTCCTTATTCGAAGCACTCGAGCATCGGATAGCGGAGCTGCGGCCCGAGGCAGTGGTTGCCTGGTCGATGGGCGGCTTGCTGCTGCTGGATTGGCTGACCCGCCGCTATCGTGATTCGGATGGCGGAAGCGATTGTAAGCCGGGGGCGCATTCGGAATTAAGGAAACTTGTCTTGATCGGGGCGACCCTGCAGTTCACGGATGCTGATCGCTCCCGAGGGTGGCCTCTGCGAGTGCTGGAGCGGATGCAGGCGAGACTCCGTACACAACCGGAAGACGTGCTTCGACAGTTTGCCGCTTCGATGTTTACGGAAGCGGAACGGGAGGAAGGGAGCGCCCCGGAGCGGCTGCTGCAGCCGGATACGGATATGTCGGCGGAAGGGCTGCAGGCGGGCCTTTCCTATCTGGCCGCGGCGACGGTACGGGAAGCATGGTCCGACGAGCTGCTCCCGCGGCTGGCAGCCGGCTCCCTGCGCGTGCTCTGGATACACGGGGAGTACGATCCTGTGTGTCCGATCGGGGCCATGCCGGAGGACGCGGATGGCTTGGAACGGGTAGTTATGAGAGCGGGGCATGCTCCATTCTTGACGCAACAGGCAGCATTTTATGAGCGGTTGAGGGGATTTCTGAATGACAACGATAAGGGTGGATAAAAACCGGGTGAAACGTCACTTCGATCGCTATGCAGACGACTACGACCGGAATGCGCTTGTACAAATCGGCATGGGAGACCGGTTATTGGAGCTGATCGAACAGCGAATTTCCCCGGATCGGGTAGGACATATCCTGGAAATCGGCTGCGGCACCGGCAGATTGACTGCTTCGCTGTTGACACGGTTTCCTAAGGCCCGCGTGTATGCGGTCGATCTTGCGCCGCAAATGGTAAGGCTGACGCTGGAGCGCTGTTCGGCGGAAGCGGAGGCGGGTAGACTGGTCGTGGTATCGGCGGATGCGGAAGGGCTGACAGCGGAGCATTTCAGAGAGCTCCGGCTCCCGGAACAGGCAGATTTGATCGTTTCGAGCGCGACGGTCCAATGGTTCAACGAGCCTGCTGATACGATGCGGGCTTGGCTTCGTATGCTGAAGCCGGAGGGAGTCCTTGCGTTCGCGACGTTCGGACCGCGAACGTTCCACGAGCTGCACGATTCGTTTACGGCAGCGGCGGAATCGCTGCAGGCGGCGGGACGGCGGCGAGGGCAGCATTTTCTCAGCTTGAGCGATTGGGAGTCGCTGCTGGATGGCGCATCGGAGGAGGTCACACGTGCGTTTACAGGCGAAGAGACGATGTACGAGCTGCATTTCCGCGACGTTCGCAGCTTCTTGTACAGCGTGAAGAAAACAGGCGCAGGCAATGCCAATCAAGAGCCGGCGGGTGGCGGCGGAATTAGCCGTAAGCTGCTCGCGGCCATGGAGAAAGCATACGTGGAACGTTACAGGGAGCCTGAAGGCATTCGGGCGACGTATCATTTGCTGTACGGCCTGTTCGGGAAAGGCTGATTTTTTATGGCGCGAGTCTGGCAAAATACCCTGATTTCACGTATAATAAGGTCAAGCAAGGGCTCCGGAAGGAGCTTTATAAAGATAAAAATTTAAACGTTTAAACGGGGAGTGGCGAGTGGTGAGCAGTTTGTTTGATTTGACGGGAAAAGTAGCCTTGGTGACCGGAGGCGCCGTAGGCTTGGGCGGAGGTATCTCGCTCGGCTTGGCGAAGGCGGGAGCAGATGTTGCGATTGTGACCAGCAACGATCGTTCACGCGAAGTGCAGCAGCAGATCGAGGCCATGGGCCGCAAGGTACACACGATCGTCGCTAATCTGATGGATGAAAGCGCGCTCGAAGGCATCGTTCAAGAAACGCTATCCGTGTTCGGCAAAATCGATATATTGGTGAACAATTCGGGAATTGTCCGTCGTACGCCGGCAGCCGACCACGCTGCGAGCGATTGGCACGACGTGTTGAATTTGAACCTGAATGCGGCATTCTTCCTTTCCCAGCTCGTCGGCCGCGAGATGATCAAGCAGGGTTCGGGCAAAATTATTAATATCGCGTCGATGCTAAGCTTCCAGGGCGGTATCAACGTACCGGGATATACCGCATCCAAGCATGCGATTGCCGGTGTAACCAAAGCGCTGGCGAACGAATGGGCCAGCAAAGGCGTTCAAGTGAACGCAATTGCCCCCGGTTACATGTCGACTGACAATACCGTGGCGCTGCGTGCGGATGAAGAGCGGAGCGCGCAAATTCTGGTTCGAATTCCGGCTGGGCGTTGGGGAACGGCAGAAGATATGGAAGGGCCTGTCGTCTTCCTTGCCTCGAAAGCGTCTGATTATATGAGCGGTCACATATTGTGCGTGGACGGAGGATGGATGACAAGATAATGAATATGAACAGGTCTACCCAACAAGAACAAATGTTTGTGCCGGAAATTGTCACATTCGGAGAAACGATGGCCTTAATGCTGCCGGAAGACGTTAAAGGCATCGAATATTCCTCTCACTTCCAATCGTTGTTCGGCGGTGCGGAAAGCAATGTCGCGATCGGCGTAGCCAGGCTCGGACATCGCGTTGGCTGGTTCGGCCGGCTCGGCAAAGACCCGCTCGGCCGGATGATTGTGAAGAAAATCCGCGGCGAGGGCGTCGACGTGTCGCGTGCCGAGCTGACGACAGAAGCGCCGACAGGGCTGATGCTGCGCGAAATCATTTCCGGCAAAACGTCGGTATACTACTACCGCAAAGGCTCGGCGGCCAGCCTGATGAAGCCGGAGCAGTTGGACGAATCGTATATCAGCCAAGCCCAGTATTTACACGTCACGGGAATTACGATGGCTTTGAGCGAAAGTGCCCGCGAGACCCTGAAAGAATCGGTTCGCCTCGCCAAGAAGAATGGCGTGAAGGTATGCTTCGACCCGAATTTGCGCTTGAAGCTGTGGTCGCTGGAAGAAGCCCGTGGCGCATTGCTGGAGATGGCGCAGGAAGCGGATTACTTTTTGCCGGGGCTTGATGAGTTAAAGCTGCTGTATGCGACGGAAAGCTTTGACGAAATTATCGGCAAGCTGCGCGAGCTGCCGGGCGTGTCGATCGTCAAAGGCGGCGAAGACGTCACGTATATCGTCGATAAGACGAGCGTGACGGAAGTGCCATATTTCAAAGCCGAGCGTATCGTCGACACTGTGGGCGCGGGCGACGGCTTTTGCGCCGGATTTATCGCCGGGCTGCTGAAAAATTACAGCTTGGCCGAAGCAGTGCGGCTCGGTAACCTGATCGGTTGTATGGTCGTTCAGAACGAGGGCGACTGGGAAGGGATTCCGACCTGGGAGCAGGTCGAAGCGTTCTTGAACAATGAGAAGCATGTGGAACGGTAGGTAGAACGGCAAGTCGGGAGAACGAAGCTTAACCGTAAGCAGGAAGCCTATAAAGAACGAAACTATAGGGAACGAAATTTGAAGGACGGAGACTCGAGATGAAAAAAATTAAACTGCTGCAGCAAATCGTAGAAGGAGGCGTCGTCGCGGTGCTTCGCGGCGATACGCCGGATGAAGTGGTGGAAATGGCCGAGCAGGCGATCGCCGGAGGCATTAAGGTGATCGAGGTAACGATGACCGTTCCGTTCGCGCTGCAAGCGATTGAGAAGCTGGCCAAAACGTATTCGAGCACGACAAGCGACCCGTCCAAATACGCGATTATCGGCGTCGGTACGGTGCTTGATCCGGAAACCGCGCGCGTCGCCATCTTGAGCGGTTCGGAGTTTGTTGTCGGTCCGTCGTTCAACCCGGATACGGTGACACTGTGCAATCGGTACCGCGTACCGGTGATGCCTGGCGTTATGACGATCCAAGAGATCCAGCAGGCGCTTGAGCTCGGCGTTGATGTCGTGAAACTGTTCCCGGGCAACTTATACTCCCCGGGGATGATCAAGGCCATCAAGGGACCGCTGCCGCAGGCGAATATTATGCCGACCGGAGGCGTTTCATTGAGCAACCTCGGTGAATGGATTAAAGCCGGCGCTGTTGCTGTCGGCATCGGCTCGGATTTGACGAGCGATGCGGTGAAGGCGGGCGACTACAGCCTCGTGGCGAAGAAGGCGGCGCAGTACATCGACGCTTTCCGTGCGGCTAAGGCGTAGACACAAGCGACGGCAAAGGGATTTGCCGAAGCAAGCGGGTGCAGTAAAAGTAAACAAGCAGGAAGTTTGAACCGTGGTGACGGTTTCGAGCTCCCTGCTTGTTTGTGTTATAAAAAAAATCCCTCAGCTTTCATAGCCTGAGGGATGGATAGGGTTATGGCAACGTCCTATTCTGTTGCGACCGATTGATCGGCTTGTAAACCGACTGGTGCGATACGAACGAAGCTTGTTTCCAGGTTGTTCAGCAAATGATCCACCTTCGCCGCGGCTTCCGTTTGACCGGAGTTCGCCAGCTCAGTGCGGTAAGCGCCGAGCAGCTCGTTCAAATCTTTGATGCTTTGTGGGCCGATTGGTTCGATTTTTACTTTCGCGCCTTTGGCAATACGACGTTCGATCGCAGCTTCATCGAGACCCATCTCCGGCACGAGGCGCTGGTAAATCACGCCGCCGGTCATCCCTGCGCAAATCCAAGGACCCGGATCGCCCATGACGACGGCGCGGCCGTTGGTCATGTACTCGAACGCAAAGCCTTTCAGGTTGGCGCGGGCGGCAAGACCGCCGAGCTCGTCTTTCAACGGCGTCGTAATTTCTCCGCCGAAGACAACGTCGGCGCCGGAGAACCGGATGCAGGCACGGGTGTCCGCATTGCCTTGAATCAGGAACAAGCCGCTTTGCGCGCCGTATCCGAACGATTTACCGACGGAACCGTTGATGAATTGGTTGTGCTTGCCCGGTGCTTTCAGGATGGCGACTTTACCGCCGAGCGCCATTTTGCCTACGCCGTCTTCCGCACCGCCGTGTACCGTAATGTCGACTCCGCGAGCGTTGAAGGCGCCCAAACCGTTACCCGGTACGGAGCCTTCCGTAATCGCGATGTTGACCGGAGGCAGTTCGTCGTAGCTTCCGTCGAAACGGTCGCGTACGCGATGGCTCGCATAACGGCTGCCGAGAATCCGGGATTCGGCATCGATGTTGCTCCAAGTGCGGTTCACCGGAGCGTCGAAGGAGACGGATTCCGGGAACAAGTCGAGTCCTTCTGCGCCTGCCGCGATACGGATATCGGACGATACCGCAGCCGCCACTTGCGCTCGCGCTTCTTGCGCAGCAGCGAAGGAGAGCGGAGCCGGACGAAGCAGATCGGACAGATCGATGCGATCCAGATGGCTTACTTGTTTCAGCAGGTCGGAACGGCCGACCAGCTCTTGAGCGTCTTTGAAGCCGAGCTGTGCGACGATTTCGCGAATTTCTTCGCCGATGCCGCCGAACAGACGAATGAGCGATTCAACCGCCGTTTCGTATACGCGAGGAACGAAGCGGCGCAGGCCTTTCTCTTCGGCTTCCTCAAGCGAATCGATTTGTGTGGCGATACCGACATGACAGGTGTCGAGATGACAGCCGCGGCAAGTCGTACAACCGATCGATTGCATCGCGATGGAACCGAAGCCGACGCGGTTGGCGCCGAGCATGAACATTTTGACCACGTCCACACCGGATTTCATACCGCCGTCCGACCACAATTCCACCTGGTGGCGAAGACCGGCGTCGATCAAGGCGAGGTGCGCCAGCTTCGTACCGATTTCGGTCGGCAAGCCGACGTGTGTGATCGAGTGAATCCGGGCCGCGCCCGTACCGCCGTCGAAGCCGGACAACGTAATGACGTCTGCGCCTGCTTTCGCAACGCCGACAGCGATCGTGCCGACACCCGGAACGACAGGAATTTTGACAATAATTTTCGCTTTGCGGCCGCTTGCTTCCTTCAGCTCGGAGATGATTTGCGCCAAATCCTCGATCGAGTAAATATCGTGGTTGTTGGACGGCGAAATCAGGTCGGAACCGATGGTTGCATTACGGGCAAGAGCGATTTTGGCCGTTACTTTGGAGCCCGGCAGGTGACCGCCTTCGCCCGGCTTCGCGCCCTGGCCGATTTTAATCTCAAGGAACGCTACGGCGTTCGCGAGCTCAACGTTCACACCGAAGCGTCCGGATGCGACTTGCGCGCCGCGCGTCCGTTTGTAACGTCCGAGCATATCCTTGATCTCGCCGCCCTCGCCGTTCATGGTAACCATGTTCAGTCGCTCGCCCGCTTCCGCGTAAGCGCGGAAGGCTGTTTCGTTCTGTGAGCCGAACGACATGGACGAGATCAGGATCGGCAGATCGTGGCCGCCGATGCCGATGTTGACTTGCGAAGGATCCAGCGGCTTGCGCCCTTCGGCGTATGCTTTCTCCATATCGAAATCCGCAACGTGACGGATGGAAATCGGATTTTTCTTCTCTTCTTCGCGAAGCTTGTCACGGTAGTCGCTGTAAGGCGCCGCGCCGGAGGCTGCGTCGCCGAGCGCTTTCCACATGCGCTGGAAGAAACGGAAGTTCTTCGCCGCTTTCGCTTTCGGGTTGGCGAAATCGTTGTAACGGGCTTCGGCGTCCGCTTCAAGCTCGGCAAAGCCGGTGCCTGCTTTGTCGCTGCCCAAGTAGTTGACGATGTCGAGCACTTCCGCCAGTTCCGGCTTCAAGCCGATCGACGAGAAGAAACGGGTGTAACCGCGCAGCTCATGCGTACCGATCGTGGAGATGACTTTCTCCAGACCTTTCATCAAAGCGGTGAATACTTTGCGAGCGGCCGGCGCACCGTTCTTGGCGGATGCCGTCGCGAACATCAAATAAGGAGACAATACATCCGCACCGAGTCCACAGGCTACGGCGATGTCATGCAGGCTGCGAATCGCGGCGCTGCGCAGCACAAGCGTCGTCTGGCGGCGAAGGTTGTCGCCATAGCCGAGCTTCTCGCCGCGAAGCGCGATATCGACCCTGGATACCGCAAGGTGCGGATCCATCCACAGGCGGTCGTTCTGATGCGCCTGGCTGTCGTCCAGGATAAGCAAGGCTGCGCCGTTCTTAACGGCGGTTACGGCATCAGCGGCAAGCTGATCCAATGCGGCTTGCAGCGAGGTGCCGCGGGCGAATGTCGTCGACAGCGTCGCTACGGCATTGCCGCCTTGCGCTGCGAACATTGCCTTTAATTGCTCGAAGCTAGGCTGCTTCAGCTCGGTAAGAGAATCTACGCCGTTGCTGCCTTCCAGCACGACCGGATACAGCAACTCCATGCGCAGGCGGCTATCCGGCTGTCCGTATACTTTCGGACGGGGACCAACGACGATGCGCGTGGAGAAATGCTCCATCTCGCGGTCACGGTCAATCGCCGGGTTGGTGACAACCGCGACGCTCTCTTTAATATAATCGGGAATGTTCACGCGCTCCCAAGCCAGCGCCGCATGAGGGCTGTCATGACCCAGGGAACGGATCGGCTCCGCGCCGGTTTCGGCGGTCGATTCGATCATCTGGATCCCGTCGCGGTCCCAGCCGAAGGCGCTGTACAGCGAATCGGTAGGCGTAACGTCGGCGGATTGCTCAGCTTCGACAGCCGGAATTTCGTTATTCAAATGTTTGCGAAGGCCTTCAAAGCCGATGCGTTGTTTAGCGCGTTCCAAGACAATGCTCTGCACTTCATGGTAAGGAATCACCTGCACATGCTCGCCCGGCGTCAGGACGACGCCGATTTTCTCGCCCGGGGCGATCGGCTTCGGCTCGGCCACCATTTCGCCGACCGTAATTACGCCTTGCTCGGAAGAGAAATAGAGGGACGTGTCGCTTTCGACCATCCATACCGGACGAAGACCGAGCGCGTCTACGCTGAAAATGCACTCGTTGCCGTAACGCGATACGATGCCGGCCGGCCCTTGAGCATAGTGGCCCCATGCTTGGCGATAATAAACATACAGATCCTGCATTTCCGGACGGAACTGCTTCATCTCGTTCAAGATCGGAGGGAATACGATTTCCATCGCCTCGAACAAGCTGATGCCGGAACGGTGAATGAACGTTTCAATCGTCCGGTTCATGTCCTGGGAGTCGGAGCCGCCGTCTACGAGCGGAACACCGACCATGTCGGCTTCCAGACGCATCTTCTTCACCGTGTTGATCTCGCCGTTGTGCCCGAGAAGCGAGAACGGCTGCACGCGGAAGAAGCTGGATTGCGTATTAGTCGAATACCGGTTGTGTCCGATCGTTACTTGCGCCGCGAACAGCGGGTCGCGAGTGTCGTTATAATATTTGGGAAGAATGCTGGCCGCGCCCATCACTTTATAGGCGGCCGTCACGTTGCTGAGCGTGGCGACGTGCACGTTATACTTGGCTTCGATCGCTACGTGAAGTTCGAACAATTGATCGGCGACCTTCACTTCCTGCTTGTCGCAAAGTCCGGCGATTTGCCAGAAGGTTGGCTCGTCGTTACGGCCGTTCGGACCGAGCACGCTGCTGTCCACTTGATTTTCTTGCTCGAGCAAGATGTTTACTTGGAATTGCGCGAACAATTCGCGGATGCCCTTCTGCATATCGGCAACAGAAATGTCCAGCTTACGCGGAACGAAGATATGACCGACGGAGAAACGTTCATCGTAAGCGAGCTTGCCGTCCAAACCGGCATCCGTCAGCTTCTTTTCCCACAGTGCGCGGGGAATATCGGTCAAAATCCCGCAACCGTCGCCTTCACCGTTAATAAACCCGGAGCGGTGCTCCATTTTAACGAGAGCGTCGATCGTCTTTTGAATGTTATCGCGGGATGGATACCCGTCTTTCTCTACAATACAAATGATACCGCAGCTGTCATGTTCCGTAGCGAGCAAATTCTGAAAGCGGCCCTCATCGCGCATTACTTGGTTCATTCTCGTGGTCAGCAGGCTGACCTTCACCTCCCATTAATTTTGTTGCCAGCATTCGTTCTGAATAAGAAGGCTTGTCATGCATTGAAAAAGAAAGCGGACAACCGAGCGGCAGAAACAAATGAATAAATATACATTTATACTGCATAAATGAGGTGTTCGGCGCTTTCTCAATCCACTGGAAGATAGACTCAACAGGGCAATAATAAAAAAATAAATGTGCCCACGTCCACACAATGAGCGCATATCTTCTGGGCTATCACGGCAAAAACCTCACATCTGGTGTTACATTTAGCCGATTTTTTTGAATTGCAAAGTAGTAATAGAATACCACGAAATCGAATGTGAGACAATAGAACATTGCACCTTTCGACAAGATGTAAGCGTTATCTATTTTGCATAATTGGTGAATAAAGGGAAATTTCAGATAAAATTAAAAAAACGATTAAAAACGAACGAACTATTATCGTAGACTGATAATAGTTCGTGATTTAGGTGATAAATGGAATTTATTGTGAAGCCTGCCGGCGCTGCGTTTGCGCCATCGCTTCAAAAGCGCGATCCGCTGCTTCCAGGGTTGCACGGACATGATCTTCCGTATGGGCCGTCGTCAAAAACCATGCTTCGTACTTCGATGGCGCCAGACATATGCCTTGCTCAAGCATGAGTCTGAAAAATAGGGCGAACTGTTCGCCGTCCGTATCCTGAGCCTCATCGTAGTTCGTCACGGGGTGGGCGCAAAAGTGCGTCGACAACGCACCGCGGATGCGGTTCACGGTTAACGCGATGCCATGTGCGTCGGCAGCTTGAGCGAGTCCGTCTCCGAGCATTGCGCCCAAGCGGTCGAGCCGCTCGTAAGTGCCCGGCTCTTGCAGCGCTTCGAGGCAGGCGATGCCCGCCGAGATCGAAGCCGGGTTACCGGCCATCGTGCCCGCTTGATAAGCGGGTCCGAGCGGTGCGACCTGCAACATGATCTCGGCGCGGCCGCCGTAAGCGCCGATCGGAAGGCCGCCGCCGATAATTTTGCCCAGCGCGGTCAGGTCGGGCTCCACGGCGGCGAGATCGGTCCCCTCCGGTAAGCCCGCAAACGTCTGCGCCGCTCCGTAATGGAAGCGGAACGCTGTGATGACCTCGTCATAGATGACGAGGGAGCCGTTGCGACGTGCTGCGGCGCATAATCCTTCGAGGAAGCCGGGCTTTGGCATAACCATCCCGAAATTGCCGACGATGGGCTCGACCATGACGGCAGCGACGTCGCTGCCCCAGCGGGAAAGAGCTTCTTCCAGCGCCGGCACGTCGTTGAACGGTACGGTAATCACCTCGTGCGCGATGCTGTTCGGAATGCCCGCACTATCCGGAATGCCGAGCGTGGAAGGTCCGGAGCCGGCGGCTACGAGCACCAAATCGGAATGTCCATGGTAACATCCGGCGAACTTGATGATTTTATTCCGTCCGGTGTAGGCGCGCGCGACGCGAATGGTTGTCATGACGGCTTCGGTGCCGGAGTTGACGAATCGAACCTTGTCCATGGAAGGGATAGCTTGTTTCAACATCCGGGCGAAGGTAATTTCCAGTTCCGTCGGCGTCCCGTATAACGTGCCGTTCTCGGCGGCGCGGCAGATGGCGGCGGTCACGTGCGGATGTGCGTGACCCAGAATGATCGGCCCGTAAGCGGCCAAGTAGTCGATGTATCGGTTATCGTCCGCGTCCCAGAAATAAGCGCCTTGCCCGCGCTTCATAAAGACGGGGGCGCCGCCGCCTACCGCCTTGAACGAACGGGACGGGCTGTTGACGCCGCCGACGATGTGCTCGAGCGCTTCACGGTATAATTCTTCCGAATGCGGACGTCCGGCTGTTTGCTTGAACAAGTTCGGTTCATTACTAGTTGACATGATGAATTCGGGAGCCTCCTTAATGGGAACAGGTTATTGTTCATGTAAATCGACCTGCAGGATTGATTACGGTGTAGTGACGGCATGACCTGCAATCCGGATGCGATCGCTGCCGGGTGACAGGCACGCCCGGCAGCGCCGCGCGGATAGCTGGCCGTGAAACGGCTTGCCCATAGAAGCATCGATAACATGGATGCTTGGCATGCGCCAAACCTCCGATCGGTAAAGTTTGAATTATTATATCGAAATAAGCCGCACAATCCAAGGTAAACTGTTCCGAGGACGCAAAACCATACCGCTATAGGCGCGCGCAGCCGGGCCGAGTGAAGAATAGCGGAACTATCATGCGCTTCGGCTGTAGGAGCGAGCCATACAAAAAACCAGGGCTCTAAGGCCCCGGTCAGGTATTCCGATCCTGCTATTTCTTCGCCGCGCTGCTGCTGCCAGCAGCTTTCGCTGCTTCCTGCGTCGTATTTTTCTCCGCTGGCGCGAACGGGTCGCGGTCTTCAAACACGGCTTTGACGAACTGCTGCAGCTTCTGGGTGTTCGCCGTGATCACTTCCGCGCCGCCTACGCGCTTCTCGACTAGCAGCTCTGTCGGAGGAATTTGCTCGCTGGACATGCCCTCGGTTTTCGCCTCGATGGCGAGCGTCCCCAGCTTCAGCATGTCGGTCGTGGTCAAATTCGTCTCGATGTACGGATCGATGCTGTTAAGAATCTTCGGCATGCGGATAAGCGAGCCGGTCGTTTGCATTTTTTGGGCGACCGCCGTCATAAACTTACGTTGGCGCTCCGTCCGCGAGAAGTCGCTGAGCGCGTCATGGCGGAACCGGACATATTGCAGGGCGGTTTTGCCGTTTAACTGCTGCACGCCTTTTTTCAAATTAATATCGAACTCGGGCTCCTCGGAGTCCCGGTACTTCATGTCCTTCTCGACTTCGAGCTCGATGCCGCCGATCGCGTCGACCAACGCGATAAAACCTTGGAAATCGGTGTATACATAATATTGAATCGGAATACCGAGCAGATCGCTGACGGTTTTCATCGCCAGGTTCGGACCGCCCGTAGCGACCGCGGTATTAATCCGGTCGTTGCCGTGACCGGGCACTTTCACATAAGTGTCCCGAAGAATCGAGAACAGGTACGCCTTCTTCGTCACCGGATCGATCGAGGCGACCATCATCGAATCGGAACGCGGAATTTCGTTCTTCTTCAAGCCTCGCGAATCTCCGCCTAAGATCAGAACGTTCACCCGCTGTTTGCCTTCCCATTTGGGAGGCGCGTAGGCTTCGGCTCCTCCCGTCTTCGTTGCCGTGAAGCCCGAAAATTTTGTCGTTTCCGGCGTACTTTGGATGTTCTTGGCAAAGGTAAGGAAGCCGTATGTATAATAACCGATAGCGATGAGTAAAAGAACAAGAATGCCTGTAAAAAACCATTTGATCTTGCGTGCCATGGAAAAATCGATCCTTTCCTGTAGTTTCGGTCGCTTTTCCTCTTCTTGCGGTTCGTGTATCATATACGGGTATAGCTTGTGAAAATTTCTCTTCATTATACCGGGTTTCGCTGTAAAGCTGCAAGCTTCGGCAATTTCTGACAGGAGGCTAACATTCCAATGTCGCTCGCTATAGACGTGCATGAGCTGCGCAAAGAATTTAAGGTGCAGAAGAATCGCGAAGGGCTGCAAGGTGCTCTTCGTGATTTGTTTAAACGAGAGTACACCCAGGTTCGTGCGGTTAAAGACATCAGCTTTCAAATTCCTCAAGGGGAGATTTGCGGCTACATCGGGGAGAACGGTGCAGGGAAATCGACGACGATTAAAATGCTGACCGGCATCCTCGTTCCGACGTCCGGCGATATTCGCGTCAACGGCTACGTCCCTTATCAAGAAAGAGAGGCGTTCGTCCGCGGCATCGGCGTCGTGTTCGGCCAGCGCAGCCAGCTCTGGTGGGACCTGGGCGTGGTCGAATCGTTCCAGCTGCTTAAAAAAGTGTATCGCGTTCCGGACAACGATTACCGGATTCGGATGGATGAGCTCATCGACAGGCTCCAGCTCGGCGATCTGCTGAACCGTCCTGTGCGAAAGCTCAGCCTCGGGCAGCGGATGCGCTGTGAGCTGGCGGCTTCGCTTATTCACAATCCGTCCATCCTGTTTCTGGATGAACCGACGATCGGCCTTGATATTGTCGTGAAAACCGAAATCCGCGAATTCCTCAAATCGCTAAACAGCCGGTTCGGTACGACCATTCTGCTGACAACGCATGATTTGCAGGATATCGAAGCGCTATGCTCCAGAGTTATCATGCTCGACGACGGCAACATTATTTATGACGGCGGTCTCGAGGAATTAAAGGAACGCTGGGGGAAAGGCAAAGAAGCTGCGTTCCGCTTCGCCCAACCCGTCACGCTTGATCAGTTGGAGCTGCTGACCGCCGGACTGGACGTCCAATGGAAGCTTGAGAATGAGCTGACCGCCAAAGTGTGGATTCCGCATCAGTTGGCGAACGTATCGGAGCTTCTCGGCCGCGTGGTCGGAGTGGTCAACATCGAGGATATCAAAATATTCGAAACGAATACCGACGACATTGTCCGCGAGATCTACAAATCCGGTTCTTCGGAAGTAAAGCGTGAATGGACCCGGGAACGGGAAGGGGCCGTTCATGCTTAACGCGTATTTGTATATTATCCGGATACGCTTCCTGATGATGCTCGCCTACCGGGTCAACTACTTTAGCGGGATCATTATCTATGCGTTGAATATCGGAGCATACTACTTCCTGTGGAAAGCGATATACGGGAGCAAAGAGGTACTGGGGGGCATGACGCTTACCCAGATGACGACGTATGTCGCGATCGGCTGGATGGCACGGGCGTTCTATTTCAACAATCTCGACCGGGATATTGCGAACGAAATCAAAGACGGCAGTTTGGCCATTCAGTTCATTCGTCCTTATAATTATATGGTTGTCAAAATGATGCAGGGTCTCGGCGAAGGCTTGTTCCGTTTATTGATGCTGTCCACGCCAGGCATGATTCTGGCGTCGCTGTTGTTTCCCGTGCAGCTGCCGACCGATCCGAAGCTGTGGGCGGTTTATTTGTTCATGCTGCTGCTCAGCTTCCTGATTAATTCACAGATCAATATTATGACCGGGTTAGGCGCGTTTTTTCTTGAAAACAACGAGGGCTTGATGCGGATGAAGCGAGTGGCGGTCGACTTGTTCTCCGGACTCGTCGTGCCGATGACTTTCTTCCCCGGTTGGGCAGAGAGCGTCTTGCGGTTTTTGCCGTTCCAGGCGATTACGTATTTGCCCGGCCGGGTGATTACGGGAGCGGTAACGGGCGATGCCGTGTATCACGGCTTGCTGATCCAGGCGGGATGGTTTGTGCTGCTGTTAGTGCCGCTTTACTTCCTTTGGCGCAGCGCAAGGTCGCGTCTGTTCGTACAGGGAGGGTGAGGGACGAATGTTCTATGCCGGGCTGATTCTGGGTTATTTGAAAAACTATTTCAAAACGCGTCTTACGTATCGTTCCGACTTCTGGATCGAGCTGTTGTCGGATTTGATGTTTAACGGACTGAATTTAATTTTCATTCTGATCATGTTTACGCATACCGAACTGATCGGGGAATGGAATGAGCAGCAGGTGCTGTTCATTTACGGTTATTTTATGATGGCATCAGGCTTGTTTAACACTTTCTTTAATTTGTGGAATTTTAGCGAGCGCTACATCGTCAAGGGGGAAATGGACAGGGTGCTGACGCGCCCGGCGTATAATCTGGTCCAGCTGGTGCTGGAAAATATGGACCCGCCGTCCTTATTCAGCTCCCTGGTCGGGTTCCTCATCATGGCATATACCTGGACGCAGCTGGGCCTTGGCTTCACGTGGTCGGATCCGTTCGTGCTGGTGCTGCTGGTCGTCGGCTCGGTTATGATTTATGCCGGCATTTACATTTTCTTCTCGGCGCTGTCCTTTTTCTCGGACGCTCCAACCGGGATTACCGCGCTGCTCTACAATCTGCAAAACTATGGGCGGTATCCGATGACGATCTACAACGCCGTCATGAAGTTTACGCTGACGTGGGTGCTTCCGTTCGGCTTCGTCGGGTTTTATCCGTCCGCCTATTTCCTGGACCGGGCGAATTGGGGCGGCTTCGCGCTGCTCACCCCGGTTGTCGGGGCCGTCTTCTTCGTTACCGGCGTTTGTGTCTGGAATTACGGCGTGAAGCGGTACCGCGGGGCGGGATCGTAAACGCCATCTGTTCAAGGCCGGGCGTGTAATCCTGGGGCGATTCCGCCAAGCTAATGATGAAAGAGGCCATGAAGTACGTGGCGTTCGATAGGAGTCAGGCCGTTACGCTTGTCAAAGCGGATGGCCAAATTGTATAATGCGGCGCAAAACCTAGTACCGTCAGGAGAGGAATTCAATGGCAGAATTGCAGATCGGACAAGTGGTTCCCGACTTTACCTTAACGGCAGGCAGCGGGGAAACCGTTACGCTCAGCCAGTTCCGCGGCCGCAAGGTCGTGCTTTATTTTTACCCGAAAGATATGACGCCGACGTGCACGGAGCAATCGTGCCAATTCCGCGATTATAACGAACAGTTCGCCAAGACAGGTACGGTCGTGCTGGGCATCAGTCCGGACGACCTGAAGGCGCATCAGAAGTTTGCGGCGAAATACGAGCTGCCGTTTCCGCTGCTGTCCGATCCGGATCATCAAGTGGCCGAGAAGTACGGGGTCTGGGCGCTGAAGAAGCTGTACGGCCGCGAGTATATGGGCATTGTCCGCTCGACGTTCCTGATCGACGAAGAGGGGCGGCTTGTGCGGGAATGGCGCAAGGTGAGGGTCAAAGGCCATGTGGAGCAGGTGCTGCAAGCGGTGAAGGAAACGGTGTAACGGAAGAGAGAGCCGGTATTACTCTGTAAGATTAGCTTTAGAGGTTTTTACTTGTAAATTAATATGTTGTATAGAATGTTACACATTTAACATTATAGAAGCGAAAACTGATGGTATTGATACCAAAGTTTTCACTTACGAGGAGTCGCTGTAGGGGAGTTTCACCCAAGAATGTCCATTGAAGCAATAGCGAGGACCATCATTTCATTAATTGACGGCATTACCTGCGATGCGATGCAAATGGATATCCAACAATTACAGATCGATAGCCAGATAGAAGTGATCATCTTTTATTTGCAAAATGTGCTTGGAGTGAAAGAAGAGGAACTTGCTTAAGAGACACAACAGCATCGCTGTGTTCGGCATCGGCTAGTCGAGCGGAGGCTGGGCCTGCTGCAGCATGTTTCCACGCAGGGTGATACGCCGCGAAACTTCGCGCTGACGCCGGACGGCCGGTTCTTGGCGGCGCCAATCCGAACACCGGCTCCATCTGACCTACAAAGTGCGCGCTTGACGGGACGCTGGAGCCGACAGGTCATTCAATTGGAGCGCCAAGCCGGTTTGTATCTGATTCCGGTAAACGGCAGCCTGTCGAGCCGGAGCCTGTCTAAAGAAGCGCGAATCCGTCAACACTGGGAAGGCAAGCAAATTTTTCGGGAGAGTGAGAAACATGCTGCCTTTTCAAGTTCGGATGGCCGAGTTGTGGACGCTTCACCAAAGCCGGGAATTAACGACCGATGAGTCGAATGAGTTGACGATGTGCCTGCAGGCGAATGCGAACTATGCCCGCAAGCTGAGCGAGCTGCACAATTACATCTACGCAGCGTCGCTGGTCGGCGACAAGACATGGATGGATGAGCTGAATACGAGAGCGGCCCTCATCGATCAGGAGTTCCAGCTTCATCTTGCCGCGTGGAAGAATAGCAGGTTTGGCAAAGGTCAGCCGGGGCAGCCGTAAGGGGTACGGCGGTCGCAGGCGCATCAACGCAAAGAACAAGTATGCATGAAACCGCAGGGAGGCCGAGGCCTTTCTGCGGTTTTTTGGCGCGGGAGCGGGGAGACGGGGGCCTTAGTGCAGGTTCGGCATTCCTTGGAACAACGGGCGGTAGTGAAAAGGCCGCGAACCTGGCAACACGGGTAGAGCTGGTACGAAATAGCAGAACGCTGGACAGCTTATTCCGCCGTTTTCGACGTGTAGACGGTCCTCGGTGGCGCTCGAATAATAAGGCTCTGAAGGTTCGTTATTTTTCGATGATGCGGGGAAGGAGGGACAATAGCGGATCATAGTTCCTCTATGCGCTTCTCGAAGCAAACCGGTAGGACGAACTGGCCGGAGGCGCCCATAATCACAAGAGGCAATCTAGCGAAGTTTCGCGGCGCACAGGTCTAAATGCTAGGGTCCCTCCATATATTCTAGTAAAACGAAAGCCCATAGAATATACGGAGGGATTCAAATGAAGCGGGTAACATCGGCTGAACGCACCAGCAGTAGAAACAGCATCTTGCATTCTTTCTTGACCGGAATACTGGTCCTCGCCATATGGCTATCGGCCGCCCCGCAAACGTTCGCCGCCGCCCCGCTGACCGCCAAGGAGGCGGACGAGGTGTTCGCCTCGCTCTCCTCCGGTAAACGTGTAGAAGCGGAAGAGATGTCGTACCGAAAGCCGGAAGAGCCGACCGTCTACTTGACGTTCGACGACGGACCGAGCGCCTTTACGCCGCAGGTGCTGGATGTCTTGAAGGAGGAAGAGGTGCGGGCCACCTTCTTCGTCTTGGGCGAGCAGGCCGAAGCCAGACCCCATGTCGTGAAACGAATCGTGGAGGAAGGGCATGCGATCGGGAACCATTCGTATAACCATGTATATAAAGAGCTGTACTCGAATTTCGGAGCGTACTGGGAGCAGCTGCAGCGAACGGAACAAATTTTGTTCGATGCGACGGGCGTTAGAACGCCGCTCGTACGTGCTCCGGGGGGAACGGCTGGCAACTTTGATGCGTTTTACTTTTATTTGTTGAACCGCGGCGGATATTCCGTCTTCGATTGGACGATCGACAGCGAGGATGCGCGCAAGGCGGGTGCGACCGCGGAGGACATCGCGCATACGGTGGCCCAAGGTCCGTTCCGGCACGAGGTGACCGTCTTGATGCATGACGGACCGGGTCATGAGCAAACCTTGAAAGCGCTGCCGAAAATTATCAAATTGTTTAAAGATCAAGGCTACCGGTTCGCTCCGCTTTCGACGGAAGTGAAGCCGGCGCAGTTTGGCGTGAGCAAAGCCAAATGGCAGCGTGGAACGTCGTGGAGCGCCTTTCAACAGCAGCTGCAGGCGGTTGAGGAGCACCGCCCGGTTTGGGCGGCAGCCGGGAGCGTTGCGGAAGAAGCGGGCGCAGGCTCGGAAGTGAAACCGGCCCCTGAGACGGCGCTGGCCTCCGGGGGGATTGCAGCGGGAGGCCCTGACCAGTTGCGTCTTCGGACGGACTATACGACCGTGGATTTCCGGCGGGACGGCTTCCTCTTTCGGGAAGAGCGGTTCATTGTTCCACTGCGGGAGCTCGTCCAGCCGCTGGGAGCGGAGGTGGTATGGGAGCCGGGCGCGCGGACGGCGGTCGTTCGATACGGGAGCTCCCGGACGGAGTACGATTTAGCGAACTGCGAGCTGCGGGTTTATCGGGAGCAGCCGCAATGGGACCCTTCCGGGCATGAAGCTGTAACCGTCATCCCTCTGCCTGAAATGGAGCTGCGAGAGGGCTCGTTATATGTGCCGCTGCGCAGCGCGCTGGAGCTGCTCGGCGCGCAGATCGTCGCTTACGAGCCGGAGACGGACGGGCATCCCGCCACGGTCCGGGCCACCTTCCGGCAAGGCTTGCCGCTCGAACTGGGGCGGCTGTGGGCGGCTGCGGCGAAGCGTTCGGTTCCCGTCTAAAATCTCTGAAATTCGGCAATACTGGATTCATAGGATTCCAAGTCTATGAAGACTATGAGCCGCATTTTAGGAGGTTATAAACATGATGTCGTCCTCATCCGTAACGGATTCTCCCGAAGCTTTGCTTGGGCGTATCGTATATCAAGTGGAAAAAGTGATTGTCGGCAAACGGGACGTGATCGAGAAGCTGCTCGTCGCCCTGCTGGCCGGCGGTCATGTTCTGCTCGAAGACGTGCCCGGCGTCGGTAAAACGATGCTCGTCCGTGCCTTGGCGCGTACGATCGATTGCGGGTTTACACGCATTCAATGTACGCCCGACCTGCTGCCCTCGGATTTGACGGGGGTATCGATTTATAATCAACGGACAGCCGAATTTGAATTTCGGCCGGGTCCACTGCTCGCGCCGATCGTATTGGCCGACGAGCTGAACCGGACGTCGCCGCGAACCCAGGCGGCTTTGCTGGAAGCGATGGAGGAGAAGCGGGTGACGGTCGACGGGACGACGTATCCGCTGCCGGAGCCGTTCTTTCTGCTCGCGACGCAAAATCCGATCGATTTCGAAGGGACGTTCCCGCTGCCGGAGGCGCAGCTGGACCGGTTTCTCCTCAAGCTGCGATTGGGGTATCCCGAGCCGCGCGACGAGGTGGAGATGCTGAACCGGATGGAGGATGCGTTTCCGCTCACGCACATTCGGACGGTCGTGCTGCAGGAGGAGTTCGCCCAGCTGCAAAAACAAGTGCGTGCCGTGCACGTCGACGAGACGATCAAGCAATATATCGTGCAGCTGACGACGGCGACCCGTCAACATCCGGATATCGCCCTCGGGGCCAGTCCGCGGGCGTCGATCGCGCTGATGCGCGCCGCCCAGGCGGAAGCGTTCCGCTGCGGACGCGGTTTCGTGATTCCCGACGATATTAAATCGCTCTGCGTCCCGGTGCTTGCGCATCGGATCATGCTCGGAGCGAATGCCTCCATGGCCGGGAAGAGCGCCGACACGGTGATGGGCGACCTGCTGGCGGCGACGCCGGTGCCGGTTCGCCGCCATGCGGCCGGTTGAGAGGCGATCCGCGATGCGAAGCTTAATCGGACTTGTCGTGATTGGAGCGGCCGCCGGCGTCTGGGCGGCGACTTGGGGCGGCCGCACGGCCTGGTTCGCGCTGGGGGTGGCCGTCTTGCTGTGGATCTACGGGCTGCTAGTCTACCTGTCCGTTCGTCGGGGAGTCCGGGTGGAGCGGTTGTTTCTGGGTCCGGAACATACGTTCTCTGATCTAGGGGCCAGAGAAACGAAGCCGGTTGAAGCCGGGTTGCTCTATGTATTTACGGGGGAATCGCTCAGCTTCGCGTATCGGGTATCGCTGCCTGCGCGCGGTCTGCCCGGCGTCTGGCTGCGTTTCGAGGAGCGCTGGGTGCATACCGGCACCGGCGAAGCTGTGACGCTGTGCGCTTACGCGCCGGCGGGCTTCCGCGGCGAGGCGCGCTTGACCAGCCGGCTGGCGGGGCTAGGCCGGGGCGTCTATGCCGCCGCCGAGCGGACGGTAACCGCCGGCGACGCCTTCGGGCTGCTGCGCGT